>JBBRFL010000003.1:0-147029 GCA_038224325.1 Thermoanaerobaculia bacterium | reverse complement strand
CTCCTGATCGTCCTGGCGCTCGTGTGGCTGGCGCTCGGGGGGCTTGCCGCGGGCCCCGCCGGGGCGCACCCGCTGGCGGCGGCGAAGGGCCCGCCGATCGGGATGGCCGCGTTCGGCACCGCGATGATCGCCGTGTTCTGGTGCTTCTACGGATGGAGCGACATCGTGGCCGTCGCCGGGGAGGTCGCGCGGCCGGAACGGAATCTCCCCCTCGCTCTGATCATCGGGACGGGCCTCATCACCGCGCTGTACGTCGCCGTCAACCTGGTCTTCCTGCGGGTCATCCCCCCGGCGGAAATGGCGCACGTCGCGCAACCGGCGGCGCTCGCCGCGGAGCGGCTCTTCGGCCCCGGATCGAAGGTGGTCCTCTCCCTCGCCCTCACGGCGGCCGCCGTGGGGTGCGCCTCGGCCGGACTGCTCGCCGGACCCCGCATCGTGTACGCCCTCGCCCGGGACGGGATGTTTCCCCGCGCCTTCACGCGTGTCCATCCGCGCTTTCGCACGCCCTCGTTCGCCATCGGGATCCAGGCGCTGTGGATGTCGCTGCTCTGCCTCTCGGGCCGCTACGAACAGCTGTACACGTACGCGACCTTCGCGATCGTCGTGGCGTACGCGGCCACGGGAGTCGCGCTCCTCGTCTACCGGCGCCGGCGCCCGAATCTCGCGCGCCCTTACCGGTGCTGGGGATATCCCGTGGTCCCGCTGATCTTCATCGGCACCTCGATCCTGCTCGCCGTGAACACGGTTCGGGAACAGCCCCGCGAGACGCTCGCGGGCATCGGGATCCTCCTCGCGGGGCTTCCCGTCTATTTCGGAATGCGCCGGCGTTCCCGGAAGGACACGCGATGAAGACTCTGGCCGCCGCCCTCATTCTCGGACTGGCCGCGGGAGCATCGCCTCCCTCGACCCCTCCGCCCCTGTCCGGATTCACGACGGCGCGCAGCGCGTGGGAGCGGGAGTACGAGGCGCGCCTGCTCGCGATCCCGCGGCCCGAGGAGTGCGGAGAGATCCTGCGGGAGCTGACTCGCACGCCCCACCTCGCGGGCACCGAGGGCAACGCGCGGGTCGCCGCGTTTTTGGCGGCCGAGTATCGAAAGGCCGGCTTCGAGGTCGAGACGCCGAGTTACGACGTCCTCCTGTCCTACCCCCGGAGCGCCCGGCTCGAGATCGTCGGAGAGCCCGGGGTCTCGCTCGCTCGCGGCGAGGAACCGATCGCGTCGGACCCGGACACGGCGATCCCGGAGGCCTCGATCCCGTGGAACGCGTACGCGCCGTCGGCCGAGGTCGTCGCCGACGTCGTGTACGTCAACCGCGGAAGCGCGGAGGACTACGACCGCCTGGCGGCGATGGGAGTCGACGTGCGTGGAAAGATCGCGCTCGCCCGCTACTTCGGGGGCTACCGCGGCGGGAAGTCGCTCGAGGCCGAGAAGCGCGGCGTCCTCGCGGTGCTCGTCTACTCCGACCCGATCGACGACGGCTGGTTCCAGGGCGAGGTCTATCCGTCTGGCTCGTGGGGCCCCCCGTCGCATTTCCAGCGGGGCGCCAACGTCTACGACTTCATCGTGCCCGGCGATCCCCTGACGCCGGGCTGGCCGTCGCGGGCGGGCATGAAGCGCATCCGCCCCGCCGACTCCGAGATCCTGCCGAAGATGCCGATGATGCCTTTGTCGGCGCGGGACGCCGCGGAGATCCTGAAGCGCCTGCGCGGGCCCGGCGTGCCCGACTCCTCCTGGCAGGGGCTCGCGATGACGGAGGCGTTCCACGTGGGGCCCGGCCCCGTGAAGCTCCACCTGAAGATCGAGAACACCCGCGAGCGGCGCCCGATCCAGAACGTCATCGCGACGCTCCGCGGCACCGACGAGCCCCGCCGGGAAGTCCTTCTCTCCAACCACTACGACGCCTGGGTCTACGGCGCCGTGGACCCGTCCTCGGGAACGGCCACGATGCTCGCGCTCGGACGCGCGCTCGGGCGGCTCGCATCCGAGGGCTGGAGGCCGCGCCGCACGATCGTCATCGCCGCGTGGGACGCGGAGGAGTACACGCTGACGGGCTCGACGGAGTGGGGCGAGGAAAACGCCGTCGACCTCGCCCGAAACGCCGTCGTCTGCATCAACGTCGACGAGGCCACGCACGGCCGCCGGTTCTCCCCCTCGGCGTCTCCCCTGCTCTTCGAGGCGATCCGGGGCGTGGCCCGCGACCTTCCGGACCCGGGGAAGCCGGACCGCAGCCTGGCGGACGCGTGGCGCGAGGGGGCCGGTTTCATCGGCGTCCAGAGCTACGCGACCTCGGCGGGCGGGCACGAGGAACTTCCGGTCGCGATCCTCGGCAGCGGATCCGACTACACGGTCTTCTTCAACCACCTCGGGGTGGCGTCCACGGACCTCGTCTTCGACGGGCCCTACGGCGTCTATCACTCCGTCTACGACACGTACGAGTGGATGGCGACGCAGGGAGATCCGGGCTTCCGATACCACGCGGGGATGGCGCGGTACGCCGGACTCCTGGCGCTGCGCTTCGCCAACGCCGACGCGATTCCCTTCGACGCCGCGGAGTACGGCCGCCAGGTAGCGCGCTACGCCGAGAGCCTGTCGGAGCTGCCGGGGGCCGGCGGCCTCGCGCGCGAGATCGCCGCGCTCGGGCGGAAGGCCGTGGCGTGGAGCGCCGCGGCCGAATCGGCGCAGAGTGCAATCCAGGCCCGGCTGCGTGCCGCCTCCTCTCCGGCTCCGGATCTCTCGGCCGCGAACGAGTGGCTCCTCTCGCTCGAGCGGTCCGTGTGCGACGACGGAGGGCTGCCCGCCCGGCCCTGGTTCCGCCACCTCATCTACGCGCCCCTGCCGTCCTATCGGGCGGAGACGCTGCCCGCGATCCGCGAGGCCCTGATCGCGGGGAACGCCCCGGCCGCTCGGGAGCAGATCGAGCGGCTCGGCCGGCGGCTCGACGGAGCGGCGGCTGCCGCGAGGCGTCTCACTGGAGCGGCGCCTCCCGCGACGCCACCTCCGAGACGACGGAGTAAGTGACCTCCAGGCCGAACCGGATGTTGGCGATCGAGAGCCTCTCATCGTCGCCGTGGCTCCGGTCGTCGTCGTCCGAGAGGTGGAAGGGCTCGAACCCGTAGACGACCATCCCGATCTGCCGCAGTCGGGTCGCGTCGGTCGAGGAGGTCAGGGGCGGTGTCAGGACGGGCACGCCCGGCTCGAGGCGGTCCCGCGTCTTCACGATCGCGCGAAACAGATCGGTGTCGATCGAGGACTCCGTCGCGCGCTCCATGCCGCCGTGGACCTCGAAGCGCACGCCCGAGTCGTCGGCGATTCGCTCGAGCTCCTCCAGGAATTCCTCGGGATCGTCGCCGGGAAGGAGGCGGCAGTCCAGGGACGCGGACGCCTCGCCCGGGATGACGTTGATCTTCTCGCTGCCCTTGAGGCCCGTGATCGAGATCGTGGCCCGGAGGCAGGCGTTGCGGAACGAGTCGGAGAGGAGCTCGCGCATCCCTTCCGGGGTCGCGAGCGCGGCGCGGGGATCGGAGAGTGCCCTGCGCAGGGTCCCGCTCTCGCGCGGCGCGAGCTGGCGAAAATACTCCTCGACGGCGGGAATGAGACGCACCGGCGTCTCCCACGCGAGAATGCGCGAGAGGCTCCGAATGAGCCGCGGGACGGCGCCGTCGGGCTCGGGAATCGAGGCGTGCCCGGCCTTGCCGCTCGCGACCGCGCGGAGCCACAGCGCGGATTTCTCCGTGACGTCCACGTCCCACGACACGGTCCGGCCCTCCTCGACCCCGAGCGTATTGCCCTCGGTCAGGACGAACTCGGCCTGCCGCAGGTCGCCGCGGTGGCCATCCACCATCGCCTGCACGCCGTTGACGGTCCCCTCCTCCTCGTCGGCGGTGCCCAGGAACAGCACGTCCCGGTCGAGCGCCACTCCCGCGCGCTTGAGGATCAGAAGGGTGAGCAGCTGGCAGATCGCCGTTCCCTTCATGTCGGTCGCCCCGCGGCCCCACACGAAGCCGTCGCGGACCGCCCCGGAGAAGGGAGGCACCGTCCATCGCGACGGCTCGGCCGGCACGACGTCCATGTGGTTGAGGAGAAGGATCGGACGCCGGGCGCCCGAGCCGGGCAGCCGGGCCAGGATGTTGGCCCGCCCCGAACCCAGGTCGTAGATCCGATTCTCGATCCCCTCGCGCTGAAAGATCTCGTGGAAGAAGTCGGCGGCGAGCCGCTCGCGCCCGGGCGGGTTCGTCGTGTCGATCCGGATGTACTCCTGCAGCAGTCGCAGCGCCTCGGCGGCGGCGGCGTCGAAGTCCGGCGGAACGGCCGACGCCGAGGCGGGAAGGGCGAGCAGCGCCGAGAAGAGCGCGAGGAGGGATACTCTTTGCCAGTTCATGAACGCATCCTATCGAGTCCGCCCGGCTCCTCCCCATCACCGCGCTGCTCGCCGCGGCGTCGGGAATCGTCGGCGGAGCCGACCGCGATTCCGTCTTCATTGGCTTCGTGACCGACACCGAATGCGGGGCGAACCACGCTCCGATGATTGCGAAGGGCGGCATGGGAAAGGACGACCGGGAGTGCACTCTCACCTGCGTCGCGAAGGGCGCGACCTACGGCTTCGTGGACGGGTCCACCCGGAAGTTCTACCAGCTCGACGACCAGGAGGCGCCGGCGCCCTTCGCGGGGCGCCGCCGGGTGCGCATCCGTGGAAGGGCGGAGGGGGACACGATCTTCGTCCGCTCGGTCGAGACGGCGGAGCCGGAGCGCTGAGCTAGTTTCGGCTAGCGAGCGGCGGTTCGGAGTCGCTCGGCGGCGGCGCTCCCTCGACCGCCGCGGGCTGCCACCAGCCCAGGATGCGGCTGACGTAGGCGATCGTCTCGCGATACGGAGGTACGCCTCCGTAGGAGTCGACGGCCCCTTCGCCCGCGTTGTACGCGGCCAGCACGAGGTCCGGGCGCGGGCCGAATCGGTCGACGAGCTCCCGCAGATAGCGAACCCCTCCCGAGACGTTGGCCGCAGGATCGAAGGGCCGGCGCACGTTCAACCGCCGCGCCGTCGCCGGCATCAGCTGCATCAGGCCGCGAGCGCCCTTTCGGGATATCGCCCGCGGCTCGAAGTTCGACTCGGCGCGGATCAAGGCCGACACGAACGACGCGTCGATGTTCTCCCTCCGGGCCGCGCTGTCGATCACCGCGTCGAAGGCCGTGTGGAAGAGGGGCTTCCGGGCCGGGTGATACGAGAGATCGAAGTCCCGGCTCGGCAGGATCGCATCCCCCTCGACGCGCACGGCGTCGATCACGACCTCGTCGTCCACGATGCGATCGATGCGGGACAGCGCCACGCGATAGCTGCCGCCTCCCGGGAGCTCGACTTCGAGCTCGTCCGGCAGAAGCCGGTACCCCGCGGCCTTGACCACCCGCCCGTCCTCGAACACGATCAGCTCCGCCCCGGCGCGCGGGGCACGGCCGAGGGAGAGCGCGGCGAGCAGGGCTCCGGCGAGGAAGGAACGGCGCATGTGGCCTCTGGAACATCCCCGCGGGAGGCCGCATTCCCCGCCCGGGGGAGCTCATCCCTTGATTTTCCCCCGCCCGCTCCGGCGCGCCCGGGGGTGGAACTCGTCGTAGACCTTGCGCAGCCGGGACCGCGAGACCTTCGTGTAGATCTGGGTCGTGGCGATGTCCGCGTGGCCCAGCATCATTTGAAGCGCCCGCAGGTCCGCCCCGTGGTCCAGGAGGTGGGTCGCGAAGGAGTGGCGCAACGAGTGCGGGGTCAGGCGGCCGGCGATGCCGGCCTTGCGCCCGTAGCCCTCGATGAGCTGCCAGAACCGCTGGCGCGTCATCGGGCCCGCGCGCGCGGAGAGAAAGAGGTGCGCCGAGCGCTTCCGGTCGAGCGCGGGACGCGCGGATTCCAGGTAGCGCGACACCCAACGCGACGCGGACCGGCCGAAGGGCACCAGCCTCTGCTTTCCGCCCTTCCCCGTCACGCGCAGGATCCCCGCCTCCAGATCGATCGCGTCCCACGGGAGGCCGACGACCTCGGACACGCGCAGCCCGGACGCGTAGAGCAGCTCGAGCATGGCCCGGTCGCGCAGGCCGAGCGGGGTGGCGACATCGGGGGCCTCGAGCAGGGCCTCGACCTCCGCCTCGGCGCGGCCCTTCGGCAGCGAAAGGCCGAGCTTCGGATTGGAGACGTCCGCCGTGGGGTCCTCCGCGAAACCGAGGTGGGCGGCCGCGAATCCGTAGAAGCCGCGGACCGCGGAGAGGGCTCTCGAGGCCGAGCGCGCCGAGAGGCCCCGGGCCCGCGCGCCCGTCAGGTAGCGGCCGAGATCCGAGCGTTCGACCTTCGCCGCCTCCAGCCGGCGGCCGAGCAGGAACCGGCCGAACGCCTCGAGGTCGCCCCGGTACGCCGCCACGCTGGCGCTCGAGAGGCCGCGCTCGACGGAGAGATGGTCGAGATAGGTGGGCAGCTCGCGATCGAGGAACCGCGACCCCGCTCGCTGGCTCGCCGCCTTTCGCGTCGCCACCGATCCCGAGCGGCGCGGCGCCGCTAGGCCCGTCCCGCGGCGGCCGGCGCGAAACGCGTGACGATCTCCTGGATCTCCTCGTCGAGCAGGACGCGGTCGCTCTCCTTCGCAAGCCGGAAGATCGCCTCGACCAACTCCGCGCGCGGATCCATGCCGCGATCCTCCAGCCAGCACTGGACGTTGGAGAGCCCACTCATCGGTCCGACCTCGATGACCTGGTGCCGCCCGACCATGCTCGCCGGGACTCCGGAGTAGACGCGATCGGAGAGCCACTCGTCGCTCTTCTTCCGCGCCTTGATGATCGCCGCGGCATGGACGCCGGTGCCCGTGCGGAAGGCGTCCCTTCCCACGATCGGGTAGTTGTCGGGAATCCGCACCCCCGTCGCATCCGAGACGGCGACGCAGTAGTCGCTCAACCGGGTCAGGTCGCGGTCGATCCAGCCCAGGAGCTGGAGGTTGACGAGGAGCTGGTCCATCGGGGTGTTGCCGACGCGCTCTCCGATCCCGAGCGCGCACGCGTGCACGCGATGGGCGCCGGCCTCCAGGGCCCAGAGCGCGTTCGTGACGCCCAGGCCGCGGTCCTGGTGCCCGTGCCAGTCCACCTTCACGTCGGGATTGATCTCGGCCGCCAGGTCCGACACGAACCGGACCACGTTGCGCACTCCGTTGGGGGTGGCGTGGCCGACGGTGTCGCACACGCACACGCGCAAGGCCCCCGCTCGCATGGCGGTCGTGTACATCCGACGGATCGTCTCCGGCTGCGCGCGGGTCGTGTCCTCCGTCACGTACATGACGGGGAGGCCGGCGCGAACCGCGAGGGAGACGGCCTCCTCGGACATCCGGAGCATCCGATCGAAATCCCAGTCCTCGGCGTACTGGCGGATGGGAGAGGATCCGATGAAGCATGAGACTTCGATCGGGATGCCGACCCGCTGCGAGATCTCGATGATCGGCTGGATGTCTGCCGCCACGGTTCGGGCGGCGCAGTTGGGGCGGATCCGCATCTTCGAGCGGACCATCTCCTGGGCCAGGCGGGTCACCGTCTCGACGACGTGGGGACCGGCGCCGGGCAGCCCGATGTCCGCGGAGTCGATCCCGAGCGACTCCATCAGGTGCAGGATCTGGATCTTCTGGTCGATCGAGGGGCTCTTAACCGACGGGGACTGGAGGCCGTCCCGCAGAGTCTCGTCGTCGAGCTCAACGCTTCCGCGGGAGGGGAAGACCGCCCCTCCCGCTCGATTCCAGTCGTAGATCAGGTCGGAGTCCGGAGGGTGCAAACGCTTTGTCTTCCCAGGTTCAGTCTAGTCCCGGACCGGCGCCAGATCAACCGCGCCCGTAGCGCTGTTTCCTACCGCGGAGTCCCGATCGCGAAGTCGGCGCCGACGAAGAACGTCACCTCGGGCGAGCCGAACTGGTTCGAAAGACTGCCGCCAAAGATCCCGCGGCGAAGCACCTTGAGCGTCTGCGTCGGAAGCACGCCGGCCGAGTCGGTCAGCGTCACGGTCTCGTGTCCCCACCCCATGCGCACGGACACCCGCGCGCGGATCGCGGGCGAGAACGCGTACCGGAATGCGACGTCGCCGAAGACCTGCTTGTTGAGCGAATCCGGGTCGAACCCCGAATCGAAGGCGACCGTCTCGGTGCCGAGGACGGCGAGCGAGACGAAGGGCAGGTGCTGGCGATCGTACGTCGCCGACACGAAGAGCTCGCTTCGCGGCCACGTGTAACCGAGGCCGAAGCGCAGCGCCTCGAGGGAAGCCGGGAGGCTCGCATCGCGGTCAGCGAATATCGGGGCGCTCTCCCGGTGGACGTCGAGCGAGCCGCTCATCCGCTCCCCGTGGAGCAGCGCGGACCACGGACCGCTCCGCCAACGCGCCTCCGCCTCCCACCCGAGAAACGCCCCGCTCGCCTGATGGAATGCGTTCGCGGTCGAGTTGTAGCTGGACGGCTTGACCCATCGAATGGCCGCCTCGCCCTCGAGCCCCTTCCAGCGGTGGCGCCAGCCGGCCAGGATGTCGATGCGCGACGCGGACGCGGACCGGGCCTCGGTGAACTCCGAGTTGCCGCCCCCGATGTTGATGATGTCCGTGGATTTGTAGGCGCGTTGTCCCCCCGCGATCTCGACGGAGTCGCGAGCGCCCAGCGCGAAGCGCGTCACGAACGCGAAGTTCTCGAAGCGGCCCGTTCCCGTCGACACGATCCGCTCGAGGTCGGGGAGCTCCTTGCGCTCCTGCTCCTCGTGCGACGGCGCGAAGGCGACGGTTCCCCTCCACTCCGAGGCAGGCGTGCCGGCCCCCAGCCCGTCCTGCGCCGGCCACGAGTTCCCGAGACCCGCGAGGATGAACTTGGGCGTCGCGTCCGAGCCATCTACGCGCTCCGACGTGACGTCGTATCGCCGGGCCAGCGTCGCGTACGCGAAGCCGACGTCCCCCTGCAGCCCGTCGCGCGGGACGAGCTGGTTCCCCAGGAGGAGTCCCGCGCAGAAGATGCAGGCGTTCACCAGGTCGTAGCCCATGCGTGCTCTGCTCTCCTATGATCTCGGGGGGCGACGCAGGCGGCAACCTAACATGGGCCTACGGGTGGCGCAATCGCTCCGCCGCGCGTGCCGGCCCGCGCGCGGCACGCTCGTGTTCCGCTCAACCGCCATCGGCCGGCCGGCCCAACGCGACCTCGACGCCGACGTAGAAGACGACCGCGGGAGAACCGAGCTGACCGCTCAGACCGGCGCCGAAGGTCCCGCGGCGGCGGATATTCAGGATCATGGGCGACGACCCGCCGGAGGGGTCGCTCAGCGTGACCGTCTCGGTCCCGTAGCCGAGGCGAATCTGCGCGAGCGCGCGCAAAGCCGGCGTGAAGGAGCGGCGGAGCACGACGTTCCAGAAGACCTCGCGGACGTCGGACTCCGGATGTAGACCGCGGTCGAAGGCGGAGGCCTCGGTCCCGAGAACCGCGAGAGACACGAAGGGGAGCCTCTGACGATCCGACGACAGGGACAGCGCGAGATCGGTGCGGGGCCACGAGTAGCTCAGTCCCGCGCTGCCCGTCTGGAGCACCGCATCCCTCGAGCGATCGCGGTCCACCGACGCGGACACGCTTCTCTCGCGAACGTTCAGGCTTCCTGACATCCGCTCGGCCCGCAGGAAGCTGCCGAGGCGCCCCACCCGCAGGCGGACCTCCGCCGCGCCGCCCAGCAGTCCCCCGTGTGCGCGATAGAGCGTCTCCCCCGTCTCGTTCCCGCCGGTGAGGCTTCCCCATCGGAGTCCCGCCGCCGCCTCGAGGCCATGCCACCGGTGCCTCCAGCCGCCTCCGAGATCGAGACGCCGCGAGACGCCCGAGCGACTCCCGTCGAAGGTGCGCTTCCCGAGGATGAAGAGGTCCGTCGCGTCCTCGTCCCGCCGCTCGAACCCGAGCTCGACGGAATCCCGCGGTCCGATCGGGAGCCGTCCGAGCGCCGCGAAGCCGAGGTAGCGGCCCGTGCCGCTCGCCGTTACCGGCTCCTCGTTCGAGACCTTTCGGAGTACCTCGTCGTGTGACGGCCCGACCGCGAGATGGATTCTCCATTCTCGTTCGGGAGTGCCCGCGCCGAGATTCTCCGGGGATAGCCTCGCCTGCCCGATTCCCACGACGGCGAGCTTGGCGGTGACGTCGGAGGTGTCGAAGCGCCCCGGGATCAGGTCCTGCCGGCG
The DNA here is from genome assembly GCA_038224325.1 of Thermoanaerobaculia bacterium. Classification (GTDB taxonomy): domain Bacteria; phylum Acidobacteriota; class Thermoanaerobaculia; order UBA5066; family Gp7-AA6; genus DAHUXD01. The sequence goes on along the minus strand of JBBRFL010000003.1, from coordinate 136,839 downwards.
CGAGAGCGTCGCGTAGGAGACGCCGAGGTCGACTCCGAGTCCGGCGCGCGGCGGCGGACCGCCACCGAATAGCATCGCAGCGCAGAAAACACAGGCGCCGATGAGCTCAACGGGCGTAAGCCACCTACATTTCCTGATTCCTTGGAGGGCCTGTGCCACGCTAGCACCGAGCGCTCGCCGCGCGCAAGAGTCCGACGAGAGAAGGGGGGACGGGCCGGCGCTAGCGGCCGGTGAAGCGCGCGGGGCGCTTCTCCAGGAAGGCGCTCATCCCCTCCCGCGTGTCGGAGGTCGCGGCGCAGAGCCCGAAGAGCGTCGCCTCGAGCAACTGGCCCTCCGCCAGGGGCATCTCGAGCCCCCGGCCGATCGCCTCCATGGCGTACCGGCAGGCGACAGGGCCGTTAGCGGCGATCCTGCGGGCCAACTCGAGCGCTCCGTTCAGGGCCCCTCCCGCGGGGACGACCCGGTTGACCAGCCCGATGCGCTCGGCCTCCGCCGCCGTCAACCCCTTCTCGGCTGTCAGGACGAGCTCCAGCGCGCGCGCCCGACCCACGAGCCGGGCGAGGCGCTGCGTGCCGCCGTATCCGGGCAGAATTCCGAGCGAGGTCTCGGGCAGTCCCATCCGGGCGTTGTCCGAGGCCACGCGCAGGCTGCAGGCCATCGCAAGCTCGAGCCCTCCCCCGTAGGCGAAGCCGTTGATCGCGGCGATCGTGGGAACCGGGAGGTTCGCGATGCGGTCGAAGAGCGCCTGTCCCCTCCGGGCGTGCTCGCGCCCCTCGAGCGGCGAGAGCGTCGCGAGCTCGCCGATGTCGGCTCCCGCGATGAACGCCTTCTCGCCCGCGCCCGTGACGATGAGGCAGCGCAGATCCGGGCTCGACTCCGCCGCGGCGATGGCGGCCCCCAGGTCCTCCAGCACGGAGGCGTTCAGGGCATTGAGCTTCTCGGGCCGCGAGACCGTGAGAATGCGAATCGAGTCCTGGTCCTCCGCGCGGATGAGATCCCCCATCGGCTAACCTCCGTACTCGTAGAACCCGCGCCCGGACTTCTTGCCGTAGCGCCCCGCCAGCACCATCCGTTTCAGGAGCGGCGGGGGCGCGAAACGCTTCTCGCGGTACTCGGCGAACATGATCTCGGCGATCGCGTACGTCGTGTCGAGCCCGACGAAGTCCAGCAGCTTGAGAGGCCCCATGGGATGGCCGCAGCCGAGCTCCATGCCCTTGTCGATGTCCTCGCGCGTGCCGACTCCCTCCTCGAGGGCGCGCACCGCGTCCAGGAGATACGGCACCAGGAGTCGGTTGACGATGAATCCCGAGTTGTCGTGCGTTCGGATGGGCTCCTTCCCCAGGGACCTGGCGAAGTCGAAGACGGCGTTGGCGGTCTCGTCGGACGTCGCGATCGTGCGCACGACCTCAACGAGCTTCATGACGGGAACGGGGTTGAAGAAGTGGAGTCCCGCGAAACGGTCCGGCCGCTCCGTGGCGGCCGACATCTCGATGATCGTCAGGGAGGACGTGTTCGAGCAGAAGATCGCCTCGGGCGCGCAGATCCGATCGAGCGCCCGATAGGTTTCCTTCTTGACGTCCAGGTTCTCGACGATGGCCTCGAGGACCAGGTCGCAGTCGGCTAGGTCCTCCAGGCGCGTGGTCGAGGAGATCCTCCTCCGAGTCGCGCTCTGCTCGGCGGGCGGGAGCTTGCCCCGTTCCACCGCCTTCGACAGGGAGGCCTCGATGCGGGCGATGCCCTTCTTCACGAGGGCGTCGTCCACCTCGCGCACGATCGTGTCGTATCCGGCCCGGGCGCACACCTCGGCGATTCCGGAGCCCATCAGCCCGGCCCCGAGGACGCCGACCCTACGAATCGTCATCGTTCGTCTCCCCGGCGCTCTCCGCGGAGAACGCGACCTCCAGCTCCTCGGCGGCTCCATCGACGTCCCCGCAGAAATCGCGCAGCCTCAGGCCGCGATCGAATCGCGGTCCCGCCAGCGCCACGATCGGCGAGTTCGGCGCCAGCACGATCCAACCGTTCCCGATCCAGTAGGCCGTCGCCTCGCGACACAACCGCCCCTCGTTCAACGTGCACAGGACGGCGTTCAGGTCCCCGGTGCCCTTCGCGCGCAGGTCGCGCAGGAAGTCCTCAACTGCGGCGGAGCGCACGGGAAAATCCAGGATACGTTCCGTCCAGGTCATCTCCGCCATCGAGGACGTCCTGACCGCTAACCGGAAGACTCGAGCACGAGGGCGATTCCCTGCCCGCCCCCGATGCAGGCCCCCGCCAGCCCGTAGCGCACCCCGCGGCGCCGCATCTCCTTGAGCAGCGTCAGGGTGAGGCGCGTTCCGGTGGCCGCGAGCGGATGGCCGAGCGCAATCGCCCCGCCGTTGACGTTCAACTTCTCCTCGTCGAGCCCGAGCTCGCGGACGACTCCCAGGATCTGGCCCGCGAAGGCCTCGTTGATCTCCCAGAGCCCGATGTCGTCCACGGAGAGCCCCCCCCGTGCGAGCGCGGCGCGGGCGGCGGGCGCCGGCCCCAGCCCCATGAGCTCCGGCTCGACTCCGACGACCGCCCAGGAAACGAGCGTTCCGAGCGGAGCGCGCCCTCTCGCCTTCGCCCCTTCGGCCGATGTCACGACGACGGCGGCGGCGCCGTCCACGATCCCGGACGCGTTGCCCGCGGTGACCGACCCGTCCTTGCCGAACGAGGGAGGCAGGCCGGCGAGCGCCTCGAGAGTGGAATCGGGCCGCATGTGATCGTCCCGCTCGACCCGCACGGTCTTGCGGCCCGACTTGACCTCCACGGGGACGACCTCCTCCGAGATCCGGCAGGCCGACCACGCCTGGGCCGCGCGGCGCTGCGAGGAGAGCGCGTAGGCGTCCTGTTCGGCCCGCGAGATGCCGTACTTGGCGGCCACTCGATCCGACGTCTGCGCCATGTAGAGGCCGCAGTAGGAGTCGAGAAGCGCGACCATGAGGGAGTCCTCGAGCTGCCCCTGCCCCAACCGCAGCCCCCGTCGCGCGCCCCGGATGACGTGCGGGGCCTGCGACATGTTCTCCATCCCGCCGGAGAGCACCGTTTTCGCTTCGCCGAGTAAGATGCGGTGCGCGCCCTGGACGATCGACTCGAAGCCGGAACCGCACAGCCGGTTGACCGTCAGCGCCGGGACCTCCTTCGGAACACCCGCCTTCAGGCCGACGTGCCGCGCTCCGTAGATCGCGTCGCCGGACGTCTGCAGGGCGTTGCCGAAGATGACGTGATCGATCTCCGCCGGTTCGACGCCGCTGCGCTGGAGCGCCTCGCGCGCCGCGTGCACGCCGAGGTCGATCGCCGAGACGTCCGCGAACGCCCCGTTGTACTCCGCCATCGGAGTGCGCGCGCCGTCGAGGATGACGATGGTCGAAGCCGTCTGCGCCATGGAAGCCACGCAGTTTATCTCAGCCCGCCGCGTCCCAGACGGCGGCGTGAAAGCGCTGCCGGACCTTGTTGAAGGCGATCTCGCGCACCTCGGGGTGGATGCGATTGGTCAAGAGGACGGCGATCCTCGCGGCGTCCGGATCCACCCACACCGACGTGCCCGGGAAGCCCGTGTGCCCGAAGGATCGCGGCGACATCCCGGGAATCGCGGAGCCGGCGCCTCGCGCCCCCTGCCAGGCGAGACCGCGGGCCTCCCCCAGCGACGGCGTCTTGTCGGACGTCCGATCGATCCACCCCGGCTCGAGCCACCGGCGGGCCAGGCTCCAGACGTCCCGCGCCGTGCCAAAGAGGCCCGCGCTGCCCGCCACTCCGCCCCGCCGGAACGCGTTGCCGTCGTGGACCTCGCCCCAGACGACGCCGTCCCGAAACCGGGGATACGTCAGACCGCGCGCTTGCGTCATCACCCGCTCGGTGCGATCGCCGCGCTCCGTGGCGGCCGTCGGCGCCCCGCGAGGCGGAAGGAATCGCGCCCCGCTCGCCGCGGGCGCCGCGACCAGATCCCCGAAGAGTCGATCGAGGGGGCTCGCCAGGGAGGCCTCCGCGATCTCCGTCAGGAGGAGGAAGTTCAGGTCGCTGTAGATCACCCGTTCGCCCGGCGCCGCCTCCGGCTCCATCTCGGGGAGCGTGCGCCGATAAGCCGCCGCCCCCTCTCCCCGGACGTAGAGCGGATACCACGCGGGCAGGCCCGACGTGTGCGTGGCCAGGTGCTCCAGGGTGATGCCCTCGAATCGGGTCTGCTTCCACTCCGGTAGGAACCGGCCCGGGGAGGCGGTGAGCGGCAGCGCGGAGCTGGCGGCGGCGCATACGGCGCCGAGGCCCAACGGCTTCGTGAGGCTGGCGAGGTCGAAGAGGGTATCGGCAGTGACCTCCCGCCGCTCCGGCTCCACCACGGCGAACCCCGCCGTTTCCAGCTCCAGCACTTCGTCGGGCGATCCCACGAGCGCGGCCGCTCCGGGAAAGGAACCGCTGGCGATCTCCGCCTCCAGGAAGTCGGCGATCGCGGTCACGGCCCGGCCTGCTCGATCTCGGCGCGGCGCGCCCCCACCCGCGACGCGTTCCGGAGCACCACCGGGGCGAAGGCATCGCCCTTGCGCAGCCCCGCGCGCTCGCGCTCGAGCGCGGTGATCTCGGAGTCGAGCCGCGCGATGACCTTCGGGTCCCGCGCGCTCCGCCGGGCCTCGCGCGCGACCGCCTCAGCGCGGGCGAAGGACTCCCCCGCCGCGGCCGACACACGCTCCGACTCCAGCGCGAGCATCGCCTCCAGAACGCGCGCGCGCGTCCAGGCGTACGCGACCGAGTCCGTCCCTGTGGCGCGCAGGGCCTCCCCCTCCGTCTGGCTCCGGGCCTGCCGACGGACCTTCAGATACGAGTCGAGCATCGCGTCCGTCAACAGGCCGTCGGCGGGGGGATGGAACTGGAGCTGGACGCTCGCCTTGAGCGCGCGCACGGCGTCGAGCCGGCGCGGCGCGGTCCTCCGGCAGCCGGCCCCGGAGAGACCGAGGAGGACCGCGAGAAGCACCCAGCCCGCCGCACGTGTCACGCCCCTCAGTGTATCCACCGGAACCGCCTCGCGCCCAAAGGTTTCCGTCGCACCGCGGTTCGTTTACACTTAGGCGGGTTGACAGGCGGATGCTCGAAAAAATCGGAAAATACGAAGTCTCCGAGCAGATCGGCGTGGGCGGCTTCGGGGCCGTTTATCGCGGCCGGGATCCCTTCATCAAGCGATTCGTCGCGATCAAGACCTGCCAGGTCAACGACGAAGAGATCAAGCACCGCTTCTTCCGGGAGGCGGAGCTGGCCGGGAATCTCCACCACCGCAACATCACGACGATCTACGACTTCGGCGTCGAGAACGGGATTCCCTACATCGTCCAGGAGTTCCTGACAGGCGAGGACCTCGACAAGAAGATCAAGCGCGGCGATGCCATTCCCGTCTCTCGGAAGGTCGAGATCTTGATGGCGATCTCGGACGGTCTCGCCTACGCGCACAACGCGAGCATTGTCCACCGCGATGTCAAGCCCGCGAACATCCGGGTCCTCGAGGACGGAGCCGTGAAAGTCATGGACTTCGGCATCGCGAAGTCCCTCGAGTCCGAATCCAATCTGACGCAGACGGGGATCACGCTCGGTACCTCGGCGTATCTCGCGCCCGAGCAGATCCGAGGCGAACCCATCGACCGGCGCACGGATATCTTCGCCATCGGCGTTTTGTCCTACGAGTTCCTGACCTACCGAAAGCCGTTTCGGGGCGAGCATCTCTCGACGGTCCTCTACAAGATCCTCAACGACACGCCGGAACCCATCGAGAACCTCGTGCAGGACGTGCCTCCCGCCCTGGTCTCGGTGATCAATCGCGCGCTCTCCAAGATCCCCGCGGACCGGTATCCCACGATGGAAGCCTTCCGCCGGGACCTGCACTCGGTGTACCGGGAGCTCACCGGAGCCTCGGGGCTCTACGCGCAGTCCGAGGTGGCGCAGACGGTTCGTCCGCGGGAGGCGGAGGATCTCGACACGACCCTCGCGACTCCGGCGAGCGGTGTCGCGCCGGCCCACATCACTCCGCCGTCCGGCGCCCTCGCCCGGCAGCCCGCACCGTCGGATGCGACACCGGTGTCCGCATCGATGTCGGGCGCCCGGCCGCTCGAGCTGGTGAACTTCCGCGACCCGCTGGCGGACACGATGCCCGACGAGCCCGCTGCCGCCGCCCGCCGCACTTCCGAGACGGCACCCGACGCGTCGAGGAGTCGGATGATGCTGGTGGCTGGGATCGTCGTTGCGGTCGCGGCGGCCGTCGGAGCGTACGTGGTCACCCGCCGCGGCGCCCGCGAGGCGCCGAAGCCGCCCTCGGCGCCCGTGGCGTCCCTGCCGACGCCGGCGCTCGAGTTCCCTGAGCCCCGGATGGGCCATGGCGAGCCGGCGGCCGGCTCCTCCGCCGGCCCCGCTCCGACCGCGGTGCCGCTGCCCACCGCACCCGCGGCCGTCGCCGAGGCGGCGCCTCCGGTCGAGCCGCCTCCCGTCGCGTCAGCCGAGAAGCCGGCGGCCGCCCGGAAGTATCGCGTGCAGTTCTCCTCGGTCCCCGTCGCCACGCTGTCGGTGGACGGAAAGTCCATCGGCCCCTCGATTCCGGCCCGAACGCTGCCGCTCGAGGAGGGAGAACACACCGTCCGGTTCGAGGCTCGTGGATATCCGCCGCACGAACGCACGATCCAGGTCAGCGCGAAATCGGACAACCGGGTCCACTACCAATTCCCCGTTTCGATGCTGGTCGTTCGCGCCCCGGAGTGGGCGGGAGCGCGGCTTCTGGTCGACGGCAAGTACCGCGGGAACCTGCCCGACGCCTCGCCCGTGAAGCTCCCCCCCGGCTCGTACAACCTGACGCTCTCGCGAGAAGGCACCGCTCCCGTGACCGAGAAGATCCAGCTGACGGGAGGCGCCGAGAAAACGTGGAGTCCGCCGCCCCCGACCGGGGCAGCTCCGGGAGGAAATCCATGAGACGAATCCACGCCGCGCTGTTGACGATCCTGCTCTGCACCGGCTCGGCCGGGGCCCAGGACTCCGACAAGACCGAAGCCGAGGCCAAGCGCGCGTTCGACTCGGGCCGCTTCAAGGACGCCGGGGACAAGTACGCGCGCGCCGCCGAGGCTCCGGGGCTCGCCGCCGACCGCGCCGCCGACCTGCACCTTCAGAGCGGATGGGCCTACTACATCGCGGGGAACTCCAAGAGCGCCCGCGAGCAACTCAAGGCGGCGCTGACGGCGCGCCCCGATCTCCAGGTCATCCCCGACTTCTACAGCCCGGACTTCGCCAACCTCGCCAGCACCGTGCGCGCCGAGGTGGCCGGGACTCGGGTTCCCCCGGTCGATCTCGAGGAGCTGAAGCGGTCCGCGAAGGCCAAGCTCGCCGACGGGAAGGCCGAGGACGCCCTGTACGACCTCAAGCGCGCGTCGAGCTCGAGCGATCCCGAGGTGTTCCGGATCCTCGCCGACGCGCACGACCGACTCGGCCACGCCGCCGACGCCGACGCGGCGCGTCGGAAGGCTTCCGATCTGGAGAAGGGCCTGGTGAGCTCGACCGCGATCGGCGGTTCGACCGACGCGGGCTCCGTCCCGGCGGGGGGAGGCGCTCCCGCTCTCGGGCCTCTGATCGACTCGGCCGAGCGCGCCCTTGCCTCCGGAGACTTTCGCGTGGCCGCCTCCTACGCGCGGCAGGCCTCGGAGGCCGATCCCAGGAGCGCCGAGGCCCATCGCCTGGCCGGAGAGGCCGCGCTGCTCGCGGGCCAGGAGGCGGACGCGGAGCGGGAGTTCACGGCCGCCGTGGTCCTCGAGTCGGGCAACGCCCGAGCCGAGCTCGGCCTCGGCCGGGTCGCCGAGCAGCAGAAGAAGTGGAACACCGCGGCGAGCCACTATCGCCGGGCCCTCGAGCTCAATCCGAGCGGCGTCGCCGCGGCGCGAGGGCTCGGGCGCTCGATGAGCGCGCTCGGCGACCGAAGCGCGGCGCGGATCGCTTTCGGCCGGTCGATCGAGATCGATCCCGCTTCCGCCGAGGCGCGCAACGACTTCGGAGTGTTTCTCTTCCGGTCCGAGGAGCTCGACCGGGCGCTCGAGGAGCTGATCGAGGCGGTGCGCCTCGATCCGTCCCGCGCCATCTACCACGAGAACCTGGGTCGGGCGTTCCGCAAGAAGGGGATGCTGAAGGAGGCCGACCGCGAGTTGAGCGAGACCGCGCGCCTCCTTCCCAACGCGACGACCGCCTGGACCACCCTCGGCCAGGTCCGCGCCGAGGAGAAGAGGCCGGACGAGGCGGCCGTCGCCTTTTCGACCGCGCTGACGCTCGATCCCTTGAGCGAAGAGTCGGCGACGGGGCTCGGCGCGGTGCTCTCCGCGTCCGGACGGCTGCCCGAGGCCGAGGCGGCGCTGACCCGCGCGATCGAAAGCAATACGCAGTCGCCCGCACTCTGGAACAACCTCGGAGTCATCCGGGCGCAGCGCGGCAACTACGGCCCGGCGGCGGAGGCGTTCGGCAAGGCGCTCTCCCTGGACGCCGGCTTCGAGGCCGCGAAGGCGAACCTCGCGCGGGTCTCCGAGCTCGCCGCGCTGGAGAAGGCTGCCTCCTAGGTCTGCGGGGGCGCGCCGGCGGTGAGTTCGAACTCTTCCGCATTCGTCGCGGAGACCGAGACCTGGCGGCGCCGCCGGCTCGCGAAACTGACCGCGGCCGACGGCTGGCTATCGGTCATTGGCCTCCGCTGGCTCGAAGAGGGCGAGAACCGGCTCGGGAGCATCGGCTGGACGCGATCCTCGAGAGGGGCGAGCGGGACTACTGGGTCATCTTCGGCGACGCCACCAACGGGAGCGAGACCTACGGCGGGGGACGCTTCGTCTACGTGCGCCCGCCCGTGGACGGCCAGACTGTCATCGACTTCAACCGCGCCTACAACCCGCGGTGCGTCTTCACGCCGTACTCGACCTGCCCGATGCCGCCACCCCGGAACCGGATGCCCCTCCGGGTGGAGGCCGGAGAGATGGCCTGGTCGCCGTCACCGAAGGGCGTCCAGGAGCTCGCGGAGCATGCGGGCCGTCGCGCCCCAGATGACGTGTGAGCCAAAGCGGTAGAAGGGCGTGGGCTCCTCCCGGCCGGGGAGCAGCCGCTCCTCGAGAATGGCGGGATCCGCAAGGGAGACGATCGGCGCCTCGATGAGCTCGGCGATCTCGGACTCCGCCGGCTGAAACGGATAGGGGTGCGGGATGGCCCCGACGAACGGCGTCACGTAGAAGTCGGTTACGGTTACGAGCGGCGAGAGCGCGCCGAGCGGCACGACCGCGTCCTCGGCGACGCCGATCTCCTCCCGCGTCTCCCTCAACGCGGTCGCCAGAAGGGAGTCGTCGGACTCCTCCTCCGCGCCCCCAGGGAACGCGATCTGGCCCCCATGGTGCTCGAGGGTGTCGGTCCGCCGGGTGAAGAGGACCCACAGCCCGCCGTCGCGCACGAAGAGCGGAACGAGGACGGCGGCCCGGCGGGACCCCTCGGGCATCTCCGCCGGAGGCGAGCGGCGGCCGGCCAGACGCGTCCGCAACTCGTCGATCCAGGGGACCGGAGCCTCGGGCCTCGCCCTACTCGGCATCGGAGCGGGAACGCCCTCCGTCCGCCGCGGCCTTGAGGGAGGCTTCGATGAACGGCGCCAGCCCGCCGTCCAGCACGCGGTCGGTATCGCCGGTCTCGTAGCCAGTCCGGTGGTCCTTGACCATGCGGTAGGGATGGAGCACGTACGACCGGATCTGGCTCCCCCACTCGATCGACTTCTTCTCCCCTACGAGCTTGTCTTCCTCGGCGCGGCGCTCGTCCAGGGCGCGCTGGTAAAGCCGCGCGCGAAGCACGCGCATCGCCATCTCCCGGTTGCGGCCCTGGCTGCGCTCGTTCTGGCAGGTCACGACGATTCCCGTCGGCAGGTGGGTAATGCGCACGGCCGAATCCGTGACGTTCACGTGCTGGCCGCCCGCACCGCTCGAACGGTACGTGTCCACGCGCAGGTCCTTGTCGGCCACGTCGATCGCGATGTCCTCGTCGATCTCGGGGGCCACGAAGACCGACGCGAAGGAGGTGTGCCGACGCTCTGCCGCGTCGAAGGGCGAGATTCGGACCAGGCGGTGCACGCCCATCTCCCGCTTCAGGTAGCCGTACGCGTGATCCGCCACGACGTGGAGCGTGGCGCTCTTCAGTCCCGCCTCCTCGCCGTCCTGGCGCTCGATCAGCTCCACCTTCCAGCCGCGGGCCTCCGCGAACCGCATGTACATGCGTAGGAGCATCTGGGCCCAGTCCTGCGACTCGGTCCCGCCGGCGCCCGCGTGGATGGAAAGCCACGCGTTGCGGACGTCCTCGGGCGCGTTCATCTTTACCGCGAGCTCGAGCTCGTCGGCGAAGACGGTCGAGGCCTTGAGGGCCTCCCGCGCCTCCCCCTCGGCGGGCTCGCCCTCGCGCAGCAGCTCGGCCAGTGTGTCGAGCTCGCCGCGCAGCTCGTCGATGCGTTCCGCGGTCGACAGCCGCTTCTCGAAGCCGCGGCTCCCGCGGAGGACTTCCTGCGCCTCTTCCGGACGCGACCAGAAGTCCGGCGCCGCGGCCTTTTCCCTCAGATCCGAGAGCGCGCTCCGCGCGGCGTCGAGATCAAAGATAGCCCCGAAGCGCCGCGAGGCGCTCCGAGGCGGTCGCGAGGGAGGAGATCAGATCGTCGCGTTCGGTCATGTGAGGGTTCTGTCCGCTGTCCGCTCTCGGCTTTCGGTATCCCGCCGGGACGGCGGGCGCGCGAGCCGGGCGAGGCCGAAGAGTAGCACGCCGGCGGCGAGGACGTCCGCGAGGCGGGGGATCCAGAAACCCCAGCGTGTCCAGGCGGTGAGGCCCGACTGCAGGCGCACGCTCCCCGAGAGCGTGGCCTTTCGATCCGGTCCGGCCTCGGCTCGGATCCGTCCGCGCTCGTCGACGATCCCCGAGATCCCCGTGATCGCGGCGCGCACCAGATACCGCTCGTTCTCGACGGAGCGGAGAACCGCCCCGGCGAAGTGCTGCTCCTGCGCCCCCGCTCGCCCGTACCACGAGTCGTTCGAGATCGTCGCCAGGAGGTTCGCGCCCCCGGCCACCTCGAGCCGCGCGAGCGAGGGATAGATGATCTCGTAGCAGATCCCGACGCCGATCACGAATGGGTCGGCGCGGAGAAGCACCGGTTCCTGCGCCGCTGCGAATTCCCCGATCTCGCGGGAGATCTGGCGGACGAAGAAGAAGACTCGCGGGAGCGGCACGTACTCTCCGAAGGGAACGAGATGCACCTTCCGGTACGAGAGGCCCGCGATGCCGCGGCGGGTGAGGAGCCGCGCGACGTTGAAGGCGCGACCGTCGGCGTCCTCCTGGACGTCGTTGAACAGGATCATCGGGCCCTGGCCGGCGATCGTTGCGAGGTCCTGGCGCATCGCGAGGCTGCGGTCCCAGAAGGCCGGGAGCGCCGACTCGGGGATCACGATCAGGACCGGCAGGTCGTCCGCCGCCCGCTGCGCCTGCGCGATGACCGATCGATAGGTCTCCCGCGCGCCCTCCGGGGTGGACCGCATCTCCTCGGTCCGATTGGGCTGCAGCAGCGTCACCGGCAGCTCCTGCCCGCCCGGCGTCGAAGCGAGGCGGCTCGCACCCCACGCGCCGGCCGCGAACACGAGAAGCGCCGCCCCCAGGAGCGGGCGGAGGCGGCGCGCCCCGATCGCCTGCGCGAGGCACGCCGAGATCGCCGCCGTGAGTCCCGCGAGCCCGAACACGCCCGCGATCGAGGCGGACTGGGTCCACAGGGGGTGCCGGTAGAGCGCGTGCCCCGTCAGATTCCAGGGGAACCCTCCGTATACGAAGGAGCGCGCGTGCTCGGAGGCCATCCAGAGCAGCGGGAAGAGAGCCGCCCGGCGGGCGGAGCCCGGCGCTGTGCCGGCGACGACTCCCCACGCCACGAGGGCCGGCCACTCCGACAGGATCCCCGCGAGGATGACGAGGCTCGCGGCCCCGAGCCCTGCGCTCTGGCCCCCGTAGTGGGTCACGACGTAGACGATCCAGGGAATCGAGGCGCACCAGAACGCCATGCCGAAGAACACCCCCGACAGGAGGGCCCGCGCCCGGCTCTCCTCCGACCGCAGCGCGACGATCCAGGGCACGAGGGCGAGCGGCAGGAGCACCACCCACTCGATGGGCGGGAAAGCGAGCGCGAACAGGACCCCGGACACGGCGCCCGCAGCGGGCGACGCCCAGCGGCTCGTCCCCGGTCCATTCCTCGCCGGCTCCCGCGGGGGTCCATTCTTCGCCGGCTCCCGCGGGCGAGACTCGGGCGTCACGTCCGTGCGGAGGCCGCCAGGGCTTCCTCCGCGCGGTACGAGGAGCGCACGAACGGGCCGGCGAACACGTGCCGGAAACCGAGCTTCTCGCCGAGCTCGCGGTACCGGTCGAAGACCTCCGGGGGCACGTACTCCGAGACGGGCAGATTCTCGAGGGAGGGACGCAGGTACTGCCCGATGGTCACTATGTCCACGCCCGACTCGCGCAGATTCCCGAGCAGCGCGAGGACCTCATCCTCCCGCTCTCCCAGGCCCAGCATCAGCCCGGACTTGGTCGTCAGCGCCGGAGCAAGTCGCCGCGCCGCCGCGAGGAGGCCGAGCGAGCGTTCCAGCCGCGCGCCCCTCCGGACGCGCGTGTAGAGGCGGGGGACCGTCTCGACGTTGTGGTTGAAGACGTCCGGCGACGCGGCGAGAACCGTCTCGAGCGACTCGATCCGTCCTCGAAAGTCCGGAGTCAACACCTCGATCCCGGGCACCGGCTCGAGCGAGCGAAGCGCGCGGATCGTCCCCGCGAAGTGCGCGGCGCCGCCGTCGGCCAGGTCGTCCCGATCCACGGATGTGAGCACGACGAATCGGAGGCCCATCTGCCGCGTGGCGTCGCGCACGCGCCACGGCTCCAACGGGTCCACCGCAGCGGGGACGCCGTTGGCAATGTCGCAGAACCCGCACGCGCGGGTGCACACGTCCCCGAGAAGGAGGAACGTGGCGGTGCCGCGGGAGAAGCACTCGCCCCGGTTCGGGCAGCGCGCTTCCTCGCAGACGGTGTGGAGCGCGTTGGCGCGCATCACGCTTCGGACGCCGTGCAGGTCCGAGAGGCGGAGCTTCCGCTGCCGAATCCACTCCGGGGCGCGGGCGACGGCGGGAGCGCTCATTTCGCCTCGGTGACCACCCAGGGGCTCTTGATCTTCTCCTGCCGGCGAAGCTTCTCCGCGATCCGGCGGGCGTCCTCCGTGGTTCGGAACGGGCCGACGCGGACTCGTATGCGCCCCTTCGCGGAGGAATCAACGACCAGCTGCGAGCGATACCCGCGCCGCGTCAGGCGGGCCGCCATGGCGTCGGCTTCGCTCCGGCTCGAGACGGACGCCACCTGAACCCATACGTGACCGGAGGGCGCGGGGGACCGCGGCGCGGCCGCCGGTCTTCCGGCGGGGGTGGCGACGGCTCGCGGAGGAGCGGCCGTGTCATCGGCGTTGCCGTCCTCGAAGGTCTGGACGACGGGCGGCACCGTGGGCTCCGCCGCGGAGGACGGCGCTCCCGCGTCCCGGGAATCTCCCGCTGCGACGCGCGCGGAGGCGATCGGGACGGCGGTCTCGATCGGGGGTAGGGTCTCGGAGGAGGCCATGGAGACCGGCGGCGGAGTCCGCGCGGCCGCGGCGCGGGCCCGCCCCGAACCGGACAAGCCCGCCATCAGGCCGAAGAAGAACGCGAGGCCGAGCGACAGAAGCAGGCCCACGAACAGGCCGACGGCCTGCCGCGCGGTGACGGAGATCTGGTAGTGCGTGCGCGGCTCGTCCACGTCGGAAAGTCTAGCCTGCTAGCTCTTGTCGCGTTTCAGGAACATCTGGATGAGGTCGATCGGCAGCGGAAACACGATCGTCGAGTTCTTCTCGTTGGCAATCTCGGTCAGGGTTTGAAGGTAGCGCAGCTGCAGGGTGGCCGGCTGCTTGTCGATGATCTGCGCCGCCTCCGAGAGCGCCGTGGCGGCTTCGAGCTCCCCCTGTGCATGGATGATCTTGGCCCGCTTCTCGCGCTCGGCCTCCGCCTGCTTGGCCATCGCGCGCTGCATCTCGGGCGGCAGGTCCACCTGCTTGACCTCGACCAGCGACACCTTGATGCCCCAGGGCTGTGTGTGCTCGTCGATCACCTTCTGGAGATCCACGTTGAGCTTCTCCCGCTCCGAGAGCAGCTCGTCCATCAGCGCCTGCCCCAACACGCTGCGCAGCGTCGTCTGGGCGAGCTGCGAGGTCGCGTAGAGGTAGTTCTCGACCTGGACGACCGCCTTCTCGGGCTCTACCACCCGGAAGTACACGACCGCGTTGACCTTCACGGAGACGTTGTCGCGCGTGATGATGTCCTGGGGCGGAACGTCGTGAACGACCGTCCGGAGCGACATGCGCACCATCCGCTCGAACGGCCAGAAGATCAGAACGAGCCCCGGACCCTTGGGGCGCTTCCCGAGGCGGCCCAGCCAGAACGTGACGCCGCGCTCGTACTCGTTCAACACGTTGATCCACTTGAACAGAAACAGCAGCCCGATGAACACGGCCACGAGAAATCCCGGGAGAGAAAAGAGCTCGGTCATCCGTTCCTCCGTTCGACGTACAGGACCCCGTCGGCGATCCTCGCGATGCGCACGGTCTCGCCGGCCTCGAGGCCCGAGGAGCCGACCGCGTTCCAGTACTCGCCCCGCGCCTGGACGGTTCCGCCGGTTTCGAGCCCGAACCCGCGGACGATCCGCGCCGACTCCCCCACCATCGCGGACAATCCCGTCCGCGCCGGCGTCCGCCGCAGCTGGATCGTCTTCCACGTGAGGAGCCCGACGATGGCGAGCGCCATCGCGAGCCCCGGCACGATGATGGCGAGATCCACGCGATAGCCCGCGACGTCGCCCTTCCCCGAGAAGAGAAGCAGCGATCCCGCGACCAGCGCAATCGCGCCCCCGACGGACAGGACGCCATGGCTCGCGACCTTGATCTCCGCCACGAAGAGGAGGATCCCGAAGAGGATCAAGGCGACGCCGGCCAGGTTCACGGGCAGCACCGAGAACGCATACAGGGCGAGCAGCAGTGCGATGCCGCCGGCGACCCCGGGCAGGACCGCTCCCGGCGTCGAGAGCTCGAAGTACAGGCCGACGAGGCCCACGAGGAACAGGACGTAGGCGACGTTGGGGTGGGACACGACCCCGAGGAGGCGTTCCATCCGGCCCATCGGCCGCTCCTCGATCCGGAAGCCGCGCAGGTGGAGGGTCGCCTCGCCGCCGCCGACCCGGGACAGCTTGCGGCCGTCGAGGCGGGACACGAGATCCGGGACATCGCGGGCGATGAGCTCGACGAGCCCGCCGTCCCGGGCCTCGGTCTCCGTGTACGACAGGCTCTTCTCGACCGCGGCCTCCGCCTTCTCGACATTGCGCCCCCGCTGGCGGGCGAGCGTCCGGACGAAGGCTCGCGCGTCCTGCTCCACCTTTTCGTTCATCTTCTGAGGAAGATCCTGGCCCTCGCCGCCGACAGGGTGCGCGGCGCCCGTGTTCGTCCCGGGCGACATGGCCGCGACGTCTCCGGACAGCAGCAGGAAGAAGCCGGCGGACGCGGCCTGGGCCCCCGAGGGGGATACGAACGTCGCGACGGGTACCTTCGAGAGCAGGATCGCGGAGCTCATCTCGCGCGTCGAGGCGAGGAGGCCGCCCGGAGTCGAGAGCGTCAGGACGACCAGCTCCGCGTGTTCCTTCGCGGCCTGCGCGAGGACCGCCGCCAGATAGTTCGCCGAAGCGGGATGGATGGGCGTGTCGATCCGACCGGCCACGACGAGAGGCTCCGACGCTCCCGCCCAGGCGGCCACCGCGAACACGGCACAGGCCGACCCGAAGGCCCGCGTTGTCATCCGCGCGATTCTATCCGACGGGCGGCGGTGACTTCTGGATCGGCAGCGGGTATAAAAGGTGCGTGCGCATCCGCCCGACCGAGGTGATCCACTTCGTGGCGCTCGCCGTCCTCACGCTGCTGGCGCTGATCCTGCACGGGCGTCTCGCGCACCTTTCGGCGATGCTCCTCGGCTACGCCGCGCTGGCCGTCGCGCTGTGCGTGATGACGGCGCTCTCCCGGCGACTCGACCGCCTCCCGGCTTCCGTGGTCCTGCTCGTGGACTTTTACCCCGCGGCCTTCCTCCCCATCCTCTTCAACACCCTCGAGCCGCTGATCGAGGCGCTGCGCGGAGGCCCCCGGGACGATCTGCTGATCGCCGCCGACCGGGCACTCTTCGGGGTGGACGTGACCATCTGGATGCAGCGCCTCGTCCGCCCGCTCCTGAGCGACCTCTTCTACACGTTCTACGCGAGCTACTACTTCATCGCGCTCAGCCTCGGGCTCGTCCTGTGGGTCCGGGATCGCGCCGCGGCGCGGCGGTTCATCTTCACACTCATGGTCGTCTACTACGTCTCATACGCGGGCTACTTCGCCATCCCCGCGCTCGGCCCGCGCTTCACCCAGGCCTCGCAATACACGATCTCGCTCGTGACGACCCCGGTGGCTCGCGCCATCAACGACACGATCAACAGTCTGGAGAAGACGAAGTTCGACGTCTTTCCCTCCGGACACACGATGATCTCGGTGGCCGTCCTGCTGGTCGCGTGGCGGAGGGCTCGAGACGTGTTCTGGTACCTTTTGCCGCTCGCGACGGGGCTGATCTTCTCGACCGTGTATTGCCGGTACCACTACGCGGTCGACGTGATCGCGGGAATGGTTCTCGCCTTCGCCGCCGTGCCCCTCGGGGATTGGATCTACGATCGCATCGTGGTCGCAGAAACCGCTCCGGGGGGGGGCTAGAGGCTCTTCTCGTAGATCCGGTACGTCTTGTAGAGCTTCCCGCCCCAGAGCTTCACGGCGCCGATTATCAGCTCGTTGTCCTCGAGCAGCCACGACACCTCGGCTCCCGTGTAGCCCTTCCCGAGCAGGTAACGGAGCGAGTCGGCCATCATGATCGATTGGATGCCGCGCAGCCGGTACTCCTTGCGGATCCCCAAGGTGAGGACACGGACGGTTCGGATGCTTCGAGACGCGATCAAGAACTTGAGCCAGCCGAAGGGCAGGAGCCGCCCCCGGGTTGGAGCGATCGCGAGGTTGTAGTCCGGAAGCATGAGCATGAAGCCGATCGGCTCGAGCGTGCCGTCGCTCCGGCGCGCCTCGGCGAGCCACAGGAGCTCCTCGACGAGCAGCGGCTTCAGGCGCTTGGCCATGAAATCCATCTCCTCGGACGTCATCGGCACGAAGCCCCAGTTCTTCTCCCACGCTGCGTTGTACACCTCGCGAATCTTCGCGAGGTCGACCGCGAGCCCGCCCTTCGAGACGTTGCGGACGACGATGTCGGGCTCCCGCTTTCGGAAGCGCTCCGCGACACGAGAGAGGCGCTCCAGCGGCTTCTCTTCGAGGGGGAACCAGTAGGCGAGCAGGTCCTTGGCCTTCCGAAAGCCCTGCCCCTCGATGAGGGCCGCGTACGAGCGCGGGTTGTACGTCATCATGAGGACGGGCGGCGAGTCGAAGCCCTCCACCAGCAGACCCGCCTCATCGTTGAGCGTGGGGTTGGTCGGGCCGCGCAGCACCGTCATCTTGCGTTCGCGGCCCCAGACCGCGGCCGCCTCCAGGAGCTTGCCGGCAGTTTCCGGGTCGTCCTCCGACTCGAAGAAACCGAAGAACGCGGCCTTCTCTCCGTGGAACGCGTTGTGGTTGCGGTCGAGGATTGCGGCGATCCGGCCGACGGTCTTCAAGCCGCGATTCGCCAGGAACAGCTGAATCTCGCCGTGGCGGAAGAACGGATTCTCGTCCTGGAAGACCTTCGCGACGTCCGAGCGCAGGGGCGCGACCCAGTTCGGATCGCCGGCGTAGATCCGGTCGGCGACGTCGAAGAAATGCGAGAGCTCGGCCCGGCTCCGGCCGATGCGCCGGATGAGCGCGGGCTCCGGAGCCCCTGTCACCGGTCCTCCGCCGCGCGTCCCGGTCGCCTCAGACGCCGCCCGTGCGCACGAGGCCGACTTCTCGGCCCACCTTCTCGAACGCGTCGAGCGCCCGAGCGAGCTGCTCCCGGCTGTGCGTCGCCATGAGCGAGGTGCGGATCAGCGCCCGCCCGGGAGGCGTGGCCGGGGAGAGGACGCAGTTCACGAAGACGCCCTCCTCCTGGAGTCGGTGGACCATCCTCAGCGCGGTCAGGTCCTCCCCGACCACGACCGGAACGACCGGAGTGCCGGAGTCGCCGGTATCGAGCCCGAGCGAGCGCAGCCCCTCCGAGAAGAAGCGCGTGTTCTCCCAGAGCCGCTCGCGGCGCTGGGGCTCGCGATCCATGATCTCGATCGTAGCGAGCGCGGCCGCGGCCGACGCCGGCGGCGGGGCGGCCGAGAAGATCAGCGTCCGAGCGCGATGCTTGATGTAGTCGATGACGGTCGAGTTGCCGGCGATGAAGCCGCCGACGGAGGCCATCGACTTGGAAAAGGTGCCCATGATCAGGTCGACGTCGCGCTCGAGGTCGAAATGCTCGGCCGTGCCGCGCCCCGTCCTCCCGAGGACGCCGATGCCGTGGGCGTCGTCGACCATAACGCCCGCTGCGAACTCGCGCGCCACGGAGACGATCTCCGGCAGTAGCGCGATGTCGCCCTCCATCGAGAAGACGCCGTCCAGGACCACGAGCCTCCCCTTGGCCTCGCTGTCGTTGCGCATCTGGCGGCGCAGATCCGAGGGGTCGTTGTGCTTGTATTTCTTGACGTTTCCGAACGAGAGCCGGGCCCCGTCGATGATGCACGCGTGATCCTGCTTGTCGAGGTAGACGGTGTCGCCCTTGGCGACGAGGCAGGCGATCGCGCCGAGGTTCACCTGGAATCCCGTCGAGAACGTGATCGCGGCTTCCTGCCGCATGAACTCCGCCAGGCGCTCCTCGAGGCGGACATGGAGGTCCAGGGTTCCGTTCAGGAAACGGCTGCCGGCGCAGCCCGATCCGTATTTCCGGATCGCCGCGATGGCCGCCTCCTTGACGCGCGCGTCGTTGGTCAGCCCGAGGTAGTTGTTGGACCCAAGCATGATCAGGCTCCGGCCGTCGATGAAGACCTCGGGATCCTGGGCGGACTCGATCACGCGGAAAAACGAGTAAAACCCGGTCTGACGGACACGGGCTGCGTCCTCGTACCGGTAGCATTTTTCGAAGAACGGAGCGGATCCCGCCGCGTCCGCCCTGGTCACTCGGGCGACCTTGCTCATGTCTCCCCTCCCGCCTGTGGTTTGGCCGGCGGGCGAATCTTAGCAAATTTTACAAAGCTGCGCCCGGGAGCCATCCGGCCTGAAGATACCAGTCCCAGGCGGCGCGCAGCCTCTCGGGGAGGGGCCGGGGCGGGGGAAGGAGGAGGGCCTCTCGCATGGGGGCACCGTCGCAGAGCCAGTCGCCGGACAGGATCTCCCGCGCCTTGTCCGCGTTGAACGGCCGGGATCGGCCGGTGATCGTCTCCCGCCACGACTCGACCCGACCCAGGAGGCGGACGGCAGCGTCGGGAATCGGGATCACGCGGGCGCGGCGCCGAGGCAGAGCGGCGATCATGGCTGCCAGATCCCCCAGGCGCACGGGCTCCGGGTCGCAGAGAAATCCCGTCCGCCCCGCCAGGTCCCGGCGCGAGGCCGCGCGCGCGATCGCGAGGGCCGCCTGCTCCGCCCCCATGATCTCCACGCGCGCCTCCCCGGCGGGCAGCGGGATCCATCCGGAGGCCGCCATTCGAAAGTAGAGGAAGACGCCCCGGTCGCCCGGGCCGAAGATCACTCCGGGCCGCAGGATGATCCAGGGCCCGGGCCAGGACTCGGTCACGGCGATCTCGCCCTCCCGCTTGGAGACCCCGTACCAGGACACAGGACGCGGCGGATCGCTCTCCGTGACCGGACGTCCGCCGATCGCCGGCCCCGCGGCCGCCTGGCTCGAGAGGTGCACGAAGATCGCCCCGGGAGCGGACTCCGAAGCGGCGGCCACGAGACGCTGCGTTCCCCGCTGATTGACCTCGCGATAGTCCTCCAGCGTGCGGGCCTTGACGAGTCCGGCGGCGTGCACGATCGCGTCGACTCCCGAGGCCGCCTTCGCCAGCGCCGCGTTCTCGGAGAGGTCGCCCGCGACGACCTCGATGGGCAGGCCGGACAGCAGCACTCCCCGCGCGCGCGCCGCGTCCCGCGCCAGCACACGGACGGTCCAGCCCTCCGCGCACAGCGTCTTCGCGACGTGGCCGCCGACGAATCCGGTGCCACCGGTCAGAAAGGCAATCGGCATTCGGATCCCCCGAATTCTATTGACTCAAACCGGCGCCGCGGCACAGCATTCACCGCCACTTTATGGGAACTGCCTGGAAGAAGCTCGGGACGGCCGCGCTCTCGGCCGCGAGCCTCACGGCTTTTTCTGGCGGGGCGCTTTCCGCGGCGACACCGGTCTCCCCCCCCGTCGTCGAGTACGGGATCCAGGTCACTCTCGACCCCGGAAAGAAGATGCTGGACGGACGGGAGCGCCTGCTCTGGCGAAATCCCTCCGGAGACACAGTGTCGGAGCTTCGGTTTCACCTCTATCTGAACGCGTTCAAGAACAACCGCACGACGTTCATGCGGGAGTCGGGAGTTCAGGTGCGGGGCGACGAGGCGGGCCGAAAGCCCGACGATTGGGGCTGGATCGACGTCTCCTCCATCACCTCCGAGGGCCGCGAGCTGAAGTCCGGGTCCCGATTCGTCCAGCCCGACGGCAACGACCCGGGCGACGAGACGGTCCTCTCCGTGCCCCTCCCCCGCCCCGTGCCTCCCCACGGCCAGATCGCGCTCGAGATCGCGTTCCACGCGAAGCTGCCGAGGATCTTCGCGCGCACCGGGTTCGTGCGCGACTACTTCCTCGTAGGCCAGTGGTTTCCCAAGATCGGCGTGTACGAGCCCGCGGGGGTGCGGGAGCGCCGGACTGGCGGCTGGAACTGCCACGCCTTCCACGCGGACTCGGAGTTCTACGCCGACTTCGGGAGCTTCGACGTGTCCCTGACCGTGCCGTCGCGGTTCGTGGTCGGCGCGACGGGCCGCCGCGTCGCCGAGACACGAGCCGGGAATCGAACCACGTACCGGTACGTCCAGAGCGACGTCCACGACTTCGCCTGGACGGCGGACCCCCGTTGGCAGGTGACGGAGTTCCGCTTCGAGCCGGAGCGCGACGTCCCCGCCGGATGGGGCTCCCGGGCGGCCGCGGAGCTCGGCCTGAGCGAATCGCAGATCGCGCTCCGGCCCGTGGCCGTCCGTCTCCTGCTGCAGCCCGGCCACGAGTGGGCGCGCGAACGCTACGTCCGGTCCACGAAGGCCGCGATCGCCTTCTACGGCCTCTGGTACGGAGCGTATCCCTACGAGACGCTGACGGTGGTCGATCCGCCCGACGACGCGCTCGGGTCCAGCGGCATGGAGTATCCGACCTTCATCACGGGCGGCGCAGCGAACGCCTTCCTGGGCCGCTGGCCGTTCTCGAACGTGCGCCTGATCGAGGTAATCACGATCCACGAGTTCGGACACCAGTACTGGTACGGAATGGTCGGCTCCAACGAGTTCGAGGAATCCTGGCTCGACGAGGGGATCAACGACGATTCCGAGCACCGGGCCATGGCGCTGGCGTACGGCCCGCGCGATTTCGCGGAGTTCCCGGGCGGCGTGGGATTCGACTCGATCTCGCTCGCGCACGGCCAGGCCGCCGACCTCCCGAACCTGGACCCGATCCGGCGGTGCGCCTGGTGCTTCGCCTCGGGCGCCTCGTACGGCGTCAACTCGTACCCGAAGGTCGGCCTCTTCATGGCGCAGCTCAAGAATGATCTCGGGATGCAGACCTTCGCGCGGGCGCAGCGCGCCTACTTCCAGGAGTGGTCGTTTCGGCATCCCACCACCTCTGATTTCTTCCGGGTGTTCGAGAGGGTCTCCGGGAGGGACCTCTCGACGTACCGGCGCAACCTCCTGGAGGGAACCTCCCGCCTGGACTGGCAGGTGGTCTCGGCGAAGACGCGCGAGGCCGACGCCGACGACGGGGTGTTCGATCGGGACGGCTCGCGAGTGACGCTCGAGGACGGCGTCGCCGCCGGCCGGGAGAAGGAGAAGCCGGCGAAGGGCAAGGACGCGCGAAAGCGCTACGAGTCCTCCATAGTCTTCGGCAACACGGGCGAGTGGGAGCACGGCGCGAGCGCGCGACTGGTCTTCGAGGACGGCACGGTCCTGGACCGGGAACTTCCCGCCGCCGCGCGCTGGGTCCGCCTGCGCGTCCGATTCCGGTCCCGGCTGGCCTTCGCCGCCGTCGATCCGGATCGACGAAATGGATGGGACCTCAATCGCCTCAACGACTCGAGGGTCCTGTCTGCCGGCAAGGGCGCCGCCGCCACGCTCGGCCGCCGCGCCGCGGTCAAGTACACGGGCTACGCGGCCTTCTGGGTCGGGGTCTGGACTCAGCTCCTGTGGGCTCTCGCGTGACCGCTCCACCTCGCGGCAGCCTCGCCGCCGGCTTCGCGGCGCTCTCGCACGGGAAGCTGATCCTCTTACTCGCGCTCACCACCGCGGCGCTCGGCCTGGCGGGGGCGATGCCGCTGACCCCGGCGATCGCCGGCTCGGTCGCCGGGACGCTCGCAGGGGATCACCTCATCCGGAACACGGCGACCCTCGGCCCGACCGACTTCCTCGATTTCCTCCGCGAGCAGGCGCCCGCCGTGCGCGGCGCGAGGTGCGGGGCTCTGTTCGCCGGAGTCCTCGGGGTCGTCCTCCAAACGTTCTTCGCCGGAGGAATCGTGGCCGCGCTCGGGCGGGGTCGCTTCTCGTTCTCCCAGTTCTTCGAGCCCGCTCGCCGCAACTTCCGGCACAACGCGAAGTGCCTCCTGCTATTCGCGGCGTTCGCGGGCATCGCGCTCGGCGCGTGGTTCGGCGGCGAGCGCGCCGTCGCGAAGAATGCGCTCCAGAGCGTCACTCCCGACGCTCCCGTGCGGACGATCGTCTTCTGGGTCACGATCGTCGGGGGCGTCCTTCTGTACGCGGGCCTCTCGCTCCTCTATGACTTCGCGCGCGCCGCCCGCAGATATTCCCCCACGATCGGCGCCTGGCGCGCGTTCCGCTTCGCCTGGCGGGCGCTCGCGGGAGCCCGCCTGCGTGCGCTCCTCCTCTTTCTCTTCTGGCTGTTCGCCGGAGGCGGAGTCGCGGCGGGGGCCGTCCTCGCCACCTGGTGCATGCCCGCCGTCTCGCTGCCCGCGGTCGCCGCTCTCCTCGCGCTGCAGTTCGCCGCGCTCTGGTTGCGCGCCGCGGTGCGCGTCGGCGCCTGGGGCTCGTACATCGGGTTCCTGGACCGCCGAGGGCGGCCGGCGCTGAGCGCCCTGAGCGCGCCTCGACCCGCCGCCTCCTCCCTCGAGCCAGTCAGGACTTAGCCGCGCCCCTCTCCACAGTCGCCCGCGCCAGCCATCCGGCGAACCGACGAAGGCCCTCGCGGATGCGCTCGGCCGGGGTCGCGTAGGAGAAACGGACGCACGCGTCCTCTCCGAACGCGTCGCCGGGCACCGCCGCGACGTGCGCCTCCGCGAGCAGCCGCTCGCAGAACGCGGCCGATCCCTCGACGCCGATCGGTTCGTAGAGACTCGAGAGATCGACGAAGGCGTAGAAGGCCCCCTCGGGCAGGCCGCATCGCAGGCCCTCGATCTGTGCGAGGCCCTCGACCATGAGTCGGCGCCGGGACTCGTACTGGCCGAGCATCCCGGCCACGGAGGCGGAGGAACGGGCGAGGTCGGTGAGCGCGGCGAGCGCCGCCGCCTGCGAGATCGAAGAGGCGTTGGACGTCGTGTGGCTCTGGTAGGAGGTCATCGCCTGGATCAGCCGCGGGGGGCCGACGGCCCAACCGAGGCGCCAGCCCGTCATCGCGTACGTCTTCGATGCGGCGCCGGTGACCACGAGTCGGTCGCCGTCGGCGAGGCGCGCTGCGGCGGAAGCGTGTCCGCGCCCGTCGTAGAGGAACTGGTCGTACGTCTCGTCGTAGATCAGCCACGCGCCGCGCGCCGCGCACCAATCCTGGATGCGGGAGAGCTCGGCCGGATCGACCACGGCTCCGGTGGGATTGTTGGGCGAGTTGAGGATCACCCCGCGGGTTCGTGAGGTCGCCCGCCTCTCGAGCGCCGCGGCGGTCGCGTGCCACCCGGAGGCGAGCGACGTCGGGACGACGAGCGGCGCGGCGCCGGTCAGTCGCACCATCTCGGGAAACGAGACCCAGTACGGCGCGAAGAGCGCGACCTCGTCCCCCTCCTCGAAGAGCGCCTGGCAGACGTTGAACACGGCCTGCTTGGCGCCGGCCGTGACGATGACGTTCTCGCGGGAAACCACGGCCCCCTGCTCCCGCCGGTACTTCTCCGCGATCGCCTCGCGCAACGCGGACTCTCCGGCGACGTCGGTGTACTTCGTCCGGCCCGCCTCGATCGCGCGCATCCCCGCCTCTCCCACGAATCGCGGCGTATCGAAGTCCGGCTCGCCGATGGAGAAATCGACCACGTCCACTCCGGACGCGGCCAGCGCCTTGGCCTTCTTCGCCATGGCGGTCGTGGATGAAGGCGTCAGCGCCGCGATCCTCCGGGACAGCTTCCATTCCGTCATCGCCGCTCCTTCCAGGATCGCGCGAACGCCGCGAACGCGCGGATTTGTTTCCGTCCCGACACGAGCAGGAGGACCTCGATCCCGATCCAGCCGCCGTAGACCCAGACCATCGACTGCCGCAGGGACGGCACCGCGAACTGGACCAGCCAGAGAATGAAGAGGCCGACGGCCTCGTAGGCCTCGAAGCTCATCGACGCGAGGAAGAGCCAGCCCAGGAACGCCTGGAGGATCGTCAGCAGGATCTCCAGACGCTGGAACTCGTCGAAGGGCAGCGGCGTGGTGGCGCCGTGGCTCCAGCAGTAGATCACCGCCAGAAGCCCGGAGAGGATGCCCCACTGGTTGATGTTCGAGGACACCATGTTGAGCAGGGCGACCGGAGCCCGCGTGACCCGGCGCGCCCAGGCGAATGCCGAGGTCTTCTCGGGAAACTCGGAGATGAAGGGCGCCACCCACTGGATGAAGACGAACTGCGAGATGCCCAGGCTGACGGCGATCGACATCATGGCGTTCAGGAACGGCTCGGCGACGAGCACGATCACGGCTCCCCCCACCGCGAAGAGGCCGCCGACGGCCAGCCATCGCTTGGCGCCCGTGAACGAGAGCGCCCACCGCGAGACCGCGGGGACCTCGTCGTCCTGCTCGATGGTTTCCGCGCGCGGGGGCATGCGCAGGAGGACCACCAGGTACAGGACATAGGTCGCCGTCAGGATCGCGGCGTCGACCAGCGAGAGACTGGCCTTGGCCCACACGATCACGAAGTAGGCGAGCGGCGGGAGCAGTCCCACGACCTCCACGGCCTGATCGTCCTCGAATCGGATAGCTCCAAGCCGGCGGCCCATCTTCCGGCGCGAGGAGACGGCCGCGACGGCGTAGATCATCGGCCATCCGAACCCCGTCAGGAGACGCAGACTCCCCGTGAAGTTCGCAATCGCGAGATGGACCATGTCGGGATTCTTCCCCGCCTTCCACGCGATCACGGCTTCCACGGCGAACTCGGGCATCGTCTGGATCAGCGCGAGGATGGCGAGGGCCAGGCCCTGGGACATCAGGAACTCGGCGGCCTCCGCGCCCCACGAGACGACGAACGCGGCCCCGATCATCGCCGGAAAGGTCCAGAGCGAAGCCCAGGAGGAGTGGGCGGCGGCAGTCCCGACGGCCGTCGAGAACGCCTTCCGGCCGCGGGCGAGCCTCATCGCGCGCGGTTATAGCATGTCGATCGATGCCCCCGATCGGATCCGCGTCCAACCCTCGAATTCGCGAAATCGCACGCGGCCTCGAGGCGCGCACGCACTTCCTGCTCGAAGGCGAGAAGGCCATCCTCGACGCGGTGGCGGCCGGCATCCGGCTCGATCACGTCCTGCACGACCAGAGCGTGCGGCCCGGCCGCCTCGCGGCGGTCACGGCGGCGGATCCCCGGCTGGTCTCGCGCGCCGTGCTCGAGCACCTGGCCGACTCCCGGACGCCGCAGCACCTCCTCGCGGTCGCGCGCCGGCGCGACGTTCCCGTCGCCGAGATCCTGGGTCGGCCGGGGCCGCTCGTGTTCGTCTTCGGGGTCCAGGACCCCGGAAATCTGGGCGCGATCGTGCGCGTGGCCGAAGCCGCCGGCGCGGCGGGCGTTCTCGGCGCGCCGGGCTCCGCGGACTTTTTCCACGCCCGGGCCGTACGGGCCAGCGCCGGGAGCGTCCTGCGGATCCCCGTCTCCGGCCGCGTGTCCTTCGAGCCCTTCGCCGCGGCCGCGAAGGCGGCGGGACGGCCGATCTGCGGCGCCGTGGCGGCCGGCGGGGAGAACGCGTTCGAGGCTCCGCTCTCGCGGGAATCCGTCTTGACCGTGGGCGCCGAGGGCACGGGCCTTCCCGCGGGGGCCTACCGCTACCTGGACCGCAAGCTCACGATCCCCATGCGGACGCCCGTCGAGTCCCTCAACGCGGCCGTCGCCGTGGCGCTGCTGCTCTACTCGCCGTCGCTGCGCGCCGGGACCGACTGAAGATTCACCTCGTTCCGCTGCGAGTCGGCTTCCGGGGCGCGGGTTTCGGCCGAGGCGGCGGCGGCGGCGGCGGTCTCCGGGGGACCACGATCTTCTTCTGACGGTTTCCCGTTCCCTTCACTCCCCGAAGACCTCCGCCTGAAAGGTCCAGATCCGCGCGTCCGGGTTCCTCCAAGCGTCGGAGTCGAGGCCGGCCTTGCGCGAGACCTCGGCCAGGAAACGCTCCGCGTCGAATCCCCACTCCGTTGCGACCTGGGGCAGGAGGAGGCCGCGATGCCTGCCCATCTCCACGATCAAGCCGTCCCGTCCAATCTCGATCTGCTCCGGGCCATCGATGCGCTCGGGAGCGGTCAGAACCGAGACCTCGATCCGGCAGCCGGCCAGCTCCGCCTTCGAGAGCGGCGGGAAGCGCGGATCCTCCAGCGCCGCCCGGAGCGCGTACTCGGAGATCATGCGCGTGAGATCGCCCGTCGGAGCGAGCGTGCCGATGCAGCCCCGCAACTCGCCTCCCGCGTGCAGGGTCACGAAGAGCCCCCGCGGCTGGCCGAAGGTCTCGGCTCGATCGGAGCTCAGCCGCGGCGGCGAATCGCCGCGGAAGTGGGCCTCGAGCGTTCCCCGGGCCAGGCCGAGGAGGGCCGCGCGCGCATCCGCCGAAAGCGGAGCGCCCGCCGTCAGGATGCCTCCCCGGCGGCCGCGCGCGGAGCGCCCGCGATCTCCGCGAGGAACGAGCGAATCGCGGCGGAGACTTCCTCGAGATGGCCCTCGAAGAAGTGGTCCGCCTCGGGAATCACCACGACGCGGGCGGAGCCCTGCGCGAAGCGGAGGAGATCGCCGGGAGGACCGAACGCGTCCCGCTCCCCCACGAGCAGGAGCGCGGGAACCGAGGGCTTCGGAAGCAGGCGGGTCGATTCGGTGGCGACCGGCAAACCGAGTCCCAGGTACGCGGACACCCTCGGGTCGCCGGCACACGCCCGAAGAGCCATCGCGGCACCGAAGGAGAACCCTCCGGCGACGACGGGGGGGCCGCCCCGCGCCACGGCGTGCTCCAGGGCCGCTCGATAGTCATCGACCTCGCCGTGTCCCGTGTCGTACCGACCCTGAGAAAGCCCGACCCCGCGAAACTGGAAGCGCAGCGTCTCGTAGCCCGACTGCGTCAGGGCCTGGACGGCCCGATACACGACCTTGTTGTGCATCGTCCCGCCGTGGAGCGGATGGGGATGCGCAAAAACCGCCGCGCCGCGCCGCTCGCCGTCCGCCTCCTTCCAGAGACCCTCCAACTCCCCAGCGGGCCCGGAAAACATCACAGAGTACAGGCGGCTCGCCAGCGAACACCTCCTCGGTTGGCGATTTCGGGATCTCATCGTATCCTTCCGCCCGTCTCGCAACGCTTTCGAGAGCGACCCGCCACAGGAGAACGCGATGAAGAAGATCGTCCACGTCGTCGGCACCGGGACCATCGGCGAGCCGCTGATCGGGCTGTTCGCCGACTTCGGAAAGTCCCTGGGGATCGACGAGATCACGTTCCACAAGCGCACCCCGATGACGACGGAGAGGGCCAAGGTCAACCACCTGGTCGAGCGGGGCGCGCATCTCGTGGTCGACTCGGACAAGGTCGCCGACTTCGAGGCGCTGGGCCACCGCGTCACGGGCGAGGCGCAGGCCGCCCTGGAACGCGCGACCGTGGTGATCGACTGCACTCCCGCGGGCAACGAGAACAAGAAGCAGTACGAGAAGATCTCCGGCCCGCTCGGCTTCCTCGCCCAGGGCAGCGAGTTCGGCTTCGGCAAGATGTATGCGATGGGGATCAACGACGAGGCGCTCATCCACGGCCAGGACCGTTTCCTGCAGATCGTCTCCTGCAACACCCACAACATCGCCTGCCTGATCCAGACGCTCGGCACCAACGACGCGGGCGCGCGGATCCTGGAAAAGGCTCGCTTCGTGTGCATGCGGAGGGCGAACGACGTCTCCCAGGACTCGGGCTTCGCGCCGGCGCCCTCGGCGGGAAAGCACGACGATCCGGAGTTCGGCACGCACCACGCGCGCGACGCCGCGGCGCTCCTCTCGACGCTCGGATGGAAGCCGCCGATCTTCTCCTCGGCCATGAAGCTGAACACCCAGTACATGCACTCGCTCTGGTTCGACATGGAGCTGTCCGAGCCGATCTCCCGCGAGCGGGTCCTCACCCGGCTTCACGCCAACCGGCGGATCGCGCTGACCGAGCGGCGCTCGTCCAACCAGATCTTCTCCTTCGGGCGGGACCACGGGTACTACGGCAGGATCCTTTCCCAGGCGGTCATCTCCTCGCCGACGGTCGCCGTGAAGGGCGAGCGCGAGGTCATCGGTTTCTGTTTCACGCCCCAGGACGGCAACTCCCTCGCGTCCTCCATCCGAGCGGCCCTCTGGCTCATGGAGCCCGACGCCCGGCAGCTCGCCGAGCGCATGTCCGTGCTGGATCGGTTCTTCTTCCGCGAGATCTGAGCGGAGCCCGCAAGCGCGGCCTGGCGCCGCGGCGGTACACTTCCTCCATGGCCTGGGTCACGTGCCCCCACTGCGGCTTCACGCAGATCCCCGCGCTCGATTGCCTCAAGTGCCACAAGAGGCTTCAGGGGCAGCCGGCGGTCGAGCCCGAGCCGCGGCCGCCTTCCTCTCCGTCCGCCGCGCGGGCCTTCGCGCCCGGCCGCAACGCCCTCCTCGGCGTCGCGGGAATTGCCCTCGCCCTGGTCGTCGGAGCGATCCTGTGGGGGTCGCGCGCCGCGCAACCCGTCCGGGAGGCGGCGCCGCTCGCCTACGCCAGTCCCGCGCCCTGGACCCTGGACCTGACGGGCCGCTGGCAGGGGAAAGTCGCGACCTCCATCGCCGGTCCGCCGCCGCGCCCGGCGCTGCGCGAGGCGTTCGTCGAGACCGACCGGTCCGGGAACATCGTCGCGGCCGGAGTGACGCTGACCGATCCCGGACACGGGGGCGCCGGCGCCGGCTACCTGACCGTGCCGAACGGTCGGGAGCGCCTGCGGGAGATCTCCGCGGCCACGCTCGCCTCCCCGCGCGGAGCGGCCCTCAATCTGGACTTCATTCCGCTCGCGCCGTGGGTGCCCCACCGGGACCGCCTCTGGCGCGCGGTCGAGGGCCAGGGGAGAACCGCCGACGCGACGACCTATCTGCTGCTCGAGTCCCTGGATCGGGACTACCTCGTCCAGGCCGGCGTCAACTCCTCCGGATTCCTCTCCTACGTCTACTTCGCGCCCGGCTACGCCGTCCCGCGGGGAAGCGACGCGCTGTCCCGCGTCATCCATCCGAGCTCGGACAACTCGTTGCGGGGCTTCCGCAACGTCGTCTGGGATCTCTCCGGCTCAGCCAATTTCGTGGACCTCCACGTCGACGCCACGCTGTCCGGCCCCGCCGGAACTCCGGACCGCCTGATCCTCCGGCGGCCGTAACCGTCGCCTCCGCACGTCGCCCTCGCGCGTCGCGCGGCGGCGCGATCGCTGCGGGCTTCCGCGGCGCGAACCTCCTCCCTCCTTCGTCGGAAGACTTTCGCGTCGCGTGCTAGAGGGAGAGCGCCTCCCGACGGGGGAGAGGGAGGTCTGGAGACATTCCCGCCCCCCTTCGGTGAGGCCGCGAAGCGGGCCGCACAGGGTCCGAGCCTATGCCGAAACCACGTAGCCGCCGCTCTTGGCGTCCTTCTTCATCGTGAGGAGACCGTTACGCTCCGCGTCCTCGAGCAGCTCGGAGAACGACTTGTAGCCGTAGTACGACTCGCTGAAGTACGGCTGCTTGCGCTGCATCGTCTGCTTGACCATGGAGCCCCAGATCACGTCGTAATTCTCCCGCCGCAGGGCCTGCAGCGAGTCGAGCACGAGTCGGAAGACCTCCTGCTTCTTCTTCGGGAGGTTGTCGATGGACGGGATCGCTCGGGTCTCGCGGACGAGATCCTCGTAGAAGATGAACTCGTCGCAGTTTGAGATCAACAGGTTCGAGGTGGAGTTCTTGACCCCGACCCCGATCACTCCCTTGTCGTTCTCCTTGAGCTTCGAGACCAGCGGCGAGAAGTCCGAGTCTCCCGAGCAGATGACGAAGGTCGTGATGTGCCCCTTAGAGGCCACGAGGTCCATCGCGTCCACGACCATCCGGATGTCGGCCGAGTTCTTGCCCGTGTAGTTCCGCTGAGGAATGTCGATGAGCTCGATCGCCGCCTCGTGGAACTCGCGCTTGTACTCGGAGTAGCGCGTCCAGTCGGCGTACGCCTTCTTGAAGACGATCCGCCCCTTCTCGATCAGGCGCTGCAGGACGAGGTGGATGTCGAACTTCTTGTACTGGGCGTCCCGCACCCCGAGCGCGATGTTCTCGAAGTCGATGAAGAGCGAGAGCCGCTGATCGACGGAGGCGCGCGCGGGAGGCGCGGACGATACGCTGAGCGAGGCGCTGGAGACCTGCGGAAACGTTGCCGCGGGGAGGACGAGCGGGGCGGCCTCCGGCGCCGCCTCCTCGGCGGAAGCGGGGAAGGCCTTGTGCCTCCTCGCGCCGCCGCGGCGGCGCCGGGAGGGTTTGCGCTCCGCCTCCACCGCCTCGGCGGCGGGGAACGGAACGGTGTCGTCGTTCATGGAGTAGATGTCCTTTCTGGCGCGTAGTCGAAGGATGAGGTCGTCAGGACGAACGTCGCGAGGACCCGGGCGACTTCCCGGCCGGCCTCATCGACGATCTCCACCTCTCCGACGTTGACGCGCGATCCTTTCTTCAAGATTCGGGCTCGAGCCCACACCACGCCCCGGGCGCGGTGCAGGAAGTGGATCGTCAGATCCGTGGTCGCAAATCCCATTTTGCCGTCGAAGTTCGTGGCCAGCGCGAAGGCCACCGCCGAGTCCGCCAGCGTCGCCAGGACACCGCCGTGCACGGTGCCCGACCCATTGGTGATCTCCTCACGGTAAGGCAGGCGCAGGACGCAGCGGTCCAGCTCCAGCTCCTCCATGCTCGGGGAGAGCCAGCGCAGGGCGGGCGAATCGGCGAGGCGTTTCCGCAGGCGCTGCCGGAGATCGGGCGAGACGCCCAGGCCTTCCGGGCGGGCCGTTTGAAGACTCACGAGCCATCCATTCTAAGGCATCTTCCCCGGGGGCGGGACGCCGGCCCGCGAGGAGGGTCAGCCCGTCGGCTCGGGGGACTCCTCCCGCTCGTAGTAAGGGAGCTCCTCGGCCCGGCGGGTGGAGTTGTCCAGGTGCCGCGGGATCTCGATCAAGGTCCTCGTGACGTTCGGGTCGCAGATCTCATTTTCGCACTCGTAGGTGTACACGTTTTTCTCGGGCCCTTTCTGGAACTTCACGATCGTCTGGTACGCATCGCAGTTCCCGCACTTGACCGACATCATGAAGATGTCGATCACGTGGAGCTCGGGGCGGTCTTCGGGAGGGGCGGATTCCACGGCGCAATGATACGCTGGCCGCCTCTACGAGAGGTGACACGCGCATGCGGACCATCGACATTGCGGACTTCCTCAGGGTCCGCGTCCGGGCCGAGATCGTCCCGAAATAGCCCGCCCGCTCCGCCGGTGATAATCTCGCGCCCCCCAACGGAAAGGATCCGCGGTCCACGCGACTACGACGCGGCGCTCACCTCCCTCGCCCACCTTCGCCGCGCGACCGGCGTCCTCGCGATTGAGGGGCCCGACCGGATCGACTTCCTGCAGGGGCAGGTCACCCAGGACGTGAAGTCCCTCGCGCCGGGGCGGGTTCTTCCCGTCGCGGGGCTGACCCCGAAGGGAAAGCTGATCTACTTCGGGCGCGTCGTGGCGGAGGCCGAGCGCCTGCTCCTGCTTCTTCCCGCGCCCGCGGTCCCGGCCGTGGCGGCGCACCTGACGAAGTACTCGGTCTTCCAGAAGGTCGCGGTTCGCGACGTCACGGACGCTCACGCCGAGATCGGCCTCTACGGCCCCGGCGCCGCGGGCCTCGAGCTTCCGGTAGAGGCCGTGCGCCTCCCGGCGGAGGGCGAGTTCGCGGGCGGCCTTCTCATTCCTGCCGGGCTCCTCGCCGACGCGGCTGCGATTCTCGATCGGGCGGGATCGATCACGGTTTCGCCCGGGACCGCCGAGGTCCTTCGGATCGAGGCCGGGCGCCCGCTCCTCGGCCGCGACGCCGACGCCACGAACCTCCCGCAGGAAGTCGGGCTTTCCGACGCGATCTCCTACACCAAGGGCTGCTACGTGGGCCAGGAGATCGTGGCGCGGGTCCGAACGTACGGGCGGATCAATCGCCGCCTCGTGGGGTTCCGGTTCCACGGTGAGCCGGCGCCCGAGGGAGCGGTTTTTCCCGATCCCGCGAAGCCGGATCACGAGCTCGCCCGGGTCACGAGCGCGGTGGACTCGCCGCGCTTCGGTGCCATCGGCCTGGGGCTGGCGTTTCGAGAGGTTGCCGAGGGCGCCGCCATGCGCGACCCCGATCGTCCGGAAAGCGTGGCGATCGTGTCTCGACTTCCCTTCGCGTGAGCGCACCCGCTCTGGCCTTCGCGTGAGCGCACTCGGGCTGGCCTTCGCGTGAGCGGCCGCCCGCCTGCGGGCCGCCCGTGGGAGATCCACGCCGCACTGGCCGGCGCGCAGGTCGGATTCGCTCTCTTCCCCATCCTGGGCAAGATCGTGCTGGCGTGGGTCCCGCCGCTCCCGTTCGCCGCGCTTCGCGTGGCCGCGGCCGCCGCCGTTCTGGAGGTCGCCCGCCGCATTCCGGCTCGCGAGGCGATCCGGCGGGCCGACGTGCCCGGGCTCGTCCTCTACGGGCTCCTCGGGGTCTCGTTCAATCAGATCCTCTTCATCATGGGCCTCTCGCTCACATCCGCGATCCACACGACGATCCTGACCGCGACGATCCCCGTCTTCACGGTGGCGGCGGCCGTGGCGCTCAAGCGGGAGCGGTTGACGATCCCGGCGATCTCCGGCATCGCCCTCGCGGCGGCCGGCGCGCTCGTGCTCCTGAACGCGCAGCGCATGCCTTGGGGCAGCCCGTCCCTGAGCGGGGACCTTTTGCTGCTCGCCAATTGCACGTCCTACTCCCTGTACCTGGTCCTCTCGCGGACCCTCCTGGCACGCTACCGGGTCGCGACCTTCACGGCGGCCGTCTTTCGCTACGGCGCCGTCCTGATCTGTGTGGTCGCGCTCCCGGGCCTCCGCCGGCTGGAGCCCCGCCGCATCCCGCCCTCCGCGTGGGCGAGCCTCCTCGGGGTGGTGGTGCTCTGCACCGTCCTGCCGTACCTCCTGAACTCGTGGGCGCTCGCCCGAACCGACGCGTCCCGCGTGGCGTTCTACGTGTTCCTCCAGCCATTGATGTCGACGATCCTCGCGATCCTCGTCCTCGGCGAGGTCCTGACCTTGCGGGTCGTCGGTGCCTCGCTCCTGATCTTCGCGGGCCTCGCTGCCGCGATGCTCGGCGGGCGGATCCGGGCGCGGCTGGTCTCGTGACCTCTCCCGCGCCCCGACCGCGCGTGGCAGTCGTCATCCCGGTGTTCAACGAGAGGGACTCGCTGCCCCTGGTCGTCGGCGCGATCCCGGCGGGCCTCGTCGAGGAGATCGTGGTCGTGGACAACGGCTCGACCGACGGCACGGACTCGATCGCCCGCGGGCTGCCCGTGCGCCTGGTCCGCGAGCCGCGCCGCGGGTACGGGAGCGCGTGCCTCGCCGGGGTCGCCGCGCTCGCGAACCGTCCGCCCGAGATCCTCGTGTTCCTCGATGGAGACTTCTCCGATCACCCCGAGGAGATGCCCGCTCTGATCGCCGCCGTCTCCGCGGGCGCGGAGCTCGTGATCGGCTCGCGAGCGCTCGGAGAGTCGGAGCCGGGCGCCCTGCTCCCGCAGGCGCGCTTCGGGAACGCGCTCGCCTGCCTCCTGATCCGATGGCTCCTCGGGCAGCGCTACACCGACCTGGGCCCATTCCGCGCGATCCGCTGGGATGCGTACGAACGCCTCGGCATGAGGGACACGAGCTTTGGATGGACCTGCGAGATGCAGGTCAAGGCGGTCCGAAAGGGCCTCCGGATCGCCGAGGTCCCCGTTTCCTACCGGCGGCGGATCGGCGTGTCGAAGATCACGGGGACTCTGAACGGAACGCTTCGGGCCGGCGCCAAAATCCTCGGGACGATCGCCCGTTACGGCCTGGCCCCCCTGCGCCGGCGCGGAGACTAGATCTCGCGCGCCGCCACTTCGTGGTGGGTCACGGTCGGCTCGAGCTCCAGGAGAAACGCCGCGTCCTCCGGGTAGTAGCGCGCCTTTTCGAGGTCGTCGCCGGCGAAGGCGCGAATCGCCTCTCGGGATTCCCAGAGCGACACGAACAGGAAGTGGTCCGCGCCGGCCTCCGTCCGGCGGAACACGTACACGCCCCGATTTCCGGGTGTCGCGCGCGAGTCCGGAATTCCGGTCTTCTCCAGGTACCGCATGTATTCGTCCCCCCGTCCCTCCGATACCGGGCCGTGCCAGAGCCGAGCGATCATGGGGTCTCCTTCACGACCTCGAAACACGGACTTGCGGTCCGGAGTTGCAGTCTCCGCCGTTCAGGGGTCGGACAGCCGAAACTCCTCCAGGGCGCGCACGACCTCGGGCGATCCCCGGGACGGTCGACCGGCGGCGTCGGTGAAGACGTGGCGCGTCGAGCCGTCGGCCAGGAGCTCGCCCTGCGTCCCGCGGATTTCGTATGCGAAGGCGCAGCCCCGGGCCGCGAGCTGCTCCATCCGGGTCCACACCTGGATGGGATCGTCGTAGCTCGACCGGCGTCGAAATGCGCATTCGACGCGGGTGACGGGGATGAAGAGGCCGGAGCGCTCCATTCCCGCGTAGGGCATTCCCGCGGCGCGGCACCACTCCGTCCGACCGATCTCGAACCACACGAGGTAGTGGGCGTGGTACACGATGCCCATCTGGTCCGTCTCGGAGTATCGGACGCGGAGGTCGGTCCGCACGGTTCGCATGCCGAGTCGCACCCTCCGGCCCGTCAGAACCGGTCGGCCAGGCGCTGGCGCACGAGATTGGGAACGAGGCCCGTCACGTCGCCGCCCAGCCGCGCGAGCTCCTTCACCAACCGGCTGGAGACGTAGGAGTACTCCTCCTTCGCCATGAGGAAAACCGTCTCGACCGCGGGCGCCAGCCGCCGGTTCATCAGCGCCATCTGGAGCTCGTACTCGTAGTCGGAGACGGCCCGCAGTCCCCGGACGATGATCGTCGCCCCCGAGCTCTTGGCGAAGTCCACGAGGAGCCCGGTGAACGCGCTGACCGAGATCGACGCGTCGCCTCCGACGATCTCCCGGATCATCCCGATGCGCTCCTCGACCGTGAAGAGCGGGGTCTTCTGGTCGTGGTCGAGGATCGCGACGATCACCTGGTCCGCCAGCCGGCGGCCCCGAGCCAGGATGTCGAGATGTCCGTTGGTCAGGGGATCGAAGGAACCGGGATAGACGGCGATGCGCTCCGTCATGCGTGTCCTCCCCCTTCGCTGGCGGCCCTGCGGAGCCCTTCGGCCAGCAAATTATAGGCGGAGATCGTCAGGAACAGCGCCAGGCCCGGGAAGAGGGCGATCCACCAGGCCTCGTCGATGTAGTTGGGCGCCGCGGACAGGATGCCTCCCCAGGACGTGGCGGGCCCGGGCAGGCCCACGCCCAGGAAAGAGAGCGACGCTTCGGCGAGGATCGCCCATCCCACCCCGAAGGCCGCCGAGACGATCAGCGGGGCGACCGTGTTCGGAAGCAGGTGCCGGATCAGGATCCGGGGCGTCGAGGCGCCCATCGTCCGCGCCGCGTGCGCGTAGCCGAGCTCGCGGATTTTCAGGACCTCCGCCCGGGCGTAGCGCGCGTCGCCCGGCCACGTGGTCAGGCCGATGGCCGCGATGACGGTCCAGGGCGACGGCGGCAGAAACGCCGCCAGCGCGAGGAGCAGAAAGAGCACCGGGAAGCAGAGGATGACCTCGATCACCCGCGACAGCAACAGGTCGATCACCCCCCCGAACCAGCCGGCGGTCGCTCCCACGGCGAACCCGACGATCAGCGAGACCGCCGCCGAGACGATCCCGATGGCGAGCGAGATCGGCGTCGCGGCGACGACCCGCGCGAGGAGGTCCCGGCCGAGATCGTCCGTTCCGAAGGGGTGCACGGCGGAGGGCGCCTGCAGGCGTTCATCCAGCCGGATCTCGCGCGACCGGGCGGCGAAGAGCGGCGAAGCGGCCGCGACCAGCCACAGGAGGATCACGACCCCCAGGGCCACCCGCCCGCTTCCCGGCAGCCTCGCGAATCCGAAGGCGCCGGAGCCCGCTCTCAGGAGATCGCTCCGTCCCGCACGCGCGGGTCCGCGAAAGCGGCCGCCAGGTCGGAGGCCAGCGTCGCGATCAGCGTCACGACGGCCGAGAGGAGCGACAGCGCGAGGATCACGGGATAGTCCCGGGCGAGAATCGAGTCGAAGTAGAGCTGCCCGAGTCCCGGCCAGACGAAGATGCGCTCGACGACCACGCTCCCGGAGAGGAGCGCGGGCACCATGAGCCCGAGCAGCGTGATCAGCGGCAGGACGGCGTTGCGGAACGCGTGCCTCCACAGAGCCTGGCTCCGGGAGGCTCCGCGCGCCCGCGCCGAGAGGACGTAGTCGCTGTCGCGCGCCTCCGCGACTCCGGAACGGACGAGGCGGGCCACGAACGCGAGCGTGCCGTACGTCAAGCAGATCACGGGAAGGGCCAGGTGCGCGAGCCGGTCCGCGACCCCGGCCAGCCCGCGAGGAGGCGAGTCCGAGGCGATCCCATACAGAGGCAGCCACCGCAGCTGAACGGCCAGGAGGGTCTGGAGCAGCAGGGCCGCCCAGAACGTCGGCATCGAGTACATCGCAAAGAGCGCCGCCCCCGAGAGCCGATCGAACGCGCTCTCGGGATTGCCACCCGCGACGACTCCCAGCGGGATCGCGATCCCAAGCGCCAGCAGCAGGGCCAGACCGTTCAGGAGCAGCGTGTTCGGCAGCGCCTCGCGGATGCGCTCCGAGACGGGACGGTGGTCCACGAACGACTCGCCGAGATCGAACCGCGCGACCCGGGAGACCCACTTCGCGAAACGCTCCGGGAGCGGACGGTCGAGGCCGTAGATCCGGCGCATCTCCTCCGCGCCCCGACCGGTCGGACGCCGCAGCGACGACGCGCCGGCCCCCGGGCTCCCGGGAGCGAGATGCACGAGCGCAAACACGACGATCGTGATCCCCAGGAGCGTCGGAATCGCCAGCAGCAGGCGCCGCAGGACGTAGCGGCTCACGCGGGAGGCCTCGCCGTCGGCTCGCCGACGCGGCGCTCGAACCATCCGAGGGGTCCCGGCCAGGTTCCGAAAAGGCCCAGCGGCGACGCCGTCAGGCCGTCGATGCCCCGGCGGAAGGCGTACTTCTGCGACGCGTTGACTACGAAGATCGCTGGAGCGTCGTCGCGGAAAATCCGGTGGAGACGGTGGAAGAGCTCGGTCCGGCGCTTCTCGTCGAGCTCCCGCCTCGCCTCCTCCATCAGGCGGTCGGCGTCCGGATTCCGGTAGCAGCCGTCGTTCAGGCCCTTCGGAGCGCACTGAGAGGAGTGCCAGTAGAAGTACGGATCCGGATTCGGGTCCACCGCGGACCACGCGAGGGAGGCCGCGGTGAAGTCCCCGGCGTCCACCCGCTCGACGAAGGCCGCCCACTCGATCGTGCGCACGTGCGCGACGATTCCGACGCGGGACAGCTCGGACGACAGCATCTCGTCGATCTGACGCCCGACCTCCGAGCTCTCGGGGGTAAGCAGGTCGAACTCAAACTCCCGGCCCGCCTTATCGCGCGTGCCGTTCCCATTGGTGTCGCGCCAGCCGGCCTCGTCGAGGAGCCGGGCCGCTCCGGCTGGGTCGAACGGCAGCGCCACGAGGCCGGGGTCGTAGGCCGGCGAGTCCGGCGCCCACGGACCCGAGATGATGCGGGCCGACCCCTGGTAGAGGCTTCGCACGATCGAGGCGCGATCGAGCAGCATGGTCATCGCGCGGCGCACCCGCGCGTCGGAGAAGAACGGGGAGCGATTGTCGAGGGAGATGTAGGAATAGTCCAGGTTGTAGAACTCGACCATTCGGCAGCACGATCGGAAGGATTCGTCCCCCGCCGCGCGGACCCTCAGGCCCGGGTTGAGCTGGTCCTCGTCGAGCTCGCCGGCGGTGAGGATCCGGTACGCGGCGGTGTCGTCCGGGACGATGCGAAACAGGATCCGATCGAAGTGGCCCCGCGGGCCCGGGTATCTGGGGTTGCGCTCGAGCGCGATCGCCTGCTGCGCCTTCCAGGACACCACCCGGTACGGCCCGTCGGCCAGGGGCGCGCGGTTCTCGCGGGACTTGAGGAAGTCCTGACGCGCGAATCGATGCTCGGGCAACGGAGGAAACACGAACGCCATCTGGCGGAACGCGTACGGCGTGCGGAACCGCACGCGAAATCGGCGCGCGTCGAGGACCTCGAAGGACGCCATGTCCTCGAAGAGCGGCTTGAAAACGTTGGACGGGACCTTCGGGTCCACGATCTTCCCGATCGTGAACACGGCATCGCCGGCGGTGACGGGCCGGCCGTCCTCCCAGACCGCGTCCGACCGGATCGTCAGCGTGTAGTCCCGGCCGTCGGCCGAGACGTCGCACCGCTCCGCCAGCCCCGGGGTAAGCCGCATGCGGGCGTCGAAGTCGAGGAGGTTGCGCTGAACGTACTGGAGCACCTGCGCCTCGGGGGTGCTGGACTGGAGCACGGCGTTCAACGTCGTGGGCTCCCCGAAGAGGCGAAGTCTCAGCAGGCCGCCGTCCGTCGGCGCGTTTCCGGACTCGTCCAGGAACCCGATCGCCGCCGGGAGCGGTCCCCGAGTGGGCGTGGTGCGGAGGCGCCCCGGCGCGGGCGCCTCGCGGGGCCGGCACGAGGCTGCGACGCACACCAGGATCAGAACCGCCCCCGGGAATCCGCGCCTCATGCGGTGGATTATCGCTTGAGAGACGCCGGCCTCCGCCGGCCGCGTCGCGGAAGACCTACGGCGCGACGAACGAGGCGGCGGCGACGTTGCGGGACGCGTCCGTGACCCTCACGAGGAGGTAGCCGCCCCGGGCCTCCGGCGGGAGGCGAATGGCGTACGTCTCGCGCGGGGAGTCGGAAAGCCCGTCCCTGGGCTCGAGCCGCACCCACTTCTTCGCGTCGATGCTGTATTCGGCCTCGACCAGGGGGGAGGCGGCGTCGGCCGCCTCGAACTCGAAGACGCCCGGGGAGCTCGCCAGCGTCCGGATCACGGGGGGCGTGTTGTCGATCCGCACCGGCGCCGACTCCCGCGAGGCGCTTTTGCCGTCGCCCGGGTTGGCCTCGGCGTCCGAGGCCGTCACCCGGAACACGTAGTCGCCGTCCGGAAGCGAGGTCGAGTCGAACGCGTAGAAGCTCTCGCGGACGTCCCGCCGCAGGGGAATCCACTTCGTCGCCTGGGCCGCCCGAAACTCCAGATCGGACGAGAGCGCGTCGCTGTCCGGATCGGAGGCCTTCCACTGGAGGGTCCGGTATCCCTTGCGATAGAGCTTGCGCGGCGAGCCCTCGCTCTTCGCGTCCTCGAGCGCGGTGAAAATTCCCTTCTCGTCGGGGGCCGCCGACTCGAAGACGCTCGAGCCGCCCGAGCCGGAGCGCGCGAGGACCTCCGCCGGATCGAGGGCCTGCAGGCTCTCGATGACGGGTCCCGCGTTGCGGTTGCGGTAGGCCGCCTCCGTCCGGCGGACGGCGGGCGAGTGGGCGCGGCTTCCGGTCATCCGCAGCTTCCACTGCAGGAACCGTCCCTCCGGGGCACCGATGGTCAGGGCCTTATCCCCCGCCGCCCACGGGGACCACGCGCTCCAGGTGGAATCGGGGGCCGCGGACTCGCCCGACCGAAACGCGAACTCCAGCCGGCTGCCCGCGGGAGCGTCGCCGTCCCATCGAAACGCCCCGAAGACGCTGGTGCGTCCCGTGTCCTTGACCGCGGAGACGTACTCGCCCGCGGCGGCGTTGGGATCCCTCCGGTAGAGCGCGCTCGAGGCGTTGGTTCCGATGTCGTCTCCGGCGAAGAACGTGACCTGCTTCTCGTCGAAGGTCCGCACCAGCGCCGAAGAGTCCGCCCCGATGGCGTAGAGGCGGCCCTTCGGCCCCGTCGCGGCGACCACGCCGGCGCCCCCGTCGTCGGTCGCGAGGTCGAACACAACCTCCTCGGCGCTCGTCCAGGCGACGCGGGGAGACTCCTCCTCCTCGAAGAGGACGACCTCCGAGGAGTAGCCCCCCTTGGCTCCGCCGCGCGGAGGCGCCAGCCGCGGCGTCGAGACACTCACCGAGACCTCGGGCTTGGTCTTGTCGTCGTCTTCGACGGGGGTCCCGGCCTTCGCGGCCTTGGGCGACGCGGAGGGCTGCGGAACCGGCGGGGCCTCGGAAAATCCCGAGGCGACCTCCGCGGTCCCCGCCGAGGCCCAGACGCGCCCGCCCCGGTCCGCCGCGATCGCGGTGATCTCCGGCTTGCTCGAATCGTAGACCGTCGTCGCGTGTCCCGCGTGGTCGAGGCGAATGACCAGTCCCGACCCGGACGTGCCGGCCCAGATCCGCCCCTTCCCGTCGGCGAACAGCGCGCGCACGTGCGGATCCGGCGTCGCGTGGACCCGCTCCCCCGACCCCGCGGACTTCACGCGGTGAATCTCCCCGGGGAGGCCCGTTCCGACGTACAGGACTCGCCCGTCGAAGGCGAGCGCCCACACGTACTCCGCCTTCGTGTCGTAGTACAGCGACGCCTTTCCGCGCTCGACCCGGTAGACCTTTCCGCCCGGCGACGCGCCGGCGTAGAGGTCCCCGTCGGGGCCGACGCGCAGCGCGGTCACCTCGCGCTCGGCCAGGGTCGCGTAGGTGTCGACCTTTCCGTCGGCGGAGACGCGCAGGATCCTCCCCGAGTCCCCCGTTCCCACGTACAGCTCTCCGGAGCGCCCGGGCGCCGCCGCGAACAGGACGGCCTCCGAGACGCCCTCGATCCGGGATAGGGACTTTCCGGGAAGCAGGGTTCCGTCCGCGGACACCGAGACCCCGCGGGCC
The DNA here is from genome assembly GCA_038224325.1 of Thermoanaerobaculia bacterium. GTDB lineage: Bacteria > Acidobacteriota > Thermoanaerobaculia > UBA5066 > Gp7-AA6 > DAHUXD01. The sequence goes on along the minus strand of JBBRFL010000003.1, from coordinate 95,158 downwards.
TCCCCCGCGGAGAAGTCCGCCGCGGTGTCGCAGACCCAGATCTTGACGGACGAAGCGGACGAGGCCGCCGGGGCCAGGCACAGGGTGAGGCCCAGGATCCCGGGCCCGGCGAAGCGCCGCCTCACCAGATCCTCGGCAGGACTTCGAGGATGAGCCGCGCGGAACCGGAGACCGGCACCGGCTGCTCGACCGATTCCGCCTGGAGCCTCAGGTACGCGAGGTCGGGAGAGCCGTCGCCGGGCCCGCGGTCGCGCAGGAGCGCGGCCCGCGTCGGGGGCAGCGCAGCCAGGGGCGCTCCGTTGACGACGGCGCCCGCCGCCGTGCGGTACGCGAGCAGGTTGAGCGTGTTCGGCGGCCGAACGCGCGCGAGAAAGTCGAGGACCTGGTCGAGAGAGTGCGGATCGGGAGGGTACAGCGCGAGATCGTACGCCGTCGCCGCGTTCCCGTCGCCCACGAAGACGGTCAGCGGGCCAGGCGGCGCGTCGCCGGGAACGCGCGCGGTCATCACGACGCGGCGCAGCCCCGCGCGGAAGTCCTCCAGGTCCACCCACACCGGCACGCTCTCGCCGGGATGCACCTTGTCCTTCTGCGCCTCGACGTGCACGATTCGGGCGTTCTGGAGACGATCCGAGTGCGCGATCTCGACCTCGACGCCGCGAATCGAGAGGTCGCGAAATTCGTTGGCCATGAGGTAGTTGGTCAAAAGCGCCAGCGACGCCACCGCCTCCTCGCGCGCCGTCAGGCCGGAGAAGACCGAGTCCCAGTGGACCGTCCGCTCCGAGGTCTCGATGGCGGACTTCCAGACGATCGTCCGCTCGCCCGCGCGCTTCTCGAGCGTCGTGAGGACGTTGTCGATCGCGACCGCCAGCAGGATGGGCGTGAGCATCGAGTTGTGCACGACCTCGAAGTGGAACGTCTGCGGCGCGAGATTCTCGGAGGTCATCCGGATGGTGACGGGCACCATCGTGGCCGGCTTTCCGAAGCTGCCGAGGATGCCCGTCGAACGATCCTGCGAGACGGACCCGAGGACATCGCCAGTCGTCGAGAACTTGAAGGAGCGGTACAGCGAGGGCAGCACCGTCAGGATGTCGGCGCTCGCCATCGGCATATCGACGGGGCCCATCGAGAGGAACGGGTGGCCGAAGGCGAGGACCGAGCTCTCATCCACCCACGTCACGGTGCCCGTGGCCGAGAGCACCATGTCGCCGGACAGGAGGACGGCCGCCACCGCCGAGCCGGGCTGCAGCCTGGCCGCGGCGGGTCCGGCCGCCGGAATCGCGCGGGACGCCGATCCGCCCGAGGGCGCGACCATCCAGTTCGCGGCCTGTGCGACTCGCGCGAACACGTCGGCAGAGCCGACGGCGCCTCCCAGGGAGACGGGCAGGGGCAGCGCCGCCATGGAGTTGGCCGCGGGCTCCGCGCGGAGCGACTGGAGCAGCGCGTCGAAGGGCTTCTGGAACTTCCCGTCGCGGAACGCTCCGAGAAACGCCGCGGTCCCCGCCGCCGCTCCGCCGATCGGCACGGGCGGTCCGGCCGGCGCCTTGCGGATGTCGAGCATGCTCTGGATGGGAGTGATCCCGCAGATGGGATCTCGGGCGAAGGGCCAGCCGTACGCGAGCGCGCCGATCAGCCGTCCACCCACGTAGATCGGGCTGCCGCTCATGCCTGCGATCACCCCGCTGCGCTCGATCGCCTCGTTGTGGATCCGCGCGAGGATCAGATCCTGCTTGGGTGCGTAGCTCTTGAGCAACCCGACGATCTCGACGTCGAACCGCTGGACTCCCTTCCCGTCCCCGAGATCCGACAGACCGTAGCCCTTCATGCCGGGAGCCACTTCGCCCGCGGGAAGGATGTCGGTGGGAGCGGCGGAAAGCGCCAGAGAAAGCGCAGACAGACCGAGGCCGAGCATCCATCGGCGCAGAAGACTCACCACGCAGAAGACAACGTCCGCGATTTGCCGCTCCATTCCCTTTGACCCTCTGGAAAGCCTATGTTACGGTCGAAAGCGATGCTGGCGACCGCCTTTCAACCCGTCACCACCGAAAACCTCCCCGGCCAGCCTTCGATCCTCTCCTTCTTCTCCGAGACCGGGAGCACCGCGAAGGTCGTCCTGGGCATCCTCCTGTTCTTCTCGCTGGTGTCCTGGATCATCATCTTCGCGAAGTTCCTGCGGCTGCGGCGGGTGTCGCGGCAGTCCGACAAATTCGTGTCCTTCTTCCGAAAGTCGAAGCGCTTCTCCGAGGTCAACACCTTCGCGGGTGAGCTGGCCGACACGCCCCTGACGACGCTCTTCAAGGCGGGCTACGCCGAGCTCGACGCGCAGGTCAAGGCCAATCGCGCCGACGACGCGCCGACGACCGGCTCGACGCAAGGCGGCAAGCTCTTGATCAAGAACATCTCGGGCATCGAGCGGGCCCTCGAGCGGGCCATCGGCGTCGAGATGTCGCGGCTGACCCGCAACCTGACGTTTTTGGCGACGACGGCGTCGGCGTGTCCGTTCATCGGCCTGTTCGGCACCGTCTGGGGCATCATGCAGTCGTTTCGCGCGATCGGGGTGACGGGCTCGACGTCGATCGCGGCCGTCGCGCCCGGGATCTCAGAGGCGCTCATCAACACCGCCGCCGGCCTGGCCGCCGCCATTCCCGCGATGATCTTCTACAACTACTTCATGGGAAAAGTCCGCGAGCAGCGGGCGGGGATGGAGGACTTTTCTCTGGAGTTCATCAACCTTGCCGAACGGAACTTTACGTAGGAGCCCGGTGTCCTGAGTTCGTGGTGCCGACCATGGACGATCGACTGCCGGCGGTGATCTAGATGGCCTTTCAGCGCCAGAGCGGCGACCCCTTCGATCACTTGGCGGACATCAACGTCACGCCCCTGGTGGACGTGATGCTCGTGCTCCTGATCATCTTCATGGTTACGGCCCCGATGCTGCACCAGGGCGTATCGGTCGCGCTCCCGAAGACCGCGACGACGAACCTGCGATCCTCCGTCGAGGACCCCGTAATTCTCTCGATCACGCGGGAGGGCCTATACTACATCAACGAGACGCCCGTGGCGCGCGGCCTCCTGCGGGACCGCCTCCACGCGATCCTACGGAATCACCGCGAGAAGACCGTGTTCCTCAAGGCGGACCGCGGCCTCTCGTACGGCACCGTGATCGAGACCCTGGACCTCCTCAACCGGATGGGAATCGAGAACCTCGGGATGGTCACGGACACGTCGGGAGCCTCGAAGAAGTGAGGGCCGCCCGGAAGCACATCCGAACCTGATGGACGCCGTCGGAGATCTTCTCGCAGAGCGACAGGAAGACCGGGGGCCCTGGGCGGGCGCGGCGCTGCTCGCCTTCCTGCTGCATGCGGTCGTACTCGGAGGGTTGCTGGTCTCCGCGATCGCGAAGCCGATGCGCTATACGAGGCCACGGTTCGTCGCGGTGAGGCTCCTCCAGGCCGGGTCGCTGCGGGCCCCGGAGCCGGTCCGCGCCTCCCCCGCGCCTCCGGCCGCAGCCGAGAGGCCGAAGATCGAGAAGCCGCCCGAGGACGCCCCGCCTCCCCCGTCCCAGAAAGCCGTGCTGCTCCCCGCGAAGGCCGAAAGGAAGCCGACTCCGCCCCCCGCGTCATCGCGGCCCGGGAAGTCCACCGGGCCCGCGCTCAATCTCCCGTCCTCCGGCGAAGAGACGGCGGGAGCCACGGGCCCCGCCGCGGGCGCGGGCGGCAACGCGGGGATCGGGGGCTTCAAGATCGACCAGGCGGACTTCAACTATCCCGTCTACATCGAGCGCCTCCGAATGATCATCGGGCTGAACTGGTTCAAGCCCGCTCAGTCCGTCACTACCAGCCCGGTCGTACACTTTCAGATCGAGCGAGACGGAACCCTCGTGGACGCCCGCGTGGTCGTCTCGAGCGGGCTGCCGTTCGTCGACCGCGCCGCCCTCCGAGCCGTCATCGCCTCCTCTCCCCTTCCGCCCCTGCCGGCCGAGTACTCCGGACCGCACCTGGGCATTCAAGTCGTCTTCGACTAAGAAACGAGAGACCCTCCATGCGTCGATACCTCCCCGTTCTCGCCGTTCTCCTGGCTGGCCTGACGTCCGCGCCGCTGGCGGCGCAGGCCCCCGCCCCGCAGATCACCCCGGGGGCCGCCGACGACATCCAGGTCGTCATCAAGAGCGCGGGCGAACGGCGCCTCGCGGTCGCCGTGCCCTCGCTCAACGCCCCGGGCACGGCGGCGCTCCAGGCCAGAGTGGCCGATCCGTTCACCGCGACTCTGCGGGCGGACCTCGAGTACGCGGGCGCCTTCGCGTTGGCGGATCCCGCGCACTACCCCTCCGGTTTCCGGGACCCGACGACGCCGGAGGCCGCCGACCGCTGGCTGGGCACGGGCGCGGAGGTCCTCGTAGACACGCGCGGAGAGGTGGCGGGGGATCGCGTTTCGGTCGAGGCGCGGGTCTGGGACCTGAAGTCGCGAAAGCTCATCCTGGGCCGCCGTTACTCCGGGGGCGCCTCGTACGTGGAGCGGATCGCCCACACGCTCGCCAACGACCTGGTGAAGTACTTCACCGGCAAGCCCGGCGCGTTCCTCTCCACGATCCTCATGGTCGCCGAGCAGGGAGGGAGCAAGGAGATCGTGGCGATCGACTTCGACGGAAGGAACCCGCGCCAGCTGACCTCCCACAAGTCGATCACGATCAACCCGTCGGCGGCTCAGGGCAAGGTTGGCTACACCTCGTACGTCCGCCTGTTTCCCCAGATCTGGACGATGGGCCTGGACGGGAGCGACAAGAAGGAGCTCGCGTCCGGGGTCGAGCTCAACGCATCCCCCTCCCTGTCGCCCGACGCGAGCCAGATCGCCTTCGTCGGAGCGGTCAAGGGAAACACGGACATCTACACCATGGGCTTCCATGGCGGCTCCCCGCACCGCCTCACGACGACGCGGGCGCTGGAGGCCTCTCCGGCGTGGTCCCCCACGGGCCGACAGATCCTCTACACCTCGGACCTGACCGGGAACCCGCAGATCTACGTCATGGACGCGGAGGGGGCGGGCTCGAAGCGTCTGACCTACGCGGGGAACTGGAACGACGAGGGAGCCTGGTCCCCCGACGGCGCCCGGATCGCGTTCGCGTGCCGAAACGAGGGGGATTTCAACATCTGCGTCATGGACCTGACCTCCGGCCAGACCGTTCAGGTCACCTCCGAGGGCTCCAACGGCCATCCCTCCTGGTCGCCCGACGGAGAAAAGATCGTCTACTCCTCCCGGCGCGGCGGATCGACCCAGATTTACACGATGGACTCGAACGGAAAGAACAAACGACAGCTCACGCAGAGCGGCAACCATTTCCAGCCGGTTTGGCTGCAGTAGCCCGTGGGGCTGGGGTTTTCGCAAAGTCTTTGCTATATTGAGTTTTCGAGTAGCGCCCTGCATCCACTGGGCGCGAAACGCTGCCGACGCGAAGGAGAATCGAATGAAACGCTCACGGACCACTCTCACGGTGATCACCCTCATGGCGGCGGCGATGCTCTCGCTCTCCGCGGCCTGCAAGAAGAAGGCTCCGACGACCGCCCAGGATGCTCGTCCTCCCGTGACGAGCGGCAAGCCCGGGAGCGAGACGAATGTCCCGCCGCCCGCTGCCAACGCGCCGCGCAAGGACGTCGAGGCCGAAGTGCTTTCGATGGACATCGCCGCGCTGAACAAGAAGGGCTACCTGACCGACGCCTTCTACGACTATGACCAGGCCGACCTCCGCGAGGACGCCCGCTCCGCCCTGGCCGCCAACGCGGAATGGCTCAAGAAGTACCCGACCGTCCAGGTCCTGATCGAGGGTCACTGCGACGAGCGCGGAACGGCCGCATACAACCTGTCGCTCGGCGAGCGCCGCGCCAACGCCGCCAAGGAATATCTCACCTCCCTGGGAGTCGAGGGTTCCCGCGTGCGCACGATCTCGTACGGCAAGGAGCGACCCTTCTGCAACGAGTCCTCCGAGACCTGCTGGCAGCAGAACCGTCGCGCGCACTTCGTCATCTCGGCCAAGTAGCGTTGACGGCGCCATCCCGTCGGCTCGTTCTCGTTCTCCTGGGCTTGACGCCTCTCTGCGGGGTGGCGTGCGTGTCGTCGGACGACATCCAGGGCCTGCACCGGCAGATGAGCGAGATCCAGAAGCAGATTCAGACCGTCGAGCGTAAGTCCTCGAGTAAGGAAGAGGTCGAGAAGCTCAATCAGAACGTCGCGACCCAGACGCAGCAGCTGCTCAAGTCCAACGCGGACACGGCCGTCAAGCTCGGCGAGCTGACGACGAAGATGGAGCAGCTCGAAGCCAAGCTCGAGGACACGAACCGGCGGCTCTCCCAGCTCTCGCAGCAGATTGCGGAGACGCAGGGAGACCTGCAGCGCCTGCGCGGCGGGACCGGGCCGGTCCCCGCCCCCGCTCCCGGAGGCAGGCCAGCTCCCGAGTCGCCGCCCCCCTCGAGCTCCCAGGCGCGCCCGGCGGGCGGCCCGCCCTCCCCGTCGGAGCTGTACGACACCGCCTACGGGGACTACACGAAGGGCCGGTACGCCCTGGCCCTCCAGGGCTTCGAGGACTACATCGCCAGCTACCCCTCGACCGACCTCTCCGACAATGCCCAGTACTGGATCGGCGAGTCGCACTTCGCGCAGAGGAAGTTCCCGGAGGCCGTCGCCGACTTCGAGAAGCTCCTCAAGCAGTGGCCGGCGAGCGACAAGGCCGCGGCGGCCCTGCTCAAGAAGGGCTATGCGCTCCAGGAGATGGGCGAGAAGCCCGAGGCGGTAGTCCAGCTCCAGTACGTGATCCACGAGTTCCCGTCATCCGAAGAGGCTCGGCTGGCCCGCGCCAAGCTCAAGTCGATCGGGGTGGAAGCGAAGTAGCTCCCGAGCGCTCGCTCACCGCCCGACAGCACGGATCGCCGCTGATACAGTCGCGATCGGAGAGGCATCAAATCCATGGCCAACATCAAATCCGCCAAGAAGCGCGTCCTCACGACGGCCAAGAAGAGGGCCCGGAACAAGACGCGCGTCTCGCGACTCCGGACCGCGGTGAAGAAGTACGGGCAGGCCGACTCCAAGGGCAAGACCGAGTCGCTCTCCAACACGCACTCGGAGATCGATCGCGCCCGCTCCAAGGGTGTGATCCACCGCAACGCGGCCGCTCGCTACAAGAGCCGGCTGGCGAAGAAAGCCTCAACCTCGACCTCGACCTCGACCTCGACCTCGACCTCGAAGAAGTAGAGGCGGGCCTCGTGTCCGCCCGTGTGCGGACGACGCCCTAGAACCCCTCGAGCAGGCTCGTCACCAGGCTTTGCGCGAATCTGCCCGAGACCCGGTCGATCGCCTCGTTCTCCCGATCCACGTACGACGCCGCGCTGGAGGAGAACTGGTAGTTATCGCGGAACGTATAGGCGGGGTTCTCCCAGAGCGCCGTGCCGTCCGGGATCGTCTTCAGCGAAACCCGCGCCGTCACGCGGACCTGGTAATCGGTCGCGCGACCCTGCGAATCGAAGGCCACCGGATAGAGGTCGAATCCGGAGACCGCGCCCGACAGCACGGCGTTCGCTCCGGCGGCCGACGACTGGACTTTGAATCGCCCGCGCGAGGCGAGTTCGCGGGCGATCTCCGCGGAGAGGCGCTGCTCCAGCCCGACGCGCGGCGTCAGGTTCTCGAGGGTCGTGAACTGGACCACCTTCACGGACTCGGGGAGCGACGAGCCCTTGCCGACCAGGCTGTAACCGCAGCCTCCGGCCCCGAGGAGCGCGGCGCCGAGTAGAAGAGCCCCCGCCGCGCGGCTCACCGCACCACCAGATTCAGCAGCCGGTCCGGCACGAAGACCGTCCGGGCGATCTCCCGGCCCTCGAACCAGGTCCGGATGCGCTCGTCCGCCCGCGCCCGCGAAACGGCCTCCGACTCCGTGGCCCCGCGGGCGAGCGACAGCCGGCCGCGCACCTTGCCGTTGACCTGAACGACGAGGGTCACGTCGGTCGAGGTCGCCAGCGCGGCGTCGAACACCGGCCACGCGGTCTCGATCAGGAAGACCCTCTCCCCGAAGCGATGCCACCACTCTTCGGTCAGGTGGGGGGCGATCGGGTGCAGGAGCTGGAGCAGCGCGCGCACGCCCTCCCGGAGCGCCTGCGGCGACTCGGAGCCCGCTTCGAGGGCCTCGGCGAGTCCCCTCTGGAATTCCATCAGCGCCGCGATTGCCGTGTGGAAGTGGAACTTGGCGGCGTCCTCGGTGACCCGCTGAATGGTGCGGTGCGTCAGGCGGCGCAGATCGGTGTCCGGCGGCCCCGCCTCCCCGGCGTCCGGAAGCTCCTGGACGCGCGCGCACACCTCGTGGACGCGATTCAGGAATCGGTGCGCGCCGGCGACTCCCTCCTCGGACCATTCCGACTCCTTCTCCGGCGGGCCGATGAACAGCGTGTAGAGCCGCAGCGTGTCCGCCCCGAAGCGCTCGATCAGCTCGTCCGGCGACACGGTGTTGCCCCGCGACTTGGACATCTTCTCGACCTTCCCCGTTGCGGGGTTCAGGCGCGTGATCATCCCCTGATTGAACAGCCGTTCGAAGGGCTCCTCGAGGTGGACCAGGCCCATGTCCTTCAGCACGCGGCACACGAACCGCGCGTAGAGCAGGTGCAGGATCGCGTGCTCGATCCCCCCGATGTACTGATCGACGGGGAGCCAGCGATCCACCCGCTCCGTGTCCACCATCCGCTCCGTGTCCTGCGGGTTGAGGAATCGGAGGTAGTACCACGAGGAGTCGACGAACGTGTCCATCGTGTCGGTCTCGCGACGCGCCGCCTCCCCGCATCGCGGACACCGGGTCTCCACGAATGCGGCCGACTTCTCCAGGGGGTTCCCCTCGGCGCCCTGGAAGTCCACGTCCTCGGGCAACAGCACCGGCAGGTCGGAGTCCGGCACCGGCACGACGCCGCAGGTCGGGCAGTGAATCGCGGGAATCGGAGTGCCCCAGTAGCGCTGGCGGGAAATGAGCCAGTCCCGAAGCCGGTACCCGACCTTTCCCTTGCCGAACCCCTTCTCCTCGAGCCACGAGATGGCGACCCGGATCGCCTCGGGCCCGTTCGGAGCGCCGTCCCAGGTGCCCGAGCGGTAGAGGAAGCCCTCGTGCGACAGCGCCTGAGTCATCGCGTCCGGATCGATCTCGGCCGAGGCCGTGCGGTACACGGGACGGACGGGCAGGCCGTACTTCCTCGCGAACTCGAAGTCCCGCTGATCGTGGGCGGGGACGCCCATTATGGCGCCCGTGCCGTACTCGGGCAGCACGAAGTTGGCCAGCCAGACGGGAATCGGCTCGCCCGTGCCGGGATTGATCTCGAGAATGCCCGTCTCGATCCCCTCCTTCTCGCCGCCCTCGGACTCCCGTTCCAGGCGTGACTCGCGCCGCACGCGTTCGACGAAGGCGAGGAGCTCGGCGCTCGAGGCGGAGCGCTCCGCGAGGCGAGCGACCGCAGGATGTTCCGGGGCGAGGGCCAGGAAAGTCGCTCCGAAGAGCGTGTCGGGCCGCGTCGTGAAGACCGTCACGGGATCGGTCATGCCGTCCACCCGGAACAGGATCTCGGCGCCCTCTGAGCGGCCGATCCAGTTCCTCTGCATGGTCTTCACGCGGTCGGACCAGTGCGGCAGCCCGTCGAGCCCGGAGAGCAAGCGCTCAGCGTAATCCGTCACGCGAAAGAACCACTGCGTCAGGTCGCGAATTTCGACCGCGTCGCCCGATCTCTCGCAGCGCCCGTCCACGACCTGCTCGTTCGCCAGCACCGTTCGGCAGCCGGGGCACCAGTTCACGGGGGCTGTCTTGCGGTACGCGAGGCCGCGCTCCCACATCCTCAGGAAGAGCCACTGGTTCCAGCGATAGTAGGCGGGGTCGCAGGATGCGAGTTCCTTGGACCAGTCGTAGAGGCAGCCGAGCGAGTGGAGCTGCTCCTTCATCCTCCCAATGTTGGCCAGTGTGTACTCCCGGGGATGGATGCCGCTCTGGATCGCCGCGTTCTCCGCGGGCAGGCCGAACGCGTCCCAGCCCATCGGGTTGAGCGCCTTCCGCCCCGCCATCCGCTGCCGGCGATAAAGCGCATCTCCCAGGATGTAGTTGCGGCCGTGACCCACGTGAAGCCGGCTTCCGGACGGATACGGGTACATGTTGAGCATGTAGTACTCGTCGCCGGGGACCGCGGTGTCCACGAAGGACACCCGAGCCTCCGCCCAACGCCGCTGCCACCGGGCGTCGATCTCCGCGGGCGAGTACTTTTCCGCCATGCGACGGGGAATATAGCCGAAGCCGATCGGGAGCCGGACCGCCGCGCCCCCGCCTAGGGAGCGCCGCCGACGGGCCGGACCCGCATCGTGGCATCCGGCAGCCGCAGGACCGGATAGTCGAGGCGGCCGGAGGCCTCCCGCTGAGTCAGCGTCAGGCCGCACGGCCGCGCCATCGCGCGCTTTCCAAAGACGATGTAGCGGCTGTCCACGCTGTTGATCGACGAGGAAGGGTCGGAGAAGACGAAGCCCCGGTCGGGATAGTAGATCTCGATCCAGCGGTGATAGACGCCCCCGAGGTCCTTCTCGTAGCCGTCGCTGCTCGAGGCCGAGCGGAGGATTCCCTGCACGGTGCGCGCGGGGATGCCGACCCGGCGCAGGAGATCCACGGCGAGCTCCGAGAAGCCCACGCAGTGCGCGCGGCGGGACGCGAACACGGCGGCGGGATCCTGACGCCGGCTCCGATCGGTGTCGTACCGAACCGAGGAGGCGATCGCCGAGAGCAAGCGCTCGACGGCGGCGGCCTGCGTTCGAGCGCCGTCCGTCAGGGTCCGCGCGAACGCGTCCCGCTCGGGAGACGGCGACAGCGCGGGATCCGGCGGCATTCCCGTGGGAAACGGCGATCGGCTCGAGAGCGGCTGGCTGCCGATCCGGACCCGGAGCTCCAGGCCCCCGTCGGAAGCGGGGGCGACCGCCAGCGAGTATCCGTCGTTGTCGTACTGGTCGAAGAGCCCGGCCTCCGATCCCTTCGCGCGGTACACCGCGAGCTCGTCGCCGCCCCCCCGGGCGGCCCAGAGCGAGGCCACCAGCACTCCGGCCGCGACCCCCCGCCTCACGCCTTGGGCGCCTCGGTGCGGCGGCCCTTCAGGACTCCGTCCAGGATCCCGTTGATGAACTGGGAGGACTTCGGCGTCGAGAACCGCTTGGCGATCTCCAGGGCCTCGTCGATGACGACGGGGCGGGGAGTCTCGGGCTCGTGAAGCAGCTCGAAGAGCGCCAGCCGGAGGATGTTGCGGTCCACGACGGGCATGCGCGCCAGCCGCCAGTGGTCCGCCTGGCGGGAGATGATGGCGTCCAGGTCCTCCCGGTGGGTCAGCGTGCCCGAGACCAGTCGACGGGCGAAGTCCTGGATCCCCTCGGGAGACTTCTTCAGATCGTCGGAGCGCAGAAACATCTCGTGGGGCTCCGTACCCGACACGTCGTGCTCGTAGAGCATCTGCAGAGCCATCTCACGCGCTTTGCGGCGGGCGCCCACCTATTTCCTCCGCATCCGGCGGCGCAGGTTGGCCATCTCGATGGCCGCCTCGGCGGCCTCGGCGCCCTTCCCGGTCCGCTCCCGCGCCTGCTCCGGCGTGTCGCACGTCAGGATCCCGAACCCGATCGGCACGGCGGACTCGATCGAGAGCGCGGCCAGCGCGCCCGCGACGGAGTGGCCCAGGACCTCGTGGTGCGTCGTCTCTCCGCGCACGATCGCCGCGAGCGCGATCACGGCGTGGTATTTCCCGGAGTCGAGGAGGGCGCGTACGCCCGCCGGGACCTCGAACGCACCCGGAACACGCGCCACCGTGACGTCGGCCGCGCGGGCCCCGCACTTCCGGAGAGCCTCCAGCGACGAGGCGAGCATGGCGTCGGTGATCGTGGGATTCCAGCGCGCGCACACGACGCCGAGACGCAATCCCGCGGCATCGAGGCTTCCCTCGTACTCCCGGGGCGAAAAGGGCGCCGCCGCGCGGCGCGAAACGCGCATGCTCAAGGAACAGACCTCGCTTGGAATAGGGAATTCTAGCAGGTCGGGGAACCGGAGGGCCCGATCAGGCGGGACAGCTCCGGCGCGTCGCCGAAGTTGCGGACGTAGCGCGCGGCGAAATCCGCGAGCGTGAACCGGGGAGGCTGCGGTCCCAGTGATTCGATGCCGAACACGGCGGCGACGCTCCCCACGCGGCCGGCGATGGGCCAGGGAGCGCCGAGGCGGAGCCCGCGCAGGAGCCCCGCGCGGTACATGTCGCCGACGCCCGTGGGATCGACGGCCTCGCCCTCGACGTTCGCGGCCGGGATCTCGTGCTCGACGCGGAGACCCCGCTCGTCCCGCGCGTGTATGGTGGACCCGTCCGCGCCGTGGGTGACGATCAGTACGGGGACGTGCTCCATCATCTGGTCCGCGGACATTTCGATCTTGTTCCGCAGGATCCCGAACTCGTAGTCGTTCACGATCAGGATCGCAGCTCCGCGGAAACCCTCGCGCATCTCCTCGCCCGAGAGCCGGGTCACCTGCTGGCTGGGGTCGTACAGAAACGGGATCTCCAGCGCGCGGCAGTCCTCCGCGAGCTGCGCCATCGCGGGCGGGTCGTTCGGGGAGATGCACACGAAGGCGACCGTCGTGCAGTCGAGCGACCGGATCGAGAGCCGCCTCGCGCGGGACATGGCACCGGTGTAGAACGAGGCGAGCTGGTTCTGGTCCTGGTCCGTCGAGACGAAGAACGAGGCCGTGAAGAGGTCCGGCTCCAGGCTCAGATTCGTGACGTCCACGCCCTCGCGAGCGAGATGGTCGCGGTATTCCGTGGCGTCGGATCCGGCCGTCGCGAGGAGAACCGGTTTCTCCCCGAGCAGTGCCAGCCCATAGGAGATGTTGGGACCGCATCCGCCCGGGACGCGCCGCATCTCGTCCACCAGGAAGGAGACCGAGAGGCGATCCATCCGGTCGGGGATCAGGTGCTCGGTGAAGCGGCCCGGAAACTTCATCAGGTAGTCGAAGGCGACCGACCCGGTGACGACGATGCGGCCGTCCTTCCTCACAGGTACCTCCCCAGGATGGGCCGCAGGCGCTCGCGGGCGGAGGCCGGGATCGCGGCGCGGTCCGTCAGGATTCCGAAGCGCATCGCGTCGCGGCATCCACAGGCGCGCTCGGGATCGACCCGGGCAACCGCCTCCGCCAGGGCGCGGCGCGCGGCCTCGCTGTTCTCGCCCAGCACGGCGAGGATCGCCTCGACCGAGACGTCCTCCGTCGACTCCCGCCAGCAGTCGTAGTCCGTGACGAAGGCGAGGCTGGCGTAGCAGATCTCCGCCTCCCGGGCGAGCCGTGCCTCCGTCAGGTTGGTCATCCCGATGATGTCCGCGCGCCACGAGCGATACAGGTGGGACTCCGCGCGCGTCGAGAATTGGGGCCCCTCCATGCAGACGTACGTCCCGCCGCGGTGCACGGTCAGGCCCCCGCGCCCCGCCCCCTCTTGCAGGGCGCCGCAGAGCGACTCGCAGACGGGGTCCGCGAAGCCGACGTGCCCGACGACGCCGTCGCCGAAGAAAGTGTCGGCGCGGTGGCGGGTCCGGTCGATGAACTGCGTGGGGATCACTGCGTGGCGGGGCGCCAGCTCTTCGCGGAGACTCCCGCAGGCAGAGGCCGAGAGCACGGCGTCGCAGCCGAGCATCTTGAAGCCGCACACGTTCGCCCGATAGTTGATCTCCGTCGGGAGGAGACGGTGTCCACGGCCATGGCGAGAGAGAAACGCCACCGGAGAGCCGCCGAGGGTGCCCGTGAAGTAGGAGTCCGACGGCGGCCCGTAGGGCGTCGAGAGCTTCTCCTCGCGGAGGCCGGTGATCGCCCCGAGATCGTAGACGCCGCTTCCGCCGATCAGGCCGATCCGCGCGCGTTCTCTCATGCCCGGACGGCCCCGATGCCGCGCCGGTGCTCCTCGGCCGCCGCGAGCACGCTCTCGGCCAGGGACAGCGCGTCGCGCCCCGCCTCGCCGTTGACCAGCGGCTCGTCGCGGGTTCGCACCGCACGCAGGAAGTCGGACAGCTCCCGGCCGAGTGGATCGGCGGTATCGACGGCGATCAGCTCCGGCACGATCCGGGGCGCCGCGCCCTCCCGGTCCAGGCGGAGGGCCTCCACGCTCCGGGCGTGCATGTCGATGGAACAGTAGAGCCCCGGGGAGAAGACGCGCAGCGTTCGCACGCGTTCCGAGGAGACCCGCGACGCCGTCAGGTTCGCCACGCAGCCTCCCTCGAACGCGATCCGGGCCTGCGCGATGTCGAGCCGATCGGTCAAGACCGGAGTTCCCACGCAGCGGATCTCGACCACGGGCCGCCGCACGAGGTCCGTCACGATCTGGAGATCGTGGATCATCAGGTCCTTCACGACGTCCAGATCCAGGCTGCGGTTGCTGAAGATTCCGAGGCGGTGAGCCTCGATGAAGAGGGGGGCGCGGACCCGCGCGAGGACCGCCTCCACGGCCGGGTTGTACCGCTCCACGTGGCCCACCTGGAGCACGCGGCCTCGCGCGCGCGCCAGGCGGACGAGCGCCTCGGCCTCGGACGTCGAGCTCGCGATGGGCTTCTCGAGGAGAACGTCCAACCCGCGCTCCAGGAAGAAGCCTCCGAGCTCGGCGTGGGAGCTCGTCGGGGTCGCGATGATGACGGCCTCCGCGGCCTCGGCGACCTCCTCGCGCGTGGCGAAGACGCGGAGGGAGCCGCGCCGCGCCGCCTCGTCGGCCCGGCCCTCGTGGCGGTCCTGGATCCCGACTGTCTCGAAGCCCGGTTCCGCGGCCGCGACCCGGACGTGGTGCCGACCCAGATGCCCGACCCCGACGATCGCCAGACGCACCGGCCTCGGCTCGCCGGGGCGAGCCTGCGTCACTTGATGAAGCCCCGCTCGCTCGTCTCGATGAACCGCACGAGCTCCTCCACGTCGGGCTGGCCCGAGAGCTCGGCCGCGATGCGCTCGAGCGCCTGGCTCGTATTGAGCTTCGACTTGACCAGGAGCCGGTACGCCTTCTGGAGCGCCTCGATCCGCTCCTCCGAGAACCCGTTGCGTTTCAGGCCGATCGTGTTCAGGCCGTACGTCTTCGCGTCGAGGCCGTCGGTCCGGCAGAACGGCAGAACGTCCTGGCGGCAACCGGTGTAGGCGCCCAGGAACGCGAAGGAGCCGACCCGGCAGAACTGGTGGATCGCATTGAACGCGCCGATGACCGCGTGGTTGCCGATCTCGACGTGCCCGGCGAGGACCGCGGAGTTGGCCATGACGACCCGCGAGCCGACGCGGTTGTCGTGGCCGATGTGGGTGTAGTTCATGAAGTAGTTGTCGTCGCCAATCACCGTCTCCCCGTCCCCGCTCGCGGTTCCCCGCTGAACGGTCGTGAACTCGCGGAACACGTTGCGGGAACCCACCACGAGTCGCGTGACCTCGCCCTTGTACTTGAGGTCCTGGGGCTCGAACCCCAGCGCGGAGTGATCGAAGATCCGGTTTTCCTCGCCGAAGATCGCGGGGCCCTGGATCGAGGCGTGCGCTCCGACCGAGGTCCCGGCCCCCAGGACGACCTCTTCGCCGATCACCGCGTACGGCCCGATCGTCACGCCCTCCCGCAGGATCGCCGTGGCGGATATGACCGCCGTCGGATGGACCGTCGCTTCGACGCTCACGGGCGGTCCACCAACACCGAGAGGAGCTCCGCCTCGGTGCAGACCTGCCCGTCCACCGAGGCCGTCGCGCGGCACTTGCAGACCCGCGTCTTGAGCGAGACGATCTCGGCCTCGATGCGGAGCTGATCGCCGGGAACCACGGGTCGCCGGAATCGGCAGCGATCCACGCCGGAGAGATAGAGGAGCTTGGTCTCCTTCTCGGGGACCACGCCGAGCAGCGCGATCCCGGCGACCTGCGCCATCGCCTCCAGGACCAGCACGCCGGGCATGACGGGGTTCCCGGGGAAGTGCCCCTGGAAGAACTCCTCGTTGAACGTGACGTTCTTGATGCCCACGACCCGCTTTCCGGGCTCGAGCTCGAGGATCCGATCCACGAGCAGGAACGGATACCGGTGCGGAAGGATCTTCAGGATCTCGCCGATTCGGATTTCCGCCACTGGACGCCTCCTACTCTCGCGCGATCTTTTTCTCGAGCGCCGCCAGCCGTTCGAGAACGGACTCTAGCTTTCCGAGCAGCGCCGCGCGTCGCAGGAACTCGCGGTGCGGGAGCGCCGGCATTCCGGAGAGCATAGCGCCGGCCTCGACGCGGGCGCGCCGCGCCACGCCGGCCTGGCCCGTGAGGATGGCGCCGTCGCCGATGGTCACGTGGTCGGAGATGCCGACCTGGCCCGCCAGCGTGACGCCGCGGCCGATCCGGGAGGACCCTCCTACCCCGGCCTGCCCGCAGAGGACCGAGTGCGGTCCGATCACGACGTTGTGCCCCACCTGGACGAGGTTGTCGATCTTGGTGCCTCGCCCGATCACCGTCTCTCCGAGGGTCGCGCGATCGATCGCGGAGTTGGCCCCGATCTCGACGTCGTCTTCGACGCGCACGGTGCCGATCTGGGGAATCCGCCGGTGCGCCTCGCCGTCCCACACGTAACCGAATCCGTCCGACCCCACGACGGAGCCCGAGTGCAGCAGGCAGCGTGCGCCGATCCGGCAACCCGTCAGGACCGTGACGTTCGGATGCAGCACGCAGTCCTCTCCGATCTCGACCCCCTCCCCGACGAAGACGCCCGCGCAGATCACCGTGCGCGCCCCAATCCGGGCCCGCGCCGATACGGTCGCCCCGGCGGCGACCGAGACTCCCTTCGCGAGCTTCGCCGTTCGATCGACGAAGGCCCCCCGGGCCTTTCCCGGGCGCGGATGGATGGGCGGGTGCCGAAGGTCCAACCACTTCGCCAGCGCGAGCTGGGGAAGCGACACGACGACGGCGGGCTTGCCGGACGCCAGGACGGGAGAGGACACGACCAGAGCCCCGGCGCGGCTCGACGCGCCCGCCTGCGCCCGATTCTCGTCCGCGACCCAGGAGAGGTCGGAGGGCCCCGCGACGTCGAGCGACGCCACCCCCGTCAGAAGCGTCGAGGCGTTCCCGTGCACCCGCCCGCCCACCGCCGCGGCGACCTGCGCCACGGTGAAGGCGCCGGCGGGAATTCGAGCCCGCGGGGCGCTGCCCCGGCCCCGAACCGGTTCCCGCGAGCGGCCCACGCCTCGATCTCGCCCGACGCTACGGTTTCTTCGTGGGAGCCGGCGCCGGAGCCGGCGCGGTCTTGGCCGCCGGCGCGGTCTTGGCCGCCGCCGGAGTCTTGGACGCCGAACCCCCCTCGCCGGGCTTGGCCGCGGGGACGGCGACCGTCGTGTTGAACACCTTCAGGACCTCGTCCGTGATGTCCACCGCGTCATCCGCGTACACCAGCCCGGACTGGAATTTGTTGAAGACGAGTGTGAAGCCCCGCTCCTTCCCGACCTGGTTGATGACCGGGAAGACACGCCGCTCGAGCTCGCCGAGCTCCTTTTTCTGCGCGGCCTCGAGGTCGCGGTTCGCGTCGTCCTGGAAGCGTTTGAACGCGATCGCCTTCTCCTGATACGACTTCTGGAGCGACTCACGCTTGTCGTCGGCAAGCGCCGATCCCTGATCGGCCAGCTTCTGCTCCATGTCGCGCAGTTCCTTGGACAGCTTCTCGCCCTCGTCCTTCTTCACGTCGTTGATCTTCTTGACGCGGCTGAAGGCTTCCTTGCCAAGCGCCGATTCCTGGACCAGGCGCTCGACGTTGATCACACCGATCTTGATCGCCCCCGGGGCAGGGGCGGCCGCCGGAGCATTCGTTCCCTGGGCTTGGGCGCCGGCCGCGGCCAGGGTGACCGCCACTGCGAAAGCAAAGCGTCTCATTCCAACTCCTTCTTCGCGAAAGCGCGGAAGTGTAGCAAAAATTACAAGTTAGGCAACAGCCGGAGGGTCTAAGCCATTCCGGCCCCGTTTGACGGCTCTCCGACGGCTCGTCAAGGGAGATCTTGTATCAGCGACGTCCCCTCCCCCGTCCGCGCGTCGAGCGCGGCTTAAAACGTCCTGCCGATGGAGAAAGTGAAGCCGGACGCCTTTTCCTTAAGGTAGTTGATCGGGAACCCGAACTGGTCGATAGGCTGGATCGGGTGAAGGTTGAACGCGTAGATGAAGCGGAGGGGCGCCTGGAAGATGGGGAGAAAGATCCGCAGCTCGGCCCCGGCGGCGCTTCGGAGGTCCTGGAAATTGATGCTCTGCAACTCGGAGTAGTTGTTGCCCACGTCGAAGAAGGCCAGCAGCTTTGCGGGACCGAGCTCCGCGAACTGATACTCGAGGTTCAGGACGAAGAACTTGTTTCCGCCGAGAATCCGGCCGAACTGGTCCGTGAATACCTGGTAGGTCCCGGGGTGAACGGGCACGACGGCGCCCTGCTGGAACCCGCGCAGGCTCTGCTCGCCGCCGAGCTGGAACCGCTCGAAGATCGGCAGCTCGCTTCCCGAGATCGGCTTGACGTATCCGAACTCCAGGTTGAAGGCGAGGAGCGCGTGCCGGGGAATCCGGACGGGGACGTAGAGGGTCGAGCCCAGGAGGGGCTTGATGAAGAGATTTCCGCTCCCCAGCAGCTTCGGGGCGACCTGCACGGACGCGAAGAGCCGGAATCCGCCGGTGGGGTCGAAGGGATCGTTGCGGCTGTCGTAGCGATAGCCGGGGGTGAGCGAGGAAGTCTTCCCCGTGGTCGAGGTGAACTTCGCGGGGGGCGGGGGCTGGCCCGGCGGAGTCTGCGCGCTCCGCACCGGGAAGCTCGCGGAGATGTTCTCGTACGAGTACAGGAGCGAGGCCGAGTCGAAGAGGCCGATGCCCTTGCCGTAGAACGCGGTGCCTCCCTCGCGCAGCTCGTCGATCGATAGGTAGTTCACGCGGCGGCGAAACACCGAGAGGCCCGTCGTCTGGTTGCGGTCCATGAACCACGGGACCGTGTAGGAGAGGTCGACGTAGTTGGACACCTTCCCGACCTGGACGGAGGCGCCGATGATCTCGCCTCGTCCCAGGAAATTGCGCGTCTGGAACGAGAACTGCCCGAAGAACCCGTCGAAGCCGGAGTAGCCCGCGCCGAACTGGATCTCGTTGCGGCTGGTCTCCTGGCCCTTGATCACGACGTCGACCTTCTTCTCCTCGTCGCGGACGCTGAAGGCGGGCTCCTCCCCCATCTTGAAGTACCCGAGCTGCTGGATCTTCTGGACGGACTTCTTGACCGCTTCCATGTTCATCACGGCGCCCTCGTCCAGCGCGAACTCGCGGCGGATGACCTTGTCCCGCGTTTGCGTGTTCCCCTGCACCTCGAGGCGGCCGAGGTAGTACTTGTCGCCCTCGAACATCTTCACGTCGACGTCCACCCTGTGGTCGCCGATCTCCGAGTAGGCCGGGTCCGCGAACCAGAAGATGTAACCGCGCGACTTGTACATCTTCTCAATCGCGGCCAGAGCCTCGATGAGCCGGTCGCGGTTGAGCACGGAGCCAGGCTTCAACTCGGCAAACTTCTTGAGCAGCGTCGCCTTGGGGAGGACCGTCGCGGTCTCGTCGTCGCCCGGTTGCCCGCCCTTCTCGACACGGGTGATCCGAATCTGGTTGATGAAGAATTTGTCGCCTTCGACCACGGGGATCGAGATACGCACCCGCCGCTTGGGCTTCTTCGCCTTCGGCTTGACGACGTACACCTCGAGAACCGGGTCCTTGACGACGATGTCCTTGTAGCCCTTGGACTGGTACACGCCCTTGATGCTCTCGACGTCCGCCTCGTAGTTGGCCTGGCTGTAGGTCGTGTTATCCGAGAGGATGCGCCAGAGCGTCGCGACCTTCGTCTTGTGCATGGCGTTGCGGAGCATCAGGGAGGAGACCGCGTAGTTGCCGGTGAAATGGATGGACTCGATCTTGACCTTGTCGCCCTCGTCGATGATGAAGGTGACCTTCTTCTCGGTCTTCGAGATGTCGTCGATCTTGTACTCGACCGTGGCGCTCCGGAAGCCCTGCTCGACGTAGTAATCTGCGATCGCCGACCGGGCCTTCGCGATGTCCCTCAAAGAGAGCGGGCCGCCCGGCTGCATCTCCGCCTTGTTCTCCTTGAGCCGATCCCGGATCTGGGACGCGGACAACTTCTTGTTGCCCGTGAACTCGATCGTCTTGACGAGCGGCCGCTCCTCCACCGTCACGACCAGCGTCACGCCGTCGGCGGCCCGCTCCGCGTCGATCCGGATGTTCTCGAGCAGCCCCACGTCCCAGAGGGCCCGGAAGTTTCCCCGGATCTTCTCGGCGTCGTACGGGTCCCCCACCTTGATGCCAAGGTAGTGGGCGATGGTGTCCGGAGAGACCGTCTGGTAGCCCACGACGCGGATCCCCACGATCCGGTCGACTCCCGGGACACCGGCGAGGGGCTCGGAAGGCGCGATGCCGGGAAGCGGCGCGTTCGCGCCGGGAGGCGGTGTCGGAATGGGCGGAGCCGCGGCGGGTTCCTGGCCCCGCGCCGCGGAAACGAGAATCCCCGCCGCGGCGACGACCGCGGCCGCGAAGGGCCTCGTGCGCAAAGGGCTAGTGCCCCTGCGGAATCGGTTCGCTCTCGCGCGTCGTGACACTCAGCCCCTCGGGGCCGACGCGCACCTCGATCCACTCCGGCCGCTCATCGCGAGCCGCGATGAGCAGCTCGGACACGGGATCCTCGACGAACTTCTGGATCGCGCGTCGCAACGGCCGGGCGCCCATGTTGGGATCTTCGCCGCTCTTTTCGAGCAGCCACTCGACCGCGGCGTCGTCCACGTCGATGTGCGCCCCCTTGGACGCGATCGTGGTGTTGACGTCGTCGATGAGGAGGCGGCAGATCTTCGCCAAATCCGGCCGCGCGAGCGGATGGAACACGATGATGTCGTCGATCCGATTGATGAACTCGGGCGAAAAGTCCCTCCGCAGCTCCTTCAACACCAGGTCCTCGATCTCCTTGTTGCTCTGGATCTCGCGGGACCCGCCGAAACCCATGCGCGTTCGGTTGACCAGGTGCTTGGTTCCGATGTTGGACGTCATGATGATCAGGGTGTTCTTGAAGTCGACCTGGTTGCCGTAGGCGTCCGTGAGGATGCCGTCCTCCAGGATCTGCAGCAACAGGTTCGCGATGTCCGGGTGAGCCTTCTCGATCTCGTCGAACAGGATGACGCTGTACGGGTTGCGGCGGATCCGCTCGGTGAGCTGGCCGCCCTCCTCGTGGCCGACGTAGCCCGGAGGCGATCCGATGAGCTTCGAGACGGCGTGCTTCTCCATGTACTCGGACATGTCGAAACGCACGAGGGACTTGGGGTTCTCGAACATGAACTCGGCCAGCCGGCGGGCGACCTCCGTCTTGCCGACGCCCGACGGCCCGAGGAACACGAACGATCCCATCGGACGGTTCGGGTTGTTGACGCCCAGCCGCGAACGGCGGATCGCCTTGGAAACGCCGATGATCGCCGCGTCCTGGCCCACGATGCGGCGCCGCAGCGCGTCCTCCATGTGGAGCAGTTTCTCGGCCTCCTCCATCTCCAGGGACGCCACCGGGATGCCGGTCCAGGAGGAGATGATCTCCTCGATGTCGCGGCGCGTGACCTCGCGCGTGGCGTCGCTCCTCTCGGCGGACTGGACCTTCGCGCGCTCGATCTCTTCCTTCAGCTCGATCTCGCGCTCGCGCAGGAAGACGGCCTTCTCGAAGTCCTTGTCGGAAATCGCCTTCTTCATCTCCTTGACGATCTGGCGGATTTCCAGCTCGAGCTTGCGCAGGTTCTGGGTGTCCGCGACCCGCTTCAGCTTCACCTTGGCGCCCGCCTCATCGAGGATGTCGATGGCCTTGTCGGGGAAGAAGCGGTCCGTGATGTACCGGTTGGACTGATACACGGCGGTCTTGATCGCCTCGGGCGAGTATCGAACCTTGTGGAACTGCTCGTACCGGTCCTTGACTCCCTCGAGGATCTCGAATGTCTCGTTTTCCGACGGCGCCGTGACGTGGATGGCCTGGAAGCGGCGCAGGAGGCTGCGGTCCTTCTCGATGTACTTGCGATACTCCTTAAGCGTCGTCGCCCCGATGCAGGAGACCTCGCCGCGCGAGAGCGCCGGCTTGAGGATGTTGGCCGCGTCGAGCGACCCCTCCGCCGAGCCCGCTCCGATCAAGGAGTGGATCTCGTCGATGAAGATGATCAGGTCCGGGTTCTCCCGGAGCTCGCGGATGATCCCCTTCAGCCGCTCCTCGAACTGGCCGCGGTACTTCGTCCCCGCGACGATGAGCGAGAGGTCGAGAGCGAGGATTTTCTTCGAGGCGAGGAACATGGGGACGGCGCCGTCCACGATCCGGGTCGCCAGACCCTCCACGATCGCGGTCTTCCCGACTCCCGGCTCCCCGAGCAGGATGGGATTGTTCTTCGTCCGGCGGGAGAGGATCTGGATGATGCGCTCCACTTCCTTCTCGCGGCCGATCAGCGGGTCGAAGGTTCCAGTGCCCGCGAGCTGGGTCAGGTCTCGGCTGTACTCCGCGAGGAAGGGGAGCTCTTTCTTCTGCTTCGAGACCTCCCGCTCCTTGATCAGCGAGATCGTCTCCTCGCGCACACCGTAGAGGTTGAAGCCGCGGGCCGTCAGGAGCCGTCCGGCGACGCACCCGTCCACCCTAAGGAGTCCGATCAGGAGATGCTCCGTTCCCACGTAGGGGTGCATCATCGATTCCGCTTCGTGGGAGGCGTAGGCCAGGATCTTCTTGGACTCCTCCGACAACGGCAACTCTGCCGTCGAGGAGATCCGCTCGACAAAGATCCGGTCGCCCTCGATCTCCCGCCTCACCTCTTCCGGCTTGACGTTGAAGCGGGCGAAGATCTCCTTGATGATGTCCTCGCCCTCCCGGAGGATACCCAGTAGCAGATGCTCCGACTCGATGACCTTCGAACCGAGCTTCGAGGCCTCGTAGCGCGCGAAGAACAGGGCGCGCCGCGCCTTCTCGTTGTACTTCTCAAACATGGAGTACGCGTCGCGCATGGAGTACGCGGTGGGCATGGAGTAAGCGGCGGGCGGCTCGAGAGGACGACGGGGGTGGTGTCATGGCGCGAGGTCTCCGGTATTCATCCTCGCTCTGACAAACGGGGCGACGCGGCGATTCCTTCCCGGGACATCGTGAAAAGTCTATCACAGCGATTCGCCAGATCGGGGTTGTGCGTGACCAGGACGGTGGTCATTCCACGCTCCGCGTGGAGCTCGCGGAGCAGGGCGAAGACGGCCTGTGCCGCGGCGGCGTCGAGATTGCCGGTCGGCTCGTCGGCGAGGAGGAGGCTGGGGCTCCGCGCCAGAGCCCGCGCGATCGCGACGCGCTGTTGTTCGCCGCCGGACAGCGCCCGCGCGCCGTGGTGCCCGCGGTCGGACAGCCCGACGCGATCGAGAAGCTCCCGCGCGCGGCGCTGAGCCTGCCGGGGCGTCGCTCCCGCGATGCGCTCCGGAAACGCGACGTTCTCCTCGGCGGTGAACTCCGGAAGGAGGTGATGGAATTGAAACACGAACCCGATGCGCTCGTTGCGAAAGCGCGCCCGGGATCGGGGCGTCATCTCCGCGAGCGACTCGCCGAACACCTCCACCCGGCCGGTATCCGGGCGGTCGATGCCGCCGATGAGGTGCAGCAGAGTCGACTTGCCCACCCCCGACGGTCCCATGACCGCCGCGAAGACGCCCTCGGGCAGCTCGAACGAGAGTCCCGAGAACACGGTGACCGGGGCGCCTTCCCCCGTGTAGGTGCGGGAGAGGTTCCCGGCCTTGATGGCGAGCGTAGTCATATTTTGGATTTTAGACTTTGGATTTTGGATTGAGCGAGCCTCGATCCTTTGTCCCAATTCAGAATCAAAAATCCAACTCTAAAATCATCGCGACAACCGAATCGCTTCCCCCGGCGCCAGCCGGGCGGCCGAGCGCGCGGGCAGCACGGCCGCGGCCAGAGCGGTGGCGAGGGCGAATCCCGCGACGGCGGCGACCTCTCCTGGATGCACCGCGAAGGGCACGTGGGACAGCAGGTAGACGTCCGTCGGAAGGGGGACGAGCCGGAAGCGGTCGAGCGCCACGGAAAGGCCCACGCCGAGGAGGACCCCGATGCCCGTCCCCGCGATCCCGATGACCCCGCCGAGCGTCAGGTAGATCCTCTCGAGCGAGCCCGGCGCCGCGCCCATCGCCGTGAAGACACCGAGGTCGCGCTTCTTCTCCACGACCGTCAACGCGATGTTGGAGACGATGTTGAGCGCGGCCACCAGGATCACGAGCGCGACCGTCACGAAGATCACCGCTTTCTCGAGGCGAAGCGCGAATGCCAGCGGCGCGTTCAGCTCGCGCCAGGTTTCGACGCGATACTCCGGGCCGAGGGCGCGCTGCGCGCTCCGTGCCGCAGCCGCCGCCTGGCGCGGATCCCGCAGCCGTGCCTCGTACGCCGCCGCTCCCGCGGTCATTCCGGAGAGGACGCGCGCCGTCTCCTCCGAGACCTCGACCTCGGCGGACTTCTCCAGGGCCCCCGTCCGCTGCACGCCGTCGACCCGCGCGATCACGGCGACCGGGATGAGACCGATGGGGGTGAGGCGCATCCTCGAGGAGGTCAGGCGCATCGAGTCCCCCTCGCCGACGTGGACCCGGGCCGCGAGGGACGCCGTCACGCGCGCGGCCGGGCCGGACTCGTCGGTGAGGCCCGCGGGCGCGTTCCGATACCGCACCGGCACCGCGGCGGCAGTGGCGCCTCCCGCGTCGGACGCCCAGGCCCGCCCCTCGATGGCCGGCGAGACCGCCGCGACGCCCGGCAGCCGGTCGAGCGCCTGGCGGACGCGCTCCGCGTCGGCGAGCCTCGCTCCCCGCGCGGGCGAGACCCGCAGGTGCGCACTGCGCTCCATCATCTGCCGCCGGATGCGATCTTGGAAACCGGAGAGGAGCGCGAGCGAGACGATCAGCGCCGCTACGCCGACCGCCAGCCCTACGATCGAAATCGTGGCGATCAAGGCGACGTGGGCGCGGCGGCGGGACGCGACGAGGTACCGCAGCGCGACGAAGGTCTCGAAGCGCATCACTCGCGAGCGGTGCGGGGCCGCAGAAGCGGGAACAGGATGACGTCGCGGATCGACGGCCGGTTCGTCAGGAGCATCGCGAGACGATCGATTCCCACTCCCTCCCCCGCCGTCGGGGGCATCCCGTACTCCAGCGCCTCGACGTAGTCCTCGTCGTAAGGCGCCGCCTCGAGGTCTCCCCGCGCGCGCTCCTGCATCTGGGCCCGAAAGCGGGACGCCTGCTCGTCGGGGTCGTTGAGCTCCGAGAAGCCGTTGGCGATCTCCATGCCGCCGGCGTACAGCTCGAAGCGGTCCGCCCACTCCGGCTCACCGGGCTTCTGCCGGGAGAGCGGGGAGATCTCGGTCGGAAACTCGTGCACGAAGGTGGGCTGCATCAGCGACGTCTCCGCGACCGCCTCGAAGAGCTCCGCGAGGAGCTTGCCCTTCCGTCCCCGAAATCGTTCCGGCTTCTCGACGCCCAGCCGCGACGCTCCGGCCAGGAGCGCCTCCTCGGACTCGAGGTCGGCGAGCTGGAGCCCGCCTCGCGGATCCTCGCGGGAGTACTCGGCCACCGCCTCGCGCATGGTCAGGCGCCGGAACGGAGGGGTCCAGTCGATCGCGCCGGTCCCCCAGGGCGTCGCCGCGCCTCCCGTCACCTCGCGGGCGAGGCCCGACAGCATCTCCTCGGAAAGCCGCATGAGGTCTTCTCCGCTGGCGTAAGCCTCGTAGAACTCCAGCATCGTGAACTCCGGATTGTGCTGGGTCGAGATCCCCTCGTTCCGGAAATTGCGGTTGATCTCGTAGACGCGGGGAATCCCGCCGACGACGAGGCGCTTCAGGTAGAGCTCCGGGGCGATCCGCAGGTAGAGGTCCATGTCGAGCGCGTTGTGGTGGGTCACGAAGGGGCGGGCGACGGCGCCTCCCGCGATCGGCTGCATCATCGGGGTCTCGACCTCCAGAAACCTGCGCTCGTCGAGGAAGCGGCGCAGGTACCCCACGATCGCAGCGCGGCGCTCGAAGACGCCGCGCGACTCGGGGTTGACGGCGAGGTCGAGGTATCGCTGTCGGTAGCGCTGCTCCACGTCCTTCAGGCCGTGCCACTTCTCCGGCAACGGCCGGAAGCACTTGGCGAGCAGGGTCATCGCCTTCGCCTTCACGGAGAGCTCGCCCGTGCGGGTCCGGAAGAGGTCGCCCTCGACCCCGACCCAGTCTCCGAGATCGAGCGACCGGTACATCTCGAAGACCGCATCGCCGACCGCGTCGCGGCGCAGGTAGACCTGCAGCCGGGCGCGGCCATCGGAGAGATCGAGGAATCCCGCCTTGCCCGCGGTGCGCAGCGCGAGTATGCGCCCGGCGGTCGTGACGGGCACCGGCGACGATTCGAGCGCCTCCGCGCTCTGTGCCCCGTGGCGCTGGACGATCTCCGACACGGTCGCCGTGAGCGGAAACCGCACGGGAGGAGGGGGAAGCCCCAGGGCCTCCAGCGTCCGGAGATTCTCGCGGCGGTTGCGCAGGAGATCGCTCGGCGGGGCGGCGACTTCGGGGGAATCTTTCTCCTCGGGCCCGCTCATCGCCGGAAGTATAGCCGCCACGTCGCCCTCGACGTCGCGCTGCTGCGCGATCGCTGCGGGCTCCCGCGGCTCAAACCTCCTGCCTCCTTCGCGGGAGACTATTCGCGCCGCGAACTTTGGGGAGAGCGGCTCTCGTCCGTCAATCGAGGCGCAAAAGGAGTGGGAACTCCGACGACCTTCCCGCTCCCTCCGGTTGGGCCGCGGAGCGGCCCGCTCAAAGTACGAGACTCGCGTTGCGGGAGCCGGCGGAGCGAGGAGGTCAAGGCTCGCGGTGGAGGCCGCATCCGGCCGAGCCACGAGCCGGTGGCGAAACCATGACCCACTGCGGAGCTACGGGGACGTTCTCCGATCGCTCTTCGGCGAGTCCTGCATGAGCCAGAGATCCGACATGGACCGCAGCAGGCGGAAGCGCGTGCGGGTCCAGGCGCGGATCTCCTCGGAGGAGCTGATGGCCTCGGCCTCGTCGATCACGCTCGAGAGGCTCGCGTCGAGGTTGGGAACTCGGCCGAGCGTGGCCTTCGCGGCGCGCATGAGCTCGGAGGAGGGACCCGAGTCCGCTCCGGAGCGCAGCGCCGCCGTCTCCTCCTCCGCCTTGAGCCGCAGCGCGACCGCGCGGAGGAGAATCCGGTCCCTCTCGGTCGGGGGCGCGCCGCCCGCGGCTACGGAGCGACGGGCCGCCTTGAGCTCCCACGGCTCCAGGCGAAGATTGTCCAGCCCCGCGATATCCGTCCGGAGCGCGCCGGAGCCGTCGTCGTACAGCTCGACGGGGCCGAGCACGCGATCGACGTGCGGCTTCCAGAACTCGTCGTCGTTGCCGTCGGACTCCACTTCCTCGACGAGCTCGAGGGCCTCGTCGATGTCCTCGGCCTCCAGGCCCGACAGCTCGAAGCGCCCGAGCACGTGGCCGATGGCCTCCTTGAGCTCCACCACCTGGAGAGCCTTGAGATTGCTGTCCCGCGACTGCCGGTCGAAACGGCTCCGCGATTCGTGGAATCGCTGGAACTCGGCCGCGGTCGGGACCTCGAGCCCGCCCCGGGTGAGCTCCTTCTCCAGGTCGCCGATCCGCTCCGTCGCCTCGTCGAGACGCCTCTCCTCGCGATCGTAGAGGCGTCGGAAGACCGAGCGCGTGCGCAGGTTGCAGGTCGCGACCGCGGCGAGAACCTCCGGGTTCGCGAGGCCGCTCGCGACGCTGCGCTTCATGGTACGCACGTTGTTGAGGAGGCGCGAGGTGACCAGGTCCTCGAACTCCTGCGCGCGGGTCATGTCGGAGGCGAGCTCGTCGAAGGCGCGAACGATCGAGGGCGCCGCGGTCGCGTCCAGGCGCGGCCAGACCGAGGTCGCGGTCGCCGACTCGAAGAACTTCTGGATGTCAGGCCGGGGGCGCGCCGAGGACGACTCATCCCCGGACTGCCCCGCTGCCGCGACGGTCGCGAGGAAGTCCACCTTGTCCACCACGTCCTCGTCCACGTCGGGCTGGGAGAAGTAGAAGCGCAGCAGATGAAATGCGATCTTCTCGTCCTGGGGCTGGACCTTCTCGAAGAACCGGCGCACGTAGGACGGCGAGATCTGTCGGTCCGCGTCCCGCAGCTTGAGCGCGAAGGCGTCGAGTCGCTCCGAGAGCTCCCGGATGCGGGGCGCGACTTTTTCCGGAGACGTCGTGTCGATGGCGCCCGCCGTGGCCCGGACGTCGTCATAGAGCTTTCCGAAATCGAGCGCGTAACCCGGCTCCGACGCGAAAAAGGTCTTCTGGACGCCACGCAGGAACTGGTGGAACGTCCACAACGCCTTGAACCTCTCGGTCAGGCGAATGTAGTCTTCGTGAAGAAGCTGGATTCGCTCGACGGACATCTTTTTTCCGCGGTTCCGATTATTCTAGCCCAGGATCGGTCCGAACCGGCCCCCTCAAAGGCGGACGGCGGCTCGAAACGCGAGAGGGATGGAGACATGAAGACGATCGCGACCGAAAGCGCGCCCCGGGCCATCGGGCCCTACTCCCAGGCGATCGCCGTGGGCGGTTTCCTCTTCGTTTCCGGCCAAATCCCGCTGGATCCGGGCACGGGCGAGCTCGTGTCCGGCGGGATCGAGGGCGCCGTCGAACGGGTCTTCGACAACCTCGAGGCCATCCTCTCCTCCTCGGGGCTGACGCTCGGCGACGTGGTCAAGACGACCGTCTACCTGCTCCGGATGGGAGAGTTCGGCGCCATGAACGCAGTTTACGCTCGGCGCTTCGGCGATCACCGGCCCGCGCGCTCGACCGTCGCGGTCTCGGAGCTGCCGAAGGGCGCGGTGGTGGAGATCGACGTGATCGCCAGGCTGCGCGGCGACTGACTCCGCCTCAGGGCCAGAGCGCCAGGCCCGCCGCCGCGGCGAGCCAGCCGAGCGACAGAACCGCCGAGGAACGGCGATGGAGGCGGTCGAAGCGGATCCGCCAGGGATCCTCCGGCGCGGCCGCGTCGAAGGATCCGACCTTCATCCGGCAGTAGGTCATGCGCGGGCGCACGACCATCGAGAGGTACACGTTGCTCGCGATCGCCAGGAAGATCGACACCGCCGCCGCGATCGATCGGCCCGCCAGCCCTCCTCCCCGCTCCAGGTTGACGAACACGGCGAGAACGAGCACGAGGGACAGGGCCTGCTTCACGGCCTCGAAGCGCCGGAGGATCTCGCCGAAGATGCTTCCGGCCAGGTCCCGCGAGGGAATCTGCCGGAAGATCACGGGCGCCGCGAGAACGACGGTCAGCGTCCCGCCGACCCAGAGGGACAGCGCGAGGCGGATCGCGAGCGAGGGGAGATCCAAGCGCGCGAGTCTAGCAAGCCGCGCGCGGTATTCTGGCGTGATGTCGCGCCGCTCCGGGCTGATCCTCGCGGGGATCGCCGCCGCCGCGGCCGGAATCCGGATCTATCGGCTCGATCACTTCTCCCTCGGCCTCGACGAGATCCTCCAGGCGTACTGGACGCGGCTGGCCTGGACCGATCTCCTGCGAGAGCTTCGGCTCGATGCCGTCCACCCTCCCCTCGACTACCTGATCGATCGGCTCGTCGGAGGCTTGCATCCGTCGGAGGCGCTCTCGAAGCTCCCCGCAGTCTCCTGGGGCGTCGGCACGGTCGCGGCGCTCGGGGCGCTGATCGCGCGCCGCGTCGGGAGCACGGCCGGGCTCGTCGCGGCGGGACTCCTCGCGGTCGCGCCCTTCCACGTGCACTACTCGCAGGAGTTCCGACCCTATTCCCTGGGCCTCTTCTTCCTCGTCCTTTCCCTCTTGGCCCTCGACCGTTTCCTCGAGCGGCCATCCGCGATCCGCCTCGCGGCCTTGTTCCTGGCCTCGCTCGCGACGGCATACAGCCTCTACCTGGCCGCGTTCGCGCTCGCGATCGCGGGCGCGGCCCTGGTCCTCGAGGACTGCTTCGCGGAAGATTCGTCCCGCCGGCGGTCGGCGCGCCGTTTTCTCGTCGCGAGCCCGCTGTTCCTCCTCGCGCTCTGGCTCGCGTACCTGCCGTGGTGGCCCGTCCTGATGGAGGCCATGCGCCGCCCGCCCCCGATTCCCGCCCAGCCCCCGACCCTTCGACGCCTCGACACGACCCTCTCCTTCTTCGCGTTCGCATCGCTCGAGGGGGATCCGCTGCGCTGGAGGGGAGCGCTCTACTGGGGACTGGCGGTCGCGGGCCTGCTGGCGGCGGTTCGGCGGCCCGGCGCCCGATTCCTCGCGGCGTGGGCGGTCGCGGGTTTCGCCGTCATCGAGCTGCTCGGGCAGCTGCATCCGCACTACTACGCGACCCGGCGCTTTCTTCCCGCGGGAATCGCCGTTCCCGCTCTGGCGGCGATCCCGCTGGCGGGCCTCCTCCGGCGGCCGGTGACGCGCATCGCGGGCGCCGCACTCCTCGCGTGCGTGCTGGTCCTCGAGGCGCGCGGGCTCGCGGGATATTTCCGTGAGGGGCGCTGCGACTGGCGCACGCTCGCCGACTTCCTCCGGACGCACGCCGCGCCGTCGGAGCGGGTGTTCACCGAGAACCAGTACGCCCAGCTCTGCCTGGCGTATTACCTCGTGGGGCCTGGCTGGCTGCACGGGGCATTGCACGGGCAACACGCGATCTGGGATCTTCCCAACCTCGAGGGAGAGATCGTTCGGCTGAACTGGTCGTGGAAGCCGGGCAAGCGGGCCTGGCTCGTACTCGCGGGTGAGCCGCACCACCCGAAGCTGCGCGAGTGGGCGGAGGCCTTCCCGACGTTTTCCTTTCCCCTCGCGGAGCACGCGGTCCTCCACCGGCTGGACCCGGAGCTCCGCCCCGGCGGCTGGCTGGCCGCGCGCTAAGATTCCGACGATGGAACGCGAGCTGTCGGAGGCGCTGGACGACCTGATCCAGGGGCGCGGCGTGGCCCGCGGGAGGCACGGCCTCACCCATGGCGGCCGCGACGTCTCCGCCGAGTTCCGGGAGCGCCTGGCCGCCAATGGCTTTGCGCCGCTAACCGTCCGGGACGCGGCGATCGAGGCCGGGCAGCGCATCCCGGCCTTTTTCCTCCACGACGGCCTCGCGGACTTCGGCTGGATCCGATGGGAGATCTTCACGCCCCGCAGCCGTCGCAAGCTCTTCGCCTCGGAGCACCGGCGCAGCGACAACCAGGAGTGGGCCGTTCAGATCAACCTCGGCTCGACCGAGACGGTGTGGGCCGACCCCTCCCGCGTGGAGCGCCACGACGTCGACACAGTCGTGGCCGTCAATCCGTAGCCGTGACTTCGCCCGTCATCCGGACGTTCCCCGTGGGCCCGCTCCAGTGCAACTGCACGATCCTGGGAGACCCCGACTCAGGCGAGGCCGTCGTGATCGATCCGGGAGACGAACCCCAGAAGATCCTGCGCGCGCTCGAGTCCCTGCGCCTGTTGCCGGTCGCGCTCCTCCACACGCACGCGCACTTCGATCACGTCACCGGATCGCGCGAGGTCCGGGAGGCGACGGGCGCGCCCATCCGCCTGCACGCCGGCGACTTCCCTCTTTACGACGCGCTGCCCGAGCAGGCCGCCCTCTTCGGACTCCAGGCGGCTCCTCCCCTTCCGCCGGACGCTCCCCTCACCGACGAGGAGACGATCCGGTTCGGGCCGTGGGCGATCTCCGCGATCCACACGCCCGGCCACACGCCCGGATCGACGTGCTTCCGGCTCGAGGGCGACGATGCCGTGCTCTTCTCCGGAGACACGCTCTTCCGCCGCTCGATCGGACGCACGGACCTCTGGGGCGGCGATCCGGACGCGATCCTGGTCTCGATTCGCGAGAAGCTCTTCCGCCTGCCCGAGGACCTGCCGGTCGTCTGCGGGCACGGACCGGGCACGACGATCCGGGAGGAGAAGCGATTGAACCCGTTCGCCGGAGGTTAGCTCTCCTTGGCTATAATTCCGGCCATGCGGATCTCGCTACCCGAAAAGTCGCAACTCGTCGCCTCCTTCTGGAAGGACTCGCCGTCCGTGTGCCCGTCGCACGAGATCCCGATGAGGACCTTTTTCGTCGACCGGGTCTACAAGCCGCAGGTCGTGATGGTCTGTCCCAAGGGCGAGATCCTGCGCTTCCGCCAGAAGCCCAAGCAGATCGAGTTCTCGCGCCCCCACGTCAAGACGATGGTCCTGGACGCTCAGGAGCGCGAGTCGCCCGCGTGCCCGCAGGACTTCGACACCCTGACCGTCTACCGGACACCGGCAGTCTTCATCCCCCAGGGATGGGACTACAGCTTCATCTGCCCGACCTGTCTCTCGTGGGGCGAGTGGATGGAGACGGGCCGCGAGGAGGACGACGTCCAGGCAGCGCCCAAGCCCAAGAAGGAGGCGCCGGCGTTCCACGACGAGACGATCCCGCTGCCCCAGCGCATGGAGATGGCGACGGGCGGCAACCTCGCCCTGAAGCTGTACGCGGCGATGGCGCAGACGGATTGCACGGCCTGCGGGTACGACTGCGAGGGCTACGCCGCCGCGCTCGCGGGTGGGACCGAGAAGGATCCCAACCTGTGCGTGCCCGGGAAGGAAGAGACGGCGATCGTCGTCAAGAACCTTCTGAAGGGCACGGGACTGCCGGCGGCGAGCAATTGAGAATCGGCGGCTGAGCCGCTCTCCCAAGCCTCGAGCTTCAGTTCCTGACCGGCAGCGCGAACGTGAACCGGCTCCCCTGGCCGACGACGCTCGAGGCCCAGATCGAGCCTCCGTGCAACTCGACTAACGAGCGGGCGAGGGCCAGACCGATCCCCATCCCGGCGTGCCCGCGCGTGGCGGAGCCGTCGACCTGGCGGAACCGCTCGAAGATGTGCGGCAGCTCGCTCTCGGGAATGCCGATTCCGTCGTCCTCGACGCTGATCAGGTAGCGCTCGGCCTCGCGCTCGACTCGCACGACGACTCGCCCGTGGGCCGGCGTGAACTGGATCGCGTTGGCCAGGAGGTTCCACAGGACCTGCTGCAGACGCAGCGCATCCGCCCGGACCGGCGCCATCGGCTCCGGAAGCGGGGCGAGAATCATGACGACTCCCCGCGTGTCGGCCATGAGGCGCACGGTCTCGAGCGACCGGTGGAGGACCTCGGAGAGAAGGACGGGCTTCCACTGCAGCGTCAGCGCTCCCCGATCGAGGCGGGCCAGATCCAACAGATCGTCGATCAACGCGAGGAGGACCCGCGACGATTGCCGGATCTGCCGCAGCCCTCGGCGCAGGGTCTTGTCGTCGACCTCCCCTTCCCCGAAGAGATCCGTCCACCCCACGATCGCGGTTAGCGGCGTGCGGAGTTCGTGGTTGACGTTCTGGAGGAAATGGTCCTTGAGCCGGCTCGCCCGGCGCAGCTCGTCGACCGTTCCCGAGAGCGCGCTGTAGAGCCGCGCATTGCGAAGGAGGAGCGAAGCGAGATCCGCGAAGGAGGTCACCGCGTCGATCTCCTCCTGGCCGAAGCCCCCCTCGCGGTTGATCGCGACCGCGACGCCGAGCGTCTCGTCCTCCGTCTTCAGCGGCGCGAACACGGCGTTGCGAGCGCCCGACAGCTTCTGGAGGTCCGGATTCGAGTACGGGTCCCTCTTCAGGTCGTTGGAGCAGTAGGCCTCGCCGGTGCGAAAGACGAGGCCGGCGATCGAGCGCGCGTCGAGCGAAACCTTCAGCTGCTCCGCCAGCTCCTCGGTTACGTTCCAGGCGGGAAGCTTCGCGTCCAACCGGTTCGCGTTGGGCTCCCGCAGGAGGAACCAGACGCGCTCGGCCCCCGTGAAGCCCGCGATCGCCTGGGTCGCGCGGGCCAGCACTTCCCGCACGTCGGTCATCCGGTATGCCGAGCGCGAAAAGTCGTGGAGGCGGCGGAGGGTCTCGACGCGGCGCGCCACGCGCTTGCCCATCGTGTCGATGGCGGTCGCGAGCCGACCGAGCTCGTCCCCGGACCGCTTGGCCGCCACCTCGACCGGGCGTCCCCGGCCGATCTGCTCCGCGGCGTGGAGGAGCTCGGAGACCGGCCGCGACACGCGCCGCGTCACGATCCCGAGGATCACCAGGACCGCGGGCAGGAGCAGCACGAAGAGCAGGAGCACGTCGCGCCGAAGGCCGGCGAACGACGCCTCCGGAAGGTTGCGCGCCGCCTCCACCCGGATGGCCTCGAGGGCCTGCTCCGACAGCCCCTCGCAGAACACCCAGCCGGTCGAGCCAACCCGCGAGGTCGCGATTCTCGGGCGCCTCCCGTCCAGAAGGTACTGGTCCATCGAAACGGGAGCGCGCAACGCCCGGAACGCCAGGCGCTTGAGCTCCTGCGTGCCGGCGTCGGTCAGCTTCGCGCCGCCCACGCCGTTCCAGCCGAGGATCGCCGCCGCGCGGGGAGTCATCAGGATCGTGTGCCCGATGCCGTCGAGCGCGAACCAGAAGTCGCCGGGTGGCTCCCAGGTCTCGACGGCCTCGGTCACGTAGCGCCTCGCCTCGACCTCGAGGCCGACGCCGGCCGCGAGGCGACCGCCACGGTCGCGCACCGGCACCAGCAGGTGGACCCGGCGCGAGGCCGGCAGCCGCGGGGGGTCCGTGTAGGTTCCCGTCCAGATCGCTTCGTCGCCGGACGCGGGCGGGGTCGGCGGGAAGTCCGCCTCGCGATCGAGCCGGAATCGCTCGAGCTTCTCGGCGATCTCGGGGCCGCCTCCGGCGAGGTCGAACCAGGGGCTGTGGCGCACGAGTCCCGAGGCCGTCCAGACCCGCACGCTACGGATCGAGGGCCGCCGGCGCAGGAGGTCCGCCATCAGGGGCGCGAGCGATCGCGTGCGGCGAAGATCGCCGAGCAGCGCCGCGTCGACGCCGGGGCCATCGGCGAGGGCGACGGATTCGTCCTCGGGCCCCACTGACCAGACCCGCCCCCGCCCGTCGGGCGAGAGCGTCCCCGCCGCCCTCGACGAGGCGTCGTCCGCGGAGAGCGCGTGGCGCGCGGCGGAGGCGAGCGTCCACGCGGCCTCCTCCGCCGTACGGGCGCGGCTCTCGATCCACTCGGCCCGGAAGCTCGCGTCCTGCGCGAGGCGAGTGCTCGCCTCGGCGACCCGAACCGCGGCGACCTGATCGGCGGACGACGATTCGAGCCCGGAGATGCGGCGCTGGATCAGGAGGACGAGAACGGTGCCGGGCAGGAGGAAGGCGAGGGAGAAGCCGAGGAGCAGGCGCGCCGCGACGCCCTGCCGCGGATCCAGGCGCCGCCACAGATTCTCGAACGGCAGGCCGGACACCGATGGATTTTAACAGGGCGGGCGGGAACGCCCTCCGTCGACGGCCGAAAGCCTACTCGTAGCGCAGCGCCTCGATCGGGTCGAGCCGCGACGCCTTGCGCGCGGGGTAGTAGCCGAAGAAGATGCCGATCGCTGCGGAGAACCCGAACGCGAGGAGCACCGCCGAGGGCGAGAGCAGGACCGGCCACCCCGCCTTCCAGGCGAGCACGCGCGAGGCGCCGATCCCGAGCGCGATGCCGATTCCTCCCCCGGCGACCGAAAGCGTGAGCGCCTCGATCAGGAACTGCGTGAGGACGTCTCGCCCCTTCGCCCCGATTGCCATCCGGATGCCGATCTCGCGCGTGCGCTCGGTGACTGAGACCAGCATGATGTTCATGATCCCGATCCCGCCCACGAGCAGAGAGATCGACGCCGCCGAGGCCAGGAGCAGGGACAGGGTCTTCGAGGTCTGGTCCGCCGTCTGCGCGATCTCCTGCTGCGAGCGGATCATGAAGTCGGAGTCCTGGCCGGGCAGGATGCGGTGGCGCTGACGCAGCAGGGCTTCGATCTCCTTCTGGGCCTCGTCGACCGCCGCCCGGGACGTCGCCGACGCCATGAACATGTCGATCTTGACCGTCTTCTTGAGCAGGCGCATCACGGTCGTGTAGGGCGCGATGACCGTGTCGTCCTGATCCTGGCCCATCGTGTTTCCGCCCTTGACCTCGAGCACGCCGATGACCTTGAAGGGGAAGTTCTTGATCCGCACGGTCTGCCCGACCGGGTCGGTGCCCTCGAAGAG
Source organism: Thermoanaerobaculia bacterium (assembly GCA_038224325.1). Classification (GTDB taxonomy): domain Bacteria; phylum Acidobacteriota; class Thermoanaerobaculia; order UBA5066; family Gp7-AA6; genus DAHUXD01. Next base: position 59,053 of record JBBRFL010000003.1, on the reverse strand, counting down.
GGCGTTGGCGACCGTCGCGCCGAGGATGCATACCTTGGCGGCGGCCCGCACGTCCGAGTCGCTGAAGAAGGCGCCCTTCTCGATGTTCCAGGACCGCACGAAGGGCCACTCGACCCCGACTCCCTGCACCGACGTTCCCCAGTTGAGGTTTCCCTCCACGATCTGGGCGGCGGAGCGGGAGACCGGCGTGACGTACGCGACGGCGGGGCACTCGGCGCGCACGCCGGCGACGTCGTCCTCGGTGATGGTGGACTGGCCCGTGAAGATGCGGGCCCCCGACTGCGTGGCCACGCCCGGGAAGATCATGAGGAAGTTGGTCCCGAGGGACGAGATCTGGGCCTGGATCGCGGCCTGGGATCCCTGGCCCACGGCGATCATGGCGATCACGCACGCGACCCCGATGATGATGCCGAGCGCGGTCAGGGCCGACCGGAGCTTGTTGCGGGCGATCGCCTTCAGCCCGACCTTGAGGATCGTGAGGAACTTGAACATCGCCGTCTCAGCCCGCGAGCCGGCGGTTGGACACTTCGCGATCGTCCACGATGAGCCCGTCCCGGAACGCCACGGCGCGCCTGGCGTGAACGGCGATGTCCTGTTCGTGCGTGATGAGCACGACCGTCTTTCCGGCGTCGTTGAGCTTCTGGAAGACGGCCATCACCTCCTCGGAGGTCTTCGTGTCCAGGTTTCCCGTGGGCTCGTCCGCGAGGATGAGCTTGGGGTCGTTGATGAGAGCCCTCGCGATCGCCACGCGCTGCTGCTGGCCGCCGGAGAGCTGACTCGGGTGGTGGTCCTCCCGGCCCGACAGCCCCACCGTGGCGAGGCAACTCCGGGCCAGGTCCTCGCGCTCCCGCGCCGAGACGGCCTTCGACGAGTAGATCAGGGGCAGCTCGACGTTCTCGATCGCGGAGGTCCGCGAGAGCAGGTTGAAGGACTGGAACACGAAACCGATCTTGCCGTTCCGGATGTCCGCCCGCGCGTCGCGGTCGAGCCCCGAAACGTCTACGCCGTCGAGAAGGTACCGGCCCGAGGTCGGGCGGTCGAGGCAACCGACGATGTTCATGAACGTGCTCTTGCCCGAGCCCGACGGCCCCATGACGGCCACGAACTCGCCCGGCTCGATCGATAGCGTGACTCCATCGAGCGCGCGCACCTCGACCTCGCCCATCTGATACACGCGGACGAGATCCTCGAGGCGAATGACCTCGGAGCTCAGAACGGCCTCCGTCCGCCTCCGGTCGCGCCAGCGGCGGCCGCGGGGCGGACCCCGACATCCCCCTTTGCCGTGACCAGGCCCACGACGATGACGTCGCCCTCCTTGATGTTCCCGGAGACGACCTCGGTGAAGCGTCCGTCGGAAATGCCGGGGCGAATCTCTACCGGCTGGGGCTCTCCCGCTCCGGGCGCCGCGAGCCTGTAAACGGTCTGGCCGGCCTGCGCGCTCTTGCGCGGTTTGCCTCCGCTCGTCTGGCCGAACTGCCGCGCCGCACCGACGTTGCCGGGTCCGCCCGCGCCGGAACGCGCCGCCCTCTCCTCCGTCGACGGCGTCGGAGCCGCGGCCTGCTCCGGCCGGAACCGCAGCGCGGCGTTGGGGACCCGCATCACGTTTCTCGCTGTCGCCACGTCGATCGTCACGTTGGCCGTCATGCTGGGCCGCAGCGCGAGATCCTCGTTGGGCACCTCGATGATGACGGGGTAGGTCACGACGTTCTGGTTCACGGTCGCGTTCAAACGGATCTGGGCGATCTTGCCGCGGAAGACCTGGTCGGGATACGCGTCCACGGTGAACCGCACCGGCTGGCCGACCTTGCACCGCCCGATGTCGGATTCGGAGACGTCGGCGGAGACCTGCATCTTCGTCAGGTCCTGCGCGATCGTGAAGATGGTCGGCGCGGTGAACGACGCCGCCACGGGCTGGCCGACGTCGTACTGGCGGTCGACCACGACGCCGTCGATCGGGGCGACGATGCGGCTGTTGCGCAGGTCGGTCTGCGCCTGGGCGAGCGACGCCGAGGCCTGTCCCTGAGCCGCGATTGCGGAGTCATAGTTGGCCTGGGCCTGATCGAGATCCGCCTGCGCGGCGAGCTGCTGGTCCCAGAGAGCCTTCTGCCGCTTGAGGCCGATCTGCGCATTGCGGACGTCCACCTTCGCTTTCTCCAGAGCGGCCCGGACCTGGTCCACTTTCTCCTGGAACGGAATCGGATCGAGCTCGGCCAGGAGATCGCCCTTCCTGACCTGCTTGTTGAAGTCGGCGTGGAGCGCGGCGACGTTGCCCGAGACGACGCTTCCGACCTTGACGGTCGTGACCGCCGAGAGCGTTCCCGTCGCGGTCACGACCTGGGTGACGTTCCCCCGGTCGACGATCGCGGTCCGGTACTTCGGCTCGGCCTTGCGCGCCTTGCCGAATGCCCACACGGCGGCGACGGCGGCCGCCGCGACCAGGGCAACCCAGATCCACTTCTTCATTTCGCTCGGTGCGACGGGCCGCGGACTCGTATTCTTCCGTGACGTCTCGCTGTTCGGTCAACGCTCCCGTGGGCGGAAAGATTACACGCGCTTACCGCGATTGGGGACGGACCGGGGGACTCCCGCCCCGGGCGGGATCAGAGGTTGCGGTCGATGAGCTTGACGAATTCGCTCCGGGGCAGGGCACCCAGGGCACGGTCGGCCACCTGGCCGTTCTTGAAGAGGATGAAGGTGGGAATGGAAGTGATCTGGTAGCGCTGCGCGACGTCGGTGGACTCGTCGACGTTGATCTTCGCAACCTTCAGCTTGCCCGCGTACTGGGTGGCGAGGTCCTCCACGATCGGAGCGACCGACCGGCACGGTCCGCACCACGGCGCCCAGAAATCCACCAGAACCGGAACCGGGCTCTTCAGGATGTCGCCGTCGAAGCTCGCGTCGGAGACCTGCGTGACGTTGTGGTTGTCTGCCATGAACAAAGCTCCTTCGGGGGGAAATATGCACGAATCGGGCCGAGGGATTCACGCCGCGGCGAACCCATCCTACCGCATCCCCTCAATGGACGTGGGCGTGCACCCGCCCGCGAACGTGGGCGAGCCCCTCGCGCAGGAACCAGGGCACCATCAGCAGGGACAACGCGGGGTCGGTCCACGACGGCGCGTGGAAGAGTCCGGCGATCATCGCCGCCAGCGTCAAAGCCGAATCGATAGAGCAGGCGATCGACTCCTTGGCCTCCGCCGCCAGGCCCTTGCTTCCGAGATGCCGGCTCGTCTTCCACTTGAAGTATCCGACGAACGGCATGCCGAAGGTCGCGAAGATCGTCAGCAGCAGACCGAGGGGGCTCGGCGAGACGTGACTCCCGCCCGTGATCTCCACGACGCCGCGAGTCGTCGTGTACGCCGCGAGGAGCAGGAAGGACACTCCGATCCAGCGCGCGAGCATCTGGTCCCGCCGGGCGTGATCCTCCTCCTCGTCGGCCAGGTGCCGGAGGTGCGCGACCGCAAGGAAGGCGGCCCCCCCCTCGATCACGCTCTCCAGCCCGAAGGCGAGCAGGGCGAGGCTGCCGGTGCGCGCCGCCTCGAAGAGCGCCAGTCCACCCTCGCCGAGGACGTGGGCGAAGGTCAGCCCCAGGAGCCAGTACATCCTCCGGCGGAGGACCTCGTTGCGCGGGGTGGACGCGAGCGGGAGCGCCGCGGCGGGGTCGTGCATGAAGGATGCATTCTACGCATGCGGGACCGGCGAAGGCCCGAAAAGAGGAATAGAATCTCCGCGTGAAGCCGTTGACCTACAACAAGATGTTCCGCGCGCTCAGGACCGCACCCGCCGTACGCGCCGCGCTCGGTCTGGCCGTGCTGCTGTCCCTTGGGTCCTCGATCGGCCTTCATCCTGAGCCGGTGACTCCGTCCGGATCGTCCGGCGCGCCCGTCATCGCGCTCGCCGGCGCCGAGGCCGCGTCCCACCACTGCCTTGCGTGCCTCACCTTCGGAACCTCGCTCGTCACGCGATACGCCGGAATTCTCCACGCCGGCGACTGCGCGCGCTTCGCGGGACCGCGCCCCGCGCCGACGTCTCTCTGCCGGATGGCCGGGCGTGATCTGCCCGGTCGCTCCCCACCCGTCCCCGCGTAACGGTTCCGGAGGGCCGGCCCCCGCCGGCCCCGACCCAAAACGCAAGGAGGGCACCTTGAGGATTCTGGTTTTTATCGTCATCGGCGCCGTGAGCTTCATGGCCGCGGCTCGGTCCGCCTCCGCTCAGGAGGCAGTCCCTCCCTCCCCCGAACCCACTCCAGCGCAGGCGCCGCCGGAGCCGCAGGCGCCCCCGCCGGCGACTGCCTCGAGCCAGGCCTCGAATTACTTCAACCCCTCGATCTCCGCGATCGGCAACTTTCTCGGAGTGGCCGGGCACAACCCGATCGAGAACCTGCCTCCCGCGAGCCTCCGGGAATCCGAGGTGTCGCTACAGGCGATCGTGGACCCCTACGGGCGCGCCGATTTCTTCCTGTCCTTCAGCGAGTCCGGGGTCGAGGTCGAGGAAGGCTTCATCACCTTGACCTCTCTGCCGTGGAAGCTCCTCTCGAAGGTCGGGCGCATGCGCGTGTCCTTCGGCAAGATCAACACGCTCCACCTCCACGTGCTCCCCTGGCCCGACTCCCCGCTACCGATCGTCAACCTCCTGGGCGGCGAGGAAGGCTGGAAGGGAACGGGCGTGTCGGTGGCGCGCCTGGTTCCCCTGCCGGGCGACACCTTCTCAGAGCTGACGCTGCAGGTCTTCGGAGGCAACGCTGAGGGACTCTTCGACGCCCCGAACCGCGGAAACCTCGCCTACAACGGCCACTACCGGATCTTCAAGGACCTGTCGGAGGCGCTGAATGTGGATCTGGGCCTCTCCTACGCGGCCGGGCCCAACGCCACCTCGACGAGCCAGGACGTGCGTTGGACGAACCTCCAGGGCGTCGACGTGACGCTTCGATTCAAACCGCTCCAGACGGGCAACTATCACTCGACCATCTTCCGGGGCGAGTTCATGCGGAGCCACCGGGACGAGCCGACCGGCGCGCAGATCGCCTACGGTTGGTTCGTGTCGGGCGACTATCAGTTCTCCAAGCGCTGGTGGATCGGAGCGCGCGTCGAGGCATGCGACCATGCCGACGCGGCCTCCTTGCGCGATACCGGCCAGGCGGTGACGCTGACGTTCTGGCCGAGCGAGTTCTCGCAGCTCCGCACGGAGCTTCGCCGCCGTCGTTACGGGCAGGGCATCACCGCGACCGAGGCCCTGTTCCAGCTCCAATTCGCAATCGGCGCCCACGGCGCCCATCCGTTCTAGCCAGGAGGAAAACCGATGAAACGAATTCTCGTGTGGATCGTGGCCCTGCTCTCGGCCGCGCCGCTGTTTGCCAAAGTCAAGATCGTCTCTTCGATCCAGGACTTCGCCTCGCTGGCGGACTCGATCGGCGGCAACCGGGTGCAGACCTTTTCACTGGCCAAGGGGTATCAGGACCCCCACTTCGTGGATGCAAAGCCCTCCTTCATCCTGAGGCTCTCCGATGCGGACCTGCTCATCGTCGCGGGACTCGAGCTCGAGATCGGATACCTGCCGCCGCTGATCGACCAGAGTCGCAACGAGAAGATCCGCCCCGGCAGCCCCGGCTACCTCGACGCCTCCATCGGCTGCGACATTCTCGAGAAGCCTACGGCCGTCGTGACGCGCGCCATGGGCGACGTTCACCCCTACGGCAACCCGCATTACTGGCTCGACCCCGACAACGGCCGGGTGATCGCGCGCGCGATCGCCGCCCGTCTGACACAGCTCGACGCCGCAGGCGCCGCCGAGTACAAGGCCAACCTCGCAGCCTTCGAGGCGAAGCTCACGGAGGCGGAGAAACGTTGGGACGCGCAGCTGGGACCCTACGCCGGCACGGAGGTCGTGACGTACCACAACTCCTGGCCAAACTTCCTCAAGCGCTTCAAACTCGTCGCCGCGGGATACATCGAGCCCAAGCCGGGCATCCCGCCCTCGCCCTCCCACACGATCGAGCTGATCAACCTGATGATCGAGAAGAAGATCCCCGTTATCCTCATGGAGCCGTACTTCGACCAGAAGACGCCGAAGGCGGTCGCCGACAAGACCGGCGCGGCACTGGTGACGTTCATCCCTTCGGTCGGGGGCGTGCCCCCGGCGAAGGACTACATAGCGCTCTTCGACTACGACACCGGGGTGCTCGCCGACGCGCTCGCCTCACGGAAGGGCGCGCGGCCATGAGCATCTTTGAGGTCCTCCTGCCGGCCTTCGTGGCCGGGCTGATCCTGACCGGGATGCTGGCCTACCTCGGCGTCCACGTCGTCGAACGGGGCGTGATCTTCGTGGACCTCTCGCTCGCGCAGATTGCGGCCCTGGGGACGACGATCGGGGTCCTCTTCGGCTACGACATGCACTCCCGCATGGGCTACGTCTTCTCGCTCGGGGCCGCCTTCCTCGGGGCCGCCGTGTTCGCGTTCTCCCGGGTCCACCGGGCGACGCGGATTCCGCAGGAGGCGATTATCGGCATCGCCTACGCGGTGGCCGCGGCGTGCTCGATCCTGGCCATGTCCAAGGTCACCGGCGAGACGGAGCACCTCAAGGAGATGCTCGTCGGCAACATCCTCTCCGTATCCTGGCCGGAGCTGGCTCGCACCGCCGTCCTCTTCGCGCTGATCGGCCTCTTTCACTTTGCTCTCCGCCGGAAGTTTCTCCTCATCTCGATGGACGAGGCCGCCGCCGAGCGACAGGGACTTCCGATCCGGATGTACGACTTCCTCTTCTACGCCTCGTTCGGGTTCGTCGTGACATCCTCCGTCGCGATCGCGGGGGTCTTGCTGGTTTTCTCGTACCTGATCGTGCCGGCCGTCTCGGCGATGCTGTTCTCCCGGCGGCTGGGGGTCCGGCTCGCAACCGGGTGGGGAATGGGGGCGATTACCTCGGCGATCGGGGTGTACCTGTCGTACCTGTGGGACCTGCCGACCGGCGCGACGATCGTCGGGACTTTGGGCGCGGGCCTCCTTCTCCTCTCGGGCGTGAGGCTCCTGACTCGCCGCTCGGCGGTCTAGTCCGCCCCGGCGCTCGTCTAGAATGCGCTCAGCGCGGGAGGCCCACTGAGCATTCGCATCGCCGTCCTTAACCGGTCCACGGCGGTCGACCCGGCGGAAGCCGGGCGGGTCACCGACGCGCTGCGCAAGCAAGTCCGAACCGACTATGCGGCGGGCTGGGAGGTCGGAGCCGCCGTCGAGATCGATCTCCGGGAGAGCGCGGCCGATGAAGCGTGGCAGCTCGTGCTGCTCGACGACTCGGACCAGGCGGACGCGCTCGGCTATCACGACCTGACGGAGACGGGGCGTCCGCTCGGCAAGGTGTTCGTTCGCTCCGTCGTACAGAGCGGCGGACAATGGAGCGTCGCCGCGAGCCACGAGCTCCTGGAGATGATGGCGGATCCCGACATCAACCTGGCCGCGCAGGGCTCCTCTCCCAACGACCCGAAGTCGGAGGCCTTCTATGCCTACGAGAACTGCGATCCGGTGCAGGGAGACACATACGCGATCGACGGAGTCACGGTTTCGGACTTCGTCTATCCGGAGTTCTTCGAGATCGACCCGGCGCCGGGCGCGCGATTCGACCATCTCGGCCTGGTGAGCTCCCCGTTCACGCTGCGGCCGAACGGCTACCTGTCCTTCCTGCCGATTCCGGGAACCGCGCGCTGGCAGCAGATCTTCGGGGAGCTCTGCCCCGCCGCGCATCGGATGCCGCGGGCCGGCGGGCGGCGGTTTCGCAGGATGAGGCCGCGCCGTCTGTGGCAGCGGTCGACCGTCTAGTCTCCCTCGCGAACGAGGCGTCCTTGCGTTTCGCGCTCGTCCTCCTGTCTCTCGGTTGTGCCCTCTCCCGGGGAGTCTTCGCGACGGAGCCGGACTCCCCGCCCGAGGCCAATCCGGGCCGTCCGACGGTCTCGACTCCGGCGGCGCTCACTCCTCCGGGCTACCTCCAGTTCGAGACGGGGCTTCTCCTTGCCCGGCAGTCACCCGATGTCGCCTCGCGTCTGGGCTTCAGCGAGGTCATCAAGCTCGCCGTGAGCCAGCGGCTCGAGCTGCTCCTCGGAGCGGAGCCATTCGCCGCCGGCCCGCTCCGCCGGGTTCGAGACGGGGACGTGGTCGGAGGCCTCCAGTTCGTGGCCCTCCGATCGGAGGGAGCGAGTCCGACGGTGGCGGTGAGCTACTTCGGGCGCGTGCACACGGGAACCTCACCCGACGTCGACATCGGATCGTTTCGCCAGTCGGGGATCCTCCTCGTGAGCTTCGAGACCGTCGGATTCCACGTCGACGCGAATGCCTACCTGGCCGAGCAGGAGCAAGACGGACGCCGACGCGCGCAGAATGGCCAGAGCCTTTCCGTCTCGCACCCGATCGGTCCCTTCACCGCGTCGATGGAGCTCTGGCGCTTCTCGCAACCGTTCCTGCGGAGCCGCGCCGCGGGGAACCTCTGGGCGCTTTCCTACCCGGTTCGAAAGAACCTCGTCGTCGACGCGGGCTTCGAGGCCGGCCTGACCCGGACCTCGACCCGATGGGAGGCGTTCGCGGGCTTCACGTACCTTCTTCCGCGCCGCCTCTGGTAGGTTCCGGCGTCTTCTCGCGCTTCGCCGCGAAGTACTTCCGCGCCTCCTCGATGTCCCGCTGGATCTGCTCCTTCAGCTCCATCACCGAGGGAAACTTGCGCTCGTCCCGCAGCCGGTCCAGGAAGAACAGCCGGACCTTCTCGCCGTAGACGTCCGACGCGAAGTTCAGCACGTAGGTCTCGATCGTGGTGGTGTAGTCCTCGTACAGGGTGGGGCGCCGGCCGATGTTGCTGACGCTGTCGAAGCGGCGGCCGAACGACCGGATCTCGATCTCGGTCACGTACACGCCCTCGGCCGGAGCGAGCTCGTTCTCCGGCTCCAGGTTGATCGTCGGCACGCCGATCTGATGGCCGAGCCGGTCGCCTCGGGCGACCAGGCCGTCCAGCTCGTAGAGCCTGCCGAGCATGGCGTTGGCCTCCGAGATCGCCCCGCGTTCGAGTGCCCGCCGGATCCGCGACGAGGACACAGGCGAGTCGTCGTGGATGACCTCATCCACCGACGACACGGCGAACTGACACTCAGTCCCCAGCCGCGAGAGGAGGGCCAGGTCGCCGCGCTTTCCGCGCCCGAAGGCGAAGTGCGCTCCGAGGTACATCTCGGAGGCGCCGAGCCGGTCGCGCAGGAGCGTCCGGACGAACTCCTCGGGCTCGGTCAGGGAGAAGTCGCGCGTGAACGGGATCACCAGGAGGATCTCGATCCCTATCTCCGCGATGACCTCCTCCTTCTGCCGGAGCGTCTGGATGCGGCGCGGCGCCTGGTCGGGTCGAAGGACCGCCATGGGATGCGGCTCAAACGTGATCGCGAACGACGGCCGGTCGACGGCTCGCGCCCGCGCCACGACCGTCTCCAGGATCTTCCGGTGACCCAGGTGCACTCCGTCGAAGTTTCCGATCGTGCCGACGCCCCCCCGCGGGAGGTCCGTGGCGCGCATGGGATCGCGGATGACGTGCATGGGCGATGATTACCCGACGAAGATCCGGCGCACGTAACGGTGGAGGAAGACCATACCGACGCCGGTGCCCAGGAAGGCGTAGGCGAAGGCCAACGCCGGTCGGGTTCGCAGCCATCGAGTGAGGGGAAAAAAGCACGGGAAGAGCACCAGCACGTAGCGCTGGATCCCGTCGAGGGTTCCGCTGCTGAACAGCAGGAGGAGGGTGCCTCCGCAGAAGATTCCCTCTGGGATCAGCCGCCGGCGAAACAGGGCCGCGGTCAAAACGAAAAAGATCGCTGCCGAGAGGAACTCCGCAACGAGGAGCAGTTTGCCGCCCGCTTCCGGCGCCTGCAGCCGCGCTCCCAAATCCCGGAGGAGGGCCCAGAACGCGCCCGGCCGGACGGGCCAGCCCATGACCTTGCTCCGGACATAGAGCAGCGGATCGCCGAAGCGGCGCCACAGGTAGATGGGATAGGCGGAGGCTCCGGCCAATGCGATCGCAGAGGCCAGCATCGGCCCCGCCGGAGTCGCCGCTCTCGTGGTTCGCAAGCCGCGCACAGCATATGCGGCGATCGCGGGAACGAGCAGGAATCCGTTGAAGCGAGTCAGGCAGGCGCAGAAACCGGCGGCCCCGGCCAGGAGCCAGCGCTCCCGGCGAGCGCCCCAGCGCGCCGCAACGGCGAATAAGAGGAACATCGACTCCGTGTAGAAAGCCGCCAGAAAGAACGCGGTCGGGTAGAGAAGGAGGCCGGCGGAACCCGCCAGGCCCATGCCCGAGCCGCCCCACTCGACGAAGAGGTCCCCGATCAGCAGCAGCGCGCCCCCGAGGCACGCGAGCGAAAGGGCGATGCCGATCGGGAGCAGCGGAGCGCGGAGACCTCGAGACAGGAGGCGAGCGGCGATCGGGTAGAGCGGGTAGAACCCGACGTTGTTCTCGTGGACCGACGGGTCGAAGGAATACCCGTCCACCGCAATGCTTCGGTACCAGACGGAGTCCCACCGGGCGAGCGGCGGGGCGTGAACGACGGCGGTCCAGGGACTGGAGTTGTTGACCGGAAGGGACATCGCTGCGGAGCCGAGCAGCAGGACACCGATGCTCCAGGCCGCCCAGAGGAGAAGGATCGCCCGCGCCTCCATGGGCTGCAAGAAGGTCAACGGGTTACGCAAGGTCAGTCGACGACTCCTCCGACGAGGTCGTAGTCGTAGGTCTGCTCGATCCGGACCGAGACGATCTGTCCGGGCGAAAGCTCCCCGCTTCCGGCGTCGTTGATCAGGAGCCGGCCGTCGATCTCGGGCGCCTGAGACCTCAGGCGGCCCTCCCAGAGAAACTCGGTCTCCTCGCATTTGCCCTCGACGATTGCCTGAACGGTCCTCCCGCGAAGCGCGCGGAGCTTGCCGCGCGCGATCGGCTGCTGGAGCGAGAGCAGGAAATCCTTCCGGCGTTCCTTCTCCTCCGCGGAAATCGGGTCGCCCAGCGCCTCGGAGCCCGAGCCCGGCTCCGGCGAGTACGTGAATGCCCCCACGTTGTCCAGCGAGGATTCGCGGACGAACTCGCAGAGCTCCTGGAACTCCGTCTCTTCCTCGCCCGGGAACCCGACGATGAACGTTGTCCGGATGGCGATCTCCGGAACGATCTCACGCATGCGGGCGATCATCTTCCGGTAGGACGCGGAGTCGCCGCCGCGGCGCATCGCGGAGAGGATCGGGCGAGAAACATGCTGGAGGGGGATGTCCACGTAGGGCAGGAAGCGCGGCTCGCGGGCCATCAGTCGGAGCACGGAGTCGTTCAGCGTCTTCGGGTAAGCGTAGAGGAAACGGATCCACGGAAAGGACGTGCCGGCGAGGAGCGCCTCGACGAGTCGCGCCAGCCCATCGCGGCCGGCGCCGAGGTCCTCGCCGTAGCGCGTGGTGTCCTGGGAGATCAGGACGAGCTCGCGGACTCCCTGCGCCTCGAGGGAGCGGGCCTCGGCGAGGAGCGAGTCGATCGTGCGGCTGCGCTGCAGCCCCCGCATCTGGGGAATCGTGCAGAACGTGCAGGGGTTGTCGCAGCCCTCCCCCACCTTCAGGTACGCATAGCCGCGCCGCCGCGAGAGCACGCGCGGGGCGAGATCGTCGTAGAGCCGCGTCGCGAGCGGCTTGTCGGTGAAGCGCGGCAGCGACGGCAGGCCCGCGGCGGCCGAAGGGGCGTTCTCGAGCTCGTCCAAGCCGACGAAGGCGTCCACCTCCGGCATCTCCGCCGCGAGTTCCCGGCCGTACTTCTGGACCATGCAGCCGGCGACGACGACCCGGTCGATCTCGCCGCGCTTCTTGCGCTCGACCTGCTCCAGGATCGCCTCGACGGATTCCTCCTTCGCCCGATCGATGAAGCCGCACGTGTTGACCATGACGACACGCGCCTGCGCGTCGGACACGATCGCGTGACCGGCGCGCTGCAGGTGCCCCAGCATGATCTCGGTGTCCACGAGATTCTTGGGGCAACCGAGCGAGACGACGCCGACCGAGGGAAGGTTCTTGCCCGAGGGAGGCGCGCTCACGGGTAGATCCTCTTCAGCGTCCGCGGATACGGGATCGCCTCCCTCAGGTGATGGATCCCGCAGATCCACGCGACGACGCGCTCGAGGCCCATGCCGAACCCGGCGTGGGGGAACGTCCCGTAGCGACGGACGTCGAGGTACCACTCGTAGGCCTCGCGGGGGAGCTTGTGTTCCGCGAGGCGCTGTTCCAGAAGCGCGAGGTCGTGGATGCGCTGGGAGCCGCCGATGATCTCTCCGTAGCCCTCCGGCGCGAGCATGTCCAGACCGAGCACGACCTCGGGGTCCACCGGGTCCGGCTGCATGTAGAACGACTTGATCGCGGTCGGGAAGCGGGACACGATCAGCGGCCGCGTCCGATCGACGCAGAGTGCGGTCTCCTCGTCGGCGCCGAGATCGTCGCCGAACTTCGCCGCAAATCCCTTCTCCTGGAGCGTCCCGATCCCCTCGCGGTACGTGATCCGGGGAAACGGCTTCTGGACCGCCTCGAGCTTGCCCGTGTCCCGCTCGAGCCGCTTCAGCTCCTCCGAGCACCGATTCAGGGCCCGCCCCACCAGATACGCGACGAAGTCCTCGGCCAGGTCGCAGAGGCCCTCGAACTCCAGGAACGCGACCTCCGGCTCGACCATCCAGAACTCGGTCAGATGCCGGCGCGTCTTCGACTTCTCGGCGCGAAACGTCGGTCCGAAGCAATAGACCTTGCCGAACGCGGCGGCCGCGGGCTCCAGGTAGAGCTGGCCCGACTGGGAGAGGTACGCCTTGTCGCCGAAGTAGTCGGTCTCGAAAAGCGTCGAGGTTCCCTCGACGGAGGACCCCGTCAGGATCGGCGAGTCGATCCGGACGAATTCGCGCTCGTAGAAAAAGTCGGCGATCCCCTGCTCGAGCTCGGAGCGCACGCGCAGAACCGCGTGCTGCTGAGCGGAGCGCATCCAGAGATGCCGCAGGTTCATCAGGAAGTCGACGCCGTGCTCCTTGGGCGTGATCGGGTAGTCCGGCGAGGCCCCGATCAACGTCACTTCCGCCGCGGTCATCTCGTAGCCGCCCGGCGCGCGCTTCTCCTCCCGCACGGTCCCCGAGACGCGCAGGGAAGACTCCTGGGTCGCCCTCTCGGCCGCGTCCCAGATCTCGGGCGCCACCTCGGCCTTCGGCACGACCACCTGCAGGTAGCCCGTCCCGTCCCGCACGATCAGGAACTGGATCCTTCCGGAAGACCGCTTGTTGTACAGCCAGCCCTGAACGGACGCGGACGCGCCCGCCTTGGGCCCGATTTTCGAGATCGCGGTGTTCTCCATGAAAACGGCGGATTATACGGTCAATCTCGGCGCGCGGCCCGGAAGAGGACGACCGCGGCGACCGCGGCGGCGAGGCTCAGCAGGACGCCGGCCGCGAGTCCTCGCGGCGCGCGTTCGTTCGGGGGCGGGGCGAGGACGGCCGATGGAAGCTCGTAGGCCGCGACGGCGGGTGGAGCGCCTCCGCCGATCCAACCCGCGCCCGGAGGACGATTCCTCGCCAGGTAGTAGCGCACGCCGTTTCGAGCCAGGCAGGATTCCTGGTCCACGGTGAGGTCTTCGGGGAAGGCGCGCGCGTTCTCGTCGTAGCCGCAGGCGAGGAGTCGAGACGCCCACTCGTTTCCCTCCAGATACTCGTACGCGCGGACGTCTCGGAGGCGATCCACGGTGGCGAGATCCGGCGGATACGCCTCTCGCGCGGCGGCGACCATCGCGCTCATGCCGGGTCGGCGCGACTGGATGGCCGCGATGGCGGGTGCCGGACCGGGCCCCGCGTTCTGCGCAATCGCGGGGAGGTATCCCCAGCCGAAGGCAAAGAGCTCGCCGAACGCGGCGAGGGGAACGAGCGCACGCCGGCGCCGCGAGCAGAGCGCGAGACCGCCGAGGATCCACATGAATCCGGGGGCGGCGGCGCGCCGGATCGCCGTCCAGCGCAACCGTTCGAGGTAGCGCGGGAGACGCGCCTCGTAGACGGCGGTCGGGTGCGTCAGATGTCCTCGTTCCCGGAGGCGGGAGATCTCCTTCCGGGTCGCCGACTCGATCGCAGGAGAGGCGATCTCGAGCGAGGGCAGGACTCCCGCCACGACCAGCATCAATCCACCGAAGACCACGAGAGCGACCGCCGCGCGCAGGAACCGGGTCCGCTCCGTCACGAGATCGAGCGCAGGACCGAAGGCCATCGCCGCGAACAGGACGAACGCCGAGGCCGCGTATTCGCGAGCGAACAGCGAGACGACCGGGACCCGGAGCCACAGCCAGGGCAGCGGCGGAATTCCCCAGGCGACGGCGAGCGCGAGAACGCTCACGATCAGCCCGTGCCGGAGCGCGGACGGGAGGCGTCTCGCGGCGAGGGCGATCGCGAGCAACGCGACCACGCCCACGAAACCCTCGCTGCGCATGTGCAAGTTCGCGGAGCCGACGAATGCGCCGGACAGGTCGACTTCTCCCGCGAGCGGGCTGCCCAGGAACCCGGGGAGGACTTGTCCCGCCACCCCGAAGCCCAGAAGCCCCTGGCGGCTCCACTGCGATCGGACTCCGGCGATCCGGCTGTCGCGGAGGATGAGGAGGAACGGCACGAGCTGGAAGGAAAGGAGAAGAAAGCCCGACGCCGCGGCGCAACTGACGAGCCCGGGCGAGGTGCCCGAGGTTCCGGAGGCGACCGAGCGCGACGCCCGGCGCCATTCGAACGCCAGGAAGAGTGCGATGGCCGTCACCCCGAACGCCAGAGTCTCGGGGTGGCCCCCCGCGGTGGCCAGAGCGGCGAACAGGACGACTCCGCCCACGCCGCGGGCAGATGGTCGAAGCAGAAGCCCGTACGCCTCCGAGCCGAGCCAGGGGAGAAACGCGAAGACGTTGGTCTGCGGGTGCAGGGCCCACAGAATCGAATATCCGGAGAGCATGTAGACCAGGCCCGAAGCGAACGCGGCCCGCGGCTGCGCCCCGAGCCGTCGCGCAAATCCGCGCGCTCCCATACCCGCGACCAGGAGCTTGAGGAGGACGCTCCAGGCCCATCCCCGATCCCCGAGCCAGAGGCGGATCCAGGTGAAGGGCGAGAACAGGGCCGCCGCCGGATTGGCGAAGAGGGACGTCCCTTCCCCGGAGTAGGGATTCGTCCAGGGAACCCGGCCGGTCGCGAGGGACCGTCGCGCCTGGATCTCCCAGGGGCGGAACTGCAGGATGACATCGGACAGGAGCGCGTTGGAGACGGCCACGCGAACGTTCGGATCGGGCTTCCAGGCTCCGATGTCCGAGCTCAGGTCCAGCGGAATGAGAACGCGTCCCGGGAGCAGGCCGGGCCCCGCGTAGAGGAGAGCGACGGCGAGATAGATCGCGAATGCGAAGCGCGCGCCGAACGAGGAAGATGCGGCGCCGTCCGGGACCCTCATCGTGTCACCGCACCACGACGCGCCGCGTGATCACGAATTCTCCTCCCTCGCGCCCGACGAGCGTAACGACGAGCGCATGGGGCCCGGGCGGGAGCGAGGGGACGGGGAAACCGAAGCCGCCGTGCGCCGCATCGGCATACTGAGGAAACGCTTCGGTCAGACCCGGCCAGGTTCCGCCGAGTTGCGCGTCCGGCGCGGGGCCGAGCTCCGTCGCGACCCGAACCGCCGCTATCCCCGAGTCGTCGAGGGCAAACCCGAATGCCCAGAACCCGCTTTCCACCACCTGGCCCTCGCGTGGGAGGTGGAGGCCGCCGAAGGGCGTCGAGGGCCCGCCCGAGCGCACCATGTCGTCGAACGCCCTCCGAGCCGACTCCGCCGCACCCGCGGGAAGCCTCGCTTCGAGCGCGGGTGCGCCCGCGCGGTGGAAGACGAAGTCGAGGCCCCCGGGCTCCGGGAAGGAGGCCACGAGCTCGAGGCGTCCCTCCTCCACTCCCCGCCTCAGGAGCCTGCGGTAGGGCCCCGCCTCGGCCGGGGTCGCCTCGCGCGGGTGGTAGACGAGGACGTTCCCGCGAAGCTCCGCCATCGTGCTCCAGACGGCGTCGGGGATCGGCCGAACGTGGAGCTGCGCGTAGAGCGATTCGTAGAGTTTCGGGGCGAAGCTTGAGTGGCCGTTGACGAGAGGCTTGCCGTGCTCGGCCTGGCGCAGCGTGTACTCGCAATCGTGCGGAAAGCCCTGGGGAAGCTCCACGACGCCGCCCGAAAAGCGCGCGTCGCGCAGCCACTCGTAGACCGGGAGCGGGCGGCCGTCGTAGGGAAGCATCTCGATCGGGAGCGCGCGATACTCGAGGATGATCCCCCCGAGCGCGAGCGCGACGAGCCCGCCGCGCGCGAAGCCCGTGCGACCGCGAGTGCAGAGCGAGAGGCCCCACGCGGCGAGCACCGCCAGCGCTGCCTGGAACAGCACCACGCCGCGGGCCGCCACTCGGATCGCCCGGAAGATCGAGCCGAAGGACTGGAAGAGGAAAAGGTAGTACGGGGTGTGGCCCCCGAGGCAGACCACGACGCCCGTCGCGGCCACGACCAGCAGGAGGAGCGCCCGCCGGTCGAGTCCGCAGCGGCGGAAGAAGTCGGCCAGCGACGCGTATCGGCCGTGCCCCGGAAACCCGAGGGCGAGGCGAACCAGCGCGGCGGCCGTCAGGAACACCTGGACGCGGCCGGAGTCGCCGAGCGAGAGGGGCCCAATTCGCAGATGGGGGTGCACGCGGACGAGAACCCAGCACGCGACGAGCAGGACGATCGCGACGTCGAAAGCGCGGGCGACGCGGAGACGCCGCCGGGAGACGCGGGGCGCGGTCGAATCCCCGCGCCCCCGCCGCAGGCCGGCGATCGCAACGGCGGCCAGCGCGACCGGCAGGAGTCCCGGGAAGAAGTCGCCCTCGTTGCCCCGCCATGCCGCCGTCAGCGGTCCGTAGAGCTTGTTCCGCGCCCCCGCCGAGAGGAAGTATCCCGGCGTCGCGGAGAAGAAGGTCATCTCGCCGACCGACCGGCGCATGCCGTAGAGGTGCGAGGCCTTCGCGTACGGGATCGCGAAAGGAAGGCACGCGACACCCGCGACCGCCATCGCGGCGAGCGCTCCGGCGATCCGCCGGCCGCGTTGCGGTCCCCCGGTGGCACCCTCCATCAGCAGCGCGACCGCCACCAGGAAGGCCGTGAAGAACGCGTACTGGATGGAGGCGATGAAGTTCCACGCGAAGAACACACCCAGCAGGATCGCGTCGCGCCGCTTTCCGCCGTCGAGATAGCGGAGGAGATACAGGAAGACCAGGCAGAGAAACGGCCCCCACTCCATGTGGATGTGCGGCAGCTGGGAGAGCTTGTACGGCAGAAATCCATACACGACGCCGGCGGCGAGCGAGGCGAGCGGGTCGCCCGTCACGTAGCGCGCCAGCGCCCAGGCGCAGAGCGCGGAGAGGAACATCCCGAGCAGCAGGACGGCGTTGTAGTTGAAGAATGCCGACGCACCCGCGGCCAGGAGAGGAAAGCCGAACACGGCGGCGCCGTAGAGGTTCTCCGAGAAGGCGAGCACGTACCTCGCCGGAGAGAGGATGGGCGCCTGGAACAGGTTGAGCGGATCGCGGAGGGTCTGGACGAAGTCCCAGTGCAGGATCCACGCGGAGAGCTTGGCGTCGAGGAGGTCCGCGGCTCCGTCGCCCAGATGCGCGGCCTGGGGCCAGGTCATCAGCACGGTGATGGCGGCGAAGAACACGCCCGCCAGCACCGCTTCGCGCGGCCGCGGCCGCCTCCCGAACGGGGTCAGCGCTGGCGTGCCTTGGCCGAATTGGCGAGCGTCATCGCCTGCTGGAGCCGCTGCATGCGGCGATGGCGTTTCTTGGTGGCTTCCACCTCGCCCGCCGGCACCACCGTGCCGCGAAACTCCCGAAGGAGCTTGTCGGCCTCGAAGAGGAAGCTGTGGAAGTCGGGGGCGGAGAACTTGCGAAACGTCAGCTCGGTCGTGATGATGTAGCCCTCCGCGATGTCGCGGACCATTGCGAAGGCGGAGCCGCCGAGGAAGGCGCTCATGGGTCCGGAGAGCTTATCCCGGACGGGCCTTGGTGCCGAGCGCCTGCCGCGGTACGATGTCGAGCTTTGCGGGAGGAATCAGCTTGGCATCCCCTGTGGACTACCTCGACTTCGACACGCTTCTGACGGAAGAGCAGTGCCTGGTCCGGGACACGGTTGGGTCCTGGGTCGACGACAAGGTCCTCCCCATCATCGAGGAGGCGGCCTGGGAGGGGCGGTTCCCGAAGGAGCTCGTCCCCGAGATGGCGCAGATGCACCTCTTCGGCTCGACCATCTCCGACTACGGCCTGCCCGGGCTGGACAACATCTCCTACGGGCTGATCATGCAGGAGCTCGAGCGGGGCGACTCAGGACTGCGCTCCTTCGTCTCCGTGCAATCGGCCCTCGTGATGTACCCGATCTACGCCTTCGGCTCCAAGGAGCAGAAGGACCGATGGATCCCGAAGCTCGCGACGGGGGAGGCCCTGGGGTGTTTCGGCCTGACCGAGCCGGACTTCGGCTCCAACCCCTCCGGCATGCGCACCACGGCGAAGCGGGACGGAGACTCGTTCGTCCTGAACGGAGCCAAGGCGTGGATCACCAGCGGCTCGATCGCCGACGTCGCGGTCGTGTGGGCCAAGCTCGACGGCGTCGTCCGGGGATTCCTGGTCGAGCGCGGCACGAAGGGCTTCTCGACGTTCGAGCACAAGGGAAAGATGTCGCTCCGCGCGTCGGTGACCTCGCAGCTCGCCTTCGAGGACTGCCGCATCCCCGCCGACGCCATCCTTCCGGGCGTGGAGGGCCTCAAGGGGCCCCTGTCGTGCCTGACGCAGGCCCGCTTCGGAATCGCCTGGGGGGCCATCGGAAGCGCGATGGCGACCTATCAGGCCGCGCTGGACTACGCGAAGAGCCGCAAGCAGTGGAAGGACCGCCCGATCGCCGCGCACCAGCTCGTCCAGGAGCGGCTCGCCTGGATGATCACGGAGATCACCAAGGGACAGCTCCTGGCCTGGCGCCTCGGCCGGATGAAGGACGACAAGACGATGAAGCCGCACCACGTCTCGATGGCCAAGCGCAACAACGTCTGGGTCGCGCGTGAGTGCGCCAAGCTCGCCCGGGAGACGCTCGGGGCCAACGGCGTCGTCAACGAGTACCCCGTCTTCCGCCACCTCGCCAACATCGAGAGCGTCTATACCTACGAGGGGACCCACGACATCCATACCCTGATCATCGGCGAGGCGGTCACGGGGATCGCTTCCTACAACCCGCCGATGGAATAGGGCCGCCTTCCGCAAGCCTCTGACACGCAGGCTTCTCGGCTAAAATAGGCCTATCGAGACCACATAGGTGGGCATCACCGGGAATCTCAAGACGATGCAGCTCGGGGAGCTGCTGCAGTGGCTTTCGCTGGGCAACAAGACGGGCACGCTGTTGATCGACGGCCACGGGGTCGAGAAGCGCGTCTATTTTCAGGACGGTCGGATCGCCTCGACCTCGTCCTCCTCCGAGCGGGAGTACCTCGGCCACTTCCTCGTCTCGCACGGCTTCATCACCGAGGAAGAGCTCAAGATGGCCATGGAAGTGCAGGAGGAGTCCCAGATCCTCCTCGGCAAGATCCTGGTCATGATCAACGCAATCGCGGAATCGGACCTTCTCCGTCTGATGAAGAAGAAGGCGGAGGAGTCGATCTACGACGTCTTCCTTTGGACCGAGGGGGACTTCGAGTTCCTCGACGGCGAGATGCCGGACCAGAAGATGGTCCCCCTGTCGCTCGACGTGACGGGCATCATCATGGAGGGAACCCGCCGGTACGACGAATGGCAGATGATTCGCCAGCGCATTTCCGACTCGAGCGTGGTCCCGGAGATCGTCCGGCCGCTCGACATGGACGTTTTGGCGGACCGCGAGAAGCTGATCGTCCCCTACATCGACGGGCAGCGTTCGATCGAGGAGATCGCGCTCCAGACCCACAACGCCGAGTTCACCGTCTCCAAGCTGATCTCCGACGGGCTGCGCAGCTCCAGCATTCGGCTCCTCGAGAGCCGGCCGCGCCGGGAGGCGGTGGCGGCCATGGCCGCGGCCGGAAGCGAGGTCGACCACTTCCTCCAGCGGGGCCGTGCACAGCTCAAGGACGACCCCCAGGCGGCGTATCGGATGTTCAAGGTCGCGTACGAGCTGGACCCCACGGACGGCCGCACCAGCGAGTCCATCCGGGACGCCGAGCGGGAGATCAAGGCGGCCCTCGCGGCCGACGGCGTCTCGGGGGAAAAGATTCCGGAGCTCGCGATCGCGATGCAGAGCCTGACGGAGCACTCGTTCTCGCCCCACGAGGGCTTCGTCCTGTCGCGCATCAACGCCCAATGGGACGTAAAATCGATCATGAAGATCTCGCCGATGAAGGAGCTGGAGGTCCTGATGATCTTCCAGAAGTTCCTCCGGGACGGCGTGATTCGCTGGAAGGAACGCCGTTGAACGTGCCGACGGCCCCGCACCGGAGGGAAGCCTTCCGCGGTCTGCAGGCCGGGATCTGCGTGGCGGCGGCGGCTCTCCTCGCGGGTCTCTCGATCGACATTCCTTGGACGCGCTGGCCCGAGATCCTCTTCTTCACGGCGCTCGCAGTCCTCGCCTTCCGGCTCCGGGTCCGCTACGCCGGCAACTTCGTGGGGGTCGAGGCCGCCGCGATGATCCCCGCGATCCTGGTCCTCAACTCCCCGGGCGCCGCGATGCTCGTCTGCGTCGCCGCCGACGGGATCGCGAAGGGCCTCGCCAAATCGCGCCGGGTCACGCTCTCGAGCTCCTTCGACCTGGCGCAGCTGGCGGTCTCCTACGGGGCCGCGGCGCTCTTCTGCCGCGCCCTCCACGCCGCCGGGATCGGGTGGGTGACGGTCGCGGCGCTCGCGACAGCCGCGCTGCTCGTCTTCTTCTTCGTGAACACCGCGCTCGTGTTCGCGTATCTCGAGCTCGGGGGAATCGCCCGCCGCGATCGCCTCTTCGAGATCGCGCTCTTCCAGCTCGTGGCACTCCTGCTTCTCGCCCCCATCGTCATCCTGGAAGTCCTCGTGTACGCGCCGTACGGCGTGTCCGGCATGCTCCTCGCGTTCTTCCCGGTGGTGCTGGCCTCCTTCGTCATGCGCAGCCTCTCCTCGATGGAGCGTCGGGTCGAGGAGGTGTCCCGCCAGAACCGGGAGCTCGACGTGATGCGGGACATCTCGAACACGTTCGGCATCAGCGCCCGCGTGGACCGCTACGAGCGCGTCTTCGCCGCCGTCGGGCGGCTGCTTCCGTCGAGCGCGATGGCCCTGATCGAGTGGCTGGAGGGCTCGGAGGAGCAGTTCACCATCCATCGATCGATGCGGGTCCTCGCCGGGACGCGCGAGATCATGGACTGGTCTCGGCGCCATCGCCTGGACGAGCGGTCGATCGACCACGGGAGCGATTCGGTGGAGCTCACCTCCGGCGCCGAGCGGGAGCTCCAGCTCACGCCGGACGGGACCTACCAGGCGCGCATCCGGTTGTCGACCTTCGAGCTCCACTCGGGCCTCCTGGTCGTCGAGAGCGCGTCTCCCGATCTGCACTCCCCGGAGTCGCTGGCCTCCCTCCGTACGATCGCGGACCACATCGCCCTCGTCCTCCAGGATCGATCCATCCGGGCGCAGATCGAGGAGCTCTCCGAGCGCAATCGCGAGCGCGCCGAGACGCTCAACCAGATCCTGGAGATCTCCAACGATCTCAAGCGCAACCGCACGCTGGACGATCTCTTTGTGTCGATCGCATCCGCGGTCGCCAAGAGTCTCGGGTTCCAGGCCGTGATGCTGTCCCTCTACGAGCGGGAGCAGAACGTCTTCTCCCCCCGCGCCCACTTCGGACTGGAGGATCGCTGGGCGCGGCTGCATGGCCACACCATCCCCGCTCAGGAGATCACGCGGTTCTGGACCGAGCGGCACCGGGTCTCGAAGTCGTATCACGTGCGCGAGGGCTCGACACCCGCGGGCGACGGGTCGGGGACGTCCGCGGCCCGCGGCGTCCTGGCGTCCGGCGACGACGGCTGGCGGCCGGAGGAGCTGCTCTGGATTCCCCTCTACTCGGAAGACCGGCTCCTCGGTTGCCTCTCGGTCGAGGAGCCGCACAGCGGCAAGTCGCCCACGCTCGAGACCATCCGATCCCTGGAGATCTTCGCGAACCAAGCCGTGACCGCCATCGAGAGCGCCCGCTCCTATGACGAGGCCCGCGAGCAGTCGATCCGCGACTCGCTCACCGGGGCCTACAATCACCGTCACTTCCAGGAGGTTCTCCAGCGCGAGCTCGGCCGCGCCGAGCGCCTCGGCCGACCGCTCACGGTGCTCATGCTGGACATCGACGACTTCAAGTCGATCAACGACCGCTTCGGGCATCCCGTCGGCGACGCCATTCTCCAGGGGATCGTGGGCGAGATCCGCAACGAGGTGCGCGGCGACATGGATCTTCTGGCCCGCTACGGCGGCGACGAGTTCGCGGTCGTGCTCCCCGAGACTCCGCCCGGAGAGGCGATTCTCGTAGCCGAGCGCGTGCGCCGGCGGGTCGACGAGCGCCTTTTCCGAATGCCGGACTCGGGCCAGATCCTCCGCGCGACCGTCTCGATCGGCGTCGCGACGTTTCCCGAAGACGCGGTCGAGAAGATGAACCTGGTCGAGAAGGCGGACGCGGCGCTCTACCGCGCCAAGCGCGGCGGAAAGAACGCCGTGGTCACCGTTGCGGAGCCGGGCCCCGGCCAGCTGCCGCTCCTTCCGCACTGACGGCCGAAGCGCGAAGCGCCGCTCGTCATCCCGAGGGCCGCAGGCCGAGGAATCCCTTTCGAGCCGGGTCGCGGCTGAAAAAGGGGTCCGCTCGCTACGCTCGGGAGGACGGAGCGCCGGACACGGCGCCCGAATTCCGGTCGAAGAACCGCAGGGGCCAGTCCCGGGCATCCCCGGCGTAGTCCACTCCGATCCGTGGCGACACGCCGATCGCGGGGCGCCGGGCTCCGCGCAGCAGGATCCGGATGTCACCTCCTCCGAGCAGGTCCGCACCCGTCCGGCTCGTCTGGATCCCCAGCGCGGCGCAAAGCTTGCCGGGGCCCGCCATCAGACGCGGGGGCGCCGGCGCCGGTCCCTCCGCGGCCCGGAGAAGCACCGCCTCCGCGATTCCCTCGCGGCGTGTCACGACGTTCACGCAGCAGTGCATCCCGTATACGAGAAAGACGTAGAGATGCCCGCCGTCCCCATACATCGGTTCGACACGCCGGGTTCGCCGCCCTCCCCACGAGTGCGCGGCGCGGTCCGCGGCCCCCAGGTACGCCTCCGTCTCGACGATGCGCCCACCGAACCAGCGCCCGCGGTATCGGCGCACGAGCCACGCTCCGATGAGACTCCGCGCGATCCGCTCCGTCGATCCCCGGTAGAACGCGCGCGGAGCCTCGGCGAGGCCCAGGGCGCGCGGATCGAGGTGCAGCCGCGGATCCGGACGATTGTTCGCTATCATGCCGTGACTGTCACAGGAGACTGATTCTATGAACGTTCTGGTCACCGGCGCCGCGGGGTTCATCGGCTCGCACATGGCCAGGCGGCACCTCACGGACGGCCATCGCGTGGTGATCGTGGACGATCTGTCCACGGGCCGACGCGAACGGCTCCCGGACGGGGCGCGATTCGTCCAGGCCGACATCGCAGAGACGGACCTCGAGCCCCTCCTGCGCGAGGAACGCATCGCATTTGTCTCGCATCACGCCGCTCAGATCGATCTTCGCCACAGCGTCTCCGATCCGGTCGGGGACGCCCGGGCCAACGTGATCGGAAGCCTCAAGCTCTTCGAGGCCTGCCGGAGAGCCGGGGTGCGCCGCGTGCTCTTCGCATCCACGGGCGGCGCCATCTACGGCGAGCCGGAGGGCGGACTGCCCGCGACCGAGTCGCACTCGACCAATCCGGTGTCGCCGTACGGTTGCGCCAAGCTGTCGATCGAGAAGTACCTCTACTACTACCGCCAGGTTCACGGCTTCGAGACGCAGGTCTTCCGCTACGCCAACGTCTACGGGCCCTGGCAGGACGGGACGGGCGAGGCCGGCGTGGTGGCGATCTTCGCGGAGGCGATGCTCTCCGGCAAAACGCCCCGGATCCGCGGAGACGGCGGCCAGACCCGCGACTACATTTTCGTCGGCGACCTCGTCGGGGCCGCGGCCCGCGCCGTGGCGCAGGGCGGGAGTGGCACCTGGAACCTGGGCACTGGGATCGAGACTTCCGTCAACCGCCTCTTCGAGCTGCTGGCCGGAGAGCTCCATTGGGAGGGAGAGCCCGACCGCGTCGCGCTGCCTCCCGGAGAGCAGCGGCGCAGCGTTCTCGACGGGTCGCTGGCTCAACGCGACTTCGGGCTCGGCGGGTACACCCCCCTCGAGTCGGGCCTCCGGGACACCGCCCGGTTCTTCCGCGAGCGCCACGCGACGAGCTGAGCGCCGAATGCGATCGCGGGACTCTAGCTTGGACCGCTGGAGCGGGCCCCCGTCGCCGTACCGGTCGTCCGTTGCTCCTCGGGCGGTGCGGACCCCTCGTGCCGCTTCAGGACGACGACGGTCATGTCGTCCTCGGGATCCCCGCCTCCGGCGTACTCGCTGACCCGGCGGATGAGCTCCCGCGCGATTTCGTCGCAGGGAAGGTCGCGGGCCTTCAGGAATGCTCTCGACAGCCGGCCCACGCCGAACTCCTCGCCGCCCTCGCCGTGCGCCTCGAGCATGCCGTCGGTATAGAGGAGCAGCGCGTCGCCCGGCTCGAGCCTGCGGTAGCCCCTCGTGTAGGTCGCGTTCGCGGTGGGTCCGAGGACGAGGCCCGTCTGGATGAGCGGCGTGACGCTGCTTCCATGGAAGTGGAGCGGATGTGGATGCCCGGCGTTGACGTACATCAGGCTGCCGTCGTCCTCCACCTCCCCGTAGAACAGCGAGACGAAACGCGTCGTCAGGCGAGACTCGTGGATAATGCGATTGAGGCGCTCGACCGTTCGCACGATCTTGAAGTCGCGCTCGACAGCCATGCGCAGTCCCGTGTACACGTCGCGGACCTGGAGCGCCGCCGGGAGGCCGTGCCCCGACGCGTCGGCGATCGCGAGCCCCAAAATCCGCTCCGAGACCGGGATGAAGTCGAAGTAGTCGCCGCCGACCAGCTCCGCGGGCGTGGTGTAGCCGGCCACCTCAATCGATCCCCGGCGGAGCGCCCGCTTGGGCAGGATCGACATCTGGATCCGCCGGGCCTCCTGCAGCGCCGTGACGTAGCGATCCTGGCGGAGCTTCTGGTCCACGGCGAGGCGCAGGATTCCGAGAGACGCAACGAGATCGTCCTCCGGCGCCTCGGAGTCGACCGAGAAGGACAGGATGTACTCGTCGTCGCCCACGGCGATCGCCGCGAAGCGCTCCGCGCCCAGCCGCCGCTCGAGCTCAGGGTCCACTCCCGGCGCGTCCAGGTCCATGACGGTGACGCCCTCGTCGACGACGCGTTCGATCGGCGGGTATGCGTTGGGGATGAAGAGCCCGGGCGCCACGGCGGGGACGTTTCCGAACGTCCGGACGAGCTCGTAGCCCCCGTCGCGCCGCTCGTACAGCCTGCCGCCGCGCACGCCGAGCACTTCGGAGAACTGCTCGATCACGGTCGTCGCCGTCTGCATGATCGTCGCCGAGGGATCGGCGGCGCGCTCGATCGCCTCGATCGCCTTCTCGACCTGCCGGAACAGAAACTTCCCAGTCGCCATGGAGCGACGGATTCTATCCCGGCGCTCCGCGGAGCTAACCGGCGGCCGGAGACTCGGAGCGCAGCGCGGGGGCCGCGCGTTCGTTGGCGCGGTCGTCGCGGATCTTGCCGTCCAGCAGGCGCACGATCCGGCGCGCATGCGCGGCGATGTCTTCCTCGTGCGTGACGAGCACGATCGTGTTGCCCCGCGAATTGAGCTCGTCGAAGAGCGCCATGATCTCGAACCCCGTCTGGGAATCGAGGTTGCCGGTCGGCTCGTCCGCCAGCAGGATGCTCGGGTCGTTGATCAGCGCGCGCGCGATCGCGACGCGCTGCCTCTGGCCGCCGGACATCTCGTTGGGCTGGTGGTTCATGCGATCGCCCAGCCCGACCGCCTTCAGCGACTGGACGGCGCGCTCCCGTCGATCCTTCCGGGACACCCCTCCGTAGACCAGCGGGAGCTCGACCTGCTGCAGCGCGGACGTGCGGGGAAGCAGATTGAACGTCTGGAACACGAACCCGATTTCCTGGTTGCGGATCGCGGCGAGCTCATCGTCGGTCATCCGGGCGACCTCGCGGCCGTTGAGGATGTAGGAGCCGGAGCTCGGAGTATCCAGGCATCCGATCAGGTTCATGAGCGTCGACTTTCCCGAACCGGAGGGGCCCATGCACGCCACGTACTCGCCCCGCTCGACCCCGAGCGTTACCCCGGCCAGGGCCTGGACCTTCTCCTCGCCCATGACATACACCTTCGTGATGTCCCGGATATCGATCAGCATGGGCGCAGGCCTCTCTCTCTGGGGAATATACGAATATTTCGGGGTGCTGTTTCGAGGCGCCTCGATCCTACCCCCGGAGCGCCGCGATCCCGGCCTTTCCCAGAACGAACAGGGCCCAGAGGGACGCCACGAGGGCGGCCACGCGGGCCCGCGAGGCCCTGGCGGCCGCCGACAGGCCCAGGGCCAGGAGCGCCATGCTCCAGAGGGCGAAGAGGTCCAGGGAGCCCAGCAGGCCGTGGAGGACGCGGTCGGACCGGGCGCCCACGAGAAACCCCAGATTCGTGTGAAGGAGGTCCCCCACCGTCTCGGGGTCGATCGTGTCGCGGTTCCACAGGACGACGAGGAGGGCAGCCGAGGCGAGCGTCGCCGGAAAGAAGGCGTGCGCCGTGATGCCGAGGGACTGGAGGAATCGCACTTCCCAGCCAAAGGCCTGGCAGGCCGCCCAGAGCGCGCCCGCGACGACGAGCGTCACGAGGACCGGAGCGAGCACCGCGAAGACGTCCCACATCCAGGAGAGCCCGCGCATGCGCTCGACGATCCCGTCCATCTGGGCGGCGGTCAGCTTGTGAGCGCTGCCCGCCATGCGGGCCGACATCACCGCGCGCCAGTTCATGCGCGACAGGATCAGCTCCGAGAGCGGAAGCGCCAGGCCAGCCGCCACTGCGACGGGGAGAATCCACGTGGGCCGCTCCGCGATCGCGGTGAACGTTCGCGACGGCGAGACGAACACTCCGACGAGCCGCGCGAGAGCCGGCTCGGGCCGCCGCGCGGGCGCCGTCGAGGGCGGCGCCTCCTCGGCCGTCAAGGCGCGGGCGGGGTCCCGGCGGCTCGGCGCGCTCCACCGGCGTCGAGGTCGAGGGCGATGGGCGTCGGCTCGGGGATGCCCTCAATGCGCACGCCCTTCCAGTCGAGGCTGTCCGCGATCGCGCTGTGGTACGCGGAGACCGCCTTGCGATAGATCGCCAGGGCCTGGAGCTCCAGGGACCTGGCGGCGGAGAGCTGGTTCTGGATCTGCGAGACCTCGAACGAGGTCGTCATCCCGTTGTCGTACTTCTTGCGGGCGGCGTCGAGGTTGCGTTCGGCGAGCTCGCGTCCCTTGGCCGCGGCGCCGATCTGCCGGGACGCGGTCACGATGGCGCGGTGGGACTCGCGCACGGTGACGACGACGTCCTGCTCGAGCACGGTCATCCGGGATCGGTCCGTCTCCAGGGTGAACTCCGCGACCCCCCGCGCGCCCCGGGCGGCGCGGTTGAAGAGCGGATAGGAAAAGACGAAGCCGATGCTCCAGTTCCGGAAGTTCTCGTCGAAGAGCTGGCTCCCGGCGTTGAAGAAGTTCGAGTTGACCACGACGCCGGTCGTCGGATCGACGGAGCGCCCGGCGAGCCCGTTCTTCCCGAAGCTGGCGACAAGGTCCAGCTGGGGAAGCGTCTGGTTCTGCCAGTACTGGTAGAGCAGCGCGTCGGAGGCCACGACGTAGCCCTGCGCCAGGATCTCGGGCCTCCGCGTCAGCGCGACGCGCACGCCTTCGGTCAGGTCGAAGTTCTGGGTCTGCACCCGGATCTCATCGGTCGGCACGATCGGGGTCTGCCCGCTCGTCGCCTCGAAATTCAGCCGGCGGCGAAGCTGGTCGCCGGCGCTTCCGACGGCCGCCTCCGCGTTGATGATGTCCTGTTCTGCCGTGGCCACGCCCACCTCGGTCTGGACGATGTCGATCGGAGCGAGGGAGCCCACGTCGATCTTGATCTTCGTGATCCGATTGAGCTCGACGGAGATGGTCCGGGCCTCCTGCTTCACGAGGAGGTTGGCGCGCGCGTAGACGAGGTCCCAGTACGCCTGTTCCACGGCGTCGATCGTCGTCTGGACGCTGCGGACGAAGGTCTGGTACGAGGCGTCGCGCGAGTAGCGCGACGTGTCGATGCGGATGTTGGTGGCGCGGAGCCCGAAGTTCCGGAGGAGGGGCTGCGAGACCCCGAGGGTCAGACCCGACGTGATCGACGGATTGACGACGAAGAACTGAGAGTTGCTCAGTGTCCGATTTCCCACGAACCCCAGGCTGTACGTGCCCCCCCAGGGCGTCAGCTGCGAGATGTGGACGCCCGCGTCCACGCTGTCCTGGCGCGCGATCCCCGAGTTCACACCGGACAGCGTCGTGGACACGGGAGTGTCGTTGTGGGAGCGGGACGCATTGGCGGACAGGAGCGGATCGTAGATTCCCGTGTATTGGAAGAGCTGGAACTGGGCGATCTCCGCCGAGTTCACGCTGACGTCGAGGTCCTTGTTGTTGGCGATCGCGGAACGGATCGCCTGGTCGAGCGAGAGGTGGATACCGTCGGCTTCGGCAGGCGGCAGAGCCTGTGGAGCCCGCTGGCCGGCGCGGGCGGATACGACCGGGCCCGTCTGATCCGTCTGACCCGTCTGACTCGTCTGCGCGCCGAGTGCGGCGGAGAACGCCAGGAGGAGAACCGCGCCGGCTCGCACGCGAACCATCTCCATGTTGTAAAACCTCTTCATTCCAGGACTCCTTTGTCACCCACTCTACGCAGCGCGGTGGCGAATGTTTCGGTTAAACCCTCATATCAGGGCATTTCGCCCGGATAAAAGCAAGCGCAGCTCCGCCCGCTCGCATCGGCCGTGAGGGGTGGAATTTCCTCGTGGCACCGAGGCCGGGCGATCGGGCAGCGCGGATGAAACGCGCAGCCGGGCGGAGAATCGACGGCGGCGGGCGGATCGCCCGCGAGCCGGACCGCGCGCCGCGGCGCCGCGGGATCCGGATCCGGGGCGGCGGCGAGCAGCGCGCTCGTGTACGGGTGGAGCGGTCGCGCCAGAAGCTCCTGCGCCGGCCCCTCCTCGACGATTCTTCCAAGATACATGACGGCGACCCGGTCGGCGACGCGGGAGACGACGGCGAGGTCGTGTGCGATGAAAAGGTAGGACAGGCCGGAGCGGTCGCGCAGATCCAGCAGCAAATTGAGAATCTGCGCGGCGACGGAGACGTCGAGGGCCGAGACCGGCTCGTCGCACACCACGAACTTCGGCTCGGTCGCCAGCGCGCGCGCGATCGCGACCCTCTGCCGCTGGCCGCCCGAGAGCTCGGACGGGAAGCGGGCGGCGACCTCGGGGGCGAGGCCGACGTCCGCGAGAAGCCTCCGCACCCGGTCGGAGCGCTCCGCCGAACGCGCGAGCCGTTGAACGCGCAACGGTTCGGCGATCTGGTCGCCGATCCGCATCCTCGGATTGAGCGACGTCTGGGGATCCTGGAACACGACCTGGAGATCCCGGCGCCGGCGGCGCAGCGCCGAACCCGAAAGCGCGAGCCAGTCCTCCCCTCCGAAGCGGATCGCGCCGGCGTCGGGCGAAACGAGCCGGGCGACGACGCGCCCGGCCGTCGTCTTGCCGCTGCCCGACTCCCCCACCAGGCCCAGGGTCTCGCCGGCGCGCACCTGGAATCCGACGCCGCGCAGCGCCGGGAGAAATCCGGCGGCGTTTCCGAACAGCCCGCGCCGGACCGTGAACCTCTTGGTCAGCCCGCTGACCTCGAGGAGCGGCGGTCCTGCCGGAGCGCGCCCGCTCACGAGGAGCTCCCCACTCGCGGGGGCCCGTAGAGGAAACAGCGCGCGCGGCCCGAGCCCGCCGGATAGAAGTCGGGGACGGTCGCCTCGCAGGGCTCGAACCGATCCGGACACCGCGGCGCGAACGCGCAGCCGGCCTGGGCGCGCATCGCGAGGTCCGCCAACGCGCCGGGAATGACCTCGTACCGCCGTCCCCGCTCCCGGACGGCGCCGATTCGGGGGACGGACCGCATGAGCCCCCGCGTGTAGGGGTGAGCGGGCGACGCGAAGAGCGACCGCGCGTCCGCCTCCTCGACGACGCGGCCCGCGTATAGGACGAGGACGCGGTCGCAGTGCCTCGCGACGATTCCCAGATCGTGCGTGATCAGGAGGAGAGACAGACCGCGCTCACTCCGAAGCCGGTCGAGGAGGTCGAGGACGCCGGCGGCCACGGTGGCGTCCAGGGAGGACGTCGGCTCGTCCGCGAGGAGGAGCCCGGGGCCTCCCGCCAGAGTCATCGCCAGCAACGCGCGTTGCCGGAGGCCGCCCGAGAGGCGAT
Organism: Thermoanaerobaculia bacterium; assembly: GCA_038224325.1. Classification (GTDB taxonomy): domain Bacteria; phylum Acidobacteriota; class Thermoanaerobaculia; order UBA5066; family Gp7-AA6; genus DAHUXD01. Next base: position 28,435 of record JBBRFL010000003.1, on the reverse strand, counting down.
GCGGGTATTCGTCCAGGCCCCGGTCGGGATCGGGGAAGCCGACATCGTGGAGGGCCTCCCGCGCCAGACGGCGGGCCTCCGATCGGGGGATGTCCACGTGGTAGCGCAGCGACTCCTCGATCTGGGCGCCGACGGTGAGAACGGGGTCGAGCGCCGACGCGGGCTCCTGAAAGACGAGGCCGATCCGACTCCCGCGCACATCCTGCCACTCTCGGTCCGAAAGGCGGAGCAGGTCGCGGCCCCCATGGATGACGCGGCCCCGGACCCGGGCGCCCTCGGGTGAAAGGCCCACGATCGCCCGCGCCAGCTGCGTCTTCCCGCAGCCGCTCTCTCCGACCACGGCGACGGCTTCTCCCGCGCCGATGTCGAAGCTCACGCCGTCCACGGCCGCGCGGAATGTCCCGCCCGCGGGGAGCTCGACGGTCAGGTCCTGGACGGAAAGGAGCGGCGAATCCCGCACCGACGGCGCGCCATGGACGCGAGGCTGCGCGGTCCGGGTCACGCGCGGCTCACGAGCTCTTGCGAACGGCCTCGAGATCCTTCACGCGCTGGGCGATGTCGCGATAGTTGGTGTTGAGGCCGTAGACCTCCAGGAAGGTCTTGTACGCGAGGTCCATGTCTCCCGTGTGCTGGTAGACGGATCCCAGATCGTAGAGCATGCCGGCGGTCTCGGCCTCGGTGATGACGGGAGCCTCGAGGCCCTTGCGAAACCAGTTGATCGCGAGCTGCGGCATCCCCTTCTCCAGGAAACAGTGCCCGAGCATGCTGCAGCACTCGATGGCGCGGGCGGGGTCCTTGCTCGCGAGCTGGAACTCGCCGATCGCCTCGTCCACGAGCCCCATCTCCTTGTAGGCGATGCCCAGGTTGTAGTGGGTCTCGTAGTCTTCCGCCGAGAGCTGCTGCTCGACGCCCTTCTTGAACTCGCGAAAGATCTCCTCGAGGGAGACCTCGCCCTGGGGCGTCGAGATCTCGTCGCTGTCCTCGGGGATCGCCTCCTCCGAAAGCTCCTTCTCGAGCTCCTCGGCGAGGTTGAAGAACTTCTGCTCGTCGGAGAACAGATTGTCCTCGTCCACGAGGGGAACCTCGGTGGGCGCGGATCGCGGTGCGTCGCCGGCTTTGTGCATCTCATCCGAGAGCAGGTCGCCCAGCTGCTCGAACGACACGAACTCCTTCTCGGCGGGAGCCATGGGTTCCGGCGTCACGAGGCGCTCGAAGGACGGGGGAGGCCCGCCGAGCTCGGAGAACTCGATCGAGTCCTCAGGAAGTGCGTGCGTTCCCGGAGGCTGCAGATGCGACGCCGGATGCCCGACGTCGAACTCCTCGAAGTCGACCTCCAGGCCGGCCGGAGAGGGTGCGGGCGCCGCCTCCGGGAGCGCGTCCATCTCGACCTCGCCCGCGACCAGCCCCGCGCGCGCGAGGACGCGATGGGCATCCCCCGGCATCCCCGCATCGCGGTAGGCGGCCGCAAGCGACTCGGCCTCGCGGGGCAGGCCGGGGTTCTTGGACTCCGCCAGCAGCTCGACGAGCCGGTCCCGCGCCTTGAGAAGATCCGGACGCTTGCGGACGAGGGAGAAGAGCCGCTCGATGGCCTTGTCCGTCAGGCCGTACTTGGCGAAGACCTCGGCCTCCACGATCAGGGTCTCCTCCGACTGCTCCTCCGCCGAGGCGCCCGCCGGCGCCGACTGGGCGAGGAACAGTTCGGGGGGAGGCGGCGCCCGATCGAGCGCGCTCGGCGAGGGGGGTGCCTCGGCGAAAACGGGCGCCGCCTCGGTTCGTGCCGGCGGCTCGACCGGCTCCTTTTCCCACTCGATCGAGGGCACGTCCGGCTTCGGTGCGTGGATCGAGGCCGACTCCTCCAGATCGATGATCAGCTCCTGGTATTCCGCGGGCGTCTCCGCCGCCGCGGCGGCGGAAGCGCTCGCCTCGCCGGTCGGCGGACCGATGTCCTTGAGCCGGGTCGCGGCCGCAGCCCACGAGGGATCGGCCTCCAAGGCTCGCTGGTAGTGCTCGCGGGCCGTCTGCGGATCGTTCCGCTTCTCCGCGAGCTCGCCGAGAGTCGTGTGGGACTTTGCGAGGCCCTGTCGGTTGCCCTCCGCCTGCTGGACCTCGGCCAGCTTCTGGATCGCCGCGAGATGGCCCGGATCGGCCGCGAGGACGGGCTCGAGGTAGTCGGCCGCCTTCGCGAAGTCGCGCCGCGCGATCGCGCCGTCGACGAGCGGAGCGACGACCTCCACCGCCTTGTCCAGGGACTGCTCCTGGACCCTCAGGCGGGAAAGAAAGAGGCGCGGTGACTCCGCGTCCGCGTCCAGAGCGAGGGCCTGCTCGGCCGTCCGGATGGCCTCCGCGCGCTGGCCCATTTCCAGCTGAGCCTCGGCGAAGAGGGCGAGGCTCTCGGCGGTCCGAGGCGCCGCTTTCAGAACCGCCATCGCTGCGTCGGTGTTCTTCTGGGCCAGGAGCGAACGAACCAGGTTCTTCTGCGTCTCGACGTCGTCGGGCGACAGCTCGAGCGCCTTCTGAAATACCTGCGCCGCCTCGTCGTGCGCGCCGCGCTTCAGCAGCATGGACCCGATGAGGCCGTACTGCATGACGGCCTGGTCCTTCTGGTTGGCGGCGCGATAGAGGTCCGCGAGCCGGACCTGGATGCGCAAATCCGCCGAATCGATCGCGGCCATTTTCTTGTAGACCGCGATCGCGTCCTTCAGGCGGTTGTTCTTCTGGTAGTGATCGGCCAGCACCTGGTACTGGCTGCGGGAATCCTGGACGAGGCCCTGCTTGTGGTACAGCTCGGCGAGCTTGTCGTAGACCTCGAGCTTGGCGGGGTCGATCTTGTTGATCTTCTTGTAGATCGCGATCGCCTTGAGGAAGAAGCCGTCCTTCGAGTAAAAATCCGCGATCCGGGCGAAATAGGGGATCGACTCGCCGGGACGGTTCATCCGGACGTACAGGTCCCCCACCTTGTTCAGGGTGGAGATGTCCTTGGCGTTGTCCTCCAGGACGCGCAGGTACTCCTTGAGCGCCTGGTCGAGCTTGCCCCGGGACAGAAGCTTCTCGGCGGACTGGAGGATCTGTTCTCGGGTGGCCGCCATCTAGGAGAATTCTAACCGCGACGGCGCGCTGCCGGACCGGCGATTGGTCCGTCGCCGACCTGCGGGACGACCCCGTGGTAACTCAGGCGGTGCTCCGGGCACGGTCCGAAGCGCTGCAGCGCCTCCCAATGCTCGGGAGTTCCGTAGCCCTTGTGCTGCTCGAATCCGTAAACGGGAAAGCTGCGCGAGAGCCGGTCGAGGAGCCCGTCGCGGTGGACCTTCGCGACGATCGAAGCGGCCGCGATCGAGGCCGAGAGCGCGTCACCGTGGATCACCGGCACCTGGGGAAGCCGCACGCCCGGGACGACGACCGCGTCGACCAGCAGCGCGTCCGCCGACGGGCGGAGGGCCGTTACCGCGAGGCGCATGGCCTCCAGGCTCGCGCGCAGGATGTCTCCTACGTCGATGATTCGCGCCTCGACGACGCCGATGGCCCACGCGACGGCGCGCGCGCGGATCTGCCGATCCAGCTGCTCCCGCGCGGGGGCGTCGAGACGTTTCGAGTCGTCGATCCCCGGCAGAACGCACCCCGGCGACAGGATGACCGCGGCGGCGACCACCGGCCCGGCCAGGGAGCCCCGGCCCACTTCATCGACGCCCGCGATGCGCCGGTATCCGCGTCGAGCGAGCTGCTCCTCGAGCAGGGAGAGGTCCCGCAGGCGCCCGAGCTCCGCGAAGAGAGCCGCCAGGGGGTCGGGGGTCACGACCGGCGGGAGGGTGGCGGCAGACCGTTAATCCGTCTGTTTCTCGTCGATGCGGGCGGCCTTGCCTCTGCGGGAGCGCAGGTAGTAAAGCTTGGCGCGCCGGACGGCGCCCTTCCGCTCGACGTCGATGCGCTCGATGATCGGGGAATGGAGCGGGAAGATTCGCTCGACACCCACGCCTCCCGAGATCTTCCGGACGGTGAAGGTCTCGCGGATCCCGCCTCCGCGCCGCGCGATCACGATCCCGGCGAAGAGCTGGATGCGCTCCTTCTCTCCCTCGCGGATCTTCACGTGCACCCGGACCGTGTCCCCGGGGGAAAAGGCCGGCACGTCGCTTTTCAGCAACGGCTTCTCCAGATCGAGCAGAATGTCACTCATTGGCGAACCCCTTCGGAGTCAGGCGGGCAAGGACCCGCGGGAAAGTCGAAAAACGGCGCATTCTAAACGACGGGAGCATCCGAGGGCAAATCCGCGCCGCCTGCGGCCTCATTTCCCGTCCTCGCCGCGCTCGGGAGGCCGAATCGAAAGGAGGTCCGGCCGGCGCGCGCGGGTGCGCTCCAGGGCCCGCGCGCGGCGCCACTGGACGATCTTTCCGTGGTCGCCCGACACCAGCACCTCCGGGACGCTCAGGCCCCGGAACTCGCGCGGCCTCGTATAGTGCGGGTAGTCCAGGCGTTCCCTCAGGAAGGATTCGCTCTCCAGCGACTCCGGCGCACCGACGACTCCGGGGATCAGCCGCGAGACCGCTTCCGTCAGGGCCAGGGCCGCGGCTTCTCCGCCAGGCAAGACGAAGTCGCCGAGCGAGATCTCCTCGTCGTAGAGACCGAGGTGGCGCACCCTCTCGTCGATCCCCTCGTAGCGGCCGCAGACGATGAGGATCCGTGGTCTTCGAGCCAGCGCCGCCGCGGCCGCCTGGTCCAGGCGAGTTCCCTCCGGTCCGGTCAGGATCGTCCAGGCGCGGGGCAGACCGTCGGCTTCGCGGCGCGCCTCGATCGCGGAGGCGACGACCGGCGCGATCATGACCATCCCGGCTCCCCCGCCGTAGGGCTCGTCGTCGACCTTTCGATGCCGGTCCTGCGCGAAGCCGCGAAGGTCGGTCACTTTCACGTCGAGGAGGCCGCCGGCCAGGGCCTTGCCGAGGAGGCTCTCCCGAAGCGGGGAATCGAAATACCCCGGGAAGATCGTGAGGATCTCGATCTGCATCATCGGCGGCCCGGCCGCTAGAGCTCGAGTAAGCCCTCGGGGAGGGCGAGCACGATCCGCCGCGACTCGCGGTCGATCCGCACGACAAACTCGTCGACGAAGGGCACCAGGGCCTCGCGTCCGTTCGAAAGGGCGATCGAGAGCAAGGGCCCCGCGGGTGTCTGCTCGAGGCCGACCGCGGAGCCGACAGGGTGCCCCGCGGCGTCTTCGCACGCGAATCCCTCGATCTCGTGGCTGTAATAGAACCCCTCGGGCGCCGGATGCGCCCGGGCCGCGGGGACGCAGAGATCGCCTCCGGCGAGCGCCCGCGCGGCGTCGACGTCGCCGACGCCCTCGAAGCTCATCAGCATGCGCGCGCCGTGGGGCCGAGCGGCCATTAGCCGCAGGGAGCGTTCGGGCGCCTGGTCGCGTCTCCAGACCAGGTTTTCCCCGGGGGTGAAGCGCTCGGGGAAGTCGGTCCGGACCTCCACGGACACCTCGCCCGAGAGGCCGTGAGGCCGTTGGACCCGGGCGACCAACAGCAGCTCCGGCGTGGCCATCGTTGGAGCGATCGACGCCAAGAGCGGAGTCAGTCGCGGATGCGAATCTGGACGCGGGTGCCCCGCGCCGCGGCGGCCGCGGAGACGAAGGCGCGCAGGGCGCGGACGGTTCGGCCCTCCCGGCCGATGAGCCGGCCGCGGTCCGCCTCCGGGACGTCGATCTCGTAGACGGCCGTGCGGCCCTCGAAGGTCTCGACGACCCGCGCGTCCTCCGGCCGATCGCAGAGACGCCGGACGACCGTCTCGATGAGCCGTTTCATCGAAGGGTCAGGCGGCGGGAGCCGGCTCGGGTCGTTCGAGCAGCGACTTCACGGTCGGGGAGACCAGCGCGCCCTTGCCGATCCAATGACGGGCGCGCTCGCGATTGAAGGAGAGGGCCACGGGATTGGACACGGGGTCGTACGAGCCGAGCTCTTCGAGCACCTCCGCGCGGGACGTGCGGCGGGTGTCCGAAACTACGATTCGGAAATAGGGTCGGTTGCGGGCGCCCATTCGGCGCAGTCGGATGCGGAGCATGTCGGTCACGAACTCCTATCGTTCAAAAAGCGGGGCATTCTACACGAAGGAGGCCCCTCCGCGCTCCCGCCCCCAGCCGCTACGACTCGCGGGGCCCCGGCAGGGCGAGTTTGGAAAGGTCCAATCCCCGGACTCCCTTGCGGGCGCTGCGCATGAGGCGCCTCATCTGCTGGTACTGCTTCATCAGCCGGTTGATCTCGGCCACGGACGTCCCGGACCCCGCCGCGACCCTTTTCTTGCGGCTTCCGTTCAGGACCTGCGGATACCGGCGCTCCTCCGGGGTCATCGAGTCGATCATCGCGGTGACCCGGGTCAGCGACTTCTCGTCCACGCTCTCCGGAGCCTTCAGGGCACGGAACGCCCCGCCCTTGGGCAGTAGATCGAGGAGTCCCTCGAGCGGGCCCATCTTCTTCATGGAGGCGAGTTGCTCGCGGAGATCCTCGAGGGTGAACTCGCCGGCCGCCGTCTTCGCCGCCAGCTTCTGGGCAGCGGCCCCGTCCACGCTCGCCTCGACCTTTTCGATCAGGGTGAGCACGTCGCCGAGGCCCAGGATCCGGGACGCCATCCGGTCCGGATGGAAGGCCTCGAAGTCCTCGGGCTTCTCGCCGACCCCCACGAACTTGATGGGCTTGCCCGTCGTGGAGACCACGGAGAGCGCTGCACCCCCGCGCGCGTCGCCGTCCGTTTTCGTGAGAATGATTCCCGTCAACGCCAGGGCTTCGCCGAAGCCGGACGCCGAGCGGACCGCGTCCTGCCCCGTCATGGCGTCGGCGACGAACAGGATCTCGTGGGGCGCGACGGCGGCGGCGACCGCCTGGACCTCGCGCATGAGCTCCTCGTCGATGTGCAGGCGGCCCGCCGTGTCGACGATCACCGTGTCGCGCCCGGTCTGCCGCGCCTCGCGCACGCCGGCCCGCGCCACCTCCACGGGGTCGCGGCGGTCGCCGGGCTCGAAGACGGGGATCCCGATCTGCTTGCCCAGAGTGACCAGCTGCTGCACCGCAGCCGGTCGCGTCAGGTCGGCGGCGACCACGAGCGGGTACCTCCCCCGCGTCTTCAGATGCAGGGCGAGCTTCGCGGCCGAGGTGGTCTTGCCGGAGCCCTGGAGGCCCGCCAGGAGGATGACGGCGGGTTGACCCTGAAGGGCGACGTCGGCCGTCGCTCCCCCGAGCAGCGCGATCAGCTCGTCGCGGACGATGCGGGTGACTTCCTGCGCGGGCGAGAGCTGCTGGGTGACCTTCGCTCCGACGGCCGCGTCCTTGACCCGGGCCGTAAAGTCCCGGACGACGGGAAGCGCCACGTCCGCCTCGAGCAGCGAGAGCCGGATCTCGCGCAGGGCGGAGTCGAGGTGATAGTCGGTGAGGTGGCCCTCCCCCCTCAGCTCCTTGAAGACCCCCTGAAGCCGGTCCCCGAGACTCTCGAACAACGCGAACCCCCGTTTTCGGCCGCCCGCGGGCCCATTCGGCCCGGGGCCCCACAGGGTATCCTCCACGCGCCCCGGAGTCGAGGGCCGGCCGGGCCAGTTGACAGGGCGGGGAGTTCAGATATGATTCCGCGTCGATTTTCCAACGGTAGGGTTTCTCTCTCGCGCTCGGAGAAAAGCGCTTTCGAAAAAGAAGGAGATGAGGTTTATGAAGAAGTTCCTGACCCTGGGTCTTGCGGCCATGGCGGCCGTGGCGCTCTCGACGGGCTGCCAGAAGAAGGAAACGACCACCACGGAGACCACCACCCAGACTGAGGCTCCCGCCGTCGTCGAGGAGACCGGAACCGCGGCTTCCACGGCGACCATCACTACGGAGACTGCCACGACGACGACCACGGCGACGACCGGCACCCCGGCGATGCCGGCCACGACCCCGGCCAAGTAACTTCCCCGTTACGCAAGAACGAGGCTCCCGCGAGGGAGCCTCTTTTTTTCTCCCCGTTTGCGACGGGCGGCTACACTGGACCGAGTGCTTCCCGTCTGGGCAGAGGGCCTCCTTCTCCTGGTCGCGATCGTCGCCGTCTCGCGGTCGTGGCGGCTCGGCGGGCGGATCCGCGAACTGACGTCCCGCCTCCAGTCTCGGGAGAGAGAGGGCCACTTTCTGGCCGAGTCTCCCGACCCCCAGCAGATCCTGCAGCACGCCTATCGCGCTGCCTCGGAGATCCTGCCCCTCGACGCCTTCACCCTCTACTGCATCGATCCGTCTCATCGCGTTTCCGAGATCTGGACCCTGGGCGGCGAGGGAGAGGACCGCCGCCCAAATCGAGCGCCCGATCACAAGTCCCTGGGTGCGCTCGTGGACGCGAACGCCCTTCTGCAATCCGCCGCCGCGACCGAGACCGACCGATCCTTCGCCCCGATGGACCTGCTGCCGGGAGAGCCGACGAAGCATCTGCGCCTCCCTTTGTACTCGGGGGACGATCTGGTCGCCTATTTGCTCCTCAGCTCTCCGGAACGGGTTGCCGAGCGCCACAAGGGCGAGATCCGGGCCCTCTTGGCGCCGCTGACCGCCTCCCTTCACGCCTCCCGCAACTGGCAGATCGCGGTTACCGACGAGCTCTCGGGCCTCTCGTCCCGCCGCTATTTCGAGACCCGCCTGTCCGAGGAGTGGGCGCGCCACCTGCGCTACGGCGCCCCCCTCTCGGTGGCCTGCTTCGACCTGGACCACTTCAAGAAGCTCAACGACACCCTCGGCCACGCGGCGGGCGATCGGGCGATTCGCCGGTTCGGCGAGATCCTCCGAGCGGAGGTTCGGGCGAGCGACGTCGCCTGCCGCCACGGAGGCGAGGAGTTCGCCGTGCTCTTCCCCGAGACTACCGCGCGACCCGCCCTGGCCGTGGCGGACCGCGTCCGCCAGGGCCTCGAGCGGCATCGCTTCGTCAGCGAGGGGCGCCCCTTCCACGTCACCGTGTCCGCCGGCGTCGCCGACTCGGAGGGGCTGGAGGCGAAGGATCGCGACCAGCTCCTGTTTCGGGCCGACAAGGCGCTCTATCGGGCCAAGGACTCCGGCCGGAACTCGACCCGCATCTGGTCGGAGCCCGCGGTCACGCGAGCGTCGAGAAAACCCGGCGGATCCGGCGAATGAGACGGGGAAGGACGTCCGGGAGAGGAAGGCGGAGCCCGGGATCGATCAACCCCAGGATCGCGTCGGCCTCCTTTCGCGCCCAGCGCGTGTCCTCGACGCGGACTCCGAGCTCGCCGAGGATTCGGCCGCGTTCCCGCGCGAGGCGGCGGAGCGGCTCCGCGGCGTCGTTCACGAGAGCCCCGCCGCGACGAGCAGTCGGTCGATCGGCTCGTCCCAGCTGAGGCGGCCCGCGACGCGCCGGCCGGCCTCCCCCATCGCCCGGAGCGCATCGAGCCTCGGCCACGCCAGGCGCAGCGCCACCCCGACTGCCTCCGCCCGGGGCGCCACGACGAGGCCCGTCTCGCCGTCCCTCACGAACTCGAGCGGGCCGCCGGCGTCCTCGGTCGCGAGAACCGGCCTGCCCGACAGGAACGCCTCCAGCGGGACGTAGCCCAGATCCTCCCCGGAAGCGGTCACGGCGACGATCCGCGCTCCGGCGTAGAGATCGAGGAGCGTCTCGTCGTCCGCCCAGTCGATCCACCGGACGCGGTCCTGCAGTCCGAGCTCCCCGGCCCGCTTCTCGAGACGCGGCCGCTCCGGGCCGCGGCCGACGAATATCGCGCGCGCCTCCGGGGCGTGGGGCAGCGCCTCGAGCAGAAGCCCCGGCCGCTTCCAGGAATCCAGCCTCCCGACCCAGAGCACCGCATCGCCGAACGCACCGCTCCGGTAGCGGCCCCAGAGCGGCGGCGGATGGTAGAGCGGCTCGGAGCGGATGCCGTTGAACCGGTACAGTCGCGAGGCGACCGTCCGCGAGTTGGCGAACACCTTCTTCGCGTCCGACAGACCGACGCGGTCGATCTCGGCGATGACCTCGCGGGTCCTCCGGTCCTCGGGCGCGGACGTCAGGTCGCTGAACGGCGTCCCGAGCTGATCGTACGCCTGGCGGTACTGGTGGATGAGCCAGACGATCTTGTTGGGGTGGCGAATCGCGTAGCTGGGGAATCGGGTGGCGATGACCGCGTCGACTCGCCGTCCGCCGACCTCGTTCAAGTCGAGGCTTCGCCAGGTGGCGGCGCCGCGGATCAGGTCGAAGCGCTCGCGCTCGGCGAGCGGTATCGAGACCAGATCCGCCTCGACTCCGCGCCGGCGGAGCTCCTCCGTCAGGCGCCTCACGTGGCGTTCCGCGCCGCCGTCGGCGAAGGGAGTCTGCACCGCGAGCACGAGGACGCGAGGGCTCAAGCCACCACGCGCGCGATCAGGGCGTAGTCCTGCGGTCCGAACAACAGGGCGTTGAGCTTGCGTCCGTCGTCGGTGGAGTCCTCGAGCCGCTCCGCCGCAGGAACCGGCGAGCGGTACTCGACCCGGATGTCCGTGAATCCCGCCGCCTCCGCCAGGAAGCGGAGTGTCTCGGCCGGCACGGGCCGCACGTGCGTGGGGTCGAGGTAGAAGGCCCGCATCGCGCGGAGCGAGTCCGGATTGATGGTCTCCGCGATCAGAACGCCCCCCGGCGCAAGCGCCCGGCGCGCCCCCTGGAGGAAGCGGAACGTCACGGCCGGCGGCCAGTGCTCGACCACCTGGAAGGCGACTATCGCGCCGAGCGAGCCGGGAGGGCGCGCGGCGATTCGCTCGACCGCGTCGCCGAGCTCGACGTCCAGACCGGCGCTCCGGCAGGCCTCGACCGCAACGGGGTTGGACTCGATCCCGCTTCCCGCTTCCCCCGCGGAGCGCAGGAGGTGCAGGAACTCCCCTCGGCCACAGCCGGCGTCGAGGATCGGGCCCGGCGCGTCCTTGAGCAACGACAGGTAGAAGCGCTGCCCCTCCGCGATCTGATCGGAGCCGCCCCGATAGCGTTCCTCGAACAGGGCGTACACCCCGGGCGGGAGCTCCCCGGCCGCGGGAGAAGCGGCCGCGGGAACGGCGCCGCGATCCCGAGGCGAGCCGCCGGCGGCCTCCGCCAGTGTCAGGCGTGCCTCCTGGACGCCGGACCGGCGGCCGAGCTCGTCTAAGCCCCGGAGCGTCTGGGCGCGCAGCCGGTCGAGCTCCTCGGCGATCTCGGAGGAGGCGGCGAGCGAGAGGGAATTGAACGAGGACTGGTTGCGCCAGAGGAAGCGCGCGGCCCGGATCGCCAGCCGCTTGAACGGCGCAAGCGGGGCGTCCTCCGGCACCGCGGGAGTCAGGACCTCCGCGGCTCTGCGGAGCGCGCCGCGCGCCTGTGCCGTTCCCGAATCGATCGCCCCGGCCGAAGCTCCCGGGTCCGGCGAGGCCTCCGCGATCGCGGCGCGGATCTCCTCCGCGAGCACTCGTTTCAAGTCGTCGGGGCGGTCCATCGGGAGTCGAGATCGAGAATAGCAAAACCGGGCTAAGATGCGCGTTTTCATGCGCCCCGACGGTTTCGTCTCGCTACTCTGCCTGCTCGCCCTGGGCGTCTCTCCGGATCCGCCCGCGGCGACGCCGTCGCCCGCCCTGCTCGTCGCCGGCGAGGAGAAGTTCCTCGCCAACCTCCGCCAGCTGACGTTCGGCGGGCAGAACGCGGAGGCCTACTGGTCGGCGGACGGCGCGCGCCTGATCTTCCAGTCCGACGAGGGGTCCCTGCCCTGCGACCAAATTTTCACGATGGGGGCCGACGGATCCGGCCGCCGCCGCATCTCCAACGGCGACGGCAAGACGACCTGCTCGTATTTCTTCCCGGCCGGCGACCGCGTCCTCTACGCCTCGACGTTCCGCGCCTCCCCGGCCTGTCCGCCGCGCCCCGACCGTTCCCACGGGTACGTCTGGGCGCTGGACGACTACGACATCTACACCGCGCGGCCGGACGGGACCGACATCCGGCCCCTCGTCTCCTCGCCCGGTTACGACGCGGAGGCCACCATCTCCCCCGACGGCCGGAGGGTCGTCTTCACCTCCGAGCGCGACGGCGACCTGGAGATCTACACGATCGACGCCGATGGCTCGCACTTGAAGCGCCTGACCCACACTCCCGGCTACGACGGCGGCCCGTTCTTCTCGGACGACGGAAAGCGCATCGTCTACCGCGCCGACCATCCCCGGACCCCGGAGGACCTGGCGCGATACCGCGAGAACCTGTCGCGGCACACCTACGCTCCCCGCGCCCTGGAGCTCCGCGTGATGAACGCCGACGGCACCAATGACCACCCGGTCACCTCCAACGGCGCCGCCAACTTCGCGCCCTACTTCCTGCCCGGCGGCCGGGAGATCATCTTCTCCTCGAACGTGGCGGACCCGCAGGGCCGCGACTTCGACCTGTACCTGATCCGGGAGGACGGCACCGACCTGCGCCGGGCCACTTTCAGCCCGGAGTTCGACGGGTTCCCGATGCTCACGCGCGACGGGAAGAAGATCGTCTTCGCCAGCAACCGCAACGGCCGGCGGCCCCACGAGACCAACATCTTCGTGGCGGATTGGGTCGCGAGGTGAGCTAAAGATTCCCCTTCGACGCGGGCGCCAGGTTCTCCTCAGCGAACTCGATCAGCGCGATTGCCAGCGCGAGGATGACGGGACCGAGAAACAATCCGATCGTCCCGAAGGCGGCGAGGCCGCCGAGCACCCCGAAGAAGACGGTGAGCGTCCCGACCTCGGCCTTTCCAGAGACCAGCATCGGCCGCAGGAAGTTGTCCGCCGAACCCACGAGCAGCCCTCCCCAGGCCGCCATGAAGATCGCCTTCCACAGCACGCCCTGCGCGAGAAGGTAGACCGAGGCGGGAACCCAGATCAGGCTCGTACCGATCAGCGGAATGAACGAGGCGATCGTTCCGAGCACGCCGAAGACGACCGGCGACGGCAATCCGGTGATCCAGAACGCGATCCCGAGGAGAGCACCCTGGACGAGCGCGGTGACGACCGTGCCGAAGACGACGGCGCGCGTGACGTCCTGAAGGCGCCGGCTCAGCCGCTGCTTGCGGGTGGGATCCATGGGGAGGAGCCCCGCGACGCGTCGCGCCATGACGTCGCCGTCCCGCAGCAGGAAGAAGAGGACGAAGAGCGTCAGGACGAGGTTTGCGATGAGGCCGAGCGCGCCCAGGAGGAGGTCGCGCCCGTGCACCAGGAGAAACTGCACCGAGAGGCGCGCCCCCTGGACGATCCACTCCTGGACCTGCTCGGGGTCGAGCGACGCGTGGCGTCCGAGCCAGGCCATTCCGGCGCCGACCCACGGGAGCTTCAGGACGTCCTGGACCCCGGCGATCTGGTGGCGCTCCGCGGCGTCTGAGAGCGCCTGGCCGAGCTCGATCGCCTGCCTCGCGAACGCGACCGCGCCGAGCCCGACGGGGACGACGACGCAGACCGCGACGGCCAGCGTCAGCACGATGGCCGCGACGCCGCGGCGGTCCCGGAAGCGGCGACGCAGCCTTCGGTTGACGGGGAACAGGAGAAGGGCGAGGAGGAGGGCCCAGACGATCGGGCCGAGAAAGGGCCGAAAGATGCGCCACAGCGCGTAGCCGAGAACGGCCGCGACCACGAGCTGGAACACACGCGCGGAGAATCGGTCGTCGTTGGACAGATGCGCCTCGCGGCGGATGCTAGCATCGGAGCCGTGAGCGGGCCCGACCGCCTCCTGGCCGTCCGCGTGCTGCGCGAGGAATGCCTGCGAGCCGGATTCGCGGGCTTCGGCGTCGCGCCCGTGACCGACGCCCCCGGCTTCGAGCGCTTCCAGGACTGGATCGCCGCGGGGCACCACGGGGGAATGCGATACCTCGAGGAGACGGCCGACGCGCGGCGATCCCCTCGGGCACTGCTGCCGGGCGCCCGCTCCGTGATCTGCCTCGCCTCGCCCCACCCGACACAGCGGCCAGTGGCGGTGGACGGCTCGGTCTTCGGGCGGTATTCCACGGGCTCCGACTATCACGGGACGCTGAGGGACCGGGCCATGCGGGCGGCCGAGCAATCGCGCGCGCGCCTTCCGGGAGACTGGAGCTACCGGGTGTGCGTCGACTCGACGCCGCTCTCGGAGCGGGCCTTCGCCGCCGCCGCCGGAGTGGGATGGATCGGCAAGAACGGCTGCCTGATCACCGAGGGGCACGGCTCCTACGTGCTGCTCGCCGAGATCCTGACCGACCTGGACCTGCCGCCCGACGAGCCCGTCGCAGACCGGTGCGGCTCCTGCACGCGCTGCCTGAAGGCGTGCCCCACGGACGCGTTCCTCGAGCCCGGTTTGCTCGACGCGCGGCGATGCCTCGCCTACTGGACCATCGAGCACCGCGGCCCGATTCCCGACCCGTGGAAGGACGCCGTCGGCGACCGCGTCTTCGGCTGCGACGCCTGCCAGGAGGCGTGCCCCTGGAACGCGGGGCTCCCGGCCGTGGCCGATCGCGCGCAGCCCCCGCCCACGCGCGCCGAGATCCTCGCCATGGGGCGGGGCGGCTGGCAGCGGCGCTTCGGCACGACCGCGGTCAATCGCGCCGCGCGCCGCGGCCTCCAGCGCAACGCCGCGGCTTCGGCCGGCTCGCGCGCCGACCGCGAATGCCTGCCGGCCCTCGTGCGCGCCGCGGGCGTCGAGGAGCCCGGCCTCTCCGACGCCGCGAACTGGGCGCTGCGCCGCATCGGCGGCGCTCCCCTGTAGACTCCGGACCGATCCGAAAGGAAGCCGTCTTATGGACCCGCAGACCACTTTCTACGTCGTGGCATTTCTCCTGTCGCTCGTTCTGTCGGGGTTCTTCGCGGGCTCCGAGACGGCGCTGGTCTCGCTCGGCCGCATCGACCTCCAGAGCATGCGAGAGAAGGGGGATCGACGGGGAGCGCTCATCCGTTCGCTGCGGTCCCAGACCTCGCGGCTGCTCGCCGTCATCCTGATCGGGCAGAACCTGTTCCTCTCCGCGGCCTCGGCCTCCGCGACGACGCTGGCGACGGGATGGTTCGGCAAGGAATACGGGTTGATCCTTTCCGTGCTCTTCTCGACTGTCACCCTGTTCATCTTCGCCGAGATGATGCCGAAGGCGATCGGCGCGGCATCGCCCGTGAGCGTGTCTCGGGCCGTCGCGGTGCCGTTGTCCTGGATGATGAAGGTCCTCTCCCCCGTCGCGGCGCTGTGCGTGAACCTGACCAATCGCGCGCTGCGCGCCCTCGGCGTCCCGGAGCACAGGCCGGGCCTCACCGAGGACGAGCTCAAGAGCGTGTTCAACCTGGGCGCGGACGAGGGCGTCATCCACCGCGAGGAGAAGCGGCTCCTGCACAAGGTCCTCGAGTTCGGGGACAAGACCGTTCGCGACATCGTGGTGCCCCGCACCCGGATCGTCGCGCTCCCGGAGACCGCCAGCTTCCACGACGTGCAGGTGGTTCTGCGCGAGCACAAGTTCTCGCGGCTGCCGGTCTACCGCGGGACGCTGGACAACATCGTCGGCGTTCTCCATGCCAAGGACCTCTTCGAGCTGACCGACGCGGAGGAGAAGAGCTTCGAGCTCGCGCGGCACTGCG
Organism: Thermoanaerobaculia bacterium; assembly: GCA_038224325.1. Classification (GTDB taxonomy): domain Bacteria; phylum Acidobacteriota; class Thermoanaerobaculia; order UBA5066; family Gp7-AA6; genus DAHUXD01. The sequence continues at coordinate 12,914 of JBBRFL010000003.1, read as the reverse complement.
ACCCGCCCTTCCTGGTTCCGGAATTCAAGCGCGCGGAGGACCTCTTCCGCGAGATGCGCCGGCGGCACACCCACATGGCGATCGTCGTGGACGAGCACGGCGGAACGGCCGGCCTCGTCACGATCGAAGACGCGATCGAGGAGCTGCTCGGCCAGATTCAGGACGAGTATGACGAGGAATTGCCGGGCTTCGAGCCGGCCGGCGAGCGGACCTATCTCCTCGAGGGGAGCTTCCGCCTCGACGACATCGAGGAGCAGTTCGGCTTCCACCTGCCGCGCGACGAGGCCGAGACGATCGCGGGTCACCTGATCCTGCGCTTCGGGAGGATTCCCCGGAAGGGCGAGCGCTGGAAGGGACGGTTCGCCGACTTCCTGATCGAGGAAGCCTCGCAGACGACGGTTCAGAAGGTTCGGATGGTGCTTCCCGCCCCGGCGGAGCGGAAGGAGCCCGCCTGAGCGCCCCGACCGCGGTGACGCTGATCCGGGGCGACGGCATCGGCCCCGAGGTCTCCGAGGCGGTGCTCGCCATCCTGGACGCGGCGCGGGCTCCCGTCCGGTTCGAGGAGGTCGTCGTCGGGCGTGAGGCGGAGAGACTCGAGGGCGATCCCCTTCCGCCGCGCGCCGTGGAGTCGATTCGCGCCAACCGGGTCGCCCTCAAGGGCCCCGTGGGCACTCCCATCGGCAAGGGGTTCACCTCGGTCAACGTTCGGCTCCGCCAGACGCTCGAGCTGTACGCGAACCTGAGACCCGTGCGCAACGTGCCCCACATCGAGAGCCGTTTCCAGAACGTGGACCTCGTGGTCGTGCGCGAGAACACGGAGGACCTCTACAGCGGACTCGAGCACACCGTCGTCCCCGGAGTCGTGGAGTCCCTCAAGATCATCACCGCGGTGGCCTCGACGCGCATCGCCCACTTCGCCTTCGACTACGCGCGGAAAAACGGGAGAAGGCGTGTCACGGCGGTGCACAAGGCCAACATCATGAAGCTGTCGGACGGGCTCTTCCTCGAATGCTTTCGCCGTGTCGCCGAGGAGTATCCCGACATCGTGGCGGACGACCGGATCGTGGATGCGCTGTGCATGCGTCTCGTGATGAACCCGGAGACGTTCGACGTGCTGCTGCTCGAGAACCTCTACGGCGACATCGTCTCCGACCTCGCCGCGGGGCTGGTCGGCGGCCTGGGGCTCGTGCCGGGCGCGAACCTGGGAGCCCAGGCGGCTCTCTTCGAGGCGGTGCACGGAACCGCTCCCGACATTGCAGGGCAGAACAAGGCGAATCCGACCGCGATGCTCATGTCGGCGATCCTGATGCTCAGGCACCTCGACTACGCGGAGACCGCCGAGCGCGTGGAGCGGGCCCTCCTTGCGGCGTTTCGCGACGGAGAGAAGACGCCGGACATCGGGGGAACGGCGGGAACGCGAGAATTCACGAGGGCCGTCATCGAGCGGCTCTCGGCGTCGTAGGGGCGGCCCTTACGGCCGTTCGGACCGGACGAGCCCCGCGCCTACGAAGAGAAAGCTAGTACAGCTCGACCTTGGGAATCATCAGCGCGCGCACGGCGCAGTTGCCCTGGATGCGCGCCTGGCAGCCCAGCCGCCTCCCGACCCCCATCTCGTAGGCCAGTTCCTGCTGGTTGATCGGCGAGAGGACGTCGGATCCGACGATGACCTCGACGCGGCAGGTGGAGCAGGTTCCGTTCCCGCCGCAGACGTGGCTGATCTTCACGCCCAGATCCAGTGCGGCCTGGAGAACCGTCGTGCCGTCCGCAACCACGCCCGCTTTCCCCTCGTTGACGAAGACGATCGTGGGCATGACAATCCGCCTTTGCGAATTCAGGTTAGCACAGGGGAACGCGCCGGACGTCTTCCGGGAACGGACGACGAGGAGCTATGGCTCGGGCGATCGTTCGACGCAGCGAGCGCGTTCGGCCGCCGCGCACCGATCGAGATCGAGATCGGTAGCGGCAAGGCCCGCTTCCTGATCGAGTCCGGCCGCGCGCACCCGGAGATCGACTACCTCGGCGTCGAACGATCGCTGTCGTACTACAGGGTCTGCCGCGATCGCGTCGAGCGCGCAGGTCTTTCCAATCTCCGAGTGCTGCGCGCGGACGGCCGTCTCTTCGTCGAATCCGCGCTCTCGCCGGAATCGGTGCGCGCGTTTCACGTTTACTTTCCCGACCCCTGGCCGAAGAAGAAGCAGAAGAAACGCCGCCTGCTCGACGGCGTCTTCCTGTCCCTGGTGGCCACGCGGCTCGAGCCCGGCGGGCTCCTCCGCATCGCGACGGACCACGGCGAGTACGGATCCGGGCTCGAGGCCGTCCTCCAGACCGTTCCCGCCCTCGAGCGCCTCGACTGGGACGCCTGTGCGCCGCCTCCGCCGACGCACTACGAAATCAAGTACGTCCGCGATGGGCGCCGGATCTGGAAGTTCCTCCTGCGCCGGACGTAGGCCCTACAGGTCGGACGGCGGCAGCGGGGCGGAGACCATGATCCGCCGCAGGAAGCGGATGAAATATTCGGTGCCCGAGATCAGCGCCACCCCGACGACGAGCCAGAGCGCGACGAGTCCCGGAAACGCGAAGACCTCGTGGCGCAGCGCGAGGATCAGCAGGGAGACGGCGCCGATCTGGGTGCCCATCTTGGCCTTTCCCCAGTTCGAAGCCGGGATCAGAATTCCGCGGCCGGAGGCGATCGACCGCAGACCCGACACCGCGAACTCCCGCCCGATGACGACGACGACCATCCACGCGGGCGCGAGGCCGAGTTCGACCAAGGAGATGAACGCCGCCGAGATCAGCAGCTTGTCGGCGATCGGATCGAGGAGAGTGCCGAGCGTCGTGATCTCCCCGCGCCGCCGAGCCAGCCAGCCGTCGAGGAAATCCGTGGTCACGGCGGTCAGGAAGATCAGGAGGCCGACCGTCTCCCGCCCGTCGAACTTGGTCAGGAGGACGACGACCAGGAACGGAACGAGGAAGATGCGCAGGAGGGTCAGCGCGTTCGGGAGATTGATCCTCATCCTGCGAACGAAACGGGGATGCGGCGGATTTCGTATCCCATCGACCGAAATATACGGGATTTGGAATCCCGGTTTCGTCGCGTCGGAGCCTCCCGCATAATAGGACGGTGAACGTGCCCTGCCCGACGCACTCCGGCCGGCGGGCCCACAAGAACTGTCACCTCTGCCGGAAGCCGTTCTGCCGGCTCTGCATGGTGCGAATGCGGGGAGAGGTCTACTGCTCCACGCGCTGCGCGCGCGACGCCGGACGAAACGCGGCCTGGCGCCGCATCCACGCCTCGCTCGCGCGACCCGTCGCCCCCCGTCTGGTAGTGCTGGCGGTGGCCCTCGCGGCGGGGGTCCCGGGCGCCCTGGCCCTGCGGACGGTGCGCGAGCTCGACTCGCTCAATACGCTCGCCGCCACGGCGCGCTGGCACCGCGCCGCGTCGGCGTCGCCGAGGGTCCCCGCTCCCGCCGCGACGCCCGTCGAGCCGCCGGCCCCCATCCTCGCCGCCGCCACTGTCCGCGCCCCGATCCCGATCGCGCCGGCGCGCCGCCTAGCGCCCACTCTCGCGCCGCCTCCCCTGCGCCTCGCGGCGGCGGTCGTGCCGGCCGCGCGCGATGTCCCGCCTCCCCCTCCGCTGCGGGCGGGCCTCTCCGCGCCCGACCTGACGCGCGGCCCGTCCGACCGCGCCGAGGTGCTCGTGTCCTTCGACGGCGGGTCGTCGGACGCCGGCGCCTCCACGATTCTCGACGCCCTGTCCGCTCGGGGCATCCGCACGACGATCTTCCTGACGGGCGAGTTCATCCGCCGGTACCCCGCGCTGGTGCGCCGGATCGCGGCGGAAGGGCACGAGGTCGGGAACCACACCGACACCCATCCGCACCTGACGACCTACGCCTCCGACGGCCGGCAGGCCACGCGCCTCGGCGTCGACCGGGCGTTCCTGACCGGGCAGCTCGCGCGCACGGCCGCGCTCTACCGGGAGGCGACGGGGCGCACGATGGCCCCACTGTGGCGCGCGCCCTTCGGAGAGCACAACACGGAGATCCGGCGTTGGGCTGCCGAGGCAGGCTACTGGCACGTGGGCTGGACCGGCGGACGCGACGGTCTCGACGGCCTCGACTGGGTCTCCGACCCGCGCTCGCGCGCCTACCAATCCTCCGACCGGCTCCTCGGGCGGCTCGTCCGGCACGCCGAGAACGGAGGCATCGTCCTCCTCCACCTCGGGAGCGACCGGGACGAACCGGTGTCGACGAAGATCGGCGCGCTGTTCGACGGCCTGACGGCGAGAGGGTTCGCGTACGCGCGCGCCTCCGAATTCCTTCAGCGGCAGGGCTTCGACGAGACCCGGCTCGCCGCCTTCCAAACGGTCGGGGGAAGCCTCACCCGTTGACGATCGCCTTCGGAACCGACGGCTGGCGCGGCGTCATCGCGGACGACTGCACGTTCGCGCAGATCCGGCGCATCGCGGCCGCGGTTGCTCGCGTTTACGCCGGCGCGCCGGGCGAGGGGAACGCGACCCGCATCGTGGTGGGACACGATACGCGGTTCTTCTCCCCCGAGTTCGCGCGCGCGGCGGCGGAGGTGTTCGCGGCGGCCGGCATCGACGTGATCCTGACCGATCGGCCGATCCCGACCCCGGCGGTCTCCTACCACGTGAGGCGACTCGGGCTGAGAGGGGGGGTCGCGATCACGGCGAGCCACAATCCCTCGCCGTACAACGGCTTCAAGATCAAGGCGCACTTCGGCGGCAGCGCGCCCCCCGCGCTGTACGCCGCCGTCTCCGGAGAAGCGGACCGCCCGCTCCCTTCCGCCTCCGGGAAGCGAGCGGGGTCGATCGAGGTCCTGGACCTCGCTTCTCCCTATCGAGACCACCTGTCCTCGCTCGTCGACCGCGCCGCGATCCGCGCCTCCGGTCTCTCGATTCTCGCCGACGCGATGCATGGCGCGGCCGGGACGCTCGTCCCCGAGATCCTCTCGGGAGGCGCCCTGCGCGTCGTTCCCTTTCGGACGGGCCGGGACCCTCTCTTCGGCGGAGTGCACCCCGAGCCGATCGCCGCCAACCTCGGCGCGGCCTCGACGAGGGTGCGTGCCGAAGGCCTGGACCTCGCCGTCGCGCAGGACGGGGACGCGGACCGGCTGGGGGTCCTGGACGCGGCCGGCGGTTTCGTCTCGCCTCACCAGATCCTCGCGCTGCTGCTCCTCCACGTCTTTCGCAACCGGGGGCTTCGGGGCGGCATCGCGAAGACCTTCTCGACGTCCTTCCTGATCGACCGGATCGCGCAGCGGCTCGGGGTGCCGCTGATCGAGACGGGGATCGGCTTCAAGTACGTCGCGGAGCTCATGAACCGCGGAGAGGCCGTGGCGGGCGGCGAGGAGAGCGGCGGCTATGCGTTTGCGTTCCACCTGCCCGAGCGCGACGGCGTCCTGTCCGCGCTCCTTCTCGTCGAGAGCCTGGCCCATACGGGCCGCACCCTCGGGCAGGCGCTCGACGCGCTCGCCTCCGAGTTCGGGCGCTTCGAGTACGGCCGCCGCGACGTCCCTCTGCCGGTCGAAGTCATCAATCCCTACGTCACGCGCGTCCTCGCGGAGGCGCCTGCGGCGGTCGCCGGGGAGCCCGTCACTCGGGTCGCCGACCGCGACGGTGTGAAGTACGTGTTCGGCGAGCGCGGATGGCTCCTGCACCGGGCCTCGGGCACCGAACCGCTGGTGCGGCTCTACTGCGAGCACGAGGACGCTTCGAAGATGAGCGCGATCCTGGACGAAGCGCAAGAGACGCTGAGACGATTCGCCGGAATCCGCGCGGAGGTCTAGCTCCGCCTCTGGTCCACCGGGCGGTCCATGTCCGCGCTGCGGCGCCGCGGACGAGGCGGCTCGATCCAGACGGTCCCCTCGCCCTCGAACCGGATCTTCGGCGGGCTGGCGACATCGGGCTGCATGACCTCTTCGAGGAACTCATCGTCGAGCACCGCGGCCACCAGGCTCCCCGTCCAAGCGACCAGGTCCCGCGACGAGATCGACAGCGGGAAATCCGAGGAGACCTCGTGCACCTGCACGGGGCCTCCCACCGAGAAGACGAGGCTGCCCCGTCCCTGGACCCGCAGGACGTCCACGCGGCGGTTGCGCCGGAAGTCCGGGATTCCCTCGATGTGGAACGTCAGCCCGTGATCCAGCGCCAGCAGGCGCGTCCCTTCGACGAAGATGGCCTGCCCGTTCAGGTCCCGCCGGTAGGCTCTTCGTCCCGGGTCGTGGACGAGGAGGCTCCCCGGGCCCGTGGCCCGGAGGATGCGCTCGAGCGAGGTGCCCTGGAACTCCGGCTCCGGGGCGTAGCGGATCTTTCCGCTGTACCAGGTGACGCAACCCTTGCGCACGAAGACGACCCCGCGCGATGAGACCTCCAGGGTCCCGTCCGAGCGCACCTTGAACACTGGTCGGGCCTCCCCCGGGGCGAGCGGGGCCGCGACGGGCGCGGAGGGATCGGTCACGTCCGGAAACGCCGGCTCGAAGGCCGACCGATCCGCCGCCGACCTCGGCGCGTGGGCGGGCGGGCTCGCGTGCGTCGGCGCCGTGTCCGATAACGCCGCCACGCGGGCGGCGGCGTCGCGGGCCGACTTGCGGAGCGCGTCCTCGATCTCCAGCACTCGGCGTCTCGCGCCCGCGATGCGCAGATGCTCGAGCGCAAGCCCGAGCTTGCCGCGCAGCTGATAGAGGAGCCCGAGATACAGGTGGCTTCGGAGGTGGCCGGGGCGCAGCTCGAGCGCCTGCTGCAGCGCCCGCTCGGCTTCCACCATCCGGCCCGACTTGAAGAGGATCAGCCCAAGATTGGCCCGCAGGATCTCGGAGGACGGATTGTCGTCGACGAGGGCCTGCGCGGCGTCCGCCGCCTCGGCGTAGTGCCCGCGCTTGAACTCGAGCACCGAAACGAGGCTCAGGACGTCTTCGTCCCTCGGGCGCAGGGCCCGCGCCTGCCGCAGCTCCTCCCAGGCCGCGTCGTAGTGCCCGGACCGCACTCCCCTGCGTGCTCGGTTCAGGTGCAGGAGGAAGAGACCCTGGTCGACGGGAGGAAAATCGCCGGCCGCCGTGGACACGGTGCGCGAGAGAGGGTTATCCGAGACGGCGCGCTGCGGGCCGGCTCTTCGTGGTCAGGATGATCCGATTCGTGCGCTCGTCGCGCCTCCACTGGACGGGCCGCCCCTGCGCGGAAGGAATTCCGCGATAGGTGTCGGCGGGAGACTTGCCGAACCCGCCCCCGAGCACCGACTTCCCATAGTAGGCGGCCAGGGTCTTGCGCACGTAGAGCTGCGTCTCGTCATACGGCGGCACGCCGTTGTACCGATCGACCGCGGCCTCGCCCGCGTTGTACGCCGCCAGGGACTTGGCGAGGTCGCCCCCGTAGTTGGTCAGGAGGTGGGAGAGGTACCGCGCGCCGCCGGCGATGTTCTGGGCGGGATCGTGCATGTCGCGCACGCCGTTCTCGGCGGCCGTGGCGGGCATCAGCTGCATGAGGCCGCGCGCGCCCTTCTTGGACACCGCGGCGGGATTGAAACCGGATTCCACCAGCATCACCGACTTGACGAGCTTGGGATCCACGGAGTGCTGCAGCGAGGCCGCCGCGATCAGCCCGTCCCACGACGACGGCCGCCGCATCCGGGACGCCAGCCAGTCCTCGCTCGCCAGGATGTTGGCCGGCCCGTCGTTGAAGATTAGGTGGCGGCCGTCCCGGACGACGACACGGACGCCGGCGCGCGCCGCCGAAGGCAGCGCTGCAAGCAGCACGAGGGAAGCAAACGTGCGGAGTCTCATGGATTGGGGGGTTGATTATAGCCGACCGCGGCCGCGGGCAACCATCTCACCGGCCGGGTCTTATGAGCGTTTTTGTGATCCCGCTCACACGGCCGGAGCCGTGGCCCCGGGTGCTGGCGACGAAAGCAGGTCTCGCACCGCCTCCGCCGCCGCCGTCAGCCCCGCCGTGAGCCGGTCAGTGCTCTTGCCGCCCGCCTGCGCGATGTCCGCCTTCCCGCCTCCGCTGCCGCCCAGCGCCTTGCCGACCCGCGCCGCGATCCGCGCCGCGGGGAGCCGGCCCGTCCAGTCGGCCGTGACGGCGACTATGACCGACGTCTTCCCGTCTCCCGCCGTTCCTACGACGACCACCCCGCTCTTCAACCTGGACCGCAATGCGTCGGCGAGGCTTCGAAGCTCCGGGATCGAGAGCCCCTCGACGACTCGCGTCACGATCGGAACTCCGGCCACCTCGATGCGGTCGCCCTGCGCGCCCGTGTCGCCCGACGCGAGCTTGAGCTTGAGCGAAGCGACCTCGCGCTCGAGGGCATGGAGCCGCTCTTCGCGCTCCCTCCAGCGCTCGGCTAGCCCGTCGCGGGGAATCTGAGCGGCGCCGGACAACGCGTTGAGAAGACCCTCGTCCTGGACGAGCAGCTCCACGGCTCCGAGCGAGGTCACCGCCTCCATCCGCCGGACGCCGGCGGCGAGCCCCCGGTCGGACACGATCTTGAACGCGCCGATCTCGCCGGTTCGCGGGACGTGGCAGCCGCCGCAGAGCTCCGTCGACACGCCCGGGACTTCGACCACGCGAACGCGCTCGCCGTACTTCTCGCCGAAGAACATGTCGGCGCCTTTCTTCCGAGCGTCCTCCATGGACAGGATCTCCTTGGACACGGGCTGGTCGCGCAGGATGGCCTCGTTGACGATGCGCTCGATTCGCGAGAGCTGCTCGGCCGTGGGCGCCGCGGAGGCCGCGTAATCGAAGCGCAACCGCTCGGGCGCCACGAGCGAGCCCATCTGGCGCGCCGAGCTGCCGAGGATCTTGCGCAGCGCCGCGTGCAGCAGGTGCGTCCCAGTGTGGTTGGCCTGGGTGCGCCGCCGCGTCCACTCCGGCACGGACATGTCGACGGAGATGCCCATCTCGAGCTTCCCGCGGCTCACCCGCACGCGGTGCGCGATGACGCTTGGCAGGGGCCTCTGCACGTCGAGCACTTCCGCCTCTCCTCCGTCCCACGTCCACACCCCGGTGTCGGCGACCTGGCCGCCGCCTTCCGGGTAAAAGACGGTCCGATCGACGATCGCGTCGCCGCTCTCGCCCTCCTTCAAGATCGAGATCTCCTGACCGTCCCGAAGGATCGCGAGGACCCGGGCGCCGGTGAGCGACACGAAGTCCTGCTCGGGATAGCCCCGAAACACGGAGTGCGGCGACGGCAGCTCGAGCTTCTCGAATGCCGAGGCGTCGGAGGCCTCGAATCGAGCCCCCGCCCGCGACGCGGCCCGCTGGCGCTCCATCGCCGCTTCGAAGCCGGCGCGGTCCACGGCGACACCCTCGTCGCCCGCGATCTCCTCGATCACCTCCAGTGGGATGCCGTAGGTGTCGTAGAAGCGAAATACCGTCTCGCCCGACAGCGCGGTGGCGCCCTCGCGCCGCAGACGCTCGATGCCCTCGCCGATGCGGTCGGCCCCGTCGGAGAGCGTCTTGCCGAAACGCTCCTCCTCGGGCTCGAGGACCCCGGCCACCATGCGTGACGTGACCGCGACTTCCGACGCTTCGAAGTAGACGCCGGAGAAGCCCTCCACGACCGTCGGAGCGATGCGATGGAGAAACGGCTCGTTCAGCCCCAGCCGGCGGCCGTATCGCATCGCGCGGCGAAGGATCCTCCGCAGCACGTAACCCCTGCCCTCGGAGGACGGGAGCGCGCCGTCGACGATGAGCATGGTCGCGGCGCGAACGTGATCCGCGATCACCCGAAAGGGGGCGTCCTCGGGCGCCATTCCGCCGCGATAGGTCTGGCCCGACAGCTCCCCGATCTTCGTCAGGATCGGAGCGAACAGGTCGGTGTCGAAGTTGTTGTTCGACCCCTGGAGGATCGCGGCGATGCGCTCGAGGCCCGCGCCCGTGTCCACGGAGGGCCGTGGCAGCGGGGTCATCGCGCCTCCGGCCTCGCGCTCGTACTGCATGAACACCAAATTCCAGATTTCGAGCGTCTCGTCGCCCGGACCGTTGACGAGATCCGGCGTATTCCCCGCGAGATCCGCTCCCCGAAAATAATGGAGCTCGGAGCAGGGGCCGCACGGGCCCGTTTCGCCCATCGCCCAGAAGTTCTCCTTCTCCCCGAATCGGAGGATCCGGGAAGCGGGCAGGTGCCGCTCCCAGAGGCGCGCGGCCGCGTCGTCGTCGGTGTACACCGTGGCCCAGAGCCGGTCGGGATCAATGCCGTATCCCCGCGCGGGGTCCGTCACCAGCTCCCAGGCGTAGGCGATCGCCTCGTCCTTGAAGTAGTCGCCGAAGGAGAAGTTGCCGAGCATCTCGAAGAACGTCTGATGCCGGCCGGTGTAGCCCACGTTGTCGAGGTCGTTGTGCTTTCCGCCGGCGCGAACGCACTTCTGCGCGCTCGTCGCCCGCGAGTACTCGCGCTCCTCGCGGCCGGTGAATACGTCCTTGAACTGGTTCATGCCGGCGTTCGTGAACAGCAGGGTCGGGTCCTCGGCGGGAATGAGCGACGACGACGGCACCCGGCGGTGCCCCCTCTCCTCGAAATAGCGGAGGAATCTGTCGCGAACCTCAGTCGACTTCATGGCCGCCCCGGATGATCTCAGAAATTCTTTCGGCCGGAAAACCACGCCGGGTGAGCGCGTCGAATACCCTGCGGCGCCGCAGCGGCGGCGCCAGATGTCGTCTCGCGTCCCAGAGCCGTTTGAACGCGCGGCGGATCGCCTCCCCCTCCCGGCCCTCCCCGTCTTCGGCCGCGATCGCCGCGGCGATGGTCTCGCCAGGGAACCCGCGGGCCTTCAGTTCCCTCTCGATCCGGGCCCTCCCGTAGCGCGTGCCCCGAACGCGGACGGTCGAGCGGGCGGCGGCGACGTCGTCGAGAAGCCTCTCGCGCTCCAGGGAATCCAGGGCCTCGGAGACGGCGGCGCGGGCGAACCCCCGCTCCACGAGCGACCGCGAGAGCTCGGCCCGCCCCCGGGGCCGGACGCCGAGAAGCCGCAGGGCCCGCTCCCGCGCCGCGGAAGCGGATGCCGGGTCGGGAGGCGGTGCCGGGCGCCGGGGCGTTTCGCTACCCGCGCGGGGGAAGCTGGTTGGAGAAGTCGAACGGCGACTCTTCCTGGAGCGGGTTGAAGTCGGACGGAACGTCGAGGGCCGCGTCCATCTCCTCCCGCGCCATGTCGGCGGTGGACTGGATGCCCTGGATCTTTAGCTTGAACTCGTTCGGGTTGGTCGCGCGCTTCAGGGCCTCTTCGAGTGTGATGAGGCCGGACTTGTAGAGGCTATAGAGCGACTGGTCAAAGGTCTGCATCCCGTACTGGGACGTTCCCTGCTGGATCGCGTCCTTGATGAACTTGGTCTTCTCCTTGTTCTCGATGCACTCCCGGACGTAGTTGGTCCGGATGAGAATCTCGGCCGCCGGGACGCGGCCGAGCCCGTCCGCGCGGGGCATCAGTCGCAGAGAGATGACGGCCTTCAGGACCGCTCCGAGCTGGAGACGGATCTGCTTCTGCTGGTGGGGCGGAAAGACGGAGATGATGCGGTTGATCGTCTCCGTCGCGTCCAGGGTGTGCAGCGTCGAGAGGACCAGGTGGCCGGTCTCCGCCGCCGTGAGGGCGGTCTCGATGGTCTCGTAGTCGCGCATTTCGCCGACGAGAATGACGTCGGGGTCCTGGCGCAGCGCGCTCCGCAGGGCAAGCGAGAAGCCCTTCGTGTCGACGTCGACCTCGCGCTGGTTGACGATCGACTTCTTGTCGCGATGAAGAAACTCGATGGGGTCCTCGACCGTCATCACGTGCTCATTGCGGGTGGCGTTGATGTGGTCGATCATCGCCGCGAGGGTCGTGGACTTACCGGAACCCGTCGTCCCGGTGCAGAGCACGAGGCCCCGCTGTTCGTGACAGATCTTCTCGAGCACGGGCGGCAGCAGGAGCTCCTTGATCGAGAGGATCTTGGCCGGAATGACGCGGAGGACCAGGCCCACGGTGCCCCTCTGCTGGAAGATGTTGCACCGGAACCGGCCGAGGTTCGGGACGTTGTAGGCGATGTCGATCTCGAAGTTGTTCTTGAACTTTTCCTTCTGCCGGGCCGACATGATCGAGAAGGCCATCGCGATCGTGTCTTCCTGCATGAGGCGCCGCATGTCTGCCAGCGGAGTGAGCGTTCCGTCGATGCGGATGATGGGAAACGCGCCGACCTTCAGGTGCAGGTCCGACGCCTTGCGCTCGACCGCAATCTTCAGCAGATCGTTGATATGCATGGTTTTGTTTTCCTCGGTTGGCGGCTAGCTTACGCCCCTGGGCGGGCGATTGGAAGGGGGCGGCGGCCATCCGGCGCGGCCCGGAGGGAGGCTGGGGGCCGGGAGATCCCGTGCCCCTGCACGGATTTACGCTCCGACCCGGGCCTCCACGGGGACCGGCGTCAGCCAGCCGTGACGATCCTCGACGTCTCCCGCGATCAACGCGAAGAAGTCTTTCTGCAGTCGCTCCGTGACGGGTCCGCGCTTCCCGCGCCCGACGACGATGCGGTCCACCGAGCGGATCGGCGTGATCTCCGCCGCCGTGCCGGTGAAGAACGCCTCGTCCGCGCAATAGACCTCGTCGCGGGTGATTCGTTTCTCGATCACCTCGATCTCCATCCCGCGGGCCATGGTGATCACCGCGTCGCGGGTGATGCCGTCCAGGCAGGAGGCGAGGTCCGGGGTGTACAGCCTTCCCTGCCGGATGATGAAGACGTTCTCGCCGGAGCCTTCCGACACGTACCCTTCCGTGTCGAGCAGCAGGGCCTCGTCGTAGCCGTCGTTGGTCGCCTCGGAATTGGCCAGGATGGAGTTGATGTAGTAACCGGAAGCCTTGGCACGCACCAGTGAGGCATTGACGTGGTGCCGGGTGAAGGACGACGTCTTGACGCGGATGCCCTTGGTGATTCC
>JBBRFL010000002.1:0-208983 GCA_038224325.1 Thermoanaerobaculia bacterium | reverse complement strand
TTCTCCTTCTACGAGGAGATGTTCCGGTACATCCGGAGCACCTTTCCCACGATCCACCTGCACGCCCTCTCGGCGCCGGAGGTGTACTTCCTGCAGAAGATCACCCGGTGGCCGATGCGCGACGTCATCGCGCGGCTGCGGGACGCGGGCCTCCAGTCGATCCCCGGAGGCGGCGCCGAGATCCTGGAGGACTCCGTCCGCCGGCGCATCTGGTCGCTGACGAAGGCGCCGACGGACAAATGGGTAGACGTCCACGAATCCGCCCACGGCCTGGGCATGCGCACGACGGCCACCATGATGTTCGGCGTGGGGGAGACGTACGCGGAGCGCGTCGAGCACATGCGGGTGGTGCGGGACCTCCAGGACCGCACGGGCGGTTTCACCGCCTGGATCCCCTGGACGTTCCAGAAGGAAAACACCGATCTCGACGGCATGGTCGAGGAAGCGGGGGGCTTCGAGTACCTGAAGACGCTCGCCGTGTCGCGCCTCTTCCTCGACAACGTCCGGCACGTGCAGGGCTCCTGGGTCACGCAGGGGCCCAAGATCGGCCAGGTCTCTCTCTCCTTCGGCGCCGACGACCTCGGGTCGATCATGATCGAGGAGAACGTCGTCTACGCGGCGGGCGCGCGGAATCGCATGACTCAGGACGAAATGCGGCGGATCATCTCCGACGCGGGCTACGCTCCGGTGCAGCGGCGCACGCTTTATGACGCGTGTCCGGACGCCTGTTGCGCGGCGCCGATCCCGGTCCCCGAGCCAGCGCGCGCCCGCCCGCCCGCGCTCGCCGCCGCCCTCGACTCCGGGCTCGCCTCGGCGTAGGCGGCCGCACGCAGGGCGGAAACGCGCGGGCCGCGGGCTGATGTGGAGGCGCAGGAAGCGGGCAGCGAGCGAGCCGCAACGGCTCCGGCTGCTCGTTGCGAGCACACCGAAGACCGGAAACACCTGGGTGCGTGAGCTGCTGGCCTGCCTCTACGACCTGTCCTTCGTTGGTGCGGCGTGGCCGTTCGACCCCGATCAGCCGCCCCTGCGCGCCGAGCGCTGGATCACGCAGCACCACTACTTCCCCACCGACGAAGTGCTCCGGTGGGCGGAGGCACATGGGGTCGTGGTGGTCACTACGATCCGGCACCCGGCCGACGTCCTGGTTTCCCTGTACCACCACGTGCACCGATTCGCGCCCGGGCCGGTCGATCAGCGGGTCCTCCGCCGCATGCTGCACGAAGACTTCGAGCGCACCGATATCGTGCCGGAACGGCTGCACCAACCCTTCTCCCACGACCTCCAGTGCTCGATTGCGTGGCTGCGGACCCGGGTCTCGCGGGTGGTCCGCTACGAAGACCTCCACCGCGACCCGGTCGATGCGCTGTCGCGCCTGACGCAGGGGATCCGGCCGGTCCCGCTCGACGCCATCGAGCGGGCGATCGCACAGTGCGACATCGACCTCATCCGGCGAGTCGCCGGTCCGGTCGACCGGTTCTACCGCCAGGGCCGGGTGGGCGGCTGGCGCAACGTCCTCGCGCCGGAGGTGATCGACGACCTGCGGACGACGACGCCCTATCCGGCCCAGTTCGCCGCCCTCGGCTACCGCATGGATTCGGAGGCCCCCGCGCTCGATGCCCCCGTCGCAACGCGCGGCATTCCCAATCCGTTCACCGCGGTAACCCACTTCGACAATGGAGTGGCGGTCTCTCCGCTCATGGTCCGGCTGTTCTTCACCGTGCCCTCGGCGGTCAGCTCGCGATGGCTGCCCGTGAGCCGCACGGACAGCGAATCGTTCTACGCCTGGGCCAGCGCGCCGGCCGAAGACGATCGGCCGGACGCCGCTCCGATCGTCCTGACCCGGCTCGCGCTCTACGCTTATCGCAACCGGATCGACGTGCGCGAGGCGTTCCCCGAGATCACCGGCTACCAGCGGCCGGACTTCGCGGACTGGTTCATCCGGAACGCCGCCGCCGAGTTCGGCCTCGATCCGGTCTTCGTCGCGCCGGTTCGCGCGAGCTTTCTCGCCTGGGGAACGGCGCCCGCGGCCGACGATCCGGCCCTGGTCCGCGGCCGCCTTCCGGCGGGGGTTCCTCTGATCAGCGCCTGCGCCTTCTGGCTCTTCCTCTACCGGCGGCTGGATCTCCAGGCGGCGTTCCCCGACGCCTTCGGCGTGCATCGCCGGCAGTTCGCCGAGTGGTTCGTCCGGCATGGCATCCCGGAGATGCGTCTGGATCCCGCGCTGGCGATCCCGGTGCAGGCGAGCCTCGAACCGCGGCCCGTCCGCCGGCGACCGGCGAGGCGGCGCAGCGCCGGGGATCCGTGATCACCCGCGAACGCCTCTCCGCGGCTCAAAGCGGATAGGCTCCGCGCGTGTCCTTGATCGATCCTCACGGCGGCGAGCTCGTGGACCTCCTCGCCGCGCCGGCACGGGCCGCCGAGCTTCGCGCCCTCTCCCGAGACTGGCCCTCGTGGTCCCTCACGCCGCGCCAGCTCTGCGACCTCGAGCTGCTCTTGAACGGCGCCTTCTCTCCCCTGCGGGGATTTCTCGGCCAGCGCGATTTCGCGCGGGTCTGCGCCGAGATGCGGCTGGGCGACGGCCTGCTGTGGCCCATCCCGGTGACCCTCGACGTGACAGATGAGACCGTGGGGCGCCTGTCCCCGGGCGAGCCGCTGGCCCTGCGGGATGCCGAAGGGGCGCTGCTCGCCGCGCTGTGGGTCGGCGAGGTCTGGGAGCTCGACCGGGTGGCGAAGGCGACGGCGGTCTATGGGACGCTCGACCGGCAGCATCCGGGCGTCGAGCACCTGTTCACACGGACGAACAACTGGGCGGTGGGCGGCCGGCTCGAGGGCGTGCGCTCGCCGGCGCACTACGACTTCCCGGCGGAGCGACGGACGCCGCGCGAGATGCGCGCCGATTTCGCGCGTCTCGGTTGGCGGCGGGTGATCGCCTTCCAGACCCGCAATCCGATGCATCGCGCCCACCATGCCCTGACCCTCCGCGCGGCGCAGGATCTCCAGGCCAACCTGCTGATCCATCCCGCCGTGGGGATGACCCGGCCGGGCGACGTCGACCATTACACCCGGGTGCGCTGCTACCAGGCCCTGCTGCGCCATTACCCGCCGAACACCGCCCGGCTCGCGCTCCTGCCGCTCGCCATGCGCATGGGCGGCCCCCGCGAGGCGCTGTGGCACGCCATCATCCGCAAGAACTTCGGCTGCACGCACCTCATCGTCGGCCGCGACCACGCGGGGCCGGGTCGCGACTCGCAGGGCCGGCCCTTCTACGAGCCATACGCCGCGCAGGAGCTCTTCGAGCGTCACCAGGGGGAGCTGGGCATCGAAATGGTGCCGCTGCGCGAGATGGTCTATCTCCCGGACTCCCGCGAGTACCTCGCCCGCGATCAGGCTCCCCCCGGGGCCCGGGTGCTCGAGATATCCGGCACGGAACTGCGCGAGCGACTCGCCGCCGGGGGCGAGATCCCGGAGTGGTTCACCTTCCCCGAGGTCGCGGAGGAGTTGCGACGTGCGTATCCGCCACGCAATCGCCGGGGCATCACCGTCTTCCTGACCGGCCTCTCGGGCGCGGGGAAGTCGACGCTGGCGAACGTCCTGCTGGTCAAGTTCCTCGAACGCGGGGGCCGTCCCGTGACGCTCCTGGACGGCGACGTCGTGCGCCGGAACCTGTCCTCGGAGCTCGGATTCTCGCGCGACCATCGCGACCTCAACATCCGTCGCATGGGCTTCGTCGCGGCCGAGATCACCCGGAACGGAGGCATCGCCATCTGCGCCCCCATCGCCCCCTACGATGCGGTGCGCAAGGAGGTGCGGGAGATGATCGCGGCCTCCGGCGGATTCACGCTGGTGCACGTCTCGACTCCGCTGTCGGTGTGCGAGGCTCGCGACGCCAAGGGACTCTACGCCAAGGCGCGGACGGGGCTCATCCGGCAGTTCACGGGCATCACGGACCCCTACGAGCCGCCGGAGGACGCGGAGGTGGTCGTGGACACGAGCGACCTCACGCCGGAGCTCGCGGCGGAGACGGTGCTGGCCCATCTCGAGCGGGAGAGTTATCTCGCGCGGACCGGTCCCCCTGGACGCGACCGCGGAGCCTCCCCGGGCCGCGCCTAGGGACGGGAAGTCGTCGGAGTGCGCGAGGCGCCGGCCCGGGAGCGTTCCCAGCAGGCGCCCGCGTCGAGCCCGGCGAGGAAGAGCGCGATTCCCGCCGCGGCGCGAAGCAGCATCCGCGGTCGCCGGTGCTTCCACGGCGGCTCGGACCGGAAGTGGACGCGCGCCGCGGCGTCCTGGGTGATCTCGGCCTGGTGCGCGCGCAGGTCCATGAGGAGGTCGCGGGCCGACTGATAGCGGTCCGCGGGGTCCTTCTCGAGGCACCGGAAGACGAAGCCCTTCAGATCGTCGGGGATCTTCCCGGCCTCGGCGTGCTTCCGCGGATCGTCGTGCAAAACGGCGCCGAGCGTCTCGACGGGCGTCTCCCGCGAGAACGCGCGGCGGCCCGTGAGCATCTCGAAGAAAGTCGCCCCGAGCGAGAAGATGTCGGAGCGCGCGTCGATCGGGTGGCTGCGGATCTGCTCCGGCGACATGTACCCGGCGGTCCCGATCAGGAACTGCGAGCTCGATCCGCGCCGCGATCCGGCGTTGGTGATGTCCCCCTGCCGCAGCGGCTGCTCGATCTGCGCGATGCCGAAGTCGAGGATCTTCGCGCGGCCCTCGTGCGTCAGGAAGATGTTGTCGGGCTTGATGTCGCGGTGGATGATCCCGCGCGCGTGCGCCGCGGCCAGGCCGTCGGCGATCTGGCACGCGATCTCGACGGCTCGCTGCGGGCTGAGCGGCCCCGTCCGCAGGCGCTCCTCGACGGTCTCTCCCTGGAGGAGCTCGGTGACTGCGTAGGGGATCGAGCGGAACGTCCCCGAGTCGTGAATGGCCAGGATGTTGGGATGGTTGAGCGCGGCGACCGCGTGGGTCTCGCGATCGAACCGGCGCAGGCTGTCGACGTCGTGCGCCGACGCGTCCGGGAGCATCTTGAGCGCGACTTCCCGCCGCAACCGCGGATCCCGCGCGCGGTACAGCTCTCCCATCCCTCCGCGGGCGAGCGGGGCCAGGACCTCGTAGGGGCCGACCTGTTCGCCGGGTTCCAATGCCATTCCGCTTAAGGCTACACTGCTCCGGCCATGGAGATCTGGCTGCTTCGCCACGCCGCCGCCGAGGATCGCTCCGCATCGGGCCGGGACGCGGACCGCACGCTCACCGAGGACGGGCACAAGCGCGCCCGTGGGGTGGCCCGCGGGCTCGCCGAGCTCGAGCCCGGCATCGAGCGGATCTTCACGTCGCCCTACTGGCGGGCGCGGCAGACGGCCGAGCCCGTGGCGCAGGCGCTCGACCTGACAGACAGCCTGCGGGAGACCCGGGCGCTCGAGCCGGAGAGGGACCCCGCGGAGATCCTGGAGGAGATCCGCGCCGAGGGCGCCGCCTCGGTGCTCCTCGTGGGCCACGAGCCCCACCTGGGCGCGCTCCTGGGGCGCCTGGTCGCGGGCCGGCAGGGGCTGGAACTGCCGATGAAGAAGGGCTCGGTCGCGCGCCTGTCCTGGTCGGGCTCCGGGGCGGCCACGCTGCGGGCGCTGCTCCCGCCCAAGGTCCTCGAGCGTTTGAGCTAGCGCCGGACGGGGCCTCGGGCCGATTAGATAGAATCCGCTCCGCCGAATCGCTCGAATCAAATCTCGCTGGAGGAGGAACGCATGGGTAAGCTCGCTGTCGGGTGCATCGCGATCCTGGTCGTGGTGGCCGTGATCCTCGGGATCAGCTTCGCCGGGACCTACAATCGACTGGTGACCCTGGGCCAGGACGTCGACCGCTCCTGGTCGGAGGTGGAGAACCAGTATCAGCGCCGCGCCGACCTCGTCCCCAATCTCGTCGCGACCGTCCAGGGCGCCGCCAACTTCGAGAAGGAGACGCTCACGGCCGTCACCGAGGCGCGCGCGTCGGTGGGCCGCGCCACCGTCACCCCGGGCAAGGCGCCCGCGGACGCGGAGTCTCTGGCCCGGTTCCAGCAGGCCCAGGATCAGCTGGGCTCGGCCCTCCAGCGCCTCCTCGTCGTGTCCGAGCGGTACCCCGAGCTGAAGGCCAACCAGAACTTCCGGGACCTCCAGGCGCAGCTCGAGGGAACCGAGAATCGGATCACCGTCGCCCGGGGGCGGTTCAACGAATCGGCCCAGTCCTACAACACGGTGTTGAAGCGGTTCCCCACGAACATGATGGCCGGGTTCTTCGGATTCAAGGAGAAGCCGTACTTCAAGGCGACGACTCCGGGAGCCGACCAGGCTCCGAAGGTCCAGTTCAACTTCAGCAAGCCCGCGCCCACGGCAGCGCCCGCGCATTAAGCGGCGGGGGCGGAAGACGGCGGACGCGTTGCGCCGACTGAGGTTTCTGGCCGTCATCGGGATCGCGGTGGCGACGGCGGCTCTGGCCGACCGCTACGATCAGCTCGTCCCGGAGAAGCCGGCGCGCTACGTCACCGACCGCGCCGGGGTGCTCGGGGCGGGGCGGGCCGAGGCGCTCAACGCGAAGCTCGAGCAATTCGAACGCGATACCTCCAGCCAGATCCTGGTCTGGATCGACGCGAAGATCCCGGAGGGCTTCACGCTCGAGGACTTCACCGTCCGCGCGGCCCAGAAGTGGGGGCCGGGCGGCAAGAAGGTCGACAACGGCGCCGTCCTCTTCGTATTCACCGAGGACCGGAAGGCGCGCATCGAGGTCGGATACGGCCTGGAGGGCTCGCTCCCGGACGTCACCGCGAAGCGGATCATCGAGGACGAGATGATCCCGAAGTTCCACGCCGGCGACCTCCCCGGAGGCATCGAGACGGCGGCCGACGCGACCATGGCCGCGGTGAAGGGGGAGTACCGCGGAACGGGGCGAACGAACGCGGACCGAACGGCGCGGCGCGGAGGTAGCATCGGCTCGATGGGGACGTGCCTCTTCCTCGCGGCCTTCGTCCTTCTGCCGTTGCTCTTCCGGAGGCGTCGGCGGTGGCGGACGTTCGGGGGCGGCGGTTGGTGGACGGGCGGAGGCTTCGGCGGCTTAGGCGGAGGCGGCGGCTTCGGTGGCGGGGGATTCGGGGGCGGCGGCGGAGGATTCTCGGGCGGCGGCGGGGGATTCGGCGGCGGCGGCGCGTCGGGGAGCTGGTAGGCGATGGCGAGCTTCTTCTCACGTTTCGACTCGGACCGCATCGTCGCCGCAATCGCGGCCGCCGAGGCGAAGTCCTCGGCCCAGCTTCGCGTGCACGTGACGCGGCACGTGCCCAGGGATCTCGAGGCCCGGGCCTTGCGACGCTTCCGCAAGCTCGGGATGGAAAAGACCGCATACCGAAACGGCGTCCTCATGTACATCGCCCCCCGCGCCCGGAAGTTCCGGATCCTGGGGGACGTCGCGATTCACGAGAAGTGCGGCGACGACTTCTGGAAGAACGTGGCCTCGGCCATGGAGGGCCACTTCCGCACGGATGAGTTCACGGAGGGGGTGGTCCGCGGCGTCGAGCGCCTCGGAGAGGCCCTGGCGCTCCACTTTCCGCGTTCCGGGACGGATCGGGACGAGCTGCCGAATACGATCGACGAGGACTAGCAACCCGGTACGATTGGCGGTCTGACTTGACTTTCCCGCCACAACCCGTATCATGCCGCGCTCCATGTACGCCATCGTCCGCACCGGCGGGAAACAGCTGAAAGTCGCCGCGGGCGACGTCGTCCGCATCGAGAAGCCCGCGGGCGACAAGATCGCCAAGGGCGAGACGCTCCTGCTCTCGGGCGCCAGCGTGATCCTCGTTTCGGGCGACGACGGCGTGCGCACGGGCGTCGACGCCTTGAAGGGCGTGAAGGTTCAGGCCAAGGTGCTCGGCACCATCCGCACCCGCAAGGTGCTGGTCTTCAAGAAGAAGCGGACCAAGCAGTACCGGCGCACCAAGGGCCACCGCCAGACGATGATCCAGGTGCGCATCGAAGCGATCGAAGGCTAGAGGGTTCCCGGATGGCACACAAAAAAGGTCAGGGGTCATCCCGCAACGGGCGAGACTCGAACTCCCAGCGCCTCGGCGTCAAGGCGTTCGGGGGTCAGAACGTGACCGGCGGAACGATCCTCGTGCGCCAGCGCGGCACCCGGTTCGTGCCGGGCGTGAACGTCGGCCGCGGCAAGGACGACACCCTGTTCGCGAAGGTCCCGGGTGTCGTGCGGTTCCGCGACAAGGGGCGCCTCGGGCGCACGATCTCGATCGAGCCGCTCGCCACGTAACCTCGAATCCGTAGGGGCGGGGCTTGCCCCTGCCCGGGCGCCAAATGCGCCGCCGCAACGTCCACAATGTTCATCGACACCGCCGAAATCCACGTCAAGGCGGGCGACGGCGGCAACGGCTGCATCGCCTTCCGCCGCGAGAAGTTCGTGCCGCGCGGAGGTCCGAGCGGAGGCGACGGGGGCAACGGCGGATCCGTCTGGGCGGTCGCCGATCCCTCGTACAACACGCTTTATCACCTGAGGCACCAGAACTCGTACCGGGCCGGGCGCGGAGAGCACGGCATGGGCGCCAACTGTCACGGGAAGGCGGGCGAGGACGTGGAGGTCCATCTGCCGCTGGGATCCGTCGTCACGGACCTGGAGAGTGGAGAGCGGATCGCGGACCTCGTGACGGCCGGTGAGCGGGTCCAGCTGACGCGCGGCGGGAACGGCGGCTGGGGCAACCAGCACTTCGCGACCCCGACGCGTCAGGCGCCGCGGTTCGCCAAGCAGGGGCTCCCCGGCGGGGAGCGCCGTCTCGGAATCGAGCTCAAGCTCCTCGCGGACGTGGCCATCATCGGGTTCCCCAACGCGGGGAAGTCGACGCTCATCTCGGCAATCTCGGCGGCCAAGCCCAAGATCGCGGACTATCCGTTCACGACGCTGGTCCCGCACCTCGGCGTCGTGACGTCGCACGACCGGCGCACGCTGGTCGTCGCGGACATCCCGGGCCTGATCGCGGGCGCGCACAAGGGCGCAGGACTGGGTTTGCGGTTTCTCAAGCACGTCGAGCGCTGCCGCCTGCTCTGCCACCTGGTCGACGCGTCCGCCGAGGGCGACGCCGAGCCGGACGTCGCGACGATCGAGGCGGAGCTCGAGCAGTTCTCGCCGGAGGTCGCGCGCCGCCCGCGCGTGATCGCGGCGTCCAAGTGCGACGCGGTCTCGGATCCCGGGCGCCTCGCCTCCATCCGCGATGCGGCGCGGCGCCGCGGCCTGCCCTACCTGGAGATCTCGGCCGCCACGGGAAAGGGCCTCAAGGAGCTGATCGGCTACCTCTTCCACGAGGTGGCCGAAGCCGCCGACCCGGGTCCGGATCGCGGCGGCGAGGCGGAGGCTTAGACTCTCGCATGCGTCTCGGCGTCTTCGGGGGCACGTTCGATCCTGTCCACGACGGTCACGTGCTCCCGGTCGAGGCGGCCGCGCGGCGATTCCGGCTCGACCGCGTGCTGTACCTGCCGGCGCGCCTCTCGCCCCACAAGGAGAGCGTCCCGACCGACTCCCGTCACCGGGTCGCCATGCTGGCGCTCGCGCTGGAGGGGCACCCGGACTGGACGATCGACCTCGAGGAGCTGGACCGCGAGCCGCCGTCCTACACGATCGACACGCTGCGGTCGATCGCCGCGCGCAATCCCGGCGAGGAGCTCTGGCTGCTGATGGGGACGGACACTCTCGCCGGATTCGCCCGCTGGCGCGACACGCGGGAGATTCTCCTTCTCTCCCGGATCGCCGCCTTCGTGAGGGAGCCGTTCGTGGGCGAAGGCCTGAGGGTTCCCGACGTGGCGGGTCTCGAGGATCGGTTGACCGTATTCGACGGCGGATCGGTTAGAATCTCAGCGACGGACATCCGGAGCGACCTGGCCGAGGGCCGGAGCATCGCGGGAAGGGTTCCGGAGCCGGTGGCGGAGTACATCACGAAACAGGGTCTGTACAACTCGGGGATGCCTCGACGTTGACTCCCGGATTCTCGGCGCACGACAAGGTCCGGGAAGGTCTGACCGCGGCACTCGATCGAAAAGCCGCCGCCGTCCTCGTCTTCAATCTCGCCGATCTGACCTCCATGGCGGATTACTTCGTCCTCTCGACGGCCGCCTCCGACCGCCAGGCCCGCGCGATCGCGGACTCGATCTCCGAGAGGCTGGGCTCGCCGCTCTCGACGGAGGGCATGGATAACGCCCGCTGGATCCTGATGGACTACGGCGACGTCGTGTTCCACGTTTTTCAGGAAGAGGCGCGCCGGTTCTACGCCCTCGAGCGGCTATGGGGAGACGCGCAGAACGAGACGGGAAGATTCGCGGCTTCTTGAGCGGCCGCTCGACGCGGCCGGACGAAGGTAAGTGGCCGCTCTAGCAATATCCCATGGCCAAGAACTCCAAGGGAGGCCTTAAGGCGCATTTTCGGACGCGAAACCGCGCGCTCGCGCGAGAAATCGACTCGCTCGAGCGCGCCGCGGACCTGCCCTCGACGATCCTGATCCTGGGGGAGAGCGGCACCGGCAAGGATCGCCTGGCGCGGGGGCTCCACGACGTCTCCCTGCGCGCGGCGCGGCCGTTCGTCCGCGTCGACGCCGCCAATCTTTCCGACGAGCTCTTCGAGAGCGAGCTCTTCGGCCACGAGCGCGGCGCGTTCACGGGCGCGATCGCGGCGAAGAAGGGCCTCCTCGAGGTCGCGGAGGACGGGACCGTGTATTTGGACGAGGTATCGTCGCTCTCTCCGGCGGCCCAGGCCAAGTTCCTGCGGGTCCTCCAGGAGAAGAACTTCCGCCGGCTGTCGGGTGTCGCGACCCATCCCTTCCGCGCGCGCCTCATCGTCTCCTCGCGGCGGGACCTCGCGACGCTGGTCGAACAGGGGACGTTTCGCGACGACCTCTACTATCGCATCGACGTCGTCTCGGTCCGGCTGCCGCGCCTCTGTGACCGGCAGGAGGACATCCTCTTGCTCGCGCGAGCGTTCGCGCGCCGCGCGGCCCGGTCCTATCACCGCCCCGCGCGCCGGTTCAGCCGGGACGCCGAATCGACGCTCCTGCGCCACCACTGGCCGGGCAACGTGCGCGAGCTCCTGAACGTCGTCGAGAAGGCCGTCCTCACGGCCGAGTCCGCGGAGATCGACGCCGGAGACCTTCCCATGGGAGCGCTGGGATCCGCCGGATCGCTCCTGGCGACGGCGGTCGATCACCGGTGGACGCTGCGCGAGCTCTCCGACGCGTACATCGCCGAGACGCTCCGGCGGGCCGGAGGCAACCGGTCGCTGGCGGCCAAGCGTCTGGGCGTGTCCCGTAAGTTTCTTTGGGAAAGAGGGAAGAAATCCCCTTCCCGCGACGGTTGAGCCTCCGAAGCCACTCGACTTCCGAGGGGAATCGGTTATCATCCCGGATCCAAAAAAGTTGGCCCTTTCTCTCGAGAGAAGAGGGGGCCGGAAAAAGGAGCCTCGAATGCCTTCGACAGCGGCCAAGGCCGCCCGGCTGACCAAGAAGGAACTCGAAAAGTACCGGCGGCTGCTCCAAGAAAAGAAGACCACGCTCTCGGCCGAGATCGCGAAGACCCGGAGCGCCGAGGAGGAGACGACGGAGGAGTCGACCCAGGACATCGCCGACAAGGCGGTCTCCTCCTACACTCGCGAGTTCCTCTACACGCTGACGGACGGGGAGCGCGGGACCCTGCTCCACATCGACGACGCATTGAACCGCATCGACGACGGCACCTACGGCTCCTGCGTGAACTGCAACGTGGCGATGACCGAGAAGCGCTTGAACGCGGTGCCCTGGGCACCCTACTGCCTGGACTGCCAGGAGCTCTCCGAGAAGGGGATGCTCCCGAACTAGCCTCGCGATCCCTCGCACCTTTCACCAGGCCTCCGCCGGGCAAACCCGACGGAGGCCTTTTGCGGTGCGTATAGTGGGCATGCGCTTGCGCCGCCTCTGCGGGAACCGAGCGGTCGACGCGGCCCTCGCGGGATGTCTGATCCTGAGCTCCGGACCCGCGGCCGCTCAGACGGTCGTCCGTGGATCCCCCGTTCCGATTCAGACCCGCCGGAGCCTTCCCGGGATCGATGTCCTGTCGATCGCCGTCGATCCTTTGGGCCCCGACCTCTACGTGGGCACCGGGGCGCTCGCGTTGAGCGGCGAGAGCCCCGAGGTTTGGAAATCGCCCGATGGCGGATCCGAGTGGTCGCTGACGAGCTTCTCCGCCGGCGACCCCACCTTCGGCGGGGCCTCCTTCGTGGTGGTGGATCCCTCGATCGCCGGTACGGTTTACGCGTCGTTCCGGACCTGCTACTTCCGCCTGCCGATGTTCTGCGGGGGCCAACTCTTTCGCAGCGAGGATGGGGGCGGCTCCTGGCAAGCGCTGCGATCGGGCTCGATGGTCACCCTGCTGCCGGATCGTCACGAGCCCGGAACTCTGTACGCGCTGGATCTCCGGCCCGTCATGGATCCCCGGTTCCCCGCGGATCCCCAGATGATCGGGTTCGCGATCCGAAGCCGGGATTCCGGCGCGTCGTGGTCGGACCTGCCTCTGTCGTCTCCCTCGACCCTTGCCCTCAATCCGGCGTATCCCGGTTGGCTCCTCGCCGGGAGCCCGAGCGGCCTCTTCCGGAGCGTGGACGGCGGCGATACCTGGGTGGCGTCCTCCGAGGGGCTGACGAGTCCCATTGTCCGCGCTCTCTCGATCGCGGGTGACGGCGTTACGGCCTACGTGGCGACCGATGGCGGTGTGTTCCGAAGCTCGGATGCGGGGGAGAGCTGGGAAGCGACGGGATCACTCTCCTACACCACTCAACTGGCGGTCGATTCCGAGGACCCGGCGACCGTCTACGTCGTCTCGCTGACGGGCCTCTTTCGAAGCACGAATGGCGGCTCGGAGTGGTCGCGCGTCGGAGTCGATCCGGCGATCGTCGAGACCATCGCGCTCGATTCGACCGGCACGATCCTCTACGTCGGAACCACGGACGGCTTGATCGAGGTCGATGTGCGGAAGTCGCGCACGCTCACGCCGCGAATCGCAGGGGCGCCTTTCCTCTTGCGCTCGTCAACGTGGCGATGACCGAGAAGCGCTTGAGCGCGGTGCCCTGGGCGCCCTACTGCCTGGACTGCCAGAAGCTCTCCGAGAAGAGGATGCTCCCGAACTAGACACGCATCCACGGTTCCATTGCTCACGAGGCCTCCGTCGGGGCTCCCCGACGGGGGCCTTTTTTCGTGCGTATACTGGGCATGCCGGTGATGAACTTGCCGAGACTCGCGCAGTGTGGCCCGTTCCGCGTGATCGTTTGGATGCTCGTGGTCTGGCCTTGGCTGATTTCGGGCTCGCTCGCCATGTCTCCGGTCCGTCAGGTCACCGTCCTGCCGCAGCCCGATCCCGCCGCCGGACACTGGACGAGTCACGGGCCATTCGGTGGCGAGATCTTTGGGATCGCGATGGATCAGGCCGACACTCAGGTCGCGTACGCGTCAGTGGGCAGTATCTATACCGCCGACGACCATCGGGTAGGCGGAGTTTTCAAGACGTCAGATGGCGGATTGAGCTGGAAGGAAATCGGTCCTTCGGAGACTTCCTTCTTCAGCGTGGCCGTGTCGCCTTCCGACCCCTACCTGCTGTTTGCAACGTCGAACGACGGGCTCTGGAGGTCGGCCGACGGCGGCGTACGGTGGAGCATGGTCCTGGCGGGGGTTTCCTGGCCGGCGCCGCCCGCGATCGACCCGGCCGACGCCCTCCAGGTCTGGGTCATCTCCGATGGCGCTGCCTGGCGCAGCCTCGACGGCGGCTCGACATGGACACAGATGTTCACCGCCGAGGCCGTGGGGTTCGATTCGGGTCTTCCCTCGCGGCTGCACCGTGCCCGGCTTGAAGAGGTCGGAATCGACGTCTTCGGGCTCCGCTTCGCGTACAGCGACGACCGGGGCGAGACGTGGTCGACGGCGACAACCTTCAGCGACGCCAGCAACGTTCGGCGCATCGTAAGCGATCCCGCCGACCCCAATAATATCTATACGGCCGACGAAGTCTTCCGAAGCACGGATCGGGGACTCTCCTGGATCCAATTGCCGAGCGAGCCAAGGATCAGCGACCTGGCCGTCGATCCACGGGTTCCCGGCACGCTCTACGGAGTCGGTCAGGGCCTCCTGGTCAGCCGCGACTCCGGCGCGACGTGGACGAACGCTCTCGACGTGCCGATGCGGTCCGTGGCCGCGGCGGCGTCCGAGGGCGTGACCCGGGTTTTCGCCGGATCCTTTCGCGGGCTCTACGTGTCGGACGATGGTCAGACGTGGATCAGCTCGAGCTCCGGGCTGCGGGGAGCACCCTGGCAGACGCTCGCCCTCGACCCCACGAACTCCTCGACGATTTACAGCGTAGGGAGCGAGGGCGTTGCCGCATCCTCGAACGGGGGTTCCAGTTGGAGCCAGGACTTGATGTCGCCGGCCGCCGGACGCGCTCTCGCCGTGGATCCTTCCAATCCGTCGAGGATCCTCGCATCCGGCTGGTCGGCCGGCATCGTGCGGAGCCGCGATGCGGGCGCGACCTGGCAGGCAGTCTTCTCCCCGGGAGCAGGCTACACGTCCGCGATCGTCTTCGACCCCGTCCATCCCTCCATCGTCTACGCAGCCGATTTCTACCCCCTCAAGAGCATGGATGGCGGCGAGTCCTGGAGCGCCATCAACCACGGCATCGAGTCGATCGGAGCGAACAAGATCGCGATCGATTCGGGCGACTCGCAGCTCCTCTACATGTCCTCGTTTTCCAGCGGAGCGCCGACGAACTCCCTCTTCCGCAGCGCCGACGCGGGCGAAAGCTGGGTCCGCGATGCGGGGCTTGCCGATGCGGGTGCGATCCAGGCCATCCTTGCCGACCCGGGCCGACCCGGTGCCGTGTGGTTGGGGACGTCGAGCGGTCTGTTGCGGGGTAGCTCGTCCGACACAGCCTGGAGCCAGACGGGCTTCATCGATTTGGTGTCTGCCGTCGTCGCGGACGGCTCCGCGAACGGGGCACTCTATGTGGCGTCGGGTTCCGGAAACGTGTTCCGAAGCCTGGATGAAGGGGTCACGTGGGAGCCGATGGGGACCGGCCTTCCGCAGCTCAACGTCTATTCGCTTCTCGTCGACACGGCGGGCGGCGTGCTGTACGCAGCCGCCGGCGACGGTGTCTACTCCCTCGATCTCCGCCGGCATCCGCACGTCTTGCCGCGTCGTTGATTCGAAGTCTCCGAGCTTGAACGCGGTGCCCTGGGCGCCCTACTGCTTGGACTGCCAGGAGCTCTCCGAGAAGGGGATGCTTCCGAACTAGCGTCGCGATCTATCTGTCTCAGCAGGCCTCCGCCGGGCAACCCTGACGGGGGCCTTTTTTCGTGCGTATACTGGACGTGTCCTCCAGGAGAACACCCTTGAGCCGATCCGTGCGAGTGCCTGTTTTCGTCGCGGCAGTCGTCTGCCTGCTCGATCCCGAGCAAGGCATCGCCGGCGCCGGTCGCTGGACGAGCGGTGGGGAGAGTCGATGATCGGGTTCCTCGCCGCCGCGCTGCTCCTTTCTGAGGCGACGCAACCCCGCTCGCCGATCAATCGCACGGCCGGGTGGACGAGCCTCGGGCCGACGGACGGGCTCGTCCAGGTGGTCGCGACGGACCCTCATGAACCGGCGACCGTGTACGCGGGTACTGACGGGGGGTTGTTCAGGAGTGATGACCAGGGCGGGAGTTGGACGAAGCTTCCGACCCCGCTCGAGGACGTGTACTTCGTCACCGTCGCACCGAGCGACTCCTCCGTCCTCTACGCCGCAACGATCTCGCCCGTGCCCTTCAACGAACCCGTGAACGATCTCTTTCGCAGTACGGACGGAGGAGATACCTGGACGTGGATCGATGAGGAGGGATGGCCCTTCGCCTACGATGTCGCGATCGACCCGTCGGACGCCTTCACGATCTTCGTGACTTCCAGCGCCCTCGGAACCATGTCTCGGAGCACCGACGGCGGATCGACGTGGACGAGCCTGCCGCTCCAGTACGTCGGCGTGATCGCGATCGATACGGTCGTGTCGACGACGGTATACGCCTACTCTCATCCACCGGACGCGGCGGGCGTGTACAAGAGCATGGACAGCGGCAAAACCTGGAATCCGACCGGGCCCTCCGCCGCCGAGGTGAGCTGTCTGGCGGTCGATCCCGTCGAGCACGAGACGGTCTTTGCCGGCTACTACGCAGGGTCCGAACACTTTCGCAGCCTCGACGGAGGCGCCACATGGACCCAGCCCGCAAACTTCCCGCCCAGCTCGATCTGGTCCCTCGCGATCGGAGCGGGGACCGTGCCGATTCTCTATGCCGGCACGGAGTCGGAGGGGGTATTCGAGAGCGGGGATCGAGGCGCGACCTGGTCCAGGCTTGGTGAGCTCAGCGGCGTGATCCAGAGCCTGGCCGTCGCGGAGGACTCCGGCGGTCGGTCTCTATACGCCGCAACGGAACACGGCGTATCGCGAATCTATCTGAGAGCGCCGCGGCTCCTGTCGCGCTCGGAGCCCCTCCGATAGACTTCGGCTCCGTGCCGAAGGCTCCGTTCTCCGACAGCGCCGTCCCCGCCTTCTCCGACGCTCCCGCGATCGTGCTGGTCGTGGGTGACGTGGAGTTCTTCGTCGAGGAGGCGGCGGCGAAGGCGCGGGAGGCACTTTCTCGGGACGGAGCCGAGGTCCTGGTCTTCGAGGATGATGCCCCGGCGGAGGCGGTCTCGGACGCACTGCTGAACCGTTCGCTCTTTTCGCCGCAGCGGCTCGTCCAGCTCGACATCTCACGGATCCTGGGAACCCAGTCGCCCGGGCGGCTGTTGACCGCGGCGGTCGAGGCCTGGGACAAGGGCACGCCCGCGGCGCGCCGCGAGGCGTTCAAGCAGGCGCGTGCGCTGCTCGCGGCCCTCGATCTTCCGGCGTCGGGCGATCCCGAGGAGACGGCCGAGGCCGCGGCCCGGAAGGTCCGCCGGAAGGAGGAGGCGCCGCTCCTGGCGGAGATCCTCAAGGAGCTGCCCGCGGAGAGCGCCGGCGCCGTGGCGATCCTGAAGGCCGCCCTGCGGGCCGTGGTCGCGCGGAAGGACAACGACGGAACCGTGGCGCTCCTGACGGCGACCGCGCCGCCCGCCGGGGTCGATTTCGTCAAGGAAGCCGAAAAGAGGGGACTGGTGCTGGAGGTCGACATCGGCGAAAAGGGGGCCGGGGATGCCTTGAAGCGCCTCGCCGCGTCCCGCGCGAAAGAGCGCGAGGTCGTGATCGATTCCACGGCGGTCGGGCGCCTCTTGCTGCGCACCGGGTCACGACCCACCCAGTTCGCCTCCGAGCTCGACAAGCTCCTCGAGTGGGCCGGGAAGGGCGGCCGGATTCGCGCGGAGGACATCGAGGCCAACGTCGAGGACGAGTCGTCGGAGGACGTCTATGCGTTCTTCGAGGCAATGGGGCGGCGGGACGCGGGCGACGCGCTCTCGCGCCTCGAGCGCCTGTTCTCGGGCCGCGACGTGCGGGCGGGCGACCGGGTAGTCGACACGGTCGAAGCCTGGCCGAACAAGTTCCTGGGGATGCTCGCGGGCGAGGTCCGGCGCATGCTGCTGATCCGCGCGCGGCTCGAGGAGGCGGGAACCGGGCCGTTCGACGCGTCCATGTCCTACGGCACCTTCCAGGCGCGGGTGCTTCCCCGGCTGATGGCGCCTGTGACGCCGTTCGGTCGCTCCCCCTTCGAGACCGCGCAGGGCGCCGCGCACCCGTACGCCCTGTACCTGGCGGCCAAACGATGCGCGCGGTTCACGCTCCCCGAGCTCGCCCGGGCCCTCGGCCGCGCCGCCGATCTCGACGTCAAGCTGAAGGACTCGGCGCCCGTGCTGGATACGTTCACGGCCTTCGTGGGGCAGCTGATCGCCGGGAACTGAGTCACGCAAAACGCGGGGGACGGCGCCGCAGTCCGCGGACGCCGCCCTGTCTGTTTGGAAGGCTTCGTTGTCTAACCTGATATACGTACCGAAATGGCAGACCGTTTCACGATCGATCTGGCGCCCCGAACCGCCCTGGTGACCGGGGGTTCCCGGGGAATCGGCCGGGCGGCGGCGGACATCCTGGCGGGGGCCGGCGCCCGGGTCGCGATCAACTACCGGAGCGACGAGGCTTCCGCCAATGCGGCCGTTAAGCAGATCCGGGCCGCCGGCGGCGAGGCGATGGCGCTGGCGGGGGACGTGTCCAAGCCCGACGACGCGCGGCAGCTCGTCCGCGACGTGATCCAGGCCTGGGAGCGCCTCGACATCGTGATCAACAACGCGGGCATCTGGGACGAGGACGTGGCGGGTCGTGGGGACGTCGAGGTCTGGGACCGCACGTACGCGATCAACCTGCGAGGGGCGTTCCTCGTCACGGACGCGGCCGTCCCGCACCTGATCCGGCACGGCGGGTCGATCGTGTTCATCTCCTCCACGGCGGGCCAGCGGGGCGAGGCCCGCCACTCAGCGTACGCCGCGTCCAAGGGAGCCCTGATCTCCTACACCAAGTCGCTGGCCGAGGAGCTGGGCCCTCGCGGAGTCCGCGTCAACTGCGTGGCGCCGGGCTGGGTCGACACGGACATGTCGGCGGGCACGCTCGCCAACGCGAGCCGGCGGCTGGAAATCGAGAAGGAGATTCCGCTCGGCCGCGTCGCGTCGGCCGCGGACATCGCGGGCTCCATTCTCTTTCTGGTTTCGGACCTGGCTCGGCACGTCCACGGCGAGGTCGTCAACGTCAACGGCGGGAGCGTGCTGGCGGGCTGACCGAGAAAACGCCGATGGAGAGACTCGACCGCAAGGATCTCCGGTTCGTCCTCGCCTGCCTCTTCGTGATTGCGACGGGGGCGGCGGTGACGGCCTCCCTCTTCCGCCGCGCGTTTCCCGAAGCCTCGATCGAATTCCGCGTCAACCGTGCTCAGGCGCGGACGCTCGCCGAGCGGCTCCTCGCGCAGCGGGGCCGGAACGTCGCGGGGGCCCGGTTCGCGGGGCAGTTCGACGTAGACGAGACGCCCAAGGTGTACCTGGAGCGCACGCTCGGCCTCGAGCGCGCGGGCCGCATCTACGGCCGCGAGGCGAAGATCTGGCAGTGGCAGATGCGCTGGTTCAAGTCGGGGGTTCCCGAGGAGGAGCGCGTCACGCTCTCTCCCCTCGGCGACCTGATCGGCTTCCGATCAGTGGTGAAGGAGGACGCGCGGGGGGACCGCCCGACGCGGGAGGCGGCGCGCGCGACCGCGCTGGCGTTCCTCGCCTCGCGGGGGCTCACCGACAAGGACCTGCAGCCGATCGAGGCGACTCCGGCGGCGCGCCCGAACCGGACGGACTGGACCTTCGTCGACGAGAAGGCCGGAGTGCGGTTCGCCGACGCGCGGATCCGATACAGCACCACGGTCTCCGGCGCGCGAGTGCTCGCCTTCCGGGAGTTCGTCCACGTGCCGCAGGCGTGGACCCGCGACTACGACCGCCTCCGCTCCAAGAACGAGGCCGCGGGCCAGGTCGCGACGTTCGGGCTCTTCGTGACGATCCTCGCGATGCTCGGCGTGCTGGTCACGAAGATCGTGCGCAAGGACGTGCCGTGGCGCCTCGTCGGGATCTTCGGCGGCATCGCGTTCGTCCTGGCGCTCCTCTCGATGCTCAACGAGCTCCCGCTGACCCTATTCGGCTACGACACCGCGAGCTCGCTGTCATCCTACCTGACGCGCAACGTCGTGCTGGGGATCCTGGGCGCGGTCGCGACCGGGGCGGGGATCGCCCTCGTGGTCGCCGCCGCGGAGCCGATCTATCGCGAGCGGTTCCCGCGGCAGATCTCTCTCGCCGGCGCGTTCTCCGCGCGGGGCATCCAGAGCAAGGGTTTCCTGATCAGCGTCCTGCTCGGGTACGCGCTCGCCGCGTTCTTCTTCGCGTACCAGGCGCTCTTCTACGTCGTCGCGGAGCGCCTCGGAGCCTGGGCGCCCGCCGACGTGCCGTACAGCGACATGCTGAACACCGCCTTCCCCTGGGCGACGGTCCTCCTGATCGGGTTCTTGCCGGCGGTATCGGAGGAAGGGATCAGCCGGATGTTCTCGATCTCGTTCCTGGACCGGCTCGGGACCGGACGGATCGTGGCGGTCCTCCTGCCAGCCTACATCTGGGGCTTCGGGCACTCGACGTATCCGAACCAGCCCTTCTTCATCCGGGGACTGGAGGTCGGCACCGCCGGCGTCCTCATCGGTTTCCTCATGCTGCGTTTCGGCGTCGTGCCGCTGTTGATCTGGCACTTCACGGTGGACGCGATCTACACCGCGCTCCTTCTGCTGCGCTCCGGGAACACCTACTACGTGCTCTCGGGCGCTCTCGCGTCGGGGATCGTGCTCCTGCCGCTCCTGGTCTCGCTCGTCCTTTACTTCCGGCGCGGGGGATTCCTCCCCGCATCGGGTCTGGCCAACGCGGACGTGGGCTTCGCGCCGCCGCCGGTTCGCGGCGACGAGGCGGCCGCGCCGGTCCCCCCGGTGACCCCCGTGAGGCCGCGCGCTCTGGCCGGGATGGGCATCGCGGCCGCTTGCCTGCTGGCCTCGTTCGCCGTATCCGACCGGTACGCCGAGACCCTCGTCGAGGACCGCGTCGGACGGGACGCCGCGCTCGCGGGAGCGGAGCGATTCCTTCGCGCCAACGGCGTGAATCCGGAGCCGTGGCGCCACGTCGTGTACCAGGGCACCGGCTTCGCCGACGACGAGGAGGTCCGGTCCGCGAAGCCGCAGGACGAGGGAGGGATTCCCGCGTTCTCCGAGACCGCCGCGCGGTACGTGGTCGAGAAGGGCGGCCCCGCGGCCTTTCGCCGGCTGGCGGATCGGGAGCTTCCCCTCGCGTACTGGGTCGCGCGATTCTTCCAGCCCGAGCGGAAGGAGGAGTGGAAGGTGCTGATCGACGCGCGCCGCGGCCGGCCCGTCGCCTTCGTCCACATTCTCGCGGAGGACGCTCCCGCGAGCGCGCCGCCGGCTTCCGAGGCGGCACGACGGCGCGCGTCGCAGGTCGCGGAGAAGCTGGGCTATCCGGCGGAGAGGTACGCGGTGCTGGAGGTCGGGACCGAGACGCGGCCGGAGCGAATCGACACGACCGTCGTGCTGCAGGCGAACGAGCCCAGGATCGGAGACGCGCACCCGCGCCTGACCGCGGTCTTCCACGGCTCCAGCCTCTCCGCGTTCTATCCGAGCATCCGCGTTCCCGAGGCGTTCCTGCGTCTGCATCGGAAGAAGTCGGTCGTGGAGTGGCTGCTGCTTGCGGCGAAGGTCCTCGCGGGCGGCGCGCTCTTGGGCTCCGCCGTGATCCTGTTCCTCCGACTGGTGCGCGATCCGTCGTTCCGCTGGAAACGGATCCTGCAGCCCGTCCTGTGGGCCGGATTGCTGGCGGCGGTCGGGCTCGGCAACAGCGCGTCCAATCTCTTTCGCCACTATCGCACCGAGACGCCCCTCGCCCTGTTTCGCCTGGGCGCCGGAGTCTCGCTCGCGATCGGGCTCCTCGGGGTCCTGCTCGTCGCGGCGCTCGGGTTCACCCTCTTCGCGGGGGCGCGCCCGGGCTGGGAGCAGGCGCTGCGCCGGAAGGGCTCGCTCCGCGACGCCGCGCTCCGGGCGGCCATCGCCGCGGGAGGGGCCCTCGGGCTCGCGCAGGCCGTTCGTTTGGTCTCCTCGCGCGTCCCGTCGCTCTACGAGCCCGACCCCTCGCTCCCCGCCAGCCTCCAGTACGTGGTCCCCGGGATCGAGGTCGTGTGGATGGCGGCGCGCGGTACGTTCGCGGTGGTCGCGATGGCGGCGGCCGCCGCGCTCGCGCTGCGCAGCTCCTTCTTTCGAACGTCGGCCGGCCGGCTCATCCTGGCCATCGCGGTCGCGGTCGCGATGCTTCCCCTCGACGTCGAATCGCCCGCGGGATTCGCGGCGGACTTCCTGCCCGGGCTCCTGATCGCTCTCTGGCTGGGCGCCAGCGCAGCTCTCCTCCTGCGCGACCACGCCGCGGCCTGGGCCCTGTTCGGTCTGGTCGCGTTCGGCGGACGGGGTGTCATGGATCTGCTCGCGCAGCCAGCTCCCGCGGACCGCGCCGCGGGCTGGATCGCGGCTGCGCTACTCCTGGTCGGGGGCGTCGCGCTCCTCGGAGGCCGGCGCGACGAGGAACCGCGCATCGTCCCGGAGCCTACGACCCCGTCGAATGGTATCGCTTGACGCCGCTCCTCCATACCGCCAGCGCGATCGAGATCGACAGGGCCGCGACGATCGGGACCGCCCAGAACTCGCGGGCGAACTCCCGGCGGCGCAGGAAGTGCATCACGGGATAGAACGACGCGAAGGCGAACGGGATGACGAAGGAGAGCGTGAAGCGGATCCATCCGTCGTAGATCGTGAGCGGGTAGCGGCCGAACTGCATCAGGTTGAAGACCGGCGGAACGATCCCGATGCGGTCCTCGATCCAGAAGGAGGTAGCCGTCAGCCCGACGAAGATCGCGAGGTAGATCGCCGCGCCGCAGATCCCCCAGAGGACGAACAGCACGAGGTCGGCGGCGCCGAACGAGAGGCCGAGCCGCCGCGACGCCCACACGACGGCGACGATTCCCGTGATCGTCTCCTGCAGCGCCTCGAGGCGGAAGGCCTCGAAGAGCACCTGGAAGACGGTGTCCACCGGCCGCACGAGCACCCGGTCGAACCGTCCCTCGATCAGGTATCGGTCGGAGAACAGGTAGAGGTTCCAGGAGAGTACGTTGAAGATGCCCAGCGGGATCAGCGAGAAGCCGTAGAGAAACACCATCTCTTCGAACGACCAGCCCTGGATCGCGGGTCCCCGCGAGAACACGATCAGCAGGAAGCCGAACGACGCCGCAGTCCCCAGGAACGACGCGAACACGCTCGAGAAGAAGTCGAGCCGGTACTCGAGCCGGGCCTTGGCGTACTGGGAGAAGTACAGGCCGAACAGCCGCGCGTGGCGAACGAGGCTCCTGATCACAAATCCAAAATCCAAAATCTAGAATCCAAAATCGTTCATCCCCCCTGGATGGTGATCCGCCGCTGCGACCGCGTCCACGCCCAGTGCCCGACCGCGATCAGGACGACGGTCCAACCGGCCTGGAGGGTCAGGAGCCGGGCGGCCGCCGGTCCCGTCGCCTTGCCGAGGTAGATCGCCGCCGGGGTGAAGTTGATGTGCGGGAAGGGCGAGGCGAGGAGGATCGACCGGAGCGGCTCGGGGAACAGCGTCGTCGGGATGACGAGGCCGGAGAGCAACTCCACCACGAGGTACTTGGCGCGCAGGATGCCGAGGATCGACTTGGACCGGATCGCGATCAGTCCGACCAGGAAGTTCATCCCCGCAACGAGGAAGAACGACATGACGGCCGACCACAGGAAGAGAATTCCCGCGAGGGCCGAGGCCGGGGGCTTGAGCGGGAAGACCAGGGCCAGCACGATCGAGATCGGCACGGTGAAGAGGACAGCGCGGAACGCCGACTGCCCGGCGGCGTCCGCGATCATCACCATCTGGAAGTCGACCGGCCGGATCAGGTTCATGGCCAGCTTGCCTTCCTGGACCTGCCCCCCGAGATCGCGGTCGATCTCGTTGAAGTAGAACGAGCGGATCGCCCAGCCCACCGCGACGTACGTGATCATGTCGTTCAGAGTCAGGCCCATGACCGTCTGCCCGCTGCGGAAGACCGCGCGCCAGATGAAGTAGTAGACGGAGACGTTGAATAGATAGGTCAATACGCCGACGTAGTAGCGCGCGCGGAACGCCAGCATGTTGAGGAAACCGATGCGGGCGAAGGGGATGGCGGTGCGCCAGACGGCGGGCACGGCGCTCACGAGATGCCCTCCTGGTAGATGCGCTTGACGACCTCCTCGACTTCGGGCTCCTCGATCGTCAGGTCCGAGACCTCGAACCGGTTGACGATCTCCTTGACCGCGGTGGCGGGCGCCGTCGTGCGGCGGTCCAGGTCCAGCCGGTAGCGGTGGAGCCCGACCTCCCGCGCCGTCAGGCCGAGGAACGACAGCTGCGACGGGTCGGGGGCCCGTTTCACGTCGAAGAGGATGGAGGTCACCGGCAGGATGCGGTCCCGCAGCTCGTTCAGGGCTCCGTCGAAGAGGAGCCGGCCGTGGTCGATGACGATGACGCGCTTGCACAGCGTCTCGATGTCCGCCAGGTCGTGGGTCGTCAGCAGCACCGTCGTGCCCTCCTGGCGGTTGATCTCCAACAGGAATTCGCGCACGTTGGCCTTGGCCACGATGTCCAGCCCGATGGTCGGCTCGTCCAGGAAGAGGAGTGGAGGTCGGTGGAGGAGCGACGCCGCCAGGTCGCAGCGCATGCGCTCGCCGAGCGAGAGCTTGCGGACCGGCTGATGGAGGTAGGCGCTCAGGCTCAGGACCTTGTCGAAGAGGGCCATCCGCTCGCGGTACTGCGCCTCGGTCAGGCCGTAGATCTCCTTGAGGAGACGAAACGACTCGACGACCGCGATGTCCCACCAGAGCTGCGTGCGCTGGCCGAAGACCACACCGATCGTCGCCACGTAACGGGTGCGGTCCTGGAATGGAACGAATCCGTTGCACACCACCTCGCCGGAGGTCGGCGTCAGGATCCCGGTGAGCATCTTGATCGTCGTGGACTTGCCGGCGCCGTTGGCGCCGATGTAGCCGACCATCTCGCCGGCGGCGATCGAGAAGGTGATGTCGGCGACGGCGGCCGTCTCGGTCGCGGTGCGCCGCACGAGCGACTTGAGGGCGGCCGCGAGGCCCTCCTTGCGGCGGTACGTCTTGAAGATCTTGGTCAGGCCGGAGACGCGGACGATCGGCTCGGTCACGGCTTCGCCAGCTCCAGCGCCCGGGCGTAGATCTCGCGGGCGGGGCGTCGCGACCGCCGGGCGATGTCCTTCGACAGCGTTTTCAGGGCCGCTCCTCCCGCCAGGGCCTCGCGGATGCTGGCGTCGATATGGTCGCCCGTGAGCTCGGCGATCGCCGTGCGCCGTCCCTCCACGACAACCGTGCTCTCGCCGCGGCCGGGCCCCCGCGAGCGGAAGGATTCGGCGAGCTGCGCGAGCGTGCCGCGCAGTGTCTCCTCGTGGAGCTTGGTCAGCTCCCTCGCGACGCAGCCGCGCCGCTCGCCCAGGATCCGCGCCGCATCGGAGAGCGAATCGGCGAGGCGGTGCGGTGCCTCGAACCAGACGAGCGTCTCGGCGCGATCGCGCAGGCTCTCGAGATACCGCCGCCTCTCCCCGCCCCGGGCCGGCAGGAACCCCAGGAAGAGGTGGGGCACCGCGGGCAGTCCCGAGACCGAGAGCGCCGCCGCGGGCGCCGACGGTCCCGGCACGACGAGGACGGGATAGCCGGCCGCAGCCGCTGCATCGACCAGCCGCGCCCCGGGGTCCGAGAGCGTCGGCATCCCGGCGTCGGAGGCGAGCGCCACCGTCTGCCCGGCGGAGAGCCGCTCGATCAGCTCCGGGATCCGGGACTCCTCGCGGGGGCCGGGGCAGGAGATCCGCCTCGCGTTCAGGTGGAAACGCGACGCGAGCTTGGCGGTCACGCGGGTGTCCTCGCAGAAAATCGCGTCGGCCTCCGCGAGGGCCTGACGCGCGCGCGGCGAGAGGTCCTCGAGGTTTCCGATGGGCGTCCCCACGATCAGCAGCCGGCCGCCTTCTCGGGTTTGCGTCACGGGCACGGAAAAATAGCACGGAGCCTTGTGGGATGATTCCGTCATGCGGGTCCTCTTCCTCTCGATGCTCGTGTGCCTCGCGGCCGGTCGAACAGCGGGGGCGGAGGTCGTGGATCGGATCGCCGCCGCCGTCAACGACACGGCGATCCCGGAGAGCGAGGTGCGCAAGGCGATGGTCGTCTCGGCCCTGGCGCCGGAGCCCGGGGAGGGCGTGGAGGCCTTTCGCGGGCGGGTCCTGGACGCGCTGATCGACCAGCACCTCGAGTACGAGGACG
Organism: Thermoanaerobaculia bacterium; assembly: GCA_038224325.1. Lineage (GTDB taxonomy): Bacteria > Acidobacteriota > Thermoanaerobaculia > UBA5066 > Gp7-AA6 > DAHUXD01. The sequence continues at coordinate 183,042 of JBBRFL010000002.1, read as the reverse complement.
CCCTTCGCTTCGGTCCGGTTCCCCCGGACGCCGCCGAGATCCAGACGAGCCTGGACAAGCTGGCCGAGCGGCTCAAGGCCGAGGGGAGGAATCCCGCCGCCGAGTACGCGCGGGCGGGCATGACCGCGGAGGACGTCCGGGCCTCGATCGAGCGCCAGCTCGTGATTGCGCGATATCTGCGGGAGCGCTTCTCGCCGATCTCCTACGCGGACGAGGAGCAGGCCCGCGAGGAGTACGAGAAGCGGTACGTCCCCGAGGAGCGGGCCGCGGGCCGGGCGGTCCCTCCGTTCGAGACGGTCGCCGACGAGATGCGCCGGCAATCCTCCGCGCGGGCGTTCGACGAGGCGGTCGCCCACTGGCTGGCCGAGTTGCGCCAGAAGTCGCGGGTCTCGATCTACCGGATGCCGGTTCCGATCCCCGACGGCCGGACCGTGGTCGTGCTCTCGACCGCTCCTCCTCCCACGAAGACCCCCGCGCCTTGAGGATGCTCGCGCCGCTGCTCGCCGCGTGGCTGGGCCTCGCCCCGCAATCGGTGCCCGGAGACGGCGCGGCCGCCGTCGAGCGGGGCGTCGCGGTGCCCATGCGCGACGGCGTGGTTCTCCGCGCCGACCTCTTCCGTCCCGCCGCGGCCGGACGATTTCCGACGCTGATCTACCGCACGCCGTACGACCGGCGCCGCTCCTCGGAAAACGACGTCGTCCGAGGCGCCCTCTCCCGGGGTTACGCGGTCCTCCTCCAGGACGTGCGCGGGCGCTACGAATCGGGCGGGGTGTTCGTCCCGTACGCGAACGAGGGGGAGGACGGCTACGACACGATCGAGTGGGCCGCCGCGCAGCCCTGGTCGACCGGCGAGGTCGGGACGTTCGGCCTCTCGTATCCGGGAGCCGTCCAGTGGCTGGCCGCCGTGGAGTCCCCGCCGCATCTGAAGGCCATGGTTCCCGCGATGACCTTCTCCTCTCCGCGCAACTTCTTCTACGCGGGTGGGGCGTGGGACCTGTCGTGGATCGCCTGGATCTGGGACAACATCGCGCCCGACGCGCGCGCGCGGGGGAAGCTGCCGGGCCCGAGGACGGGTGGGGAAGCCGGCGCCGCCTGGAAGCGGCTCGGGAGCGTGCTGCCGTACCGGCTTCCGCTCTCCGACCTGCCGGAGCTCCGCGCCGAGGCTCCCTACTACTTCGAGTGGCTCGCGCACCGGCCGGGGGAGCCCTATTGGGACTGGGCGGAGCTGCGCGGGCGGTACGACCGGGTCGGCGCCGCGGTCTTGAACCTCTCCGGTTGGCACGACGAGACCTATGGGCCGGAGGGCGCAATCACGAACTTCCAGGGGTTACTCGAGGCGCGACGGAAGGATTCCGATCCGCGCACGCGCCTGATCCTGGGGCCGTGGACCCACGGCGGCGAAGATTCGGACCGCGCGGGGGATCGCGTCTTCGGAACGCAGGCGAAGCTGCCGTACGCGAACGAGATCCTGCGCTTCATGGACCGCTACGTCCGCGGGATCGCCAACGGGATCGACTCCGAGCCCCGTGTGCGCGCGTTCGTGATGGGCGAGGACGTCTGGCGGGCGGGGGAGACGCTGCCGCTGCCGGGGACCCGCTCCCTCTCCCTGTACCTCGCGGCCGGAGGACGGCTCGAGCGAACGGAGCCGGCGGCCGCGGGTTCCAGCGCCTTCGTCTCGGACCCCGACCGCCCGGTCGTGGATCCCCACGGAACGGAGCCCGGCGCCCACGATCAGCGCACGCTCGCCCGGCGCGGCGACGTAGTCGTCTTCGAGACGGAGCCGCTCGCGGAGGCGCTGCGCGTGATCGGGGCGGTCGAGACCGAGATCTACGTGTCCTCCGACGCGCCGGACGCCGACGTGTGGATCCACCTCGAGGACGTCGCGGAGGACGGCACGGCCTGGAATCTCTCGAGCCCGGGCACCAACGTGCAGCGAATCAGCGAGCGCGGGGGAGCGGGCGAGCCCCGGTTCCTCGCGGCCGGCGAGACCGCTCTCGTCCGCCACCCGAATCTCCGCACGGGAAACCGGTTCGCCAGGGGCCACCGGATCCGCGTCGTTCTCTCGGGCAGCTTCATGCCCCACTTCTCCCGCAACCTCCAGACGGGAGAGTCCGAGGCGCGCTCGAGCCAGTCCCGGAAGGCGACGATTCGCATCCACCACGAGCCGGGGCACGCCTCCCGGATCCTCCTCCCGGTCGTCCCGGACGCGGATCCGCGGTGAGGGCTCTGCGCGCGGCTGCGCTCCTGTTCCTCCTCGCCGCACCGTCGCTCCGCGCGATGCGGTCCGAGGAGGTCTTCATCCCCATGTCCGACGGAGTCCGCCTGGCCGCGACGCTCTATCGACCCGACACGGCCGCGATCGGCGAGCGGTTCCCGGCGATCCTGGAGTACCTGCCGTACCGGAAGGACGACGGAACGCTGCCCGACGACCTGGGAAAGTATCCCTACATCGTGGAGCGCGGCTACGTGGGCGCGCGGGTGGATATCCGCGGGACCGGGCGCAGCGAGGGGCATCCTCCCGACCGCGAATACTCCGAGCAGGAGCAGACGGACGCCGTCGAGGTCATCGGATGGCTCGCGCGTCAGCCCTGGTGCAACGGCCGCGTCGGAATGTGGGGCATCTCGTGGGGAGGTTTCAACTCCCTCCAGGTCGCCGCGCGGCGGCCGCCGGGGCTGGGCGCCATCGTTCCCCTCATGGCCACCGAGGACCTCTTCCAGGACGACGTTCACTACATCGACGGGCTCTTCCACGTGGACGAGTACGAGCTCGCGATGGAGATCCAGCCGGCGATCACGCGCTCGCCCGACTATCCGCTGGACGAGAAGAGCCTGGTCGAGCGATTCGACAACGCGCCCTGGTCCCTTCTCTACAAGAAGCAGCAGCGCGACGGCCCCTTCTGGCGCCGCGCGTCCCTGAATCCCGGGCGCTACGACGCGATCGCGGTGCCCGTGCTCGAGTTCGCGGGCTGGTACGACGGCTATCGCGACAGCATCCCGCGGATTCTCGACCACCTGACGTCCTCCGTGCGCGCGATCGTGGGGCCGTGGAACCACTCGTGGCCGCACGAGGCGGTTCCGGGGCCGGAGATCGAGTGGCGCGAGGTCGCGGTCCGATTCTTCGATCAATACCTCAAGGGCAGGGAGACGGGGATCGAGAAGGAGCCGCGTCTCGCCGTGTACGTGCGGCACTGGCATCCGCCCGATCCCAACCTCGCGCAGATTCCGGGAGAGTGGCGCTTCGAAGACTGGCCCATCCGCCGCGCGCGCGAGACGACCCTGCACCTGACGCCCGACCACCGGCTGGACACGGCCCCCGGGGCCCCCGGCACGCACGCCCTGCGGTACGTGCCGTCCGCGGGCGACGCGGCCGGGTTCTGGTGGGGCGAGATCCTGCCGGACCAGAGGCCGGCGGATGCGTGGAGCCTCGTGTACGACTCGGAGCCGCTTTCCGAGGACACCGAGATCCTGGGCTTTCCCCGGGCGCTGCTGCGGGCCTCGGCGGACGCTCCGCTGGCGAACTGGTTCGTCCGACTCTCCGACGTCGCGCCGGACGGCGAGGTCACGAACGTGACCGGAGCCGGCCTCTCCGGAGCGCAACGCGAATCCGCCTCTAAACCCGCTCCGCTCGAGCCGGGCCGCGTCTATCCGCTGAAAGTCGAGATGCACTTCACCTCGTGGGTCTTCCCGCGCGGCCATCGCATTCGGGTCGCCGTGTCGAACGCGCTCTGGCCCATGATCTGGCCGACCCCCTACGCCATGACCACGTCGCTCGAGCTCGGAGGGACGAGCGGCTCGCGCCTTCTGCTGCCGGTCATTCCGTTCGAGGAGAGGCCCAGGCCATCCTACTCCGCGCCGCGGAAGACGCCCGAGCCCGCCGGCATCCGCTCCAAGGGCGGAACGTGGCCCGGCGAGTGGTCGATCTGCCGCGACGAGGTTCGCCAGTCCTCGCACGGGGACTGGAACAGCACGGGCGAGACGGTCTATCCGTGGGGCCGGGTGACCCTGGCGGAACGGCTGGCCTACGACGTCGCCGACGCCCACCCGGAGGCGGCGTCGATCGCGGGGGAGGGCAGCACGGCCATCGCGCTGCCGGGGAGGGTCCTGGTGTGGCGCGCGCAGCTCGAGGTCCGGAGCGACGCGAAGAGCTTCTTCTACCGACTCCGGCGCGAGCTGTCCCGAGACGGAGTCGTCCTGCGCGAGAAGACGTGGCAGGAGACGATTCCGCGCGACCTCCAATGATCCGCCTCCGCGAGCTCTGACCGGACGAGGCCCCGCCGTGCGCATCGCCGTCTTCGGGGTGGGAGGAGCGGGCGGGCGTTTCGGCGCCTTTCTCGCGCGCGCCGGGGAGGAGACCGTCTTCATCGCGCGGGGCGCGCACCTCTCCGCGATTCGCGAGCACGGCCTGGTCGTCGAGACGCCGGAGGGGGAGCTCCGCGTCCGTCCGGCGATGGCCACGGACGACCCGGCGCGGGCGGGAACCGTCGACGTCGTGGTGCTCGGCGTCAAGTCGTGGCAGGTGCCCGGGACCGCGCGGGCTCTGACGCCCCTCCTCGGCCCCGACACCTTCGTCGTCCCGCTGCAGAACGGCGTTGAGGCGGCAGACGAGGTTGCCGCGGAGATCGGGGAGGCGCGTGTCCTCGGAGGACTCTGCCGCACCCTGAGCTTTCTCGTCGCCCCCGGCCGGATCCGGAGCCTCGGCCAGGTGCACTCCGTGGATTTCGGCGAGCGCGACAACCGGCGGAGCGAGCGCGTGTCGCGCCTGCTGAGGATCTTCGAGGCGGCGGGGATCCGAGCGTCGGTCCCGTCCGACATCCACGCCGCGCTCTGGCAGAAGTTCCTCTTCGTGGTGCCGGTGGGCGGGGTGGGAGCGGTCGCTCAGGAGCCGATCGGCGTCCTCAGGTCGAAGCCGGAGTCCCGGCGGAGGATCTTCGAGGCGATGCGCGAGATTCAGGCCCTGGGACGGGCGCGACAAGTGCCGCTACCCGAGGGGTCGGCCGAGAAGGCGATGGAGTTCCTGGACTCGCTGGCGGCCGACGGGACCTCGTCGCTCCAGCGTGACATCAGCGAGGGCAGGCCCTCGGAGCTCGAGGCGTGGAATGGAGCCGTCGTGCGGCTGGGGCGCGCGGCGGGGGTCCCGACGCCCGTCCACGCGGAGATCTACGGCCGGCTGCTGCCGCTCGAGCGTCGCGCCCGGGTTGCTGCGGGCCTGCCGGACTGACTCCCCGCCGGGCGGCGGAAATCGAAGTGCGCGGGACGCTCCCGCGGAGCGGGCGGCGGCTCTTCTTTGCCGGTCTCGCACATCGCCGGCTCGCCCCGGAGGAACGCCTGCAGCGACAGGGCGTCGCGCACCGCCTGGGCGTCCCGATCGTTGTCGAAATAGACGAACACGCGGGCTGCGCCGTCGGCCCAGTCGCGGCATCTCCGGGCCCAGAGCGCGAGCTCGTCCTCGAAGTACGCTCCCTCGTAGAGGCGCCGCGCGCCGTGGAGACGCACGTAGGCCAGGTCCCGGGACGTTCGGACGAGCGAGTGCGGGTGGCGGCCGGCGGTGTCGGCGGCGACCAGGGCGACCCGGCGCCGCTCGAGGAGCGCCAGCGCCTCCTCGGACAGCCAGCTCTCGTGGCGGACCTCCAGCGCGTAGCGGAGCGGCGCGTCCCTCCCGTCCGGCGCGGTCAGGGCGGACCGGCCCGTCGTGCGCGCATCGTGGCGCCGCGCGCAGCGTTCCGCGCCGCGAACGTCTTCGGGCAGAGCGGCGAGGAAGGCGTCGGCGCGCGCGAAGTCGAAGGGAAGCTGCGGCGGAAGCTGCCAGAGAATCGGCCCGAGCTGGCCCCCGAGGCGGAGGATCCCGGAGGAGAAGAAGTTCGCGAGCGGAGCCGCGAAGTTTCGCAGCCGCAGCATGTGCGTGATGTAGCGGCTGCCCTTCACGGAGAAGACGAAGTCGGAGGGCACCGCCGCTCGCCACGCGTCGCAGGCGGAGGGCCGGGTCAGCGAGTAGAACGTGCCGTTGATCTCGACGGTCGACAGACGCTGCGCCAGGTAGGGGAGCCAGCGCGCCCCGGGGACCCCCGGGGGATAGAAGGTCCCGCGCCAATGGGGGTAGTTCCAGCCGCTCGTGCCGACCCGAATCGCAGGCTCCATGCCCTCCGGTTCAGCAAGGAGGATGCCCGGCGCCGCTACCCCGGCGGCCAGGACAGGGGACGTCCCCCCAGCACGTGGAAGTGGAGATGGAAGACCGTCTGGCCCGCGCCCTCGCCGTTGTTGGCGACCAGTCGGTAGTGATCCAGGCCCAGGTCGCGGGCGATTGCCGCAGCCCGCGCGACGACCTCGCCCAGGAGCGCCTGATCCTCCGGTCCGGCGTCGGCGAGCCGGCCGATGTGCTTCCGGGGGATCACGAGGATGTGGGTGGGAGCCTTCGGCGCGACGTCATGGAAGGCATAGATCCGATCGTCGGAGAACACGGGTCTCGAGGGGATCTCTCCCGATGCGATGCGGCAGAAGAGGCAGTCGGTCATGATCCCTTCTCTCTCCGGACTCTCGCTCCCAGGCCTTTGAGTTTCTCCTCCATCTTCTCGTAGCCGCGGTCGAGGTGGTAGACGCGATCGATGGTCGTCTCGCCCTCGGCCGTGAGCGCCGCGATCGCGAGCGCGGCGGAGGCGCGCAGATCGCTGGCCATCACGCGCGCCCCGGCCAGCCGCGAGGGGCCCTCGACGATCGCCCACCGGCCCTCGAGGCGCACGCGAGCGCCCATGCGTACGAGCTCGGCGACGTGCTGGAAGCGGTTCTCGAAGATCGTCTCCGTGATTGTCGCGACACCGTCCATGCCGGCCGCCAGGGCCATCCATTGGGCCTGCAGGTCCGTCGGGAAGCCGGGGTAGGGAGCGGTGGCGACGTCGTGGGACCGGAGGCCCCCGGAGGCCTGCACGCGCAGGGTGTCGCCGGAGACCTCGAGCCGCGCTCCCGTCGCTGCCAGGCGGATGCTCATCGCGGTCAGGTGGTCCGGCGCGCAGTTCCGGATCGTCACGTCGCCCCGCGTCGCCGCCGCCGCCAGAGCGTAGGTGCCCGCCTCGATGCGGTCCGGGATGACCGGATGGGACACGCCGTGGAGGCGCTCCACGCCCTCGATCGAAATGGTCTCCGTGCCGGCTCCCGAGATCCGCGCGCCCATGCCGTTGAGCATGCGCGCCAGGTCCGCGACCTCCGGCTCGCGCGCGGCGTTGGAGAGAAGCGTCGTGCCGCTCGCCAGCGTGGCCGCGAGCATCACGTTCTCCGTCCCCGTGACCGTCACCGTCTCGAACGCGATCCGCGCGCCGCGAAGCCGCGTCGCCTTTGCCTCGACGTAACCGTGGTCGAGCCGCACCTCCGCGCCCAGCTTCTCGAACGCCGCCAGGTGCAAGTTGATGGGACGCGCTCCGATCGCGCATCCGCCAGGCAGGGACACCCGCACCGAGCCGCTTCGCGCCAGCAGCGGACCGAGCACGAGCACCGACGCCCGCATGGTCTTGACCAGGTCGTAGGGCGCGTCGGCGGATCCGATCTCCCGAGTCTCGATCGACGCGGTCGAGCCGTCCGCCTCGACCCGCGCCCCCACGTGCTGGAGGAGCTTGCGCAGCGTCCGGATGTCGGCGACGTCGGGGAGGTTGGTGAGGTGGATGGGCTCCGAGGTCAGGAGCGACGCCGCCAGGCAGGGCAGCGCGGCGTTTTTGGCGCCCGAGATCGAGACCTCTCCCGCGAGACGGGCCGGACCCTCGATTACGAACTTGTCCACGGCCGCTTGATTCTATGGACTCTCTGGGCCGAAGACTCCAGCCGCGCGAGGCAGATGCGGGGGATCCCCTCGAGATCGGGCTCGATCCGGAGGAATCGCCACACGGGACGGGTGAGGATCTCGGAGCGGACGGCCTCGGCCTGGCCGAACCCGATCTCGAAGACCAGGAGGCCGCCCGGCTCGAGCACCGATGGCAGTCCCGCGAGGAGGAGGCGAATGGCGGCCATCCCGTCGTCGCCCGCGAACAAGGCTCGCCTCGGATCGTGGTCCCGGACGGTCGAAGGGAGGTTGGGAGCCTCCCCCAGCGCGAGGTAGGGAGGGTTCGAGAGCACGAGATCGAACTGCACCGCGCCGAGGGCCGAGAGCCAGTCGGAGGCGACCAGCCGGAGACGCGGCAGAACGCCGTGGCGGACCGCATTTTGCCGGGCGAGCGCCAGCGCGTCGAGGGAGATGTCCAGCGCGACCGCTCGCGCCTCGCTCCGCTCCAGGAGGAACGTGACCGCGATGATTCCGCTGCCGGTGCCGGCGTCGAGCACGCGGCGCGCGTCCGGCGCGGCCAGGAGGGCCTGCTCGAGCAGGACCTCGGTCTCGGGGCGGGGAACGAGCGCCCGCCCGTCCAGGCGGAAGGGCCGGCCGTAGAAATCCCACTCACCGATCAGGTGCTGCACCGGAACGCCCGTCAGGCGCTTCTCCCACATGGCCTCGAACCGGGCCGCGACGTGGGGATCGAGCGCCATGCGGAGATCCAGCGCCAGCGGAGAATAACCGCCGAGTGCGTGGGCGAGCAGGAGCCGCGCGTCCCAGGCGGAGGCGTCCGCCCCGGCCTTCGCCGCTCGGGCCGCGGCGTCTTCCAGGGCCTCCTTGATCGTCACGTTCGAGCGCGCGGGAACGCGCTCACGCCCGGGCGAGCTCTTCGCGCAGCCTCTCCGACTGAACGTGAGACGAGATCGGATCGACGAGCTCGTCCAGGTTCCCGTCGAGCACGTCCTGGAGGCGGTGCGTCGTGAAGCCGATGCGGTGGTCGGTTATGCGGGACTGTGGGAAGTTGTAGGTCCGGATCTTTTCGGAGCGGTCTCCTGAGCCGACCATCTTCTTGCGCTCCGCCGCGATGACGCCCTCCTGCTTCGCCTGCTCGATCTCCAGCAGCCGCGACTTGAGCACGCGCATCGCCTTGGCCTTGTTCTTGATCTGGCTCCGCTCGTCCTGGCACTGCACGACGAGTCCCGTGGGGAGGTGGGTCAGCCGGACAGCGGAGTAGGTCGTGTTGACGCCCTGGCCCCCCGGGCCCGAGGCGCAGAAGCGGTCGACCCGGATATCCTTGTCCTCCACCTTGACGTCGACGTCCTCGGCCTCCGGCAGGACGGCGACGGTCGCGGCGGAGGTGTGGATGCGTCCGGAGCTCTCCGTCGCCGGGACGCGCTGCACGCGGTGCACGCCGCCCTCGTACTTTAGCCGCGAGAAGGCCCCGTCGCCCTCGATCAGCGCCGTGATCGCCTTGATGCCGCCGATCCCCGTGTCATCCCGGTCCACGATCTCGACCTTCCAGCGCCGGCGCTCCGCGTAGCGCTGGTACATGCGGAAGAGCTCGCTCGCGAAGAGCGCGGCCTCGTCCCCGCCGGTCCCCGCGCGGATCTCGAGGAAGACGTTGCGGGAATCGTTGGGGTCGCGTGGGAGAAGGAGCAACTTGATCTCGCCCTCGAGCGCCGCCTCGCGCTCGGTCAGGGCCATGCGCTCCACTGCGGCCATCTGGTAAAGCTCGTCGCCTGGAGCGAGGGACTCGACGAGCTCCCGGGCGCCGTCGATCTCCTTGCGCACCTGCCGCAGCTCCTCCATCTTCTCGATGATGGGCAGGAAGTCGGTCAGCGTCTTCTGCGCTTCGCGCACGGCCCGGTGGTCCTGCACGAACTCCGGATCGGCCAGGCGCGCCTTGACCTCGTCGTATTTCCGGCGGATTTCTTCCAGCTTCTCGAACATGGGTAGCCCTCGGCTTCGGGCGGATCGCCGTCGGCCAGACGGACGTTGATGGGGCCGCTACAGCGCGGCGGAGGGAAAGGGCCGAGCGGGTGCGGGGCGCATCGCCCCTAGGCGGACGCCTTCTTCTCGTAGCGCTTGCGGAACCGCTCGACGCGGCCGGCGGAGTCGACCAGCTTCTGCTTCCCCGTGAAGAAGGGGTGGCACTTGCTGCAGATCTCGATCCGCAGCTCTTTCTTGGTGGATCGGGTGGTCCAGGTCTCGCCGCAGGCGCAGTGGACCAGGACCTCGTGGAGCTCAGGGTGGATGGTGGCTTTCATGGGACGCGGCATTCTACGGATCCCGGAGCCTCTGCGCAAGTCCCCGGGCGGCGCGGGACCTGTCGGGCGCTTTCCCGGAGGCCCGGAGAGGAGAGGCGTTAGAATCCCGAACTCTAAGGCAACCTGTGTTTTACCTCTACGTCACCGCCCCCGGCATGGCCGCGCGAAAGCTCTCGCTCGATCGCCCCGTGACCACCGTCGGGCGTTCCTCGATGAACGACCTTCCGATCTCCGACAAGATGCTCTCGCGGCAGCACGCACGCATCGTCCGGGACAACGACGGGGCCTTCACGGTCGAGGACTTGGGGTCGCGCAACGGCACCTTCCTGAACGGGGACCGCCTCACCACCATCCAGCCCCTGAAGCCCGGCGACCGCATCACGGTAGGCGGCGTGACCCTGAAGGTCGAGTCCGAGTCCACGACCCGCGTGCGGATCGAGGGGGGCGGCGAGGATCCCCTCGACAACACGATCCTGAAGGCCTCGGCGGAGCTCCTGCGCGCCCACGCCACGGAGACCGATCCGAGGCTGCCGGCCGAGCAGCTCGGCAAGCTGATCGAATCGCTGCGCGTCGTCAACGAGCTGACGATCGAGCTGCTGCGCGACATCTCGGTGGACGAGCTCCTGCGGTTCCTGATGGACAAGGTCTTCGAGACCCTGAAGCCGGACCGGGGCCTCGTGCTCCTGCGGTCCCGCGCGACCGGGGAGCTCACGCCCGCGGTCGTGCGCGTGGCGGAGGGGATCTCGGCCGAGGACATCCGCCTCTCGAAGACGCTCGTGGCCGCGGTCGTCGAAAAGCGCAATGGGCTGCTCCTCATGGACACGTCGACGGGCTCGGGGGTCTCGCTCGCCGACTCGATTCGCTTGTCCGGCATCAAGTCGGTCCTCGCGGCGCCGCTCGAGAACGAAGGAGAGGTTGTCGGGCTGATCTACGTCGACTGCCGCGTCGGGCACCGGTCCTTCGAAGAGGCGGACCTGCGCCTGCTGACCTCGCTCGCCAACGTCGCCGCGGCCAAGATCCAGAACGCGCGCCTGATGGAGGAGAACGCCGAGAAGCGCCAGATGGACCGGGAGTTCGCGCTCGCTCGGGAGATCCAGCAGCGGCTGCTGCCCGAGGAACCGCCGCCGCTGCCCGGATACGAGCTCCACGGCTCCAACGTGGCCTCGCGACAGGTCTCCGGCGACTACTTCGACTTCCGTCCCCGCCCCGACGGAAAGATCTACATGACGATCGCGGACGTCTGCGGCAAGGGCGTCGGCCCGGCGCTGCTGATGGCCTCCCTGCAGGCTTCCTTCCACGCCTGGGCGGACGAGGGCGTGCCCGTCGCCGAGATGACGGGCCGCCTGTCGGAGGCGATCTCGCGCCGCACGGGCCCCGACCGCTTCATCACGTTCTTCCTGCTGATCCTGGACCCCGCATCCGGCGAGGTCGAGTACACCAACGCGGGGCACAACCCGGGGCTTCTCGTTCACGCGGGCGGCGCGATCGAGGAGCTCGGCTCGCACGGGCTTCCTCTGGCGCTCTTCCCCGGGAAACCGTACGGCTCATCGCGCCTCACGCTCGGCGGCGGCGACCTGCTGTGCCTCTACACGGACGGCGTGACCGAGGCGAACGACCCCGAGGGAAACGAGTACGGGATGACGCGGCTCAAGGAGGTCCTGGAGGCCCAGGCGAATAAATCGCCCTTCGAGATCGAGGCCGCGCTCGCCCGCTCGCTGGACGAGCACGCCGACGGGGAACCGTTCGCGGACGACCGGACGCTGGTGATGGTCCGGCGGATGCCTCAGGGGGCTAGTCCCGGATCTCCAGCCGCTTGATGATCTCGTGGAGAGTCGTGGGCTTGATCTTGAGGAGCTCTGCCGCACGCTTCTGTACCCCGCCGGTCCGCCGCAGCGCCGTGCGGATGAGACGGCGTTCGTACTCCTCGACGAGCTGCTTGTAGGTTGCCCCGTTTTCGGGGAGGCGGACCGGTAGCTCTCCCTTCTCGGCCTGCAGGACGGTCTCGGGAAGGAGATCGAGACCGATCTGGCCTCCCGTCGGGCAAAGCACGACGGCGCGCTCGAGGGCGTTCTCGAGCTCGCGGACGTTGCCCGGCCAGTCGTGGTCGAGCAGCGCCCGATAGGCCTCGGGATCGATGCCGTCGATCGGCTTGGAGTTCTCCGACGCGTACAGACGCATGAAGTGCTCCGCGAGCATCGGAATGTCCTCGCGGCGCTCGCGAAGCGGCGGGATGGAGATCGTGATCACGCACAGCCGGTAGTACAGGTCGTCGCGGAAGCGCCCCTCCGTCACCATCTTCTTCAGGTCCACGTTGGTGGCCGCGATGATCCGTGTATCAACCTTCTGGGTGTCCACGCTGCCGACCCGCATGAATTCCTTCTCCTGAATCACGCGCAGCAGCTTGGCCTGGGTCTCGAGGCTGATCGTGCCGATCTCGTCGAAGAAGATGGAGCCGCCGTCTGCCACCTCGAAGAGGCCCTTCTTGTTGGCGACGGCGCCCGTGAAGGCGCCGCGCACGTGACCGAAGAGGTTGGACTCGAGCAGGTCGGTCGGCATCGAGCCGGAGTTGACCGTCACGAACGGCATGTGCGATCGCGGAGAGTGGGTGTGGATGGCGCGGGCGACGAGCTCCTTTCCGGTCCCGCTCTCGCCCTCGACGAGGATCGTCGATCGCGAGGGGCCGGCGAGTCGGACGAGCTCGAAGACCTTCCGCATTCCGTTCGATTTCCCCACGATGCGGCCCAGCCCGTACCTCTGGGAGAGTTCCTCCCGCAGGCGCCGGTTTTCCTCCGTCAGGCGTCGGGCCTCCGAGCCCTTGCGGAGCGTCAGCAGGACCTCTTCGTTCTGGAACGGCTTCGGGATGTAGTGGAAGGCTCCCTGGCGCATCGCCTCGATGGCTCCCTCGATCGAGGAGTACGCGGTGACGATCACCACGACGGCGTCGGGGTCCCGCCGCAGGATGTCGCGCAGGACATCCAGGCCGGGGCGGTCCGGCAGCATGAGATCGAGGAGGACCACGTCGTACGGCTCGGCCTCGAATCGGGCCGTCGCCTCTCCGGCCGAGGCCGCGGAGTCGACCTCGTACCCTTCCCGCGTCAGGAGCGTGCCGAGGACGTCGCGGATGACCTCCTCGTCATCGACGACGAGGACCCTCATGAAGGCGATCCGGGCGGCACCAGGGGCAGATCGACGCTGGCCTCCGCGCCTCCTCCTTCGCGCGGGCTCAGGAGGATCTCTCCGCCGTGCCGCCGAACGATGTCCCGGGAGATGGCGAGGCCGAGCCCGGTGCCGCCGGACTTCTTGGTCGTGTAGAACGGCTGGAAGATCTTCATGGCCGCGGTCGCCGTCAGGCCGGGCCCGCGGTCGCCCACCGTCACGCGGACCGATTCTCCGCGGCGCTCCAGGCGGCAGGTCACCGTGCCGCCGTCCGGCGACGCGTCGCGGGCGTTGGTCAGGAGATTCACGAAGACCTGCTCGAGCTCGCGTGGATCGCCGATGACGAATGCCGGCTCGCCGTCCGCGCCCGTTTCCAGCTCGAGCTCACGTCCCGCCAGCATCGTCTCGACCGACTCGGCGGCGTTGGCGAGGACCGCGCGCAAATCCGTCTTCAGCGGCGTCCGCACGCGCGGCCGCGCGAACTCCAGCAGGTTGTTGACCAGGTGCGCGGCCCGGAAGGTCTGGCGCTCCATCTTCTTGAGGATCGAGTATCGGGGATCTCCGGGCGACGTCTCGGAGAGAAGGAGTTGCGCGTAGGAGGAGAGCCCGGCGATCGGCGTGTTGACCTCGTGGGCGACGCCGGCCGCGAGGACGCCGAGCGAGGCGAGGCGCTCGCGCTCGGCCAGCGCCCTCTCCGCGCGGATGCGGTCGGTCATGTCCTCGACGACCAGCACCCGCCGGTCGGGAGAGCCGTGGAACGCCGACGGGGAGAGCTGGAGATCGCGTTCCTCTCCCTCCGCGGTGCTCAGGCGCGTCTCGATCCGCCACTCGCTCCCGTCGGAGGGGGCGACGCCCAGCGCCACGCCGGGAAGCGCGTCGGAGAGGCGCGAGCCGACGAGGTCCTTCTCTAAACGGCCCACGAGGGCGGCGAACGCCGGGTTCGCGGAGTGGATGCGCTCGTCCGCGTCGAGAACGACGATCCCCGAGGAGGAGGAGCGAATGACGCTCTCCTGGTACTCCTGCAGCGTCCGAATCTCCTCCAGCCGCTGCGCGAGGGCGCCGTACAGCCGGGCGTTCTCGTAAGCGAGGCTCGCCTGGGCGATCACGGCGGTCAGAAGCGCCTCGTCCTCCGAGGACAGCGGGATGCGGCCGTCCTTGTTGCCCACGCCGAGTGCTCCGACGAGCTCGCCGCCGCACCGCATGGCAAGGAAGAGCCGGTACCCGAGGGCGTGCAAGCGCAGGAGCGCGGCGGGAGGAGTGCTCCCGAAGGCGGCCCCGCGGAGCCGCAGGCGGTCCTCCGTGCCCAGGGCCTCCGCCAACACGGCGACGTCGGGATCGCGGGCGGGCCCCTCGAATAGGAAGAGCGAGCACGGGACCACCCGGAGCGCCTCCTCGACTCGCTGGACGATCGCCTGCACGACCTCCTCGCGCGGCCGGGGCGTCGCGAAGTCGCGCGCGATGTCGAGCAGGGCTCGGCGGGAGCGGTACGTGTCGTGGTACTGGATGCGCTCGAGCACGTCGGTGATCCGCTTCTTCACCGGCACGAGCAGTGATGCCAGGACGAGGCCGGATCCGAACGCGATGACGTTCTTCCCGGCTGTCGCCATGCCCTCGAGCGTCCGGTCGAGCAGAGAGTTCAGCAGCACGAACGTCATGCCGCCGAGGACCACGGCGGCCGTCGTGCCGATGGCCTCGCGCACGAAGATCTCCACGTCCCAGAGGCGCCACTTGAGGATGGCGTAGGCGAAGGCGAGGGGAATGAACACGAGGGGAACGACCGCGACGCTCGACAAAACGGTCGACTCCAGCCCGAACGCGCGCGGGAGAGCGGACAGGACCAGGAACGGCGCGAGGCCCACGATGATGCCCAGGCCGATCCAGCGCATCTGCTTGTCCGCTTCGGCGTCCTCGCTGCGGCGCCGGAGCATCTCTACGCTTCGACCGATCACGGCCGCGACGTACACGACGAAGTAGAAGAACCAGAGCCGCTCGGCGGCCTCCAGGTACACCGCGACCTGGGGTGTCGGGCGCGCGGGGAGCAGCGCGCACTGGATCGCCACGAAGACGGCCGCGGGTGCGTACAGGAGCGCGACGAATCGGCGCGCCCGGATCGGCCGCGGGAAGATCAGGAAGAAGTGCAGGAAGAGCGCGGGGAGGAGGGCGCGGAACACGTCCTCCGCCAGCCAGGAGGCCTGCCAGAAGGCGTCCTTCGGTCCCGCCGGGGTGATCACGTACACCGCGAATGAGGAGAGGCACAGGGCGCCGAAGACCGCGCCGACACGGGTCCGCTCGCGAGCCACCGTGAAGAGGCCGATGATCAGGTAGAGGAATCCGACGAACGACAGGAACAGGTACTTCGCGTCGAGCCGCACCAGCGGCTCGACGAGCGAAACCCCGCGCACCTCGCCCCGCGAGATGACGACCAGGCGGTGAGGGAAGGGCTTGCGCGCGAGCCACTTTTCGGGGTGGGGCAGCGAGGCGGCGGTCTGGCCGTCGGCCAGGACGATCCGGTCGGCCGGGGCGAGGCCGGCGCGGGCGGCGGCGCCGCCCGGCTCGACGGCGACGAGGACGAGCTCTCCGCCCTCGCGCTGGTACGAAAAGCCGGCGGTAGTGAAACTGTCGACCTTGCGGGCGAAGGAGACGAAGGCGATCGCGGCCGTGGCCAGCGTGACCACTGCGAGCGCTCCGAATCCGAGTCTTTTTCCGACGCGATTCACGCTCGAGTGTTCAGCAATCCGAATGCCATGATACGGATTCCTCGATTGGACGCTAAGTCGAGTATTTGCAGTGGGCTATGCGTGCGATGGAAAAGGCGCCGAGCATCTTGGCCCAATATTTTGAATATAGTCCAAAAAAGTTTGGACGTGAGCAAGTCTTTTCCGCCGAAGAATTGGGGCTAGAGGCGTAAGGGGATGAAGCCTAGAACGAGACGGCGACACCGCCGAGGAGACGGTTTGCAGTCGCGGTCTCGTCCTTACGCTCGGTGGTGTTGCCCCGGACGGCCTCGAACGCGAGCAGAAGCTTCCAGTCCGCGCCGAACGGCGTGACACCCACGACCGAAAGATCCTGGGAGAGGGAGAGGGCGAGCTTGTCGGCATCATTGGAAAGGGTGGTGGCCGGAGTCTTCAGGTCCTGCCGGATTCCGTGGATCAGGATCGCGATGCCCGTCCGCGTCGGAAGCAGCTCGACGGATGCGCGGGCGGACCAGAAGTGCCCCCGATTTTCCGCGAACCCGTAGTTGGCGGCGCTCCGCGACGAGACCTCCCCGTCGATGGAGCCGTAGCGCGCCGCGAGACTTCCGGAGAGCGTGTCCGAGAGACGCCTCTCCACGGATCCCTTGTACTGCCGCACGGAGTTTCCGTCCAGCAGGTAGACGCTGTCGAAGTCGGTCAGGAAGTCCCCCTCGAAGAAGGCGCGAACCATCTCGCCCATGACCTGTTGCGAGGCCTCCACGCGAACCGAGGTATCGCGATCCACGACCCGCTCGAGCCCGATCGCGTAGGACTCCGACGCCGCGGGCTCCTGGTTGTCTTCGATGGATGTCACCCGGGGCATCACCGGCGGCGCGCCGCTCGTCGAGCCCATTACTCGATACAGCCCGCGGACGTAGAGCGTCGCGGGTCCCACGTTGTATCGAACGGTCGCGACCGGGGCGATCCCGTAGGCCGTGGCGGAGCTCCCGAGGTAGCGTCCCACGACTCCGCCGTCGAGCTCCAGCCGGTCGGAGACGCGCACCGAGGTCGCGGCCGACAGATCCGCGTCGGGCGCGGATTGGAGGAACGCGCCCTGGGTTCCGACGCCCGAGAGCCCGACGGTCGCCTCCCGATGTCGGTACGTCATCGCGACCGAGACGCCGGGGGTGTCGGATGCGGGCCGGCCGTAGCGCCCGTTGACCTCCCAGGTTCGCGAGGCGACGGGGAAGAGGCTCGCGCCGAGCGCGGTCGCCCGGTAGAGGTTGGTCTCCTCGATGTAGCGCGCGGCGACGGACTCGACGAGGCCTTCTTCCGCCCCGCGGCTCCAGCTCACGGCGTGCGCCTGGAGGTGGGCCTCGTTGTCGCCGAACGAAACCGTGTTCAACCGCGTCGAGAGCCGCACCTGCTCGATGGAGGACGGGGAGAGGTCGAGGGCGAGCCCCGCCGCGTTGCCGGTCGTCATCTCGCTCGGCGAGTCCGCGTTTCCGAGCTTGGCGTAGTCGCCGGCGATTCCGTAGTGCCAGCCGTTGGGCAGGCCGCCGTGGAGCCCGAGGGCGGCGCGCGACAGGGAGCTCGACGCCGACGGCGAGCCGACGTCCGTGACCGTCTTGAGCTCTCCCGCCAGGATGCGATCGAGCTGGACCCGCTCGTGCGGCGTCGTGGCCGTGTCCGCGCTCTCTTCGACGGCGAGCTCGCGCAGCACGTCCGAGGGCAGCCGTTCGCGCAGATCCCAGATCGTGGTGGGCGCCGGCGCGGCGGGCTCCCCGCGCGCGCCCTTGCGGGTCAGCGCGATCGTGACGGCGGAGACCTGCTCGGCGATTCCCTGGTGCCAGAGCCGCTGCAGCGCGGGCTCGAAGCCCCGCTTGTAGGCGATCAGGTCGTAGACGCCGACGGGCGCCGACGCCAGCACGAAGGTGCCGTCCGTCGACGTGCGCGCCCGCGTCAGCGAGCCGTCGCCCAGGTTGTAGAAGATGACCAGCACGCCGGAAACGGGCGCCTGCAGGTGGCGAACGACCCCGGAGATCGGGGGCTCGGGTGGGGGGCTCGCGAGCGCGCGCCCGCTCGTCGCAAGAAGCAACAGGCTGGTGAGCGCGATAGCGATCCGGCGCGGTCTCATATTCCGGGACCGTAGGTCCAACTCGGAAGTATAGATTTCTACCCCCTCAATTGCCACTTCTTCGGGAACTCCTGATTCTAAGTGCCTTGTCCCGAATTCCGGGCCCCCGGTCCCGGCCATTGACCCCTAGGTCCGCGGGGCCGTGCGCTCGGGCCGAAAGAGGCCCGCCAGCACGTGGCCCGCGATGGAAGGATTCTCCTTGAGCCGGCGCACCGAGTACGCGTACCAGGCCTCGCCGTAGGGGACGTAGACACGCAGCCGGTGCCCGTCGTGGACGAGCCGGCGGCGCAGGTCTCCGGCCACCCCGAGGAGCATCTGGAACTCGTATCCCTCGCGCGGCAACGCCATCCGGCGAACCACGCCCACGCTACGCTGCACGAGGCTCGGATCGTGGGTCGCGATCCCGACGTAGCAACCCGCCGACAGCAGGGATTCCACCAGCTCCATGTAGCTCGCGCGGATCTCCTCCGGATCCTGGAACGCGATCGCGGGCGGCTCGACGTAGATGCCCTTGCACACGCGCACGTTGGCCCGCACCTGCGCGACGCGCCCCGCGTCCTGCGCGCTGCGGCGGAGATAGGCCTGCAGCACGAGGCCGATCCTCTCGTAGCGCTCGCGAAATTCCAGGAAGATCCGGATGGTCTCCTCCGTCACCGAGGAGTCCTCCATGTCGATGCGCACGAAGTGGCCCGCCTTCCGCGCGGCGTCGACGATGCGCGCGAATTGTTTCCGGCACTCGCCGGCGTCGAGCTTGAGACCGAGCGCGGTCAGCTTGACGGAGATGTTCGAGTCGAGCCCGCGCTCCGAGATCGCGGACAGTGCGCGCTGGTAGTCGAGGACGGTCTGCTCGGTCTCCTCGCGCCGGATGACGTCTTCGCCGAGCACGTCGAGCGTCGCCATGCAGTCCTCGGCGTTCAATCGCTCGACGACGGAGAGAGCCTCCTCGAGGGTTTCGCCGGCGACGTATCGGGATGCGACTTTCCGCACGATGGGCTTGGGGACCAGCGGCAGCGTGCGGGCGATGAGGCGGTTGAGCGACTTCACTCCGCCTCCGGGGAAACGTCCAGCCGCGACGAGCGCGCGAAGCACCACACGGTGACCGACCTCGCCCCGGCCCGGATGAGGAGGCGCGAGCACTCGCGAGCGGTGGCGGCCGACGTGGCGACGTCGTCCACGAGGAGCACGGCGTCGGCGGGCCGCCCGTCCGCGCGGAACGCCCGGCGGACGTTGGCCGTGCGCTCGACGGCGGGGACGCCGCTCTGCACGCGGGTCTCACGGACCTTGACCATCAGCCGTCGGCGAAATGGGATCTCGAGGCGACGCGCCACGGCGGCGGCCAGCACCTCGGCCGGGTGGTATCCCCGAGCGCGCCGCGCCCGGTTCGTAGCCGGGACCGCGGCGACCTCGCCGCATGCCGGAGGAGGCAAACGGCGAACCATCTCGGCGGCCATTCGCCGGCCGAGGTAGTCGGCTCCGCGAAACTTGAAGGCGAGGAGGATCTGGCGCGCCGCGCCGCGATAGGGAGCCGCGGCGGCGAGCCGCTGGAAGGCCGGGGGATCGAGGAGGCAACGCCCGCACCACGGCGCGGCCGGAGCGGCGGGAAGCGTCTCGTCGCACACGGCGCACCGGTCCGCCTCGGGGAACGGGATCGCCTCCCAGCAGGCCGGGCAGACTCCGCCGCAAAAGAAGTCGTCGAGCCGGGCGTCGTCGCACGAGAGGCACCGCGACGGCAGGAAGAATCCCGCCGCCGCCCGGGCCACCCCGGCGAGCCCGTCGTGCCTCAGCGTTTTCGCGACCACCTCCGTAAACCCGGCAGCGGGGAATTGTAGCGTCTCCCGCTTCGAAGATCCGTTACAGTGGCAACCGGCTCGGAGGTGGCTTGAACCGGAAGAAAATTCTCCTCGGAATCCTCGGGTTTGCGGCGCTGGTGCCATGGGCCCGCGCGCAGACGTTCGGGGTCGGAGGGTCGGCCGGGTGGGCCTTCGACGTCGGCAACGGCTCGGGGACTCACACCGATGTCAACGGCTGGGTCGATTATCGCTTCGAGCCCAATGCACTCCTGCGCTTCACCTACGGATCCTTGCGCACCCAACAGAGCGACGCCCCGACGATCACGACGTTCGTCCCCGCGGCGGAGACCCGCGAGCTGGAGGAGCGCATCCACTACTACACGCTGGGCGTGTCGTATCTCTTTCCGGACGGATTCTTCACTTCGGCCCTCTTCGCCGGCCTCGGCGGCTATCAGATCCGGCCCGACGTTCTTCCCGACGGACTGGCCGGAACCGATCGCAAGGAGACCGTGTTCGGCTGGAACCTGGGGAGCGAGGCGTTTTTCCGCGTCTACAAGGGAATCAGCATCGTCGGGCGCGCGACGTACCACAACGTCTCCGCGCATCCCCATCGGCAGTTCTTCACCCTGAATGCGGGAGCCGTCGCGAGGTTCTGAGGGGCGGGCGAGAGCCCGGCTAGGCCTTGGGCTCTTTTTCCGGGATCAACGGCAGCAGGGTCGACTCCTTCTTCGACGAAAGGGAGATCTGTGCCTGAACGCGGACGACTCCGCGAATCGTCAGGACGCGCCGTTGAAGGAAGTCCGCGAGCCCGGCTGGGTCGGCGGCCTTGAGCTTGAGTCGGTACGCGAAATCGCCCGCGAGATAGTGGCACTCCTGGACCGCCAGCAGCTTCTCGAGCTCGTCGACGAACCCCTTCTCGAAGCGAGGGTGCTCGAGCGCCACGTCCACGTAGGCCGTCAGCGGCAGACCCATCTTCTCGTGGTCGAGCAGCGCCACGAAGCCCTTGATCATGCCGTGGCGTTCCATCTTCTTGATCCGCTCGTTGACCGACGGCGTGGTCAAACCCACGGCCCCTGCGATCCGCGCCTGGGAAAGCTTCCCGTTGCGCTGGAGCATGTCCAGGATGCGGAGGTCGATTTCGTCGATGTTCATGAACGAACCGCTTCCAAAGTTGCCTTATAAGATTAGATGGTTCGATGCTTGTGGCTAATAATATTAGTCTCAGGAGCCGTGTCAATGGCCGAATTTAGGCGGTCGCTATAATGCCGGCGCGGCATGGCCAAAAGCGACTTTTACGAGGTATTGGGCGTCTCCCGGGGCGCTCCCGAGGCCGACATCAAGAAGGCCTACCGGCGCCTGGCCCGCAAGCTCCATCCCGACGTCAATCCGGGCGATAAGGCCGCCCAGAAGCGGTTTCAGGAGGTCCAGGAGGCCTACGAGGTCCTCAAGGACAAGGAGAAACGGCAGGCCTACGACCGGTTCGGCCACGCCGGCCAGGGCTTCGACCCGAGGACCGCGCCGGGCCCGGGCCCCGGATTCGGCGGAGGCGCCCCATTCGAGGGCTTTCACTTCGAAAGCGGCGACCTCGGAGACCTGTTCGGCAACCTCTTCGGGGCGGGCCGACGGAGCCCGGCCGGCCCCCAGCCGGGGGAGGATCTCCGCGGCCAGATCGAGATTCCGTTTCGCGATGCGGTCCTCGGAGGGACGGCTTCCCTGTCCCTGCGTCGTGAAAAGGAGTGCCGGACCTGCGGGGGGACGGGCCGCGTCGGCAAGGCGGTCTGCTCGACGTGCCGCGGAGAGGGCCTGGTCGCGGAATCCGAGCGCGTCCGGATCAAGATTCCGGAGGGAACGCTGGACGGCGGAACGATCCGCATCCCCGGGAAGGGCGGAGCGGGAGGTCGGGGTGGGCCCGTCGGCGACCTCTACGTCTCCGTGCGCGTGACGCCCCATCCGTACTTCGAGCGACAGGGCAACGACATCCACGGCCTCGTCCCTATCACCGTCAAGGAGGCGTACGCGGGCGCGGAGATCGACGTGCCGACGATCCACGGCACGGTGCGCGCCCGCATTCCGCCCGGCACGCAGGGACGGCAGAAGTTCCGGCTGCGCGGCAAGGGCGTGAAGGACCCGCGCACGGTGGCCACGGGCGACCACCTCTACACGGTGCGGGTCATGGTGCCGCGGACCGTGACGCCGGCGGGGACCGACGCCGCGACGCTGCTCGATTCGCTCTACGAGACCGACGTGCGCGCAGAGCTACCGAAGGGGCTCTGACGACTTCGGAATCCGCGCGAGGATCTCCTCCGCGTGACCCTCCGGCTTGACCTTGGGCCAGACGGCCGCGATTCGGCCCTTCGCGTCGATCCAGTATGTCGCGCGATGGGTGCCCATGTACCTGCGCCCGTACATCGACTTTTCACCCCACACGCCGTACGCGCGGACGATCTTCCGTTCCGGGTCGGCGAGGAGGCGGAAGGGCAGCGAAAACTTCTCGGCAAATTTCCGGTGCGACCGCGCGTCGTCGACCGAGACACCGAGCACCGCGATCTTCCGTCTGCGGAAACGCGCCCAGACGTCACGAAACGAGCACGCTTCCTTCGTGCAGCCCGGCGTGTCGTCCTTCGGGTAGAAGTAGAGGACGACGTTCGCGTCGCGGAAGTCCCGGAGAGTGACGGCCTCGCCGTCCTGATCCGTGGCCTCGAACGCCGGAGCCTTGTCGCCGATCGAGAGCAGCGGCATCGCGTGGAGAGGAGAAATCGATCCGTGAGCCGGCCGGGAAGGGCGGGTCGGGGCGATTCGCCCCGTCAGTTCCGCTGGCCCATGCCGATGACCAGGGCCTGCGCCTTCTCGTAGGTCATCGTGTCGTCGAGCGCGATCGAGCGCAGGGACGCCCAGTCGTCGCCGTCGAGCCGGGTGAACTTGAGCGAGTCGCCGTCGCGCCACGACATCGTCGGCCGGTAGCCGGCTCCGATCGTGGTCGTCACGGCCGCGTCGGGATCCGTCTGCCGCGGGAGGACGGGCGCGATTCGCGCCACGGGCCCCGTCGTCGCGATGCTCACGATCGGCGCGTGGCGCCGCTCCCACTTCAGGTTGCCGATCTCGGACTGCTTCCCGCGATCGCTCGGGAACTCGATGCGAACGACCTTGTGCTTCTCGTCGGAGAGATCGGCGAAGCTCGCCACCAGGCCGCCCGAGAGTCCATCGACCTGCAGCGCGGGATAGAGGTACGCGCCCGAGGGGACATCGCCGAAGGCCGAGGGGCCGGTGCTTCCGACGAGCGCCGGGAGGTCGTACAGGGCGAGGCTCGATCCGTCTTTGACGTTCTCGTCGAGGAAGAGGGCCGCGTAGCGCGCCTGAACCGCGACCGATTCCTCCCACCAGATCACCGACAGGATCGAGGCCGTCGAGACGATCGGCGCGTCCTGCGCGTCGAGGGAGGTCACCGTCTGATGCGTCACTCGCATCTGCGGGTTGTACGCCTTGGAGATTCCTTCCAGCGGCATCAGCGCGGAGTTGGTCCACTCGCCGCTCTGGAGGACGCCGACGCGGACGTGCGAGAACGCGGACACCTGCTCGATCCACATCAGCAGCAGCTTGCCGGTCGGCTCGTCGTAGGCGAGCTGGAGGCCGCGCTTCTCCTGGTACGACACCGTCCCGGGCACGATGGCCATCGCGATGGTGCCGTCCTGAGAGCGCGAGGTCCATTCGATGACGAAGTTGTCGGGCGAGGGCGTCTGGTCGGCGACGCCGAGGTCGATGGCCTTTCCGGCCCGGACGACGTGCAGGGTGCCGTCGGCGGTCAGGAGCGACTGCTCCTCGAGCGCGCGGCACAGCCCCGGCAGGGCGACGAGCGCCGCGATCGCGAAAAACAAGCGCAGCTTCCGGTGTCTCATCATGCCCTCAGGTTGATCATTCCCATCAGGCTGATCTGCTGCAGGTAGTTTTTCAGCGCGGGGAAATCCGGGTAATAGTTGGCGAGCGCCTCGTAATGCTCGTCGGCGACGGTGTCCTGCTCGAGCTCGCTGTACGCCTCGGCCAGGAGGTAGTGGGAGTTCTTCACGACGTCCTCGCGGTGGAACTCTTCCCCGATCGCGAGCGATCGCAGGCCCCATCCCGAGGCTTCTCCGGGCCGTCCGAGCTTGAGGTAGGCGAAGCACAGATCCAGGCACGGGTAATCGAGGGCCTGGCGCGCGCCCAGCCGCTCGAAGCCCCGGAGCCCCCGCTGGACGAGCGGCAGGCCGATATCGACCTGGTCGAGCGCTATGTGGCAGTAGCCCAGGTTGTCCGCATAGAGGTTCGCCAGGTGCGTCTCGCCCTCGCCGTTGGCCTCGAGGCGGTCGAGCGCCTGCTGGAACAAACCCCGCGCGGAGTCGAAGCGACTCTCGTGCAGCTCGAGGTTGGCGAGCGAGTTCATGGAGCCGGCGATCAGGTCGTCGAAGCCCTCTTCCTGGGCCCGCTGCAGCGCCGTGCGCGCGTAGAAAACGGCGCGCTCGTACTCGCCGCGCTTCTCGTGAGCGTGGGAGGAGGTGTAGGCCGCGAGCACGCCGTTGTGGCTTCGGGGATTGCGAAGGAAGATCTCCTTCAGCTTTCCGAGGTCGAAGTCGAGCCGGTCGATCTCCAGCAGCGTCGTCGCGCGGTTGCAGGTGAAGAGGTCCTCGAGCTCGCGGTCCTTCCAGGAGCGCGCCAGAGCAAGCCCGTCCTCGTACAGCGTCAGAGCGCGTTCGTAGTCGCCCTTCCAGAGCGCGTCTTTCGCGGTCTTTCGAAGGAACTCGAGGTGCTTGTGACGTTCGCTCATGCGGAAACCGGGGAAGGCATGTCCGCCAATTCTAGGCCCGGACGGGGGTAACTCAAGGCTTTTCTTCCGTTTGCGCGTCGGTATCCGCGGCCCCGGAGGCGGGCGTCTCCGAGGATTCCTGCAGCTTCTTGAACTGGACGAAGTCCCGAATCTCCTGCCGCGCCTCGTCCGAGAGGGTCTTGAACTCGGTCATCAGGTCCCGCGCCTCGCGTTCCGCCGGGGTTTCGGTCTCGCCGAAGAACTCGCCCATCTTGAGCTCGAAGACCTGGAGGATCTTGAACAGCGTGTCCAGCCCGACCTTGTACTCGCCCTGCTCCATGCGCGAAAGGTCGGATTGCGCGACTCCGATCTTCTCGGAGAGCTCGGTCTGGGTGAGGTGGCGCCCCTTGCGCAGCTCGCGGATGCGGGAGCCGACGAGGGCAACCTTGCGTGGAGAATGTGAGGACATACCTTCTTCCGGAAATGCTATTAAAACATAGGGGGAGGCCTATATAATGCGCCCTCCTGCGTCGATGTCAAGAAAGAACGCGTTC
Source organism: Thermoanaerobaculia bacterium (assembly GCA_038224325.1). Classification (GTDB taxonomy): domain Bacteria; phylum Acidobacteriota; class Thermoanaerobaculia; order UBA5066; family Gp7-AA6; genus DAHUXD01. The sequence continues at coordinate 157,906 of JBBRFL010000002.1, read as the reverse complement.
ATCGCCTCCAAAGTCTTCCTGCTCAAGGAGATGGTCGTCCGCGATCTGCGCGCGAGGTACGCGGGATCCGGCCTCGGAATCGCCTGGGCATTCGCGAATCCCGTCCTGTGGATGCTTCTTTACACGGGCGTCTTCTCCCTGGTGCTGCGGGTGCCGGTCGAAGCCGGGTACGCGAGCTTTCCGGAGTTCCTGATGGCCGGCCTGCTTCCCTGGATGGCGATCCAGGAGGGCATCTCGCGTTCCGCGTCGGTTCTCGTCGACAACGCGTCGATGGTCAAGAAGACGGTCTTCCCGCTGGACACGCTGGTCCTGTCGATCGTGGTGGCCGCCGCCGTGAGCGAGGTGATCGCGTTCACGGTCTTCGGCGTATACGTCGCGTGGCTCGGGCACCTGCGGATCCAGTGGCTGCTCCTCGCGGTTCCCGCCCTCGTGCTCCAGATCCTGATGACCTTCGGCATCGGGTGCATCGCGGCGACGCTGACGGCGTTCGTGCGCGACACGGCGCACGCGGTCGGGATCGTTCTCACGGTGGGCTTCTACGCGACGCCGATCGTGTATCCCGCCTCGCTCGTGCCGGCGCGCCTGAGGCCCTTTATCCAGGCCAACCCGATCACGCACCTGGTAGACCTCTACCGGCGTGCGTTCACGCTGCATCTCCCGCCGGAGCCGGCCTCGATCGCGTACCTGACGGTCTTCAGCCTGCTGGCCGCGGCGTCGGGTGCGGCGATCTTTTCGCGGGCCCGGCCCCATTTCGCGGACCTGATCTGAGGTTTGATGAATAAAGCCGCGGGAGCGCAGGTTTGGAGATCGGCACCCCGCCGCCTTCGACATGGCTTCATCTTTCGAGGAGGATTCGTGAAACGGACCGCACTGCTCTGCATTCTGATGGCCTGCGCCTGCTCGTCGCAGACGCGGCCGACGGCTCCGCCCCCCGCGCCGGTGGGGGGCGTGACGCCGACTCCGGGGGTGATGTCGCGGGTCGATCCCAGCGTGGTAGAGGAGACGGATACCTACGTCATCCGGCGGCTCCCCAAAGACAAGTACATCCGCGTGGACGAGCGCCACATCAAGAGTCCGATCGTCGCCAAGCCGATCGAGTTCTTCCGGGAAGACGAGCAGTTCTACTACGTCAGCTTTCCCAAGGTCATCCCGGGCGAGGCGGAGATGCAGCGCAACCTGACCCCGACGCCCCGCCCGGCCGGGGCGGCGCCCGCGAATTCCCAGCCCGGAAAGCCGCTCTCGCCGGGGGTGTCGGCGGCCGACTTCGTGGACCTCGCGCCCGAACGCCAGCCGGGCCGCCTGCGGCTGGAGAAGGTCTCCCCGTCCGGACTGCCCCAGAGAGGGTTGTGGCGCGCCTCGTTCGTGACCGCGGACGTCAACGGCGACGGGATTCCCGACATCGTCGCGACCACGGATCGCCTGGGCGACGGCAAGCTCCACATCTGGATCGGCGACGGCAAGGGCCATTTCACCCCCTGGAAGATCACTTACACCGACAAGGGCAAGCCGCTCGAGAGGTTCTCGATCGACTACGGCGGCGTGGCCGTCGACGACATCGACGGCGACGGGCACATGGACGTGGTATGCGCGTCCCACGGCTTCGGACTCGTCTCGCTCTTCGGTGACGGGACGGGGGCATTCGAGGTCGTCCGCGCGGGCCTGCCCAGCCGCGACTATTCCGCCCAGGCGGTGATTCTCCTCGACGCCAACGGCGACGGGAAGCCAGACATCGTGGCGTCTCGCGACACCTCCGAATCGAAGAACGCGCCGTCGGGCGTGGACAAGACGCAGGTCCGGGTCTACCTGTTTCTGGGGCGCGCGAAGGGCTGGGAGCTCAAGAAGGATGGCATCGTCGGCGCCTTCTACTCGAACTCTCTCCACGCCTGGGATTTCGACGGCGACGGCCGGAAGGACGTCCTCACGGGCAGCCACTACACGGGCGCCCTGACCCTCCTCTGGAAGAGCCCTGGCGACGGCACCTTCGCGCCCGTCCAGTTCGACGCGATCGAGCCTTACGCGTTCCACTTCGCTACGGCCCCCGGCACCTTCGGCAAGAAACACTCGGCAGCGTTCGCCGACGCGTACTCGATGCAGGCCAATGTTCCCGAGACGCTGCGGGCCTGCGGGGTCTCGCTCTACGTCTTCCAGAACGGGGCTTGGACGCGCCACAGGGTGTGGCGCAAGCCCGAGTTCAAGGGCTACCTGTTCGCCCTCGCCGTGGGAGATCTCGACGGGGACGGCCTGGACGACGTCGTCTTCCCGGACACCGAGAAGCGGAAGGTGCGGATGTTCTTCCAGCGCCCCGACGGCGGCTTCGTCGAGGCGGCGGCCAACGAGGAGCCGGACATCGACTCACCCGCGCAGTGCGTGCGTCTGGTGGATCTGGACCGGGACGGCCGCCTCGACATCGTGCTCTCGAAGACGATCTCCTCCAACGACCCCCGGGACCCCGGAGGATGGGACGTTTACCTGAATCGGAAGTAATCTCAGGCAATTGCTGGCGTTACACGGTTTTTTATGACCCGGGAGCATAATTCCTCCTTTTTTAGCTTGACACCGCATTTTCAGGGCGCGATTATGCGAAACAGCATTCGAAACGACACTGGGGCCGGCTGGCTCCAACCGAAACAGTCATCAGGCTTTGCGGGTGTAGAAAATCGAAGTGTGGGAGGTGATGGGATCGTTCGAAGGAAGGCAATCTCTATCGTGTGTTTTCGAACAGTCAACCGTAACGAGGAGATCTCAATGAAGAAAACTCTCTTGACGTGCCTGGCGATTGCCGCGCTGCTCGTTGTTGCGAGCCCGGCCTTTGCCATCACGTGCACCGTCGATCAGCGCCCGGCTGCGACGCTGCTGATTCCGTTCTTCCAGGTCAGCTTCGACTCGAACGGCGTCGTCACCGGTGGCGACACCGCGCGCGACACGATCGTCACGATCGCCAACGCCTCCTCGGCGCCGATGATCGCGCACGTCAACGTGTACGACCGCGAGTCCAATCTCGTGCTCGACTTCAACATCGCGCTGACCGGATTCGACGTTCAGGCGATGCGGATGTCGGACATCATCAACGGCAACCTGCCGGACACCGTCAACTCGGCGGGCGACGACACCTGTCAGCGCAACGCCGCTGCGGCCGTCTACCCGGATCCGGACGGCTTCCTGCGCGTGCGCCCGCTGGTGCCCGCCACGGGTCAGGACAACACGCAGGCCACGACGGATTACCAGGGAACGTTCAACCTGGGAATCGCGGACACCCTGCGGACCAACTGCGACGGCGGCCTCGATGACAACGCGATCGGCTACATCGTCATCGACCACGTCAACTACTGCAACCTCTCCGACCCGACCGACGCGAACTACTACTACAACGACGCGATCGGCATGGAGAACAACCTCTGGGGCGAGATCATCTTCACGTCCGGAGGCGGAATCCCGACCTATGCCATGTCCACGGTGAACATCGAAGCCGACGCCAGCTTCGGCGACGCGGCCCAGCTGTTTGCCCTCCCGGTTCGCACGTTCTACGCGCGCTACTGGGATCCCGCAGTCGAGTTCCCGCCGACCGGCTGCCCGAACTGCGGCTCCGGCAACCCGAACACGGACCTTCTCATCAGCGCTCCGTGGGATGTCGGCTTCGGCGACCAGCGCGAGCCCCTCGGCCTGCGTTGGGCGGCCCGTTGGTTCGACGCCGGCGCGAGCCTGACGACGAACTTCCGCGTGTGGCGCGCCAGCTCGGCGTTCAACGGCAACTGCCTAGTGAACGAGCCGGTCGTTACCCTGATTTTCTTCGACGAGGATGAGAACACGACGAGCCAGGGAGTTTGCCCCTCGCCGTGCACGAATCCGACGTTCAACTTCCCGCTCGAGGCGCAGCAGCGCAACATCACGGACTTCTCCCGTCCGAACGCTGCGGTCGCGGGCTGGGTCCAGATGGACTTCCTCAACCTCTCCGGCGGCGGCACGGTGTTCGATCAGGCGTGGGTGGACTACTCGTTCGAGGGCGCTCTGGCGTTCGAGACGATCCTGGTCCCGGGCACGCAGCTCGATCCTTCGTCCTGCAACCCGGAAGGTTCTTCGATCCTCGGCTTGACGCAGCCCATTACTCCGGTCATCCCGGGTGTCGTCGGCACCGGGGTCCAGAGCTAGTCGTTTTGGTGAGTGGGCGGGGCCAAAAGCCCCGCCCACTTCTTTTTTTGGTCGGCACCAGCCCCTTTGGCGTTCCGAAGTCAGATTTCAGTTTCTCCTTTGATTTCTTCGGGTCAATCGGGGGGAAGATGAAATCGGACCTGAAGCCCCATTCAAACCGGCTCTCGCCGAACCCTTTCCGGAGGTTCTCGTGCTCATGACCCGACCCGCCCGTACTCTTCTGCTCGCCGTCTGTCTGCTGGGAGTCCTCGCCGGCGCCCTTCCCGCTCAGAACAACTGCGGCGTGCCCCTGGGAACCGCGACGACGGCGCTTCCCGCCTGGGCCGGCACGCTGCCGGCTTCCGCCGACATGTCCACGGCCTACGGCGCCAACTACCTGTACGTTCTGACCCAGTGGGGCTTCGCGCGGGCTGCGCTCAACGGGGGGAGCAACCCCTCGCCGTACACGCAGGTCGTGATGGGCCAGGAGGCGGGGTCCGGCAGCCCGGGCATCATCAGGATCTACTGCGACTGCCACCAGGGCTCGAACACGATGGACGTCGCGGAGGCGCCCGACGGGACGGCGCGCATGATCTCCGATTGGCAGCCGTTCGCGCAGGGCAACGGGCTCTCCGGCCTGGCGGGCCAGGTGGCGAAGACGACCGGCGCGGGCAACCCGGCGTTCGGCCAGCAGATCAACCTCCCGGACGCCGTCGCGCCGAGCGCGCGGCTGTCGGCGATCTACATCGCCTCTACGGCCAAATTCTTCGGATACTTCCCCGTGATCAACGCCGGCGTGTATCTCGCCGACGTCACCAACCCGACCGGCTCCTCGGACCCGGGCAGCGCGATCCAGCCGTCGCTCGCCATCGGCTGGCACTCCGGCGCGATCTCGGGCACGGGCGTGCGCCTGCGCGCCGCGCACGTGACCGTCGGGTCGTACGACAAGTACCTGCTCGTCGGCTCGACCGCCGACGACGATGTGGTCCACGTGGCCGAGATCAACACCTCGACGGGAAGCCTGAACGAGGTCGCGAGCTACTCGGCCGTCGTGGCCCCGTCCCAGCTCGAGATCGCCGTCGTGAACGGCGAAATCTACATCTTCGGCGCTTCGTCCACCTCGGGCCTCAAGCTCTACAAGTTCACGCCCCCGAGCCTGATCACCGAGGTCGCGGTGCCCAGCGCCATCACGGGCACGATCAAGAAGGTGGACGTGAGCGGCCCGGCTCCGTTTCCGGCGATGACCCTCTACCGCGACGCCGGCGGGAACGGCAGCTTCATCGACATCTGGGACACCAAGTGGGTGCAGGGGAGCCAGCCGATCCTGGCGCGGGAGCTCAAGCACTTCCTGGCGACCGATGCGTCCTACCGCGGCTCCGGCTTCGAGACCTACGTGGCGCAGAGCGGCAGCACGGTCACGGCGTACATCTACCGCGAGCTCAATCCGCCGCCGCCGGGCCTGCCCATCGCGCAGAGCCTGATTCACACGGACAAGATCGACATCTCCTGCATCGCCGCGGACCCGACGGCTCCGCCCGTTCCCTACGCGACGATGACGAACCTCTCCGCGGCGGGGCGCCAGAGCCCGGAGAACACCAAGAACTACTTCGGCGACAAGTGGTCGATCGCCGACGCCTCGGTCTCCTTCCTGCCGATCCTCCAGCTCGATTGGGACTTCCACAACGTGGGCGCGTTCACCGCGGAGAAGGTCGTGACGGGCACGGACCTTCGCGGGACCACCTACAACTCGGCCTACTGGCCCTGCGACGAGTTGAACGGCGGACATCTGGTCGACGGCACCGGAACGGGCTGCTACACCAGCCTGGGTACTCCCGTGACCAGCTATCAGCTCGCGATGCGCGCTCAGAACCCGAACCCCCCGGACACGCAGACCTTCACGTCGTCCGCGTTCACGATCCTCCAGCCCCAGATTGCGATCGTGGGATTCGACGGGACGACCCTGTCGGTGCTCTCGGGCAATCCAAACAACGGAGACGCTAGCGGTTCGCAGGGAAACGTCGCCGACGCGACCTTCAACTGGACCTTCACGCCGGGCGGCAGCATGCTCGGACCGATCGTGACGGTTCCGACGGGCGCGACGTCGTTTTCGCTGACGGTGACCTACAAGGACGGCTACAGCACGACGAAGGGCGGCTCGATCCAGCAGGTCGATCTCGTGCCGAACTTCTCCCTCAACCCGAATCCCGTGCTCAAGTCGAGCCTGCTCACGCTGCACAACCTGATGCAGAAGGCCGGGGCGGCGACGCTGAACTCGGTGAACTACCTGATGACGCCCACGGGCGGGAGCGGCACGCTCAACACGACCTTCCTGCCCGGGAACGGAACCGCCACGGTCTCGGCGCCGTCGACGATCGGCACCTACGCGATGACCCTGACCTACTTCTACACCGACCACAACGGCCAGGCCCGGACGGCGCCCGTGACGCTCCCGTTCACCGTCACCGACTTCCAGCCGATCCCGGCCCTCGGGATCTACAAGGACGCCGGGCACTCGCAGCCAGTCATCTTCCTCGGCAACTTCGGGCTGACGACGGGGACGACCTACTACCTCTTCGACGACGAGTCGCTCCCCAACGGAGTGCCCCATCCCGGCGCCTCCTTCTACACGAGCACCAACTCGACGCAGTCGATCGGCACCGGCGACATCCTGATCGGCTCGACGTCGAACGCGGGCCCGCAGACCTGGCCCTCGGTGGGAGCGTGCACGGGAAGCTGCTACGTCAAGGTCTTGGTCCAGGGGTCCGTGCGCGCCTTCAAGTACTCCGCGACGAGCCCGCCGCCCGTTTGCCCGCCCAACTGCGGCGGGTCGCCGACGCTCTCCCTCTCCGGCCCCGCTTCGGCCAACGTCAACGTGGCCGCGACCTTCGTCGCGACCGCGACGGGCTTCCCGGGATCCGTCAGCTACTCGTGGGACTTCGGCGACGCAGGCGGAAGCCCGCCGCCTCCTCCCCCTCCCGGATGCCCGCCGATCGTCCCGACCTGCCACGGGCCGCAGATCGGCGACTCCGCCCAGGCGCTGACCCCGGGCCCCTCGACGAACAGCCACACGTACACGACGACGGGCACGTTCACCGTCACGGTCCAGGCGGTCTCGGGCAGCGTCACGAAGACCGCGTCGCGATCGATCTCGATCGGAACGGGAGGCCCCCCGCCGCCCCTGAACACGTTCGACGTCACGGGAGCCAACTTCAACCCGTTCAACAACACTTGGGCGGTCGCGGCCAACGTGCCCGTGACGTTCACGGGCGCGGAGACCGACCCCACGGCCACCTTCGCCTGGGACTTCGGCGACGGGGCCACGCTTCCGGCGGACACGGCGAACCGCAGCGTCGTTCACGCGTTCTACGGGGGCGGCAGCCCGACGGTCACGCTGATCGTGACCAACGCGAACGGGTCCTCGACGGGCTCGGTGCGTTTCACGGTCAGCCCGCCGAACTTCCAGGCGATCATGATCCCGGGCGCGGGATCGATCGACGCGATCTCGGGCGTCTGGGCCACGGATATCAGCGTCACGAACCCGGGCTCCCAGTCGACGACGGTCACGCTCTATTTCGCCGCGTTCACCGACACGATCCCGACCGATCTGTCGACGCTGCCCTTCGACTCGACGAAGAGCTTCCTCCTCGATCCGGGCCAGTCGTGGTCGGGCGTCGACGTGGTCGGCGACCCCCAGATCCTCAACCGGCACGGCGCCGGAAAGGGTCTCCTCCTTCTGAAGTACGCGGGCGGCAACGCGCCGCCGATCGTCACGGCACGCGTCTACTTCACGGCACAGGGCTCCTCCTTCGGGACCGCGCTGCCGTCCTACCTCGTCGGCCCGTACGGGCAACAGCTGGGCACACAGGGTACCGAGGCGGCGGGCGATCAGGTGCTCGTCGGCCTGCGCGACGACTCCCTGTACCGGTTCAACGTGTCTCTCTTCAACGCATCCAGCCAGGGCGGGCTCTTCCACCTCGACGCCTTCACGGAGGAGGGCGAGCAGGTTGCCAGCCAGGACTTCGCGGTTCCGCCCTACGGCCAGGCCGGGATCAACGACACGGATCTGTTCGTGCCAGACGCCTCCAAGCGCTACGTCATGAAGGTCTCCGGTTCCGCGGGCTCGCTCCAGGCGTTCGCGTCCGTCCTCGACCGCCGCAACAACGATCTGGTGCAGGTCGCCGACGACACCCCGCGGGTGGCCGCGGCCCCGGGCACGACGGTGGACTATTACATCGCGGGCGTGGGCCGGATCGAGGACACGGGGACCAACACGCACTGGCGCACGGACCTGCGCTTCTTCAACACGAGCTCGCTGCCGCGCAACCTGGTGCTGGAGTACCACTACACGCCCGTCGGCGCGACGGTCGAGAAGATCGTTCTCGGCTCGCTCCAACTGGGCGCGAACCAGGGCGTGTCGATCGACGATATGGTCGGGACCTTCCTGAATCAGAGCTCCCCGGACGACCTGACGGTTGGGTCCGTGCTGGGTCTCCTGAAGGTCTCCTACCAGGCACCCACCGACGTGGCCTCGTCCCCGCTGATCATCGGGGGCCGGATCTACGCGGATCTCTCGACGGGTACCGCCGGCATGCAGCTTTCGACCTACGCGTCGGCCCAGACGGTCCCCGCGGGGGGCGCCGCGCTCGTGATGCCGGGCGCCCAGACGAACCTGCGCTTCCGGACCAACGTCGGGATCTTCGCGGCCGGCGATCTGCCGACCACCGTTCGCATCTCCGCGTTCCACAAGGACGGCTCGAAGGCGAGCGACTACGACTACGTTCTCAACAACCCCGGGCAGACCGGCGCCTTTGCCCAGATCCCCATGACGGCGCTCGCCGGGATCGACGGAGAGGCGATGACCATCCGTGTCACGTCGCTGTCGGGCAGCGCGGTGGGTGCCTACATCGTCACCGTCGATCAGATCAGCGCCGACACGGTGTTTATCCAGGGCAAGCACGGCCAGTAACCGAGAGATCGCGACTCGAATCCAGGGCCCCGCCGCGGCGGGGCCCTTTTCATTGGAGCGACGGCGGCGACCTCGCCTCCGTACTCCTCCAGAGGACACCGACTAGAATGGCGGTCGTATGACGGACAGCGGGCCCTCGCGAGCTCCCGGGGCTCCGGCGACCCTGGTGGCCGAAATGCCCTCTCCCTTCCTGCACGATCGTGGAACCGTGGTGTACAACCCGGTGACGGGGGATTCCCTCTCCAAGGGAAGCGAGGAGTACCGGATCCTGTCGGAGATCCGGGCGGGAGGCGACCCGCGGAGCGAGCGCGGTGTCCTTGAGCACCTGCGGGCGGCGCGGTTCTTGATCGAGGACCTCGATTCCGAAGTGCGCCGCTCCCACCTCCTGTTCGTCTCGCTGGAAACCTGCACGAGCTGCAACCATCGCTGCCCCTTCTGTCCCGTCTCCGTGGATCCGCGCGAGCGAGAGGTCATGAGCCAGGAGCTCTTCGAGTCGATCGTGAACCAGGTCGCCGAAGTCTCCGAAGCGGGGGTCGTCGTCTTCCTGTCGAACTACAACGAGCCGACCGTGGACCCGCTGTTCGAGGATCGATGCCGCGTGCTGTTCGCTCGAGGCCTGCCGGTCTCCATCCTGACCAACGCCTCGCACTTCGATCCGGCGCGCGCGTCGCGGCTGGAGGCCCTCGGCCGCTTCCGCTACATCGGGATCAATCTGCCGACGCTCGACCCGGAGCGCTACTTCCAGTTGCACGGCACCCGGGATCTCGCGCGGGTTCTCGCCAACATCGAGGGGCTGCGGGCCTCGACGCTCACCGACGAGGCGGCGATCGTGGTGCTGGGAGAAGAGGACGACGCGCACCGGCGGGACGTCGCGGCGATCCGCGAGCGCTTCGGGCCGAAGGGCTGGGAGATCAAGCCGTTCAAGATCCGTAGCCGTCCGGCCAGCGGCACCTTCGTTCCCGAGCCGCCCGCCAAGAAGTCTCTGCGCGGCTGCGAGCTGATGGGCTCCCGCCCGTTCGAGCATCTGCACGTCACCGCCACGGCACGCGCCGTCCTCTGCTGCCAGGACTACTACGAGAAGCTCACGGTCGGCGACCTGCGGACGCAGACGGTCGCCGAGCTGCTCGGGGGCGACACGATGGCTCGCCTGCGCAAGTGGACCTACGGCGTCGAGGAGGCCCCGGAGGAATTTCTCTGCCGGAGATGCGAGTTCGCGATCGGGGAGTGATCTCGATATGAACCCGTCCGATGTCGCCGTCGCCGCGGACCGCGTCTCCAAGATCTACCGGGTGTACGACTCGGCCGGGGAGCGCCTCCGCGAGCTGATCTTCCGTCGGCCTCGCCACCGGGAGTTCCACGCGCTCCGGGAGGTCTCCTTCGAGCTTCCCCGCGGTCGCGCGCTCGGCCTGATCGGGGAGAACGGGGCCGGGAAGTCGACCCTGCTGAAGATCATCGCCGGGACGACGCGCGCCACCTCCGGCAAGGTCGAGCTCCGGGGAGCCGTCGCCTCGATCCTGGAGTTGGGCATGGGGTTTCACCCGGACTTCACGGGACGCGAGAACGCCCGGATGAACGCGGCGATCCTGGGCCTCTCCGGCGCCCAGATCCGGCAGCGGCTTCCCCTGATCCGGGACTTCGCGGAGCTCTCGGATTTCTTCGACCAGCCGGTCCGCACGTACTCGTCGGGCATGGTCCTGAGGCTGGCTTTCGCCGTCGCGACCCACGCCGACGCGGAGATCCTGATCGTGGACGAGGCGCTCGCGGTGGGGGACGGCTACTTCCAGAAGAAGTCGATCGATCGGATCACGGAGTTTCACCGCAGGGGCGGGACGCTGCTGTTCTGTTCGCACGCGCTCTACTACGTGGCGCTCGTCTGCGACGAGGCGATCTGGCTCAAGAACGGGTCCGCCGCGGGGCAGGGCCCGGCCCTCACGGTCGTGCGCGAATACGAGGCTTTCCTGCAGCAGCGGGAGCGCGAGCGCGTGGGCGAGGAGCCCGCGGCGTCCGCGGCCGCTCCACCGCCGGAACCGGTCCGTACGGACGGACGTCGTCCCGCCCGGCTGACCGAGGTGACGGTCCACGACGGCTCCGGATATCCGCGGACCGAGTTCGCGGCCGGCGAGACGGTCGCCGTCGATCTCGCGTTCGAGGCGGAGGAGACCTCGCTGGCGTTTCACGTGCGGGTGGGAATCGATCGCGAGGACGGGGTCCAGATCCTGGCCGCGGACACGCGGCACGAGCCGTGGGCGCCGCTGACCGGGCGGAACCGGTATCGCCTGAGGCTCCTGCTTCCGGAGCTGCCCGTGGCCCAGGGAGACTTTCGACTCTACGTCTTCCTCGGCGACGAGAAGGCGCTGCACGTTCACGACGTCCGCATCCTGCGCCCCGGTTTCTCGGTGGTCTCTCCCGAATACGTCGTGGGCCTCTTGAGGCCGCGCCACCTCTGGACGATCCCCGAGCCCGCCGGAGAGCCTCTCGACGCAGCGGACCGTCTCGCCGCTTCGTCTTGACGCGAGGCCTGGCGTTCCTGCGCCGTGCGCGGCCGCCCGATTACGGGTCGCGCCTGTCGGGTCTACGCTGGGCGCGGGGGGCGCAGGCGGAGACCGTCGCGGAGTGGGGCGAGGAGGACCTCGCGCCGCCCGCGCTGGCGGCGGCGAGCTCCTGGGTGGTCGTCCGCGACGTCTCCGCTCTGCCGCTCCCGCTTCGGATCCCGGAGCCTCCCTACGGGCGCGTCCTCCTCGCGCAGGCCGCCCTCCCGGAGCCCGTCGTCCACACCCTCCGGGAGCTCGAGGGGTCCGGCTCGCGCGAAGCGGACCGCGACGCGGGCGCGCCCGCGGCGGCGCTGGCCTTCTGGCCCGCGGATTTTCCCGCCGGGCCAGACGAGAGCATCGGCGCGCTCTGGACCCGGCTCGTGGCGCTCGCTCCCGAGTTCCTGGCCGCGGATCCCTCGTTCCGCGCGATCGTCTTCGACGAGCCCTCCCGGCGGGAGAGGCCGGAGCTGACCGCGCGGCTCCCGCCCGGCGCCCTCCGGATCCTCGACGTCGGGTGCGGCGCCGGAGGGGGCGTCGCCGAAGCGTGCGTTCGGAATCCCGGTTGGCGCGTGACCGGCGTTGAGCAGGATTGCCGACTGGCGGCCCAGGCGAGGACCCGATGCGAGCGCGTGGAGGAGGGCGACCTCCGCGACGTCCTGCCGCGCTTGGCCGCCGAGGGCGCACAGTTCGAGGCGTTGATCTTCGCGGACGTGCTCGAGCATCTCGACGAGCCCGCGGAGGCCCTCCGCGGGGCGCTTCCCCTGGCCGCTCCGGGAGCCCGGCTCCTCGTGAGCGTGCCCAACGTGGGACACCTGTCGGTGGCGAGGGATCTCCTCTCGGGCCGTTTCGACCCCGTGCCCGCCGGCCTCTGCGACGCCGGACACCTGCGGTGGTTCACGCGGGATTTCCTCGCGCAGACGATCGAGGAATCCGGCTGGTCGCTGGTATCGGTCCAGAGCGAGCGGGGCGCCGAGCCGCCGGACGCCGAAGCCTTTCACCGCCTCGCGAGGACGTGGCCGGACGGCGACCTCGAGAGCCTCGCGACGTATCAGTGGATCGCGGAGGCCCGGATCGCGTGATGGATCCTGCCGCGTCCCGCCGCTCCCTGCGCATCGCCTATCTCCTGGAGTCGACTCAGCTGTTCGGCGGGGTCAAGGTCGCGTTCCTGCAGGCGGAGGCGCTGGCGCGCCGCGGGCATCGGGTCACCGTGGTGTCGCCGGGGCCGCCGCCCGACTGGTTCCCCCTGATGCGCGCGCGCTTCGAACGGTCCTCCTTCCGTGACTCGGCGGCGCTCGCCGAGGCGGAAGTGCGGGTCGCCACCTTCTGGAGCACGGCGGCGGCGGCGGTCGCGGGGACGGCGGGCCGGGCGTTCCACCTGTGCCAGGGGTATGAGGGAGGGTTCTCCTTCTACGAGGAGCGATGGCCCGAGATCGAAGCGGCGTATCGCCTTCCGACACGCAAGCTCGCCATTTCGGAAACACTCCGGGCGCTGCTCGAGGCGCGCGGTTACGGTCCCGTCACGGACGTCGGCCAGGCATTCGACGCCGGGCCGTACGCGCCCGCGCCGGAGCGGGATCCCGCCGACCCGCCGGTCATCCTGGTCGTAGGGCCCTACGAGGTCGACCTGAAGGGGGTCGACGTCGCGCTCGACGCCCTGGAGGCCTGGCGCTACCGCGGCGGACGGTTCCGGCTGCGGCGCGTCGCGACGACTCCGGTCGCCGACGCGGAGGCCCGGCGCGGGCTGACCGACGAGTACCACCATCGGCTGGCTCCCGAGCGCATGCCATACGCCTATCGCGCCTCCGACGTCTTCGTGGGCCCGTCGCGGGCGCAGGAGGGGTTCGGGCTGCCCTCGCTCGAGGCCCTGTCCTGCGGGATCCCCGCGCTGCTGTCCGACACTCCCGGGCACCGCGAGATGGCGGGAGACGCGGCCTGGTACTTCGTCGACGGCGACCCGGGGAGCCTGGCGGGCGTTCTGCCCGCGCTGCTCACACCCGAGGCGCGCCGGCGCGCGCGCCGCGAGGGACCGATCGTCGCGGCGAGGTTCGACAGCGCGAGCGTCGCGGAGCGTCTGGAGGCGGCGTTTCTCGCCGAGGGGCCCTCCCCGGGATGACGGTCCCATCGGTCTCGGCGATCGTGGTCAATCACCGCAGCGCGGGCGAGGCGCGGGAATGCGTGTCGTCGCTCCGGGCCGCCTTTGCGCGCGAAGCGCTGGACGGCGAGGTCGTTATCGTAGACTGCGATTCGGGGCCCGACGAGGCGAGGGCCCTGGAGGACATCCCCGCGGATGCTCTTGTCCTGCTCCCGGAAAATCGCGGGTACTCCGGCGGCGTGAACGCCGGCCTCTCCCGCGCGCGGTCCGCGCGTCTGCTCCTCTGCAATGCCGACCTCGTCTTCCTTCCGGGCGCCGTTACGGCTCTCGTGTCCGCGATCGAGGAACCGGCCGTCGGCGCCGCCGCGCCCCTGTGCCTCTGGGACGCCGGAGGCCGCCTGATGCTTCCGCCCGAATCCTCGGCGGGATTCTGGGGAGAGCTTGCGGAACGCCACGTCGGCCGTTTCCCGTTCCTGGACGCGCGCCGGTTCGGAGCCTTCGCGCGGCGGACCCTGGCGCTCTGGGAGCATGGGGGCGACGCGGGGCACCTCGCGGGCGCGGCCCTCGCCGTGCGCCGCGACGTCATCGATCGTGTCGGGGCGTTCGACGAGCGGTTCCCCTTCGAGTACGAGGAAACGGAGTGGGAGGATCGGGTCCTCGCCGCGGGCCTTCGCCTGCGCTACCTGCCGGGCGCGCGGGTGCGCCATCTCTTCGCGCGCAGCGCATCCCGAAATCCCGACACGGAGCGTCGACGAGCCGCCTCGCGGCGCCTCTACCGCGAGACGCGCTACGGGCGTATCGCGCGAGCGCTCCTGGAGCGGCCGACGCGTTTTCGCCGGGGGCCTCGGTTCGGGGCGGTGGCCGAGCCCGCCGTCTCCGCGCGCCCCGGAGCGTGGGTCGCGGTCTCGACGAATCCCTCCCTGATCCCGTTCGCCGGAGCGCCGCTGTCGGAAGACTTCCGCCTCCCCGACGAGGTCCTTGCCTCGCTACGTCCGGGCCCCGTGTTCCTCCGTGTCTTCGACGGCGGCGGGCGCGTCCTCGACACGCGCGTGTGGCAGAAGCCGTGAGCTTCGAGATTCGCGAGGCCGTTCCGGCCGACGCCGAAGGCATCCGCCTCCTCTTCGAGAAGGTCTTCGGGACGCCCATGTCCGCGGAGGAGTGGCGCTGGAAGTTCGAGCTCGATCCGGACGGCTGGTTCGGCATCGTTGGCGTGCACAACGGGCGGATCGTCGGAAACTACGCGGGATGGGGCATGCGGTTCCTGATCGACGGCGAGCCCCGCCTCCTCTACTCGGTTGGGGACGTCGCGACGGATCCGTCGGTGCGCGGGCTCGGCGGGCGCCGCGGCATCTTCCGCGCCATGGCGGACGCGTTCTTCGACGCCGCCGCGGGCCGCGTCCCGTTCTGCTTCGGCTTCCCGGGCGCGCGGCACCTCGTGATCAGCGAGAGGATCGTCGGCTCGCGGACGCTTTTCCCCGTCCGGCTGGCGGAGGTCCCCGTCGAGGCGTTCGCGGAGCCTCCCCCGGACGTGGAGGCTGGGGATCGCGTGGGAGAGGGCTTCGACGCGCTCTGGGAGGCGGCGCGCGGCGGGCTCTCCCACGCGGCCGTGCGCGACCGGGAGCGCGTCAACTGGCGGTTCCACGCCCGGCCCAACCGCTACTACCGGATGGTCTGGCTCGGCGGCCGCGCGATGACCTCCTGGGCCGCGATCTGCGTTTCCGGCGAGATCGCGACCCTCGTCGACTTCCTCGGATCCGAGCCCGGCGGCGGCGGCCTTTCGGCCCTCTTCTCGGCCGCGGCCGCGGAAGCACGCCGCCTCGGCGCGCGGCGCCTGGTGTTCTGGTCGACCCCGGGGGGGCCGGGGCGCGGTGTCATCGAGCGATTGCCTGGAGAGAGGCGGGACGCGGGATTTCCGCTGATCGCGCGGATCTTCGACGCCCCGTCTACCGCGCGGTTCGCCGAGCGGATCCAGCTCGTGCCGTCCCTCTACGACCTGACCTGACGCGCTCTGCGGAACCGGCTAAACTGCACCGACTTCCCATGCAGCGCGAACAGTCTCTGATCCCGTTCGAGGCCACCGACTTGACCGGCGCGCGGATCCTGGTGCTGGCCGCGCATCCGGACGACGAGTCCCTGGGCGCCGGCGGCATGCTCGCCCTGAGCTCCGGACGGTCGGAGGCGATTCGGATCTGGATCGCGACGGATGGCACGCGGCAGGAGGGCGTCGCGCCCGCCGACGCCGGGACCTATGGCGCCCGGAGGCGCCAGGAAGCGGAGCGCGCCGCGCTCGCCCTGGGCCTGGAGCCGCCGCGTTTCGGGGGCCTTCCCGACGGCGAGCTCCCGTCGGAGGCGGCCCGGCTCGACGCCGCCCTCCGAGCCGAGTGGGACGAGTTCCTGCCGGACCTGATCCTCTGCCCCTCTCCCGCGGAGCTGCATCCCGACCACCGCGCGCTCGCGCGCAGCGTCTTCGACCGCCTCGCGGCGTCCCGGCCCGGCGATCCGGGCCACGATCGCTTCCGCTTCATGCGGGTCGCGTTCTACGAGCTGTCCCACCCGATGCTGCCCAATGCCCTCGTCGACATCGCCCCCGCCGCCGAGCGCAAGTCGGCGGCGCTCGCGGCCTACGCGTCGCAGCAGGCGGTGCGCGACTACGCGGGCGCGATGGAGGGCTTGAACGCCTATCGCCGGCTGACCCTTCCGGGACGCGGGCCCGTCGAGGCGTTCCGGGTCCTCTCGTACGCCGAGGCCTCGACGACGTCGTTCGAGGAGCTGCGCCGCGCGATCGGCCCCGGCGCCATCACGGACGGCGGCCGCGGCCCCGCTCCGTTGACCGTCGTGGTGCGGACGCGCAACCGCCCGGCCCTCCTGCGCGAGGCGCTCGAGAGCCTGCGCGAGCAGACCGCCCGGCCGAGCCAGGTCGTCGTCGTGAACGACGGCGGCGCCTCGCCGCGCGAGGTGACCGAGGGCTTCGGCGACGCGTTCGAGGTCGTTCTGGACGAGCCCAAGCAGCGGCGCGGTCGCTCCGCCGCGGCCAACCGCGGCGTGGCCGTCGCGCGGGAGCCTCTCGTGGCCTTCCTCGACGACGACGACCGCTGCTTTCCCGATCACGTCTCGCGGCTCGTGGAGGGGCACCGGCAGGGCCCGGAGCCGGTCGTGTACACGGACGCCGTGACCGTCGTCTACGGCCAGGGCGGGGGAGGCTGGGAGCCGCGGGTCCGAACCCTGCAGTACTCCCTGGACTACGACCCCGACTACCTTTTACTGGCCAACTACATCCCGATCCACACCCTGTTGCTGCCTCGGGAGCTCTTTCGGAAGGTCGGCGGCTTCGACGAGGGATTGGAGTATTCCGAGGACTGGGACTTTCTGATCCGGCTCTCGGGGGAGACGCCTTTCCGGCACCTGCGCGCCGTGACCTGTGAGTACCGGGTCTTCGAGCCGCAATCCAACGATCCCGGCCACGTCGCCTCGGGCGCGGCGGCGTTCCAGGACGCTCGTCGGAAGATCTTCGATCGCTATGCCGCCCGGCGGACGGACGCCGGCCTCGCCCGGGTCCTCGACCGGATGCGGGCGCAGGTGGCTCACTGGTACGACCGGGACGGCGTGAGCCAGGGTGAGCTGCGGTACCAGCGCGAGAGCCACCGGCGCCTGGACGCGGACGTGAATCGGCTGGAGGCCCGCGAGGCGGAGCTCAAGAACGAGCTGGCGGGCCGCGCGGCGGAGGTCGAGCTCCTGCAGGCGCGCAACGAGGAGTACGACCAGCTGCTCACGGCCGCCAACGTCGAGGTCGAGCGCGTGAACGAAATCCTGCAGCAGGTCTACGACTCCCGGACGTGGAAGCTCCACCTGTTCCTGGACCGGCTCCGCGGGCGGCGGTGATCGAGCGCGTCGCCGTCCTGGCCCCCGAGCCGATCCGGGCGAGGATGGCGGGAATGGGAATCCGGGCGCTGGAGCTGGCCCGGGCGTTGTCGGCGCAGTTCGACGTCCGCCTGATCGTGCCCAACGACCCGGAACAGGCGCGCGAGGTCGCGGGCAACGTTCCGGTCGTCCGGGCGGTGGACGGTTCCCTGCGCGCCGCGGCGGACGGCGTGCAGGCCGCCGTCGTCTCGGGTCACGCGGCCAACGGCTGGTACCACCAGCTCCCCGCGATTCCCGTCGCCGCAGATCTCTACGATCCCTTTCCGATCGAGAACCTACACTACGCGCGACAGCTCGGGCCGGGAACCGCGCGCCACGACCTCGACGCCCTCGAGCTCTCGCTCGCCCGCGCGGACTTCTATCTCTGCGCGAACCCGGAGCAGAGGCTCTTCTACGCCGGCGCGCTCTTCTCGTGGGGCCGCATCGGGGGGCGGAATTTTCCGGACGATCCATCCCTCGCGCGGCTCATCGGGGTCGTCCCGTTCGGGGTGCCGGCCGAGCCCGCGCGCGGCGACGGGGCCGCCGGACGGCGCGCGGCGGGAGTCGCGGGAGACGGGCCCGTGATCCTCTTCGGAGGCATCTACGACTGGTACGATCCCGCGCTCCTGCTGTCGGCGTGGCCGGAGATCCTCAGACGGAGAGCGGACGCGCGGCTCCTGTTTTTCGAAAACCCCAACCCCGAGACCACCCCTCAGGTCGTCTTCGCGCGGGCGCGCGAACAGGCGCGACGCATCGACCCGGACGGGCGCTCGATTCACTTTTCGCCGTGGCTGCCGTACGCGGGGCGCGCCGACCTCTACGCGGGGGCGGACCTTCTCGTGTCGATCTCTTCGGAGGGCCTGGAGACGGAGCTCTCCTATCGGACTCGCCTCCTCGACGCGGCCTGGGGAGGCGTCCCCGCGGTGACCGTGGGAGGCGGATCGCTGGCGCGCGAGCTCGCCTCCGCGGGAGCCGCGTTCGAGTCGCCGCGCTCGGGGAGCGACCTGGCGGATCGGGTCTCCGGGCTCCTTTCGGACGATTCGAGGCGCGGCCTCGCCGGCGAAGCCGCGCGGGCATTCGCCGCGCAGCGGACCTGGGCGGCGGTGACGCGGCCGCTGCTCACGTGGTGCCGCGAGGCGCGGCCGGACGCGAATCGACTCCCGCTGCCGGTCGCTCCGAAGGACTCTCTCCTGCGGCGGCTCTTCCAGTAGTCTCTGCCCCGTGCTCGCTCCCGAAGCCTCCATCGTCGTCGTCCATCACCGCGGTCTCGACCATCTGCTCGAGGCGCTCGCGGCGCTGGAGGCCGCGTCGCGGGAGGGGTTGAGCACCGAGGTCCTGCTGGTCGACAACGCGTCCGGGTCTCCGCAGGACGAGATCCTGCGCCGCCACCCGGGAGTGCGCCGGATCCCGTCGGCGCGCAACGTGGGGTTCGCCGAGGGGTGTCGGCTCGGAGCGGCCGCGGCGCGGGCCCCCATCACCGTGCTCGTCAACGACGACGCCGTGGTCGCGCCGGACGCGCCCCGCCGGCTGGTGGCCGCGCTCTCGGAGGCGGCCCCCGACGTCGTGGCGGTGAGCGGACGCCTGACGGACCGCACGGGATCGTTCAACGACTTCTCGGACGGGTTTCTGACCTTCGACGGGCACGCCTTCGCCGCGGACGTGGGCCGCCCCGTCGGCTCCCTCTCCCCCGGGACGGCGGGGGAGGAGCGCCTCTTCGCCTGCGGCGGACTGATGGCGGTGCGCCGCGCGGAATTCCTCGAGTCGGGATTCGACTCGGACTACTTCGCCTACCTGGAGGACGTGGACTTCGGATGGCGCCAGTGGATCTTGGGCCGCCGGATCCTCGCCGAGCCGTCGGCGGTGGCGCGGCACCGGGGCGGAGCGACGGGCGAAGCCCTCGGCGTGTTCTCGCGGGGATTCCTCTTCGAGAGGAACGCATTCGCCACGGTCTACAAGAACCTCGACGCCGAGCGCTTCCGACAGCTCATGCCCTCGGTGCTGATGACGTTCATCACGCGGGTCGCCGAGATGCTGGCGTCGCGCAATCCCGGCGCGGCGGAGCTGTCGAGAGATCCCTACGACGCCCCGGGCGGAGGGTCCTCGGCTCTCCGGCGTCTTCTCGGCATCTCCGAGACGATTCCGGCGACGGTCGCGCTCGCCGATCCACTCACGATCGCCCACCTGCGGGCGCTGCTGTGGATCCACCGGAACCACGCGTCGTTGGCCGCCAAGCGGAGCGCCGTGCAGGCGAGCCGTCGCCGCTCCGACGCCGAGATCTTCGCCCGATTTCCGATGCGCCTCGTGCCGACCTATCCGGGCGACGACCGGCTGGCGAGCGATTTCTTCGCCCCGTTCTGGGACGGGGCGCCCCCGCTGCTGAAGGGCACGCTGCGCGAGATCTTCGGGGACGCGCCGTGAAGTTCTCGGTCGTCATCCCCACGTTCCGCCGGGCCGAGACGCTCTTCTCCGTCCTCGACGCGCTGGCCTCCCAGACGGACGCCCCCGACTTCGAGGTGGTCGTCGTCGACGACGGATCCGGAGACGACACGCTCGGAAGGCTGGATGCCTACCGGGCCGCCTATCCGTTCCGGTTCTTCTCGCAGGCCAACGCCGGGCCCGCGACGGCGCGCAACCGTGGCGTGCGCGAGGCCCTCGGGTCGATCGTGTTGTTCCTGGGAGACGACACCGTGCCCGAGCCGCCGCTCCTCTCCGTGCATGCCCGCACTCACTCGGAGCGGCGCGAGCACGCCGTGGCCGTGCTGGGGTACACCACGTGGCCGCGCGGCCTCAAGGTGTCGCCGTTCCTCCACCACATCAACGAGTACGGGCTGCAGTTCGGGTACGGGCTGATCCGGGACCCGGAATCCGTCCCCTTCAACTTCTTCTACACGTCCAACGTCTCGCTGCCCCGGGCGCTGCTTCTGGAGGCGGGACTCTTCGACACCGGCTTCCCGCACGCCGCCTGGGAGGACATCGAAGTCGCGTACCGCCTGATGCAGCGGGGCATGCGGATGCTCTACCGTCCCGCCGCCGTCGCGCGGCATCATCACGAGATCACCTTCGCGTCGTTCCGTCGGCGCCAGGAGAAGGCGGGCGAGGCCGCGGCGATCTTCTACCGCAAACACCCTGAGCTGGGAGATTTCCTGGCCGTTCCCCAGGCGCGCCTGCCTCCGACCCGCTCCGGGCTCGCGCGAACCCTTTTCCCCCTCTGGGCCGCCCTCGCCGAGCGGTCGGAGCTGCCGGGGGCTCGCTGGGCGCTCGATCGCGTGCTCAAGGAGGACTACCTGCGCGGGTTGCGACGTGGCCTGGAAAACGGCTCCGCATCCTTTCGGGATGACGGGTTGACCTTTTCTTAGGTCAGTATCCCGATTCTTCCGCCCGACCCCCATTCACTCAAGCCCCGTCCCGTGGGGCACTTAGTGCTCGGCGCGCCGCGTAAACCGCGTGGCCCTGGAATTGCTCTATAGTCGATCGGAGGCCATGGTTATGAAGAAGCTTTTCTGGCCCGCAGTCACCGGAGCGGCGCTGTTTCTGGCCGCTTCGTTTGCGTCCGCGGCCCCGACGGGCCACTCGTCCGGACATTCCGGCGGCTCCCACTTTTCGGGACATTCCGGCTTTTCGGGACATTCCGGCGGCTCCCACTTCTCGGGGTCGCGCAGCTCTCAGGGGCACGTCTCCTCTCGTTCTGGAGGCTGGCACGGAGGAAGCTGGGGCTCGCGAAACGGAAACTGGGGCTCGCGTAACGGGGGCTGGGGTTCCCGCAACGGCGGATGGCACGGATCCTTCCGCGGCGGGCGCTGGGGGTTCGGATGGGGCGGCTGGGGTTGGGGCTGGGGTTGGGGCTGGTCCGGATACCCGGGGTACTGGGGCGCCTACTACGGTCCGGGATACGGCTACGGTTATGGCGGTTATGGTTATGGCGGTTATGGTTATGGCGGTTATGGCGGATCGGCCGGCTATGCCCCTGGAGAATGGGGCGCGGTGAAGACCGACATCTCCCCCGAGGAGGCCCGGGTTTTTCTCGATGGCCGCTACGTAGGAACGGCCGACGATTTCGACGGCTATCCCGACTTCCTGTACCTGAAGCCCGGCCGTTATCGCCTCGAGTTTCGTCTCGACGGATTCGAGACCCAGGGCGTCGACATCGAGGCGCGTCCGGGCCTGAAGATCAAGATCGACAACAAGTTGCGGAAGATCCCCGGCGCCCGGCAGTACGGCTCCTACGACACGCCGGAACCCGAGGGAGGCGTCCGGCGATACTTCGGCAAGGAGAGGGATCGCATCGCCGCGATCGACATCGAGGCGCGCCGAGGGTCCGACTCGGACGATTGGCGCGGCCGCGACTCATCGGAACCCCCGCCCGACGCGGACGCGGACGTCGATGATGCCGTGGTCGCAGAGCGCCCACAGGCCCCACCGGCTCCGGAGCCGCCCCCCGGCGATCGGAGCCCGATGCCGCCGGCTTCCGCTTCCGGGGCTCGGGCGCGCATCCGGTTCCACGTCGAGCCGGGCGACGCGGCGGTTTACGTGGATGACCGGTTCGCCGGTACGGGCGAGGAGCTCTCGAGCCTGACCCGGGGTTTCCAGGTGCCGCCGGGCATTCACAAGGTCGTCGTGTCGCGGCCGGGGTACTCGAGTGAGTCCACGCAGGTGGAGGCGACGGCCGGCCGGCCGGAAACGGTAGAGATCAGCCTCGAAAGGCCGTAAGAACGCTGTGAATCCCGTTGGGGTTTGGCCATATACTGGCCGGACTCGAAGGAATCGATTGGGGGGGCGCGAAGACCCGGTGGCGTCTTTTCATCCTAGTTGCCACACCTTCCGTCAATCTGGAAAGCTCCCAGGTCCGCACTCTTCCCGATCCTTCCGAAGCCCGCCGGGCCGGAGGCTCCCCACGGTTCCTTCGAGTTTTTTCTCTCTCCCTCGGCTGGGCGCTACCGATTCCGGCTGAGGTACAGGTCGAGCAGGAGCTTCTCGTAGTGGAGTCTCCGGTTTCCCTTCCGGGTGTCGGCGGGAGGATCTGCGGCCGTCGCCGCGGCGTCGCGCACCGCCCGCTGTGGGACCCGGCGAGCGAGGAGCGCCAGTTTCCCGGCGACCGCGTGGTGGCGAATCGCATCGATCTCCAGAGACGGCGAGGCGAGTGCGATGTCGGCGAGCAGCTGCGCGAGCATTCCGGATTCCGGGCCGGCGCGCGCCCCGAGCAGTTCGGCTAGCAGCAGGAGCGGCGCGGCCCGTCCGGACCCGAGTCCTTCGTCCAGCGCCTCGACCAGGAGCTGGCGAGTGGCGCGTCCCTGTTCCAGGCGTTCCGACGGGTTCTCTTCGTCATCGCTCGCGAAGAGGGCCAGGTCGCGCGCGTCCTCCTCCGAGAAGCCGCGCGCCTGCCACTCCCGCTGGCGCTGCGGGGTCCCTGGCTCGGGCAGCGTCGCTCGCGTGCAGCGCGATCGGATCGTGACGAGCAGCGACTCCGGCCTCGCCGAGGTGAGAATCCATCGAAAGCGTTCCCCCGGCTCCTCGAGCGATTTGAGCAGCGCGTTGCCCGCCTCCAGCCCAAGCAGGTCCGCGCGGAGGATCCGCGCCACGCGCCGGGAGCTCTCGTAGGGCCGGCCCGCGGCGAACGCCAGCGCCTCGCGGACCCGATCGATCCGGATCTGGACGCCCTCAGGCTCGACCGTGAGGAGATCGGGGTGGAGGCCGGCGCGGACGCGACGGCAGCTGCCGCAGGGCGCGGACTCGACCTCTCCGGGGCAGAGAAGCCGCGACGCCAGGAGGAGGGATTCCCTCTCGAGCCTCGCCTCGGAGGTGCCGGTCAGGAGGAGCGCCGACGGGAAGCGGTCCGGATCCCGCGCCAGCCTCTCGAGGACCGGCTCGATTCCGCCGCTCATCCGAGCCGGAACCGTTGGGACATGATCTCCCAGGTCCGGGAGAACACCTCGCGGGCGTCGCCACGCACGGGCACGATCTTCACGCGGTCGGGTTCCCGGCGCGCGATCTCGAGGTAGCGGCTCCTCACGCGCTCGTGCATCGCGAGGTCCGCCGCCTCGAATCGGCCGGCGGCCCCTCCGTCCCGGCCGAGCGCGCGCGCCAGTCCCTCGGCGGCGTCCAGGTCGTAGATGAGCGTCAGGTCGGGCTCGAGCCCGCCGCGGACCCGCGCGTCCAGTTCCGCGACCATCGCGGCGTCCAGCCCGCGTCCGGCCACCTGGTAGGCCTCGGTCGAATCCCGGAAGCGGTCGCAGAGCAGGAAGCCGGCCTCTCGCAGAGCGGGGACGATTACGTCCACCACGTGCTGCCTGCGAGCCGCCTCGATGAGAAGCCACTCCGCGACGGGATCGAGCTCGTCGTGGGCCGCGTCCATCAGGATCGCGCGCACCTTCTCCCCGATCACGGTCCCGCCGGGCTCGCGACTGATTCGGCAGGGATGTCCGGCGCCGCGGAGATGGCTGGCCAGCAGCTCCAGCTGCGTGGACTTGCCGCAACCCTCGACTCCTTCGAACGTCACGAATGGCACTCCCGGAAGAATAGCCTGAGCCGGACCCGCTGTTCGGGGCCGGGATTCCCATTAACATGGGCCCGTTTGGTGATTCCGTTGCGCGAAAGGGTGTGACTCGAGTGCCGGTGGACAGGGCCCCTGGATCCGGGCCGAAGCCGGGCTGGCTGCTCGGCATCGGGCTCGTCGGTCTCGCGATCGCGATCGCCTCGATCGCGGACATGTTTTCGGCGCGCCCCTACGACGGGATCGTCCCCGTCCCCTATGGACGCTCCGGAATCGAGGTGCGCTCGACGGTTCCGGGCAGCCCTGCGGAGAAGGCTGGCATTCGGTCGGGGGAGTGCATCCAGGGGATCGGAAAGCGCCTCGTCAACACGAGCTCGGACGCCTCCGCGGAGCTGCGTCGCCACACGATCGGCGAGAAGCTCGACTACCTCCTTCGCAAGGGGCCCTGCCCCGCGCAGGCCCGCGCCGCCGAGACGCCGCAGTCCGAGCTGCGGACGGTCCGGCTCCAGCTCTCCTCGGAGCGGCTGGGCGGGAAGACCTACCTCTACGCGGTGATCGTCGGGTTCCTCTTTTTCTGGATCGGCCTCTTCGTACTGCTGCGGGTGCCCGACGAGCGCTCCGCCCGGATCTTCTTCCTGCTCTGCGTGCTCTTCCTTCTCTTCTTCGTCTGCCGACTGCGACCCGCTTCGTACTGGTGGATCGACGTCTTTGTGCAGAATACGGGCACGGTCAGCCTCTTTCTCCTGCCGGCGGTGTTTCTCCACTTCTTCCTGGTCTTCCCGCGGCCCAAGCGATTCCACTTCGCCCGCCCCGACGAGTGGACCGGCGAGCCTCCCGCCCGGTGGAAGGTTCAGCTCCAGGAATTCTTCTCGACGAGCCCGGGCCTCCTCTACCTGCTCTATGCGATTCCGCCGTTCGTCTTCCTCTACGACGTCTTCCGTCAGGTCCAGGGCGAGAAGGTCACCGTCCTCTCGGGCGCTCCCCTGTCCTCGTGGATTCTCCTCGGGGACTACCTCGTAATGGGCCTGGTGGCGCTCGCCCACTCGGCGTTCACGCTGGTCGATCCCCGCGAACGGCGCCAGGCGTTCCACGTCTTCGTCGGTACGATCCTCGGGACGATTCCCTTCGTTCTGTTCTTCATCGTCCTGCCGTCGGCCTTCGGCATCGACGAGTACGCGTTCTACGGGATCATCCCGATGATCCTGATCCCGCTGACGTTCGCGTACGCGATCGTTCGCTTCCAGATGCTCAATGTGCGCGTGATCGTGCGGCGCACGTTCCTGTACGCGGCCACTACGGCGGTGCTGCTCGGCCTGTACGCGCTCGCCGTCGCGCTGGCGAACCTCGTGTTCGCGTCCTCGCGGCTCTCCGCCTCGCCGCTCTTCAACTTCGGCTTCTTCCTCGTCGGCATCTCGCTGTTCGAGGTCCTGCGACGCAGGCTGCAGACGCCCCTGGACAAGCTCTTCTTTCGCGAGAAATTCGATTACCAGGCCGCGTTGCTCGAGATGAGCGAGGCCATCACCGGTGAGCTCGATCTCGGGCGCATCGCCGACTACCTGACGGCCTCGATCGTCGGCACGATGCGGCTCGAGAAGGCGTCGATCTGGCTTCGCGATCGGGACGGCTGGCTCGAGCGGCGGGGTCAGCGCTCGGACCGGCTGTCTCCCTCTGCCGCGATGCGCCGGGTCCTGCGCCAGGAGGGCAAGCCCTCCGACCTCCGGGAGATCTCGCTCCACTTCGCGGACTCGGAGAGCGAGGAGTTCCGGGAAAGGCTCATGGCGGAGGGATTCCAGCTCCTCGTGCCGCTCGTGTACCGCGAGCGACTCATGGGCGTGCTCGCGCTGAAGGAGAAGCTGTCGGGCGAGCGCTTCGACCGGGATGACCAGGCGCTGCTCTCGACTCTCGCGAATCAGTCCGCGCTCGCCATCGAGACGGCGCTGCTGCACGACGAGATGACGCGCCAGGCGGAGCTCAAGCGCGACCTCGAGATCGCGCGGGACATCCAGACGAGCCTCCTGCCGCGGGGCGTGCCCGATCTCCCGGGTTTTTCCTTCTTCGGCGGGAGCATTCCGGCCCGTGTGGTCGGAGGGGACTTTTACGACTTCATCCCCTTCGAGGACGATCGTTTGGGCGTGGTCATCGGGGACGTGTCGGGCAAGTCCGTTCCGGCGTCGCTCCTCATGGTGGCGTCCAAGGAGATCGTGTACTCGCGGGCCTTGACGACGAGCGATCCGGGCACGCTCTTCCAGGAGTCCAACCGGCGCATCTACTCGATCAAGCGGCGGATGTTCGTGTCCCTGGGCTTTTTTCTCCTCGACGCCCGCACCATGAGCCTCCGCTACGCCATCGGCGGACAGCCTCTACCCATCCTGATCCGCTCCGGCGACGGCGGCCCGCGCCTGCTCGACCCACCGGAGCAGCGCCTCCCCCTGGGCGCCTTCCGGGAGGTCCCCTACGACACGATGGAGCTCTTCCTGAGGAAGGGGGACCTTCTGTTCTTTTACACGGACGGACTGACCGAGGCCATGGACGAATCCATGAATCCGTACGGGGAGGAGCGTCTGATGGCCTCCATGGAGGCCAGAAAAGGGGTCGCTTCGCTCGAGGACCTCGCCCAGGGCATGCTTTCGGACATCCGGGACCATGTCGCCGGCGCCGAGCAATACGACGACATGACCTTTCTGTTCCTGAGGGCGGATTGAGGCTCGAGGAGGGCCGGGGACCGAAACTCCGGGTTCTTCCCTCCGTATGAAGAGGTTAGCCATGAGATCGCGTTGGGTGCTCTGGGTGGTGGGGTTGGCGCTCCTGCTTCTTGCGGGGGTCGCGGCCGCCCTCCTGTCGACCAACCGGCGAGAGGTCACCACGAGCTCCTCGGCCTCGTACCAGGCCTACAAGGAGGCGATCGCCAACGAAAACCGCTTTTACTTCAAGGAGGCGCGCGTCGGCTTCGCCCGCGCGCTCGAGCTCGACCCCGCCTTCGCGATGGCCATCCTGGGCCTTGCCCGCCAGTCCGGCGACCCGGAGCAGGCCAAGGCGCTCATCAAGCGAGCGGCCCGGGAAGAGGGGCGGCTGACCGAGCGCGAGCGCCTGCACGTCGAGATGCAGCTGGCTTACGTCGAGCGGCGGCCCGAGGACGGGCTCAAGATCGCCCGGCAGCTGCACGCGAAGTTTCCCGACGACGTGCGCTCGGCGATGACGCTGTGCCGCACGGAGATCCAGAACGGGCATTCCGATCAGGCCATGAAGATCTTCGAGGATCTCCTGGCGATCGACCCCAACAACGCCGAGGCCTACAACCAGATCGGCTACTACTACGGGTATCGGGGCGACTACGACCGCGCGATGGAGAACCTCAAGAAGTATCAATTCATCACACCCGACAGCGCCAATCCGTTCGACTCGCTCGGAGAGAACCAGGCCTATGCGGGCCACTACACCGAGGCGATCGAGAACCTGAACCGCGCGCTGGCGATCAAGCCCGACTTCGCGCCCGCCTACGAGCACCTGGGCGTCGTGTACGAGGGCCTGGGGGACACGCGCAAGTCGATCGAGAGTTACCGGAAGGCCCTGCAGGTGGCGGACAGCGACGACTTCCGCGCGAAGTACCTTCCGGAGGCCTTTCGGTTGGCGATCCAGGCGCGCGACATGACGGCCTTCAACGAGCTTCGCGGATACCTGGCCAAGGTTCCCCGAAATCCCTACACCGACCTCCGGTTCGCCATGGTCGACGCGGCGGGCCTGCTCGCCGACGGCCGGGCGACCGATGCGGAGGCGAAGCTCACCGAGTTGCTCCCCATGGTCGTGGCGAAGTGGCGTGAGATCGAGAAGAAGCCGGAGAGCGAGCGCGCCCACTTCCCGGAGATCAACGCACTTCTGGCGTCCGCCAAGGAGGAGCAGGGCAAGACCGACGAGGCCATGGCGCTCTACGAGGCCAACGCCCATCCCCCGAAGGCGTTCTCGGACTACGAGAGCCGCCTCTGGATCATCGAGGCGCGTGCGCACCTGGCGGCGATCCTCGCCCGAAAGGGCGATCTCGACGCGGCCGAAAAGCTCATCGCCGAGAATCGCAAGTGGAATGCGAGCTGGGCGCCGACGCGGGAGGCAGAGGCCACGGTCGCGGAGCTGAGGCGCGCGAAGGTGCTCGCGGCCGCGAAGTAGCCCGAGCCGGCACATGGAACGGTCCCGGCACTTCGAGACCCAACACAAGCTCCTCCTCCTCGAGACGCTCTACGACGCGGGCCTATCCCTCGGGGCCATGCCGAACGAGCAGGCGCTCGTCGAGGACGTCCTCTCCCGCGTGGTCGGAGTGCTCGACGCTTCCCGGGGCTATCTCGCCACGTTCGGGGACGCGGAGGGCGGCGCGCGGCGGGCCGAGGCGCGCGTCGGCTTCTCCAAGCGCCCGACCGAGGCCGTGGTGGCGCAAGACGAATTCCTCCGCGAGGTCCTCCAGTCGGAGGGAGCGGTGACGCGCGAGAAGTTCAAGCTGCTTCGCACCCCGGTCCTCACCGCGGTGGGTGCCCGCATCTTCGGCGGGGGCCGTCCGATCGGGGTGCTCGTGCTCGCGGACAAGGAAGTCCGGCAGGGAGGTCAGGCCGCCTTCGACGAGGAGGATCGCCGGTTTCTCGTCTCGCTGGCCGGGCTTTGCGGAATGGCGGTGGAGAACCGCCGCCACCTGGAGCGCCTGACGCGCGATCGAGAGCGCCTCGAGGAGGAGAACCGGCGTCTGCTGGACGAGACCGGCCGTTCGGCCGCGGGGCGGCTGTTCGTCGGAGACTCTCCGCCGGCGCGCCGGGTGCTCGACCTCGTCGGCCGGGTGGCCGCCTCCAAGATCTCGGTGCTCCTGACCGGAGAGAGCGGTACGGGCAAGGAGCTGGTCGCCCGGATGATCCACGCCAAGAGCGAGCGCGCCGAGAAGCCGTTTATCGCGATCAACTGCGCGGCCCTCCCGGAGTCGCTGCTCGAGTCCGAGCTGTTCGGAATCGAGCGCGGGGTCGCGACGGGAGTCGAGGCGCGGGCCGGCAAGTTCGAGACTGCCCAGGGGGGGACCCTGTTCCTGGACGAGGTGGGGGACATGCCGCTGGCCCTCCAGTCCAAGCTCCTGCGGGTGCTCCAGGAGCGCGAGATCGAGCGAGTGGGCGGGCGCCGCCGGGTTCCCATCGACGTCCGGGTGCTGGCCGCGACCCACGCAAATCTTGCCGCCCGCATCGCACGGGGCGAGTTTCGAGAAGACCTCTACTACCGACTGCGCGTCGTGGAGATCACCCTGCCCCCGCTGCGAGAGCGGCGAGAGGACATCCCCCGGCTCGTGCGGCACTTTCTCGAGCGGTTCGCGGCGCGCGAGGGCCGCGACGTGCCGACACTCGACCGGGAGGCCTACGCGGCGCTGCTCGGGCACAACTTTCCCGGAAACATCCGCGAGCTCGAAAACCTGCTCGAGGGCGCCGCAGCGCTCTCGCAGGGTGGCGCGATCCGCCGGGAGGACCTCCAGTGGCTGCCGGCGGCCTCGGATCCGGAAGTTGCGGAGCTGTCCCCGCAGGGGGAGGATGAGATCCCGGATCTTCGCGCCCTGGAGGAACGGCACATCCGGCGGGTGTTGCGGCTGGCCGGCGGAAACAAGAGCCGAGCCGCGCGGCTGCTGGGGATCAGTCGCCGGACGCTCTACCGTAAACGCCAAGTGGGACAATAGTTCACTGAGACTATTAGTCCCGATTTCGCGCTAAATCCATTAGATTCATGATTTAAATATTAGATCTTGCCCTCAACTCTGAGGCATGGGTCATTGTGCTACACTCTCAGGCAGTCGCCTTGCGTTTTCGTTCTGAATGTTAAGTGCATTGTCTTCAAAGGTTATGTCAGCGAATCGTCCTCACCAGCTTCTGGCAGGGCTCTTGCCCTTCTCGGAAGCAGCAGTCATGAGAAAAGCCCTCGCCATCGGACTGGAGGCCGTCGAGACTCCCCACCTTCTCTGGGGGTTGCTCGCCGGCGAACTGTCCTTGACTCTCCTGCTGGCGGGCTCCGATAGACTTCCTGCCGTCTTGATCCGGTCACTTCAGCTCTTCCTGCGCTTCTAGGAATCTCGAGGCGTCCCATGTCGCACGGGGGTTCGGCTCCGCCAGGGCTCGCTCCGTCGGGCGCGCGCGAGGTTTCCATGTCGATCCCCGTGGCGCCGGAGATGGAGATCGTTGCGACTGCCCAGGCCGCCGCGCTCGGGGAGTACGTCGGGCTGTCGCGCGATAAGATCGACGAGGTCAAGCTCGCCCTGGTGGAAGCGTGCATCAACGCCTTCGAACACGCCGACTGCCGCGATGAGCAGCTCCATCTGACGTTCCGCATGGGGAAGGAAGCCCACGGGCGGGAGTGGCTGGAGGTGGAAGTCCTGGACAAGGGGAAGGGATTCGACCACGGGAGCGTCGAGCAGCCGAACCTCCAGAAGTCCTTCGCGAGTCATCGCAAACGCGGCTGGGGACTGCAGATCATCAAGAGTTTGATGGACGATGTCGACATCACCTCCGGAGAGTGGGGGACGAAGATCCTGATGAGGAAGTACAAGTGAGCGAAACGTGCAAGGTGTCCTCGGAGCGTCGGGGCGACGTCGCGATCCTCTGGACCGACGGTTACATCAACAACCAGGGCGGCGAGGAGATCGCGCGCGAGGCGTATTCGCGGCTGGAGGAAGGCGCGCGAGCGCTGGTCCTGAACCTGGAGAAGACGCGAATCGTCAATTCGATCGGCATCTCGATCCTGATCGAGGTGCTCGAGAAGGTCATGGACCGGAAGGGCGTGCTCGCGTTCTGCGGCCTGACTCCGACGATCGACAAGACGTTCCGCATCATGGGCCTCGCGCAGTACGCCGAGATCTACGCGACGCAAGACGACGCGCTTCGGGGCGTCGAAGCCAAGCCCGCCTGATCGGCGGTCCGCAGGACCCATGACCGCCCCGGCTCCGATTTCCCCTGCCGCTCGACTCGAAGAGCTGTGGCGGCGGATCGCCGGGATCCTCGAATCCGGCGACCCCCTGCCGGCGCGCATCGCCGAAGCCGCGCTCATCGCGACCGGAGCGAAGGATGCGACGGTGTATCTCAAGGAGCGGGACGTCTGGATGCGCACCGGACAGAATCTTTCGGGAGCCGTGGACGCCGACGAGATCCCGGAGCCGCTCCCGGCGGGCGCATTCCTCCACGAGGGCGATCTCTGGGTCCCCCTCGCCACGGAGGGCGAGATCCACGGGCTTCTGCGGCTGCTCGGAATGCCGGGGGAGGAGCCGCTCGAGAGCGCCGCGCTGCTCGCCTTCCTCTTCGGGTCCCTGGCGGGGGCCCACCGGCTCGCCCGCCTGGTCCGCGACGCCGAGTTCGAGCTGAAGGCGCGGCTCCTCGAGCTCGAGTCCCTCTACGACCTGGGCCTCTCGCTGGGGGGCCAGCTCGACCTCTCCTCGCTGGCGGACGAGGTTCTCTTCCGCTCGATCTCGTTGACCGACGCCGGAAAGGGAACCCTGGTGCTTTTGGAGGCCTCCGGAGCGGTCCTCCTCGAGCGCAGCGTCGGAGGCGAGGTCCTGTCCTCGGCCGACGCCTCCGGCTGGAGCCTGCCCGAGGGCGGCGTGATCAACAACGCGGCGGACACGGAGTCGACGGCCGGGATGCCGCTGACCTGTCAGAAGTGCCTCGCGGTCGCGATCTCCGTGGCGGGCCGGCGGCTCGGAGTGCTGGCGGTCGCCGACAAGGAGTCGCGCGACGGCCGGGTCCTCGACTTCACGGCGACCGACGCCCGGCTGCTCTCGCTGTTCGCCAACCAGGCGGCGGCCGCGATCGAGACCGCGCGGCTGCACCAGCAGGCCCTCGAGAAGGAGCGCATCGAGCGCGAGCTCGAGCTGGCCGCCGCGATACAGCGGCAGATCCTGCCGCGCGATCTTCCGTCGGTTGCGGGCCTGGACCTCGCGGCGCGCAACATTCCGACGCGTCAGGTCGGCGGCGACTACTTCGACTTCTTTCCCCTGTCGGGTGGGCGCCTCGCCTTCGTCGTCGCCGACGTGTCGGGCAAGGGAGTGCCCGCGGCGCTGCTCGTCTCGACCGTGCACGCCGCCGTACATCTGCAGATCGACGAGGCGCGCAGCCTCTCGGACCTCGTCTCCCGAATCGATCGGCACCTCTTTCGCTATGCGGCCACGCGGAAGTTCCTGACTGCCTTCTTCGGGGTCCTCGACCCCTCCGCGGGCACGCTCCGATACGTGTCGGCGGGCCACAATCCCGCGCTTCTCCGGCGGCCCGACGGCGCGATCGAGCAGCTCAAGTCCACCGGCGTCCCCATGGGCATGTTTGCGAGCGCGGACTGGCGCGAGGAGACGGTCGAGCTCTCGCCGGGAGACCTCCTCTGCGTTTACACCGACGGGGTCACGGAGGCGCTCAACTCCGCCGACGAGGAGTTCGGCATGGATCGTCTCGGGAGCCTCCTCGACTCCGGCCCTCCGGCCCAAACCTGCGAACGGGTGTTCGACGCGGTGGCCGCCTTCGCCGCCCATGTTCCGCAGTACGATGACCAGACGCTGCTCCTGGTGAAGCGAACCCGCTGAGGGCCGCGCCGCGACGCCGGCGCGAAATCCCCTCGGTTAAGATCAGGCCGTGTTTCTCCTCCTGGCGGTCTTTCTCGCTGCCGGGGAGCCGACGTCTCCCGCTCAGCTCCTGCTCGAGGGAGGGACGGTGTACACGGCGCCGGAGGCGGCGCCTCGCAAGGCTTCGATCGCGATCGCGGACGGGCGAATTCTCTTCGTGGGGGACCCGGCGCGCGCGCGAAAGCTCGCCGCCGGCGCCCGAGTCGTCGATCTGACCGGCCGCTTCGTGTTTCCGGGGTGGGCCGACGCCCACCTCCACCTCGCCGGTCTCGGGAAGTCCAAGGAGGTGGCGGACCTGCGCGGCGCCACCGACGCGCCGGACGCTGCGTCGCGAATCGCGAAGACCGCGGCGAGCCTCCCCGAGGGCGCCTGGGTCGAGGCCGGGGGCTGGGACCAGAACCTCTGGCCCGGGAAAGAGTTTCCGGACGCGCGCGTTCTGGATCGCGCGGTCGGACGCCGGCCGGCCGCCGCCCGGCGCGTGGACGGGCACGCGATGTGGGTGAATCAGGCGGCCCTCGAGGCCGCGGGCATCGACGCCACGACGCGCGATCCGGACGGCGGGCGGATCCTGCGCCGGCCCGACGGCTCGCCCGCCGGCGTTCTCGTGGACAACGCGATGGAGCTCGTCTCCCGCGCGCTGCCTCCGCCGAGCGCGGCTGATCTCGAGCGCCGTCTCCTCGCCGGGGCCGCGTCGTGCGCTTCGTTCGGGCTGACGGAGGTCCAGGACGCATCGGGATATGAGCCCGACGGGATCGCGGCGCTGGCGCGCCTGGCGTCACGGGGCGCCCTCCCTATCCGGATCTATGCGACGGTCTCTCCCGCGCCGGAGCATCTCTCCGCATCCCTGGCGAAGGGGCCTCGGGTGGGAGGAGCCGCGGATTTCCTGACCGTTCGCGCGGTCAAGGCGTACGCGGACGGCGCGCTCGGCAGCCGCGGGGCCGCCCTCCTCGCCGACTACAGCGACGAGCCCGGAAAGCGCGGGCTCCTGGTCACCTCGCCCGAGCGCCTGAACGAGATCGCGGCGGAAACGCGGCGCGCGGGGTGGCAGCTCTGGATCCACGCCATAGGCGACCGCGGCAACCGGGTCGCGCTCGACGCGTTCGAAGCGGCCGCCCTGTCGCTTCCGGACTCGCCCGCCGGCGCCGGCCGGCCTCGGATCGAGCACGCCCAGGTCGTCGCGCCCGAGGATTTCCCGAGGTTTCTCCGGTTCGGCGTCATCGCTTCAGTTCAGCCGACCCACGCGACCTCGGACATGGGCTGGGCGGAGTCCCGCCTCGGGCCGGGACGGATCGCAGGAGCCTACGCCTGGCGGCGTTTGAAGTCCGCCGGCGCACGACTGGCCGGCGGAAGCGATGCCCCGGTGGAATCCGAGAACCCGATGCTGGCGTTTTACGCTGCGGTGACCCGACGCGACGCGGCCGGCCAGCCCCAGGGAGGGTGGCGACCCGGGGAAAGGCTCTCCCGAAAGGAGGCCCTTGCCCTGCTCACCTCGGATGCGGCCTTCGCCGCGTTCGAGGAAGGCTGGCGCGGAAAGATCGCGGCCGGCTACGCCGCCGACCTGACGGTCTTCGCCCGCGACCCGATGACGGCGGCCGAGTCCGAGATCCCCGCGATTCCGGCGGCGATGACCATCGTCGGTGGACGCATCGCGAGCGAGCCGGGCCGGCCATGAGCCCGGGCCCGTCGCGGGCGGCGGTATTCTTTCTGTCGTTGGGGCTCGCGTCCGCACCGGGATGCGGAAGGCCTCCGGAGGGCTCGCCCCGAGTGCATTCGGCGGAGAAGGAAGCGGACGCGTTGAGCCGCGCGCGCATGGTGGAGACGCAAATCGCCGCGCGCGGCGTGAGAGATCCCCGCGTCCTGGCCGCGATGCGAAAAGTTCCGCGGCATCTCTTCGTCGATCCGTCGCAGCGCGAGCGCGCGTACGAGGATCACCCCCTGCCGATCGCCGCGAGCCAGACGATCTCCCAGCCCTACATCGTCGCCCTCATGTCCGAGCTCCTGGAGCTCTCGCCGCGCGCTCGCGTCCTCGAGATCGGAACCGGCTCCGGGTATCAAAGCGCCGTCCTCGGCGAGCTCGCCGCCGAGGTCTTCTCGATCGAGATCGTGCCCGACCTCGCGCGGGCTGCGGGGGAGAAGCTCCACTCGCTCGGTTACTCCAACGTCACCGTCCGTGAGGGCGACGGATACCGCGGCTGGCCCGAGCATGCGCCGTTCGACGGAATCATCGTCACGGCGGCCCCCGAGCGGATCCCGCAGCCTCTGATCGATCAGCTCGCGTCGGGAGGACGGATGGTCATCCCGGTCGGCGGGTTCTTCCAGGAGTTGAAGGTTTTCACCAAGGGCGCGGATGGGCGCGTTACCGAGAAGGACATCATTCCTGTCCGGTTCGTCCCGATGACGGGCGAGATCGAAGAGCGCAAGA
The DNA here is from genome assembly GCA_038224325.1 of Thermoanaerobaculia bacterium. GTDB lineage: Bacteria > Acidobacteriota > Thermoanaerobaculia > UBA5066 > Gp7-AA6 > DAHUXD01. The sequence continues at coordinate 122,784 of JBBRFL010000002.1, read as the reverse complement.
CGCCGCCCCCGCCGTAGCGGCCTCTCTCCCGACTTGGCGGCGAACGCCGCTCATATAGACAAGGGGCGCGGACGGCTCTCCGCCAGGCGCCCCGCCTCCAAGACGGTCGTCCGTCAGTCGCCGGCCCCCTGGATCACGCCCTCCGCGAGAATGATCTCGACGCGGCGGTTGCGGGCTCGTCCCTCGACCGTGCCGTTGTCGGCCACCGGGATCTTCGAGCCGTAACCCTCGGCGCTCAGTCGACCGGAGGCGACTCCCTGAGCCTTGAGGAACGCCATGACCGAGGCGGCGCGCTCGCGGGACAGGCGGTCGTTGATGGCATCGGTGCCGGTGGAGTCCGTGTGTCCCTCGACGCGCAGGTTGATGTTGGGGAACACCGAGACGATCCCCGCCAGCTTGCCCATCGCCACCTGAGCGTTCTGCTTGAGCGTGGCCTTGTTGGTGTCGAAGAGGATGTCGGGAAGGTTCACGACGACGCCTCGAGCGGTCTGGGTGATCTGAGCGACCGAGGAGAGTGCCGCGCGGACCTGTCCGGTGAGGTCTTCCCGCTCCTTGCGCAGGCGCGCGTTCTCGGCCTCGGTCTCTCCGACGCGGGTCTCGAGCTGCCGCTTCTGCGACTCGGACTCTCCGACGCGCGCCTCGAGCTGCCGCTTCTGCGACTCGGACTCTCCCACGCGCGCCTCGAGCTGCCGCTTCTGTGATTCGAGCGCCGCCGCAGCTTCGGCCGCCGCGGAGCTCGTGCGCTCCGCCTCCGCGCGGGCCGACTGCGCTTGCTCGGCGAGCGCCTCCGCGCGGCGTCGCGACTCGTCCGCTTCGCGCCGAGCCGTCTCGGCGGCCTCCGCGGAGAGGCCGGCCGCGGCCGCCCTCTGCTGCGCCGCCGCGGCGTCCGATTGGGCCTGCTGGGCCTGCTGCTGGAGCGCGTTCAAGTCCTGCTGCGCCGCAGCGGCCTGCTGGCGGGCGTCGGACAGTTGCTGCTGGGACCGGGAGAGCGCCTCGCGCGCCGCCATCGCCTGTTCACGGGCGTCCAGAGCCTGCGCCTGAGCGGACGCCGCCTGCTGCTGCGCGCTGGTCCTCTGCTGCTCGAGGGACTGCATCTGGGCCGAGCGCCGGGCCGCCGCGTCGGCGGCCGCCCGTTCGTTCATTCGCCTCTGGGTGTCGCGGATCGCGGTGCTCGAAAGGGAGACGCTGCGCCGCGCGTAATCGATGCCCTCGCGGGTCTTTCCCGCTCCAAACAGGTTGGTCGCCTGGGCCAGCGCGATCCGCGCATCCCGCACCGCGTCGGGGTTCTCCCGCTCGGCGCCGATCTGCTCCGCCTGGGCGAGCACGCTCCGCGCCTGGACGAGGTCGAGCGGATCGGCGCCCCGATACGACATGCTGCCGATTTGCTCGTTGCCGCGCCGCGCTCCCGGGAGGAGGGCCGCAAGGGTGATGGGGGTGCTTCGGGCCTTCTTGACGGGGGGCGCGGCGGACGTGAAGATCACGAGATCCGAGGGCGCGAGCACCATGGGATAGGGCTCCGCCGTGATCATCAACGCGAATTCCTTCTGGCCGGTCCGGTACTCGGAGCTGCCCTTGGGTCCCCCGACGATGAGCTCGCCCAAGTTCTCCGAATTGCCGTCGCGCGCCACCGCCCAGACAACGTATGAGGTGATGTCGCCGCCGAAGAGGATCGCCGGCGGGAGGTGCTCATACTCGATCTCGATGCGAGCCTGGCCCTCCTTGAACTTCACGGAAGCCTCGGCTTCGGCCGGCGCGGCCCGATTGGTCGATATGAAACGAAGCTTCACGCTGGAGCGTTCCGGGAATTGGACCGCTGAGAGCTGCACGTCCGCTCGGAGACGTCCAGCCGCCAGACAGGAGGCCGCGAGCAGAACCAGGGAGTTTCGAATGGAACGTTTCATGTGGAAAATCTCCTCGAAGTGCGACTCCTACGAAAATCGTGCCAGAGGGGTTGGAGCCGATAGGGACGCGAGCATATCGCGGCAGCGAGCCCGATAGAGTTCGACGGGGCAACCGGATAGAGTCCGCCTCGAAAAATGGAAGGATCTCCCTCCGAGTCGGTCCGCCTCGGCTTGCGGCGCCTCGTCCGCGTCGCGGCGGTCGGAATCGGGCTCTTCGCGTTGTACCGGCGGGCCTGGAGCGAGCCCGGGATCGAAAGGTCGTTTCTCTTCGTTCTCGAGCACGGGTCCGCCCCCGCGTGCTTTCGCCTCGACGCGAGTCTCCCGGCGGAGCGCGCGATTCGGGCGGAGGACGTCGCCATTGCGGCCGGAGAGATCGCCGCGGTACCGCCGCCCCGGCCCAGGAAGGTCTGGATCGGGCTCGTGACGGTCGCCACGGTCCTGGGCTCCGCGTACAACTCGTTCAGCGACGGTAAGTCCCAGAGGTTCCACTTCACCAACGAGGAGTGGTTCGGCAGGAACACCTACGCGGGAGGGGGGGACAAGGCCTCCCACCTCGTCTCGTACAACGTGGTGGCGCGCCTGCTCACCGAGGTCTACTCCGACCTGGGAGTCTCGACCGACAAATCCCGCCTGCTGGGGTCCGCCGTCTCGGCGCTCGCGGGACTGGTCACGGAGATCGGGGACGGGACGACTCAATACGGCTTCTCCTACGAGGACTTCGTGACGGACGCCCTCGGCGCCGCCGCCGCGCTCGCCACGGCGCACTACGGGCTCGACGACCTGGTGGGCGTGCGCGCGGGGCTGGTGCCGAAGCCGACGGGCCAGCCTCGGCCGGGGGCGTTCGGAAAAGACTACACGCAGGAGATCTACACGGCCGATCTGAAGATCGCCGGGTTGGCCAAACGACTGCACTTTTCGCCCGGCCCCGCCCGATTCCTGCTCCTCTCGGCGACCTACGGGGTCAAGGGCTACCCGTACTCGGAGCCGTCCGTTCGGGAGCGCCAGCTCGGGGTCGAGATCGGGCTTCACCTGAGCGAGTTCGCGCGCCTCGTGGGCCTGCCGACCACGCACTGGTGGGGCCGGATCGCGTATTTCCTACTCGACACGATCCGGCTGCCCTACACGTCGATCGGATACCAGTACGATGTGAACCACAAGAAATGGCGCGGACCGGGGATCGGCGACAGCTTTCCCGGCGGCCAATGAGGAATCCGAGGAGAGGCCCGCCGTGAGAATGTCCCCCGAGAAGTTTCGCCGGACGCTGCGCGTGGTCTATCCGCTGCGGGCGGGCCGCATCGCGCTGCGAACGGAGCTCGACTGGGATCGCGACGTCGAGCCGGACGGGCCCGCGGACGAGGGGCACACGTTCTCCTTCACGCTGGAGTCCGAGAAGCCCTTCCTCTACGTCAAGCCCTGTCTCCACGTGGACGGCGAGCTTCACTTTCCCCCGGGGGTCAACCGACTCGTGCTCATGACCGAGCCGGACTCGCGGCCGATCTACCCGCACTTCCTCGCCCCCGCCGGCGGCGGGTTCGCCCCCGTCGTCGAGCTCGACTCGCCGCGTCTCGGGCGCCGCCATCGGATCCGCGTCTATCTTCCGCCGGGCTACGAGGAAAACACGCTCAAGCGGTATCCCGTGCTCTACATGCAGGACGGCCAGAACCTGTTCTTCCCCGAGGAGGCCTTCGCAGAGGACTGGCACGTCGATCACACCGTGAGCCTGCTCGACTCGATGAGCGCCGTGGACGAGTTCGTCGTCGTCGGCGTCCACGCGCAGGACCGATTCGCCGAGTACACGAAGCCCGGGTACCAGACCTACGGGGAATCCCTGGTCGGCGAGGTCAAGCCGCGCATCGACCAGGAATTCCGGACGCTGCCCGGCCCCGAGAAGACGGGGGTCATCGGCTCCTCGCTCGGCGGGGTCGTGTCGTTCTTCCTGGCATGGGAGTGGCCCGACGTGTTCGGGCGCGCGGCGTGCCTGTCGAGCACCTTCGGGCACGCCGACGATCTGCTCCAGCGCGTCCTCACGGAGGGCAAGCGAGACACGCGCTTCTACCTCGACAGCGGCTGGCCGGAAGACAACTACGAGGTCACCGTGTCGATGGCCATGGCGCTCGCGTCCCGGGGCTGGGTTTACGGACGCGATTTCCTGCACTTCGCCTTCCCGCTGGCCGAGCACGACGAGCGGTCCTGGGGCCTGAGGCTTCACCTTCCGCTGCAGCTCTTCGAGGGCTCCGTGCGCAACGCCTCGGTCGGTGTCGAGGCGGCCGCCGCCAGCGGGCGCCCGTAAGCCTGACGGCTCGTCCGGGGGCAGGGTCCTGGGGGCGGGCTACGGCACGGGATCGTGCCAGCCCTCGAGCCCCGCGGTGAGTCGATCGGCCTCCGCGGGTCCCCACGTGCCGGGTTCGTACTCGTGGATGGGCGTGGCGTCGTTCAGGACGGGGTCGACCACGGCCCAGGCGGCCTCCACCGCGTCCTCGCGCACGAAGAGAGTCGGATCGCCCCGCATCGCGTCCGTCAGGAGGCGCTCGTAGGCGTCGACCTCCCCGCTTCCCGCGTTCTCGACCGCGGAGAGCTCCGTGGCCATCGAGACCATCTCCGGGCCGGGCTTCTTGACGCGCGCCGCGAGCGAGATCGAGATCCGCGGCCCGAGGCGGAAGCGAAACGAATTGCTCTCCACGGGCGAGAGCGTCGAGAGCGGCGGGCGCTTCAGGTCCACCAGCACCTCGGTTGCCGTCACGGGCAGGCACTTCCCGGCCCGGATGAAGAACGGCACGCCCTCCCAGCGCCAGGAGTCGATCTCGAGTCGGACGGCGCCGAAGGTCTCCACGGTCGATCCGGGCGCCACGCCGGGCTCGCCGTGGTAGCCGCGGAACTGGCCGCGGACCACGTTCTCGGGCTTCAGCGGCGCGATGGCCCGGAACACCTTGACCTGCTCGTCGCGGACCCGATCCGCCGCGATGGAGATCGGGGGTTCCATGGCCAGGTACCCGACGACCTGGAGGAGGTGATTCTGAATGACGTCCCGAATCGTCCCGGTCTCGTCGTAGAACTTTCCGCGCCCCTGGATCCCGAAGGCCTCCGCCATCGTGACCTGGACGCAGTCGACGTAGTGGCGGTTCCAGATGGGCTCGAGGAACGTGTTCGCGAAGCGGAAGAACAACAGGTTCTCGACCGCTTCCTTTCCGAGGTAGTGGTCGATGCGGAACACCGAGGACTCCGGAAGGACCCGGTGGAGCGTCTCGTTCAGCATCCGCGCGCTCGCGAGGTCGTGCCCGAACGGCTTCTCGATCACGACCCGGGCGCCCGCGGCGCACCCGGATTTACCGAGGGCCTCGATGACGGTGCCGAAGAGGCTCGGCGGAATCGCCAGGTAGTGAGTCGGGCGTTTCGCGTTCCCGAGCTCCGCCCGCAGCGAGACGAAGGTGGCGGGATCCGCGTAGTCGCCGTCCACGTACCGGAGCAGTGACGCGAGCCGGGAAAAGGCCGCCTCGTCCACGCCGCCTCCGTGTTCGATCAGGCTCGCCCGGGCCCGTTCACGGAGAAGGTCGAGGTTCCAACCGGAGTGCGCTACGCCGATCACGGGCACGGTCAGGGTTCCCCGCGCCACCATGCTCTGGAGGGCGGGGAAGATCTTCTTGTACGCGAGATCCCCCGTGGCGCCGAAGAACACCAGCGCGTCCGACGGGCTAAGCGCCGGTCCCCGCGTCGCGCCGGCCTCGAGGGGTGCCACCGGGCCTAGCTCCCCGACGGCTTCTCGACGTGGCCGCCGAACTCGAAGCGCAGGGCCGACATCAGCCGGTTGGCGAAGTCCGCCTCGCCGCGCGACTCGAAGCGCTCGAACAGGGAGGCGGTCAGCACGCCGGCCGGCACGCCCTCGTCGATCGCCGCCGTGATCGTCCACCGGCCCTCGCCGGAATCGGACACCCGGCCCGAGAAATTCGCGAGCTCCGGCGACTTGAGGAGCGCGATCGCCGTCAGGTCGAGGAGCCAGGAAGCGATCACGCTGCCGCGCCGCCAGACCTCGGCCACGTCGGGCAGGTTGAGGTCGTACGGGTAGTGCTCGGGGTGACGCAGGGGAGTCGTCTCGGCGTCGACCGCGCGACCGACCTTGCCGGCGTTGGCGTGCTTCAGGATGTTCAGGCCCTCGGCGTAGGCGGCCATGATCCCGTACTCGATCCCGTTGTGGACCATCTTGACGAAGTGGCCCGCCCCCGCGGGCCCGCAGTGGAGATACCCCTCCTCCGCGGTTCCGCCGGCGGACTCCCGGCCCGGCGTACGAGGGATACTCCCGCGTCCGGGCGCGAGCGTCCGGAAGATCGGGTCCAGGCGCTCGACCGCGTCGCGATCGCCGCCGATCATCATGCAGTATCCGCGCTCCAGGCCCCAGACGCCCCCGCTCGTTCCGACGTCCAAGTAGTGAAGGCCGCGCGGCTGCAGCTCGACCTGCCTGCGGATGTCGTCGATGTAGTAGGAATTGCCGCCGTCGACTACGACGTCGTCCTTCTGGAGGTGGGCCGCAAGCTGCTGGACGGTCCCTTCCACCGCGCCCGCCGGCACCATCAGCCATACCGCCCGCGGCGGAGTCAACCTCGCAACGAAGTCCTCGAGCGAGGAGGCTCCCGTCGCCCCGCCCCGCGCCAGCTCCTCGACGGTCTGCGCGCTACGGTCGAAGACCACGCAGGAATGCCCGCCCTGGATGAGGCGCCGCACCATGTTGGCGCCCATTCGCCCGAGTCCGATCATTCCCAGCTGCATCGCACCTCTCCTCCCGGAATCGGCCGAGTCTATCGCCCCGCCGCGCGGCGACGTCGGCCCCGCGAGTCCGGGATTGACCGGACCGGTGTCCGCCATGCAAACTCGGGCCCGCGAGACGCCGTGCGAGCACACCACACCGACCGCCAGACGATCCGAAACTCCTAGATCCAGCGATCCGCGTGCGTCGAACCTTCAAGGCTTTTTCCTATCCCGACTTTCGACTGCTCTGGGCGGGAGCGTTCACCTCGAGCGTCGGAACGTGGATGCAGGAGGTCGCGCAGAACTGGCTGATCCTGACGATGACGGGATCCGCGTTCTGGCTGGGATTCGACGCGTTTTTAGGCGACGCGCCTTTCCTGCTCTTCTCCCTCTTCGGCGGCGTGCTGGCGGACCGACGCGACCGCCGACGGATCGTGCTCGGGTCGCAGCTCGTGCAGATGGCGAGCGCCGGGATCCTCGTGGCGCTGATCCTGACCGGTGCGGTCCAGGTCTGGATGATCCTCACGCTCTCGTTCGTGGTGGGGCTCGCCCAGTCCTTCGGCGGGCCCGCGTACCAGGCGCTGGTGCCGACCCTCGTGGACCGCGAGGACCTGCCCAACGCCGTGGCCCTCAACTCCATCCAGTTCAACCTCGCGCGGGTGATCGGGCCCGTTCTCGGCGGGATCGCGTTCGCCCGGCTGGGCGCCGCCGCCTGTTTCGGGCTGAACGCACTGACGTTTCTCGCCCCGATCGCGGCGCTCCTGGTCATGACCCGCGGCGGAGGGTCTACGCCGACGTCCGAGAAGGTGCTGGAGAGCCTGAAGGCCGGGCTCCGGGCCGTGCGGGACGACCGGTCGCTCCGGGGGCTGGTCCTCCTGGCCTTCGTCGGGAGCTTCTGCGCGATGCCCCTGGTGACGTTCCTCCCCGTCTTCGCCCGCAACGTGTTTCATCGCGACGCGAAGGGCTACGGCGTCCTGCTCGCCGCGTTCGGGGTCGGCGCGATCGCGGGAGCGGTGGGAGTGGCGTTCTTCGGGCACGTCCGCCGCAAGGGAATCCTCGCGGTGTCGATGCAGATGACCTTCGGAGCCCTGATGGCGGGCTTCGCGCTCTCGCGCAGCCCGATCCTGTCCTATGCGCTTCTGGCGCTGGCGGGCGCCTCGCTCATGATCGTCTTCGCGATGTTCATGACGCTCGTCCAGGCCAACGTCGACGATCGCCTCCGCGGCCGGGTCGTCTCGGTGTACTCGCTCGCGTTTCGGGGGGCGATGCCCCTGGGAAACCTCGCGGCGGGCTTCTTCGCCTCGATCCTGTCGGCGCCGACCGTCCTGATCGCCAACGGCGTCGTGATGCTCGGGATGGGAGCCCTCGTCCTGCTGCGGCCCATCGGAGCGGGCGTCCGCTCGCTCTGAGCGGCGCGACGCCCCGACGGGCGCAGGGACGGCGCGAGGCTACTTCTTGCGGATGTAGGTGATTTCCATCATCTTGAAGGACTTTCCGGCGGGAGTCTTGCCCCACATCTCGAAGGCGTGATGGTCGTTGTCCGCGAAGGTCATCTTCGACTCCACCGTCGTGGGCTTGCCGGTCATCGGGTCGTAGACCGTGGACTTGCTCGTCATCTTCTTGCCGGTCGGATCGAGAGTCGGCGTCGACGTCATGATGCCGGTTCCGCCCGTATCCATCCACATGGAGACGTACTTCTTCTGGACGTTGTCGTATCCGGTGTAGCCGATCCCGTTGAAGGGCTGACCCATCATCGTCCCCTCGTACCTCTGCTCCACGTACCGGTTGCCCAGCACCCACGTGTTGACGGACGACCCCTTGGAGTCCTCCGGTGGCTTGGAGGGGTCCATCCACATGCGCACGTCCGCGTCGAACGAGCCCACGATGGCGTCGAGCTTCTTGTGCATGTCGCCGGGCGTCGACGCCTTCTGCCACGCCTCCATCATCGCCTTCTCGTCCGGGGGATTGTGCTTGGCGGCGGGCTTCTTCGCCTTGTCCTTGTCCTGAGCGCCGAGGGATGCGGCCAGCGCCATCGCGGCCGCCAGAATCCAGGCCGAGCGTGTGATCCGTGTCATTCTTTTCTCCTCCTCTTGAAGTGAGGCGGATTCTACCGCCGCCGCGCTATCGGACGCCCGCTCTTGCGGTATCGTTCGAGGGGAGGCACGCATGCGCCGTATCGGATCCTTCCCGCTCGCGATGGTTCTCGTGGCCGCGACCCTGGGCGCGGCCGAGCCGAAGCCCTCCCCGGCCCCTGTTCTTCCCTTTATCGAGGACGATTACGACCGGGCTCTGACGCAGGCGCGGGCGAAGAAAGTCCCGATTTTCGCGGAGGCATGGGCCCCCTGGTGACACACGTGCCGCTCGATGAGGGCCTTCGTCTTCACGGACCAGGCCCTCGCGAAGCACGCCGGGCAGTTCGTCTGGCTCTCGATTGACACGGAGAACGCGCGCAACGCGGCCTTCATTCGCAAGTACCCCATCCGGGCCTGGCCGTCCCTCTACGTCATCGACCCGGCGAAGGAGAAGATCGCCCTCCGATGGGTCGGGGGGGTGACGGTCGCCCAACTCGAGAAGCTGTTCGCCGACGGAGAGATCGCCGTGGCCGGCGGCTCCGGAGCCGCGACCTCGACCCTCGCGCAGGCTGACGGGCTCTACGGCGCGGGACAGTACAAGGAGGCCGCCGTGGCCTACCGCGAGGTCCTGCGGGGCATGGCCACCAGGGATCCCCAGTACGGACGCGTCGCGGAGTCTCTCCTGTTCGCGCTCCAGACGACCCACGACGATCCCGAATGCGTCCGGGCCGCGAGAGAGTCCCTGCCGAAGCTGCGCGAGACCGTGTCCGGTCCCAACCTCGCGGCCTCGGGTCTGGACTGCGCCCTCGGGTTGCCCGACGGCGCGCCCGGCCGGTCCGAGGCGATCGCGATGTTCGAGGCCGAGACGCGCGCGATGCTCCGAGATCCCCGGCGCAAGCTCGCCGCCGACGATCGCTCCGGCATGTACGGGTCGCTGGTCTCCGCGCGGGAGGCGGCGAAGGACTCCGCGGCCGCCGAGGCCCTCGCCCGGGAGTGGGTGGAGAACCTGGATGCCGAAGCGGGGCGCGCTGCGAATCCCGAGCAGCGCACGGCGCTCGACCCGAACCGGCTCTCCGCTTTCGAAACGGCGCACCAGCTCGAGCGGGCGATTCCCATGCTGGAGCAGTCCGAGAGGGATTTTCCGGCCGACTACAACCCCCCGGCGCGGCTCGCGTACGTCTACGGGAAGCTCAAGCGCCGCGACGAGGCGCTCGCCGCCTCGGACCGGGCGCTCGAGCTCGTGTACGGCCCGCGCAGGATTCGGGTTCTCGAGGTGCGGGCGGACATCCAGCAGGGCGCCGGCGACCCGGCGGCCGCGAGGAAGACGCTCGAGGACGCGCTGGCGTTTGCCGAGGCGCTTCCGGAAGGTCAGCGCTCGGACTCCCAGATCGCGTCGCTGAAGAAGAAGCTCGCGGCCCCTTCGCCGTAGGTCCGCAGGCGAGATCGCGCCCGTCTGCTACGATCCGCCCTCTCCGGTGAGCAAGACGAGACCCGCCTTCCGAGCCAGAAATCCCGCGACCGGCGAGCCGCTCCAGGGCGAATACTCGGACGCGTCGGTGGGCGAGGTCGACGCCGCGGCGCGGGCGGCGGAACGCGCCTTCGCTCCGTACGCGGCGCTGTCCCCGGGCCGCCGCGCGGAATTTCTTCGCGCAATCGCGCAGCAGATTCTGGCGCTGGGGGATCGGCTCCTCGACCGCGCGGGGGAGGAGACCGGGCTGCCTCCCTCCCGCCTGGAGAGCGAACGCGCACGCACCGTCAGCCAGATCCTCCTCTTCGCCGAAGTCATCGAGGAGGGCTCCTGGGTCGAAGCCCGCATCGACCGTGCCCTGCCCGACCGGAAGCCCCAGCCGCGGCCGGACATCCGGCGCCACCGGATCCCGCTCGGGCCCGTGGCGGTGTTCGGAGCGTCGAACTTCCCGCTGGCGTTCTCCGTCGCGGGCGGCGACACCGTCTCAGCGCTCGCGGCCGGTTGCCCGGTTGTCGTGAAAGCGCATCCGGCGCATCCGGGGACGTCGGAGCTCGCCGCCTCGGCCATCCGCGTCGCATCGCGGGAGTCGGGGATGCCGGAGAGCACGTTTTCGATGATCCACGGCTCCGCGCCCGAGGTCGGCATCACGCTGGTGACCCACCCGCTCATTCGCGCCGCGGGCTTCACGGGATCCCTGCGCGCCGGGCGGACGTTGTTCGACGCGGCCGCGATGCGGCCCGAGCCGATCCCGGTGTTCGCGGAGATGGGCTCCTCCAATCCCGTGTTCCTTCTCCCCGGCGCCCTCGACGCGCGGGGGGACGCGATCGCGAGCGGGCTCGCGGCCTCCGTGACTCTCGGCGCGGGTCAGTTCTGCACGAATCCCGGGCTCGCCGTCCTCCTCGAGTCGCCCTCCGCCACCGCGTTTCTCCAGGCGGCGGGGGAGCGGCTCGGATCGGCTCCCGCCGGGACCATGGCGCACGACGGGATCAAGGCCGCCTACGACGACGAGCTCGCACAAATCGCCCGGATCTCCGGCGTGACGATCGCCGCCCGCGCGAAGGCGCCGGGAGCCCATCCGCGGACCCAGGCCCACGCCGCCCTGATCCTCACGGACGCCGCTACGTACGGCGATAACCCGAGGCTGGCCGGCGAGATCTATGGCCCCGCGGTTCTCGCGGTGCGCTGCGCCTCGAGGCCGGAGATGCTGGCCCTGGCCCGATCGCTCCACGGCCACCTGACCGCGACGATCCATGGGACCGAGCGGGACCTGTCGGACTTCGCGGAGCTGATCCCGATCCTGCGGCGCAAGGTCGGCCGTCTGGTGTTCAACGGATTTCCGACGGGTGTCGAGGTCTGCCACGCGATGCACCACGGCGGGCCGTATCCCGCCACCACCGACTCGCGCTGGACGTCGGTCGGCTCGGCGGCGATCCACCGGTTCGCGCGTCCGGTCTGCTATCAGGATTTCCCGCGTGCGGCGCTGCCCGAGGACCTGCAGGACGCCAATCCCCGGGGCATCTGGCGGCTCGTGGACGGCGCGCTGACCAAGGATCCGCTGTGAGCTCCCTCCCCGGACGGATCGAGGTCGTCGACTCGCACACGGAAGGGGAGCCCACGCGCGTCGTGATCGCGGGATGGCCGGAGATGATGGCCTCGACGATGGAGGGACGGCGGGACGAGCTGGCGCGACGCGACGACGCGCTGTGGCGCGGGGTCATCCTCGAGCCGCGGGGACACGACGCCATGGTCGGCGCGCTGCTGACGCCGCCGGTGTCGCAGGGCTCGGCAGCGGGAGTGGTCTTCTTCGACAACGTCGGGCCCCTGGGAATGTGCGGGCACGGCACGATCGGAGTCGTGCGGACGCTCGAGCACCTCGGGCGGATCGGTGCGGGCGCGCTGCGGCTGGACACTCCGGTCGGAACCGTGGGAGCGGAGCTCGCGGCCGATGGAACCGTCACGATCGAGAACGTGCCGGCGCGTTGCCACGCGCGCGACGTCTCGGTCGAGGTCCCCGGCCTGGGCCGCGTAACGGGCGACGTGGCTTACGGGGGCAACTGGTTCTATCTCGCGCGGCTTCCGGGCGAGGCCATCGAGCCGTCCAACCGCGATGCGCTCCACGCCGCGAGCCGGGGGATCCAGGGGGCGCTCCGGCGCGCGGGCGTGACCGGAGCGGCCGGGGAACCGGTCGATCACGTCGTCCTCATGGGCCCGCCCCGGCGGACCGACGCGGACGGGAAAAACTACGTGCTCTGCCCGGGCGGCGCCTACGACCGATCGCCGTGCGGAACGGGCACTTCCGCGACCATGGCGGCCCTGCACGCGCGCGGCGCGTTGGCGATCGGGCAGAGATGGCGCCAGGAGTCGATCACGGGAAGCCTCTTCACGGGGTGGCTCGAGGAGCGCGGAGGCGACCTCATCCCGCGGATCCAGGGGCGCGCGTACGTGACGGGACGTTCGACCCTCCATTTCGATCCGCTCGATCCGTTCCGGCACGGCCTCTCGTGACCCCGGACGTGCTGGTCGTCGGAGCCGGCATCGTCGGGGCCGCGTGCGCGGACGCGCTGGCAGAGGCGGGCGCCCGGGTGGAGGTGCTCGAGTCGCGGTTCCCGGGCGGCGGCGCGACGGCCGCGGCGATGGGCCACGTGGTCGTTATGGACGATTCCGAGGCGCAGTTCGCCTTGACCGAGTACTCGCGGGGGCTGTGGGCCGCGCTTTCCGCCGAGCTCCCGGCGGACTGCGAGGACGAGCGAACGGGGACTCTCTGGATCGCGGCCGACGGCGCGGAGCGCGAACGCCTGCGCGACAAGGCGGCGTTCTACAGAAGGCGCGGCGTGGCGGCCGAGGAGCTATCGGAGGCGGAGCTCGCGACCGAAGAACCGAATCTGCGCCGCGGCCTCGGGGGGGCGCTGCGGGTCCCGGAGGACCGAGTGTTGTACCCGCCCGCCGCGGCCCGGTGGCTCCTGCGGCGAGCGTGCTCGCGGGGGGCGACGCTTCGTGAGGGCGTGGAGGTCCTGGCGATCGGACCGCGCGTCGTCGAGACGCCGCGGGGATCGATCGCCGCGGGCGCCGTAGTGAACGCAGCCGGAGCGGCCGCACCGCTCCTGACGCCGGGGCTCCCCGTCGTTCCCCGCAAGGGTCACCTCGTGATCACGGACCGTTATCCGCGCTTCTGCCGGCACCAGCTGGTCGAGCTCGGATACCTCGCGAGCGCGCACGCACCGTCCCGGGAGTCGGTCGCCTTCAATCTCCAGCCGCGCGCGACCGGCCAGATGCTGCTCGGCTCGTCCCGCGAGTTCGCGGGGTTCGACGGCGCGATCAATTGCGGGATCCGCGGACGGATGATCCGGCGGGCCCTCGAGTTCATGCCGGCGCTCGCGGGGCTCTCGGCGATCCGCACCTGGGTCGGGTTTCGTCCCGCGACTCCGGACAACCTCCCCCTCGTGGGCTGGTGGGAGAGGACGCCCGGTCTCTTCGTCGCCGCCGGGCATGAGGGGCTCGGCGTGACCACGTCGCTCGCCACCGCGCGGCTCGCCGCCGACGCGATCCTCGGGCGCCCGAGCGCGATCGATCCGGCGCCGTATTCTCCGGCGCGGCGTTTCGCAGCCTCCGCCGATGACTGATTCCGTCACGCTCCGCGTGGACGGCCGTTCGGTCGCCGCGGATGAGGGGATCACGGTGGCCGCCGCGCTCGAGACCGCCGGCGTCCGTGCGCTGCGGCGGTCGGTGTCCGGGCAGCCGCGGGGGGTCTTCTGCGCGATGGGAATCTGCTTCGAGTGCCGGGTCACCATCGACGGCGTCGCGCATCGGCGGGCGTGCGTGGAACCCGTGCGCGGCGGGATGGAGATCGCCACGCGAAGCGAAGGCGCCGGCGCCGCGGCCTCCGCGGCGGGATCCGAGACGCACGCCTGCGACGTCGTCGTCGTGGGTGCGGGACCCGCGGGGATCGCGGCGGCGTGCCGCGCCGCGGAATCCGGGGCGCGCACGGTCGTGCTCGACGAGGGGATCGCGCCGGGGGGCCAGATCCACCGCCACCTCCCGGGGCGCCCGGCTCCGCCCGCCGCAGGCGCCTGGCTCGCGCGGCTCGACCGGTCCGGCGCGGAGGTCCGCTCGCGCGCCTCGGTCTTCGACGCGGACCGCGACACGAACGGGTGGAGCGTCGTGGCCGAGTCTCCGGAGGGGAGGACCGAGATCCGGGCCCGGTCGCTCGTCCTCGCGACGGGCGCCCGCGAGCTCTTCCTGCCCTTTCCGGGGTGGACGCTTCCGGGCGTGCTCGGAGCGGGCGGCGCGCAGTCACTGTGGAAGTCCGGCGCCTCGCTCGCCGGCCGGACGGCGGTCGTCGCGGGATCCGGGCCCCTGCTGCTGCCCGCCGCCGCATCGCTGACGAAGGCTGGCGCGCGAGTCGCCATCGTCGCGGAGCAGGCGGGACTCCTCGCGCTGGGTGCTTTCGCGGCCGGCCTCCTCCGGGACCCGCGGAAGCTGGTCGAGGCGGCGCGCCACCGGCGGGGCTTCGCGGCGACTCGCTACCGCACTGGAACGTGGATCGCCGAGGCTCTCGGAGACGAGAGCGTCGAGCGCGTCGTCCTCACGGACGGGACCCGCCGCTACGAGCTGCCCTGCGACCTCGCCGCCGTTTCCTACGGTCTCGTTCCGAGCACGGAGCTGGCGCGATCCCTCGGGTGCGAGATCCGGAGAGGGCGAGTCGCCGTGGATTCCGATCAGCGAACGAGCGAGCCCGGAATTTTCTGCGCGGGCGAGCCGTGCGGCGCCGCCGGGATCGAGGGCGCGATCGCGGAGGGTGAGATCGCCGGTCTCGCCGCGGCCGGGTGCCGCTCCGGGGACTCGCCCGACTCGCGCCGTCTGACCCGCGCGCGCGGCCGTTCACGGCGCCTCGGCGCGAAAATCGAGACCGCGTTCCGGCCGCGACCCGAGCTTCGGGACCTGGCGCGCGCCGACACGGTCGTGTGCCGCTGCGAGGACGTTTCCCGGGGGCGTCTCGAGCCGTGCGCGAGCGCCCGTGAGGCGAAGCTGTCGGCGCGGGCGGGGATGGGCGCCTGCCAGGGGAGGGTCTGCGGGCCGGCGCTCGCTTTCCTCTTCGGCTGGGCGTCGGATACCGTTCGCTCGCCCATCCAGCCGGCCGCGCTGGGCAACCTGGGCTCGCAGGAGGATCTCGCATGATCTGGAAGGGAGTCTTTCCCGCCACGACGACGCCATTTCGGGAGGACCTGTCCGTCGATCACGAGCTCCTGGAGCGCCACGTGGGAGCGATGGTGTCCGCCGGCTGCCGCGGGATCGTGCCGCTCGGATCCCTGGGCGAGTCCGCGACGCTCGACCTCGAAGAGAAGATCGAGATCCTCGCCACCTGCCGACGCGCCCTGGCCGGACGCGCGCCGCTGGTGGCGGGCGTCGCCGCGCTGTCGACGGCGCAGGCCATCGCGGCGGCGAGGCGCGCTCGCGAGGCCGGATGCGACGGGTTGATGGTGCTGCCGCCCTACGTCTACCGTCCGGATCCGAGGGAGACGGAGGCGTACTTCTCGGCGGTCCTGTCGTCCACTCCGCTGCCCTGCATGCTCTACAACAATCCCGTCGCCTATGGGACGGACGTCTCGCCCGAGCAACTCGCCGGACTCGCGGCGGAGCATCCGAACCTCCAGGCGGTCAAGGAGTCGAGCGGCGACGTGCGGCGAATCGCCGCAATCCGCGCGCTCCTGCGCTCGCGCCTCGCGATCTTCGTGGGCGTCGACGATCTGATCGTGGAGGGCGTCGACGCGGGCGCCGACGGCTGGATCGCGGGCCTCGTGAATGCGCTCCCGCACGAGTCCGTCCGACTGTTCGACCTCGCGGCATCGGGAGCCGTGGCGCAAGCGCGCGCTCTCTACGAGTGGTTCCTGCCGCTCCTGCGGCTGGACGTGGTCCCCAAGTTCGTGCAGCTGATCAAGCTCGCGCAGCAGGAAACCGGAACGGGCTCGGAGCGCGTGCGGCCGCCGCGCCTCGCGCTCGCCGGTCCCGAGCGCGAGGAAGCGCTCGCCCTGATCCGCGAGCGGCTCGCGAGACGCCCCGCGTCCCGGCCCGCGTAGGGAGCGGCGACCCAGGGCCCAACCTACGTGTGGCAGGAGCCGAGGCCGCGCTTCTCCAGATATCGCTGGTGGTACTCCTCCGCGCGCCAGAAGGGCTGCGCCGGTGAGATCTCGGTCACGATCGGGCGGGGGAACCGCGCGCTCTTCTCCAGGCGCTCCTTCGACGCTCGCGCCGCCGCCTCCTGCTCGGGGGTGTGGAAGAAGATCGCCGAGCGATACTGGGCGCCCACGTCGGGACCCTGGCGGTTGAGCTGGGTCGGGTTGTGCCCCTTCCAGAAGACGTCCAGGAGCGCGTCGTAGGAGGTCTTCTCCGGGTCATAGTCGACCTCGACCACCTCCGCGTGTCCGGTCTCGTCGGTGCAGACGTCCTCGTAGGTTGGGTTGGCCGTCCTGCCGCCGCTGTAGCCCACGGCCGTGTCCCGAACGCCGGGCACCTTTCGAAACTCCTCCTCGACTCCCCAGAAGCATCCCGCGCCGAAGGTCGCTTTCGCCATGTACGTTCTCCTCGAGCCGCGTATTACACCACGCGCGAAATCCGTCACCGGCGCCGGGGCGTAGTTGGCGATGATGGAAAAGTTTCGCGGCGTCGATCGCGTTCTTCGGAGCGTCGAGACCCTCGAGGGCGGAGGCTTCCTGGTTCACCGTCCCTTCCCGACGTCGGCCCTCGAGCAGGTGGACCCGTTCCTCCTCCTTGACGAGATGGGCCCGATCGAGGCGGCTCCCGGCGAGGCCCGGGGCGCGCCCGACCATCCCCACCGGGGCTTCGAGACGGTGACCTATCTGCTCTCCGGCGCGATGGAGCATCGCGACTCGCGGGGCAACCACGGGCGCCTTGGTCCCGGCGACGTGCAGTGGATGACGGCGGGGTCCGGGGTCGTGCACTCGGAGATGCCCGCGGCGGATTTCCAGGAGCGTGGCGGGCGGATGCACGGGTTCCAGCTCTGGGTCAATCTTCCGCGGCGCGACAAGATGATGGCGCCGCGCTACCAGGAGATTCCCGCTGCGCGGATCCCGGGGGCGACGACGCCGGACGGCGGAGCCCGGGTCCGCGTGATCGCGGGCGAGGCCCTGGGGCAACGCGCCGTGATCGACACGCGAATCCCCATCCTCTACCTCGACGTCATGCTGCGAGCAGGCTCCGCCTTCGTCCAGCCGCTGGATTCGAAACTTCGGGCGTTCGCGTACGTCGTCGAAGGCTCGGGAGCCTTCGGCGCCGACCGCAAGCGTGCCGGAACGCACGAGCTCGTGCTCTTCCGCGACGAAGACGGCAACGCGCGGATCGAGGCGTCCGAGGGCTCGCCGCTCCGATTCCTGCTGATCGCCGGAGAGCCTCTCGGCGAGCCCGTCGCGCGCGCGGGCCCGTTCGTCATGAACACCCGCGCCGAGGTCCTCCAGGCGTTCCAGGATTTCCAGAGCGGGCGCCTGGGCTGACCGTGTTTCGTCAGCCCTTCACGCAGACGACCTGCTTCAGGCGCGCGACGACCTCGACCAGGTCCGAGGAGTTGGCGATCACCTCGCCGATGGGCTTGTAGGCGGCCGGGATCTCGTCGATGACGCCGGCGTCCTTGCGGCACTCGACCCCCGCGGTCTGAGTCTCGAGATCCTCCCGGGTGAACGCGCGGCGGGCGGCGCCCCGACTCATCCTCCGCCCCGCGCCATGCGGCGCCGAATCGAACGCCTCCGGGTTCCCCAACCCGCGGACTACGAACGAGCCGGTGCCCATCGAGCCGGGGATGATCCCGAGCTCGCCGCGCCGTGCCCGGATCGCGCCCTTTCGAGTCACCATCACGTCTTTTCCGAAGTGACGTTCCCAGGCGACGTAGTTGTGGTGGCAGTGAATCTCGGGCTCGAGGCCCAGGTTCCCCACGCCGAGCGCGCGCCGGAGCTCGTCGGTGACCTCCGCGAGCATGACCCGGCGATTGAGCAGCGCGAAGTCCTGGCACCACTTCAGGTCCTGGACGTAGTCCGAGAATTCCTCCGTGTCCTGCGCGAAATAGGCGAGGTCCGGGTCGGGCAGCTCCAAGGCCATCCGGCGCATCAGCCCCTTGGCCTTCCCGATGTGTTTCTCCGCCGTGACCTTTCCGATGTTGCGCGAGCCCGAGTGCAGGAGGACCCAGACTCGCGAGTCGTCCCCGTCGACGCAGATCTCGATGAAGTGATTACCTCCTCCGAGCGTCCCGCACTGATGAGCCGCCTTCTTCCTCTCCGAGTCCGTGGCGACCGAGGGGAACCCTCGCGATCGCTTCAGGAGATCCAGCGCCAGCGGGTGCGGGTCGCCGCGCTGGTGGAACCCGACGGGGATGGCTCGCTCGATGGCGTGCCGGAGCGCCGGCAACTTGCCGTCGAGGACGGAGGCGTCGAGCGACGTCTTGACCGCCGCCATGCCGCAGCCGATGTCCACCCCGACGGCCGCCGGGCAGATCGCGCCCCGGGTCGCGATCACGCTTCCGACCGTGGCTCCCAGGCCCCAGTGGGTATCCGGCATCGCCGCCACGTGGTGGAACACGAACGGCAGGGCACCGGTGCGGATCAGCTGGGCTCGGGCCGACTCCTCGACGTCATCGGTCCAGATCTTGACCGAGACCGCGGACTCGAGGACCTGCCGGATCGGCATGCCGAGAGTCTAGGCCCTCGCTGCGCTCAGGCGAGCGAAAGAGCCGCAACTGCCTCTCGTCTTCGCGGCACTCTCTCAACAGCTCGCATCGCGAAGAGGCTCCCGACGAAGAGGGAGGAGCTTCGCGATGCGGGAGGGCGACGTTTTGGTGGAGCTGACCAGGATCGAACTGGCGACCTCCTGAGTGCGATTCAGGCGCTCTCCCAAGCTGAGCTACAGCCCCACGCGAAAGAGGGCGCGAAGAATAGCACGGCAAGATCGAGGGCCGCAAACCATCGCCGCCGGTCGCCTTTCGCGCGAGCGAGCTAGCATGGGCCCATGGACCAGGGATTCGATCCCGGCGCGCTGCTGCTGGCGTTCGCGTCCGCATTGATCGGCGCGAAGGTCCTGGGCGAGCTGGCGCGGCGCGTCGGGCAACCTCCCGTGCTCGGAGAATTGCTTGCCGGCGTCCTGCTCGGCCCGTCGCTCCTCGGCCTCGTCCCGCTGACTCAGGGGATCTTCCTCCTCGCGGAGATTGGCGTCGTCCTCCTCCTCTTCGAGGTGGGGCTCGACACCGATCTGGAGGAGCTTCTGCGCGCGGGGGCCCGGGCGACCGCCGTCGCGTTGGTCGGAATGGCGCTGCCGTTCGCGGGAGGCTATCTCGTGACGCGCGGGCTCGGGTACGAACCGCTCACCGCGGTCTTCGTCGGAGCCGCGCTCACCGCGACCTCGATCGGCATCACGGCCCGCATGCTCTCGGAGCTCGGACTGCTGAAGACCCTGGAGGGCCAGATCATCCTCGGCGCCGCGGTGCTGGACGACTTGCTGGGCCTCGTGGTGCTGGCCGTCGTCAGCCGGATCGCGGAGAAGGGGGAGGTTGGAGTCGCGGCGGCCGTCCGCTCCGCGGGACTGTCGATCGGTTTCGTGCTCGCCGCGATCGCGATCGGAGTCCCGGTGGGCAGGCGCCTGGTCCGTGTCGTTGGAAGGACCGAGGCTCGGGGAATGCTGGTCGCCTCCGCGGTGGGCTTCGCGCTCCTCGTGGCTTGGGGGGCACGGGTCGCCGGCTCGGCGCCCATCGTCGGCGCCTTCGCCGCGGGACTGGCGCTGGCCCGAACCAACCGGCGACACGACATCGATGCCGCGCTGCGGCCGATCGTGGACATCTTCGCTCCCGTCTTCTTCGTCTTCGTGGGCGCCCGAGTGGACGTCCGGCTTCTGAATCCGGCCTCGGCGGAGAACCGCCCGGCCCTGTGGCTCGGGCTGGCCCTGACGGTCGTGGGCGTGCTCGGGAAGTTCGCGGCGGGATTCTGCGCGTGGGGGAGAGTGCGGCGCGCCTTCATCGGCGCGGGCATGGTCCCGCGGGGCGAGGTCGGGCTGATCTTCGCCTCGCTCGGCCTCTCGACCCGAGCACTGCCGCCGCGCGTTTTCGTCGCCGTCCTAATCGCCGTCTTCGCGACCACGTTCATCGCTCCGACTCTCATGAAACGGCTGCGACCCGGTCCAGCGACGTGATCCGAGAGCGAAACTCTCGCCGATGAATTCTTTGGAGGGAGAGAACGCCCGGGAGACTTTCCCTCCCCCTCCGGTCGGGCCGCGGAGCGGCCCGCTCAGGGTCTGTGTCTCAGGTCCGCGAGCGTGGCGCTCAGGAGCGTCCGGCGCTCGGCATCCAGGCGCAGGAACAGGGGCTCGAGGACAACCGCGACGCGGTCGTTCGCGTCGGGATCCACGTGGTAGAGATCGGGGGACAGGGCCTCGACGATGCGGGCCACCGTGACCTCGCGGCCGGGAAGCGCCATGCGGAAGCCGGAGGCCGGATCGCGCGCCACGATTCCCGCGCGGGACAGGTCCTCGAGGATGGCGATCGTCTCGACGGCCGGGTGACCCGGGTCCGGCTCGAGGTCCTCCAGCCGCAGCGCCTTCAGCGTCGACATCCGGAGGAGGATGCGGACGGCTCGCTCGGCGCGGCCCTCGCGCCGCCCGTTCGCCGAGCTCCCGACCTGCGTCTGGAGGACGTGCGTCAGCTCGACTCCCAGCAGGATCAGGACCCACGCGAAATAGAGCGACAGGATCGCGAAGAAGACGAACGCGAGCGAGCCCGTGATGAGGTTCATGCGAAGCATCGCGTCCACGTACACGGTGAAGCACAGGTGGAGGAGCTCCAGCCCGAGGGCGGCGCCGGCGCCCGCGACCGCGGCCGCGGGGAGCCGGACCCGAGCGTTGGGCAGGAATCGGTAGAGGAGCGTCAGGAATACCGCCTTCAGGAGAAACGGCGCGGCGCCGGCGACCGCCGGGTCGCTCAGGAACGAATCCATGCCGACGTAGCGGCGCATCAGCTTGAGACCCCAGAAGATCCCCCCGAGCACCAGGCCGAGCGCCACCAGGGAGAACGTGTAGATCAGGAGCCGGGCCAGCCGGGCGCGGCGCCGCGGCGCTCCCCAGACTGCGTTGAAGACTCCCTCCACGACGAAGACCAGACGGACCGAGGCCACGACCAGAAGCAGGAGGCCGACCGTCGATATCGCCTTCGACTTCGTGATGAAGTCCCCCAGGCTCTGCGTCAGCCGGGTGGTCTGGTACGGCAGGATCGCGTTGACCACGGCGAGAATCTGGCCGTCGTTCTCCCGGAAGAGCGTGGCGAGGAAGAGCGAGAAGGCCACGAGCAGCGGGACCGCCGTCAGGAGCGACGCGAAGGCCAGGGAGGCCGCCAGGTCGAGGCCCCGGTCGGCTCGGAAGCCGCGGAGGGTCTCCCCGACGACCCTGCGCCACGGTCCGCCGGCCCTTTCTCTCGGCACGACCGCTGTGCTCATGATCGATTCAAGGGTATATGATGCCGTTCTTCAAGGGGGTGTCATGGCGAAAGATACACCGTTCGATCGTGCGCGCGACTTCGTCGAAGAGAAGATCGACCGCACCAAGGAAGTCCTGGGCGATTCGTATTCGAAGGCGCGCGACCAGTTCGACGGCGTCAGCGGCGACGTCCGGAAGTCGGTCAAGTCGGCCGCCAAGAAGATCGAGGGCGACTACGGCTACCTCTGGGACGATCTGCGCGGGTACGTGAAGGCGAATCCCGGAACCGCTATGGCCGTCACGGCGGCAGTCGGTTTCGTTCTCGGCTTCCTGATCCGCGGCGACGACGACTAGGTCGACGATCCTCGGCCCGCTTTCCGCGAGACCGCCGGCAGCGGCGCTCGCCGGAAACCGGAGAGCGGGCGGCTGAGGGCTAGAATCTCCTCCGTGTCGGCAGGGAAAACCGAATACCCCGCGCTCTCGACGTTCGCCTCCAGCGCGGGCTGCGCCTGCAAGATTCCCCAGTTCGACCTGTCCGCCCTTCTCAAGAAGGTGCCCTCGACGCCGGACCCCAACCTGCTGGTCGGCAACGCCCTCGCGGACGACGCCGCCGTGTATCGCCTGAATGGCGGAACTACGATCGTCCAGACGATCGACTTCTTCACTCCCGTCGTGGACGACCCGCGGCTCTTCGGACGCATCGCGGCGGCCAACGCGCTGTCCGACGTCTACGCGATGCGGGGAAGGCCCGTGCTCGCGCTGGCGGTCGTGGCCTTCCCGATCAAGGTCCTTCCGACGGAGGTGCTGGAGGAGATCCTGCGGGGCGGTGCGGAGAAAGTCGCCGAGGCCGGCGCCGCGATCGGCGGCGGGCACTCGATCGATCACGACATTCCGCTGTACGGTCTCTCCGTGACAGGAGTGGTCGACGAAGCGCGCGTCACCCGCAACGCCGGAGCGAAGCCGGGCGACGCGCTGGTCCTGACCAAGCCGCTGGGAATCGGGATCACGATCCGGGCGGGGCGCGTGGACTCCGCCGCCGCCGCCGGCGCGGGCCAGCCCGCCGCGCCGCGCCACCTCTCCGCCTCCGCGATGGACGAGGTCGTCGGCGTGATGTGCGCCCTGAATCGCCCCCCGGTCGAGGCGATGGAGGGCTTCGACATCCACGCCGCGACCGACGTGACGGGGTTCGGGCTCCTGGGCCACGCGCACGAAATGATGGAGGCTTCGCGCACGACGGCGGAGTTCGCGGTAGGCCGCATCCCGCTCCTGTCCCAGGCGCGTCGCCTGGCGGCCGAAGGCATCGCGCCGGGAGGCTCCCGCGCGAACGCGCGCACCCTGCGCGAGCGGACGGACCTCGGCGCGGGGGTCACGGACGAGGACGTCCTGCTGCTCTGCGACGCCCAGACCTCGGGCGGGCTCCTCGTGGCCCTGCCGGAGGCGCAGGGGGAGGCCTACGCGGCGCGCTGCCGCGAGCGCGGCGCCCAGCACGCGGCGGTCGTTGGGATCGTCCGGGAGCGGGGCCCCGCCCTGCTGAGGCTGGCCCGTTGATGGAAATTCGCGATCGAAGAAAGGACGCGCATGGCTGAAGCCGAGTCTCCGGATTGGATCGAGGTCGCGGCGGCGGGAGACGACGAGGAGGCGGAGATCATCGCCGGCCTCCTCGAGTCCGAGGGCATCCCCTGTGAGATCGAGGGCTCGCCGGCCTCGCCGTGGCCGGAGAACCTGGGTGCCCTCGGCACCAGCCGCGTCATGGTCCCCCCCGACCGGGCCGACGAGGCCCGATCCCTCATCGCCGAACGGGAAAAAGACGCCGAGAAAAACCTCGCCGACAACGACGAGGCATGAGCCCGCTTCCCCCGGGCTCGCGGCTCGGGCGCTTCGAGATCTCCACGGTGCTCGGACAGGGCTCCATGGGCGTCGTGTACCTCGCCAACGATCCTCAGATCGATCGCCCGGTAGCGATCAAGACGGTCCGGCCCGAGTCCCTGCGGGGAGAGGACGCGTCCGAGATCGAGGAGCGCTTCCGGAAGGAGGCCCGCCTCGCGGGGCGTCTTCAGCACTCGAACATCGTCACGATCTACGACGTCGGACGCGACGGCGACGTCTACTTCATCGCGATGGAATACGTCGACGGGAAGCCGCTGACGCGCTACCTCGCGAGCGGCGGAGAGATTCCCGTGAGCGCGAAGATCGCCATCGTCCGCCAGACGGCCGACGCGCTGGCGCACGCGCACGAGCGGGGCGTGCTGCATCGGGACATCAAGCCGGGAAACATCCTGGTGGCGAAGGACGGCCGGGTGAAGGTCACGGATTTCGGGATCGGCCGGTTCACGGCGGCCGGGACGTCGGACCTGACGCGAACCGGCCAGATGATCGGGAGCCCCGCCTACATGTCTCCCGAGCAGATCCGCGGCGAGAAGCTGGACGGGCGATCCGACCTCTTTTCGCTGGGCGTGGTTCTGTACGAGCTCCTGACCTCCGCCCGGCCGTTCCCCGGGGAGTCGATCACCACGCTCGTCTATCAGATCCTCCACACCGAGCCGCGCGACCCGCGCGAGCTGAAGGCCGACCTTCCGGAGGCGAGCCGCGAGGTCCTGGCGCGCATGCTCGCCAAGCAGCCGGCGAATCGGCCCGCGGACGCGCGCGCCTTCATTCGCGAGCTGACGCGCATCGAGAAGATCCAGCGCGAGTCGGAGTTCACCCGCCTGTCCGTCCTCGCGGCGCCGGCGGCGGCCGCGTCTTCGAGCCAGGCGGAGGCCGCGATGACGGCGGCCGCCACGGCGGCGACGGAGGCTCCGCCCCGCGATCCGTCGCTCGCGGCGGCGCTCGGACCGGTTCGACATCGCGCCGTTCTCCCGTGGGCGCTCCTGGCCGCGACGATCCTGGCTCTGGCCGTGGTCTTTCTCCTGCGCGAACGGGCCCCCCGCGCTCCGATGCCCGCGTCCCCGCCGACCCCGCGCCCCGCCCCCGGCGCGACGGCGATCGCGGCCCTCCCGGCGGCGGCGCCCCCGCCTTCGCCTTCTGCTGAACCGGTCGTCACGCTCCCGACTCCGGGGCCGCGCGAAGCCGCGGATGCGCTCGTGGGGGCGCCGCGCTCGGGAGGCTCGGAGCGTCCGCGACCGACGCGAGCTGCGTCCGTCGCGCCGACGCCCCGTCCTCCTTCCGACACGGAGGCGCGGGCGCCCGCGTCCGAGGCGGCGGCCGCCGAACCGAAGGGCGAGCCGGCCGACCACGCGTACACGACCCGGCACAGCGTGCGGTTCACCTCGAGCCCGGATCAGGCGCGACTGACGATCGACGGCCGCGCCGTGGGAATCGCCGACGACTGGGACAATCGGGGCGGCGGGCGCGAATTCGTCTTCGATGCGCCGGGGCCGCACTCCGTCCGCATGGAGCTGCCCGGCTACCGGACCGTCCGGCTTCGAATCGATGTGTCGCCCTCAGCCGACAAGGACTCCATTTCGATCGACGACGAGCTCGACCGCCAGGAGCGGGTCTCCTACCCGAAGCTGCCCTCGGTGTACGACCGCACGACCGGCCCCGTCGTCTTCCAGGTCGAGCCGCCCGACGCGGTCGTGATGGAGGGCGAGAAGACGTGGGGGCCGGTCTCGCGATTCGGGCCGGACTCGCCGCTTTCGCTCCGCGGTCCCGCGGTCCACGATCTCCTCCTCGCCTCGCCGGGGTTGCGACCGCAGCTCGTCCGGATTCTCGTGGCGCCCAACGCCGGCCGGGACGTGGCGCGCGTCAAGGAGAAGCTCAAGAAGGACTGAGACGGCGGGGACTCGGGCCCGCCGCGCCGTTGTGCTAAGTTCCCTGTCCCGATGGCTGCCCCCGCCGCCGCGCCCGCCGCGCTCAAACGCACCCCGCTCTACGATCTCCACCGCGAGCTCGGCGCCAAACTGATCGATTTCGGCGGCTGGGAGATGCCGGTTCAGTACGCCGGCATCCTCGAGGAGCATCGCGCGGTGCGCGAGCACGTCGGCCTCTTCGACGTCTCGCACATGGGCGAACTGGAATTCACGGGGCCCCGCGCCCTCGACGCGGTCCAGCGCATCACGTGCAACGACGTGTCCCGGCTGTCCGACGGACGCATCCAGTACTCCGCGCTCCTGACGGACCGCGGGACCTTCGTCGACGACGTCCTCGTCTATCGCCGCGCGTCCGACTCGTATCTGATGGTCGTCAACGCCTCAAACACTCCCAAGGACTTCGCGTGGGCGTCTGCGCGCGCGTCCGACGACGTGAAGGTCGAGAACCGCAGCGACGCCTACGCGCTGATCGCGGTCCAAGGACCGGCCTCGGCCGGATTGATGGGGAGGCTCTGCGCGCCCGATCCCTCGGACCTGCCCTACTACGGGTTCCGAGACGCGGCGGTCGCCGGATTCCCCGCGCTGGTCTCGCGCACGGGATACACAGGAGAGGACGGTTTCGAGATCTACTGCTCGCCCGAGGACGCGGAGCCCGTCTTCCGCGCCCTCCTTTCCGAGGGCCGGGCCGACGGAGTCCAGCCGTGCGGCCTCGGGGCCCGCGACACGCTGCGGCTGGAGGCGAAGATGGCGCTGTACGGCAACGACATCGACGAGACCGTGACGCCCTGGGAAGCGGATCTCGCCTGGATCGTCCGGATGTCCAAGGGCGATTTCATCGGCCGCGAGGCGCTGGCCGCGCAGAAGGGTGCGGGGATTCCGCGCAGGCTCGTGGGATTCGAGATGGTCGATCGCGGGATCGCCCGCCACGGCTACCTCGCCCGGACCGAGCACGGGGAGGGCGTCGTGACGTCCGGCACCCATTCCCCGACCCTCGCGAAGCCGATCGGCCTGGCATTGCTGCCCACGCCGTCGGGCGAGACGGGCACCGAGTTCGATGTCGACATCCGCGGGCGCTCGGCGAAGGCCCGAGTCGTTCCGACGCCGTTTTACAAGAGGGGAGCCGCGAGAAAATCATGAATCCCGAAGAGATGCGCTACACCGAGAGCCACGAGTGGGTCCACGTCGACGGAGACATCGGCACGATCGGGATCACCGACCACGCCCAGAAGCAGCTGGGCGAAATCGTCTACCTCGAGCTCCCCGAGGTCGGCCACCTCTACAACGCGGACGAGGAATTCGGCACGGTCGAATCCGTCAAGGCGGTCTCCGAGCTCTTCACCCCGGCATCGGGCGAAGTCGTGGAGATCAACAAGGCCGCGGTCGCCGAGCCCGGGATCATCAACGACGATCCCCTGGGCGACGGCTGGCTGATCCGGCTCAAGCTGTCCACCGACGAGGAGGTGGCGCGCTTGATGACGGCCGAGGCGTACGCGCGCTACGTCAGCGAGGAAGAGCAGGGCAAGTGAAGTTCCTGCCGACGTCCGAGGGCGAGCGGGAGGCGATGCTCGCGGCCATCGGAGTCTCCTCCGTCGAGGATCTCTTCGCCGCCGTGCCGGAGGCCGTGCGCCGCGGGCCCGCCCTTCCGGCGCCCCTGTCGGAGATCGAGATCCGCCGGTACCTGGGCGGACTGGCGTCCAGGAACGCGAATGCGCGCGACACGGCGTTCTTCCTGGGTGGCGGTCTCTACCACCACTACGTCTCGGCCATCGCCGACCAGATGCTCTACCGCTCCGAGTGGCTGACCGCGTACACGCCGTATCAACCCGAGGTCTCGCAGGGCACCCTCCAGTCGATCTTCGAGTTCCAGAGCCACATCTGCCTCCTGACCGGGCTCGAGGTCGCCAACGCGTCGCTCTACGAGGGCGCGTCGGCGCTGGTCGAGGCCCTGCTGATGGCGGAGCGGCTGGTCAAGGGCCGGCGGCGCGCCGTTCTCTCCGCCGGGATCCACCCCGAGTACCGCGAGACCGTGCGGACCTACTTCACGAACCTGGGACTGGAGGTCGTCGAGGTGCCGCTCTCCTCCGACGGCGCCACCGACGCCCGCGCCCTCGAGGCGGCGGTGGATTCGACGACATTCGCGGTGGCGGTGCAGTCGCCCAACTTCTACGGGGTCGTCGAGGACTGGAACGCGGGCTCGAGCGCGGCGCACGCCCACGGGGCGCTCTCGATCTCGGTCGTCGCCGAGGCGATCTCGATGGCGCTGCTGTCGCCGCCGGGCGCGGGGGGAGCGGACATCGCGTGCGGGGAGGCGCAGTCCCTGGGCGTCCCGATGCACAACGGCGGCCCTCTGCTGGGATTCCTCTCGTGCCGCTCCGATCACCAGCGCCAGATCCCCGGCCGGCTCGTCGGCCAGACTCGGGACGCGGAGGGCCGGCGCGCCTTCTGCCTCACCCTCTCGACGCGCGAGCAGCACATCCGCCGGGAGAAGGCGACCTCCAACATCTGCACTAACCAGGGGCTCATGGCCCTGGCCTCCAACATCCACATGTCGCTCCTGGGAAAGCACGGGATGCGGGAGGTCGCGCTGCAGAGCCACGCCAAGGCCGAGTACCTCAAGGGCGCGGTCGCCGCGATCCCGGGCTATCGGGTCGCATACGGAGGGCCCACCTTCAACGAATTCACCGCCGAGGCCCCCGGGGATGCGGCGGCTCTCCTCTCGCGCCTGGTCCGGAAGGGGATTCTCGGCGGCATCCCCCTCTCTCGATACGACGCGCGCGACGCGCGTCGGTTCCTGGTCGCGGCCACGGAGATGAACACGCGGGCGGAGATGGACCGGCTGATCGCGGCGCTCGCGTCGGAGTCCGCATGAGCACCGAGATCGCGGAGCGCAGCGCGCGCGGGAGCGACAGGCTCCATCCCGAGCCCCGCGTCGAGCCGCTGGTCTTCGAGCGCTCGGGGCAGGGCAAGATCGGGTACTCGCTCCCGCCGCTGGACGTGCCAGCCCTCGTCGCCATCCCGGAGGCGCTGCTGCGGAAGGAGATCGCCGGGGAGACGGAGATCTCGGAGGTCGAGGTCGCGCGCCACTTCACGCGGCTGTCGCGGCTGAACTTCTCGATCGATCAGGGGCTCTACCCGCTCGGCTCCTGCACCATGAAGCACAACCCGAGGATCAACGAGGAGATGGCGCGGCTTCCCGGATTCGCCGCGGTGCACCCGCTTGCTCCGGAGGAGGTGTCGCAGGGCTCGCTCGAGCTCGCGTGGCAGCTCGAACGCATCCTCGCCGAGCTGACGGGGCTGCCCCGCGTGACGCTCCAGCCCTCCGCGGGAGCGCAGGGCGAGCTCGCCGGGATCCTGATGGTGCGCAAGGCGCTCGAGAAGACCGGGCGGCCCCGCACGACCGTCCTGATCCCCGACTCGGCCCACGGGACCAATCCCGCCTCGGCGCACTTCGCGGGATACAAGGTCCGGGAGCTGAAGTCCAACGCGCGCGGCACGATCGACCTCTCCGCGCTGGACTCGGCGATGAGCGAGGACGTCGCCGCGCTCATGTTGACCGTTCCGAACACGCTCGGCGTCTTCGAGGACCAGATACTCGAGATCGCGCGGATCGTGCACGCGAAGGGGGGCTACCTCTACTGCGACGGTGCCAACTTCAACGCCTTCGTGGGGATCGCGAAGCCCGGACTGATGGGCGTGGACGTTATGCACATGAACCTCCACAAGACGTTCTCGACGCCCCACGGCGGAGGCGGGCCGGGGTCCGGGCCCGTGGCGGTATGCGAGGCGCTGACGCCCCACCTCCCGCGCCCGACCGTGGAGCGGCGACCCGACGGGACCTTCTTCCTCGACTTCGACCGGCCCGACTCGATCGGGAGGCTTCGCACCTTCCTGGGGAACTTCGGCATGTTCGTGCGGGCGCTCTCCTACATCGCGGCGTACGGCAACCGCATCGGGGAGGTCGCGCGCAACGCGGTCGTCAACGCGAACTACATCCGGGCCGGGCTCTCGGGGGTCTACCACCTCAAGTACGAGACGCCGAGCCTCCACGAGGTCGTGTTCTCGGACAAGGCGCAGGCGGAGCGGGGCGTCTCGAACATGGACATCGCCAAGCGCCTGATGGACTACGGATTCCATCCGCCGACTGTCAGCTTTCCGCTCATCGTGCACGGCGCGCTGATGATCGAGCCCACCGAGACCGAGGGCAAGCCGGGGCTGGACGCCTTCATCTCCGCCATGCGCGAGATCGCGCGGGAATGCGAAGAGGATCCCGACATCGTCCGCAATGCGCCGCACACGACGCCGGTCCGGCGGGTCGACGAGGTCGGCGCCGCGAGAAACCTGGTGCTGCGCTGGCGACCCGCGGGCGAAGGGGCGTAGCGCCGGGCGCCCGCCGTCGCCCTCCTGATATCCTTCCCGGACACCTCCATGAGCGACGCCTTTCACCGCAAATGCCCGCTCTGCGGGAGCGACATGTTGCGCTCCCGGTCCAACACGTCCGGCTACACGTCCTACTTCTGGAAGAAGCCCTGGAAGACCGGGCTCTTCTCCTGGGGGGTCGAGAAGGTCTACCCGTGGGCCTGCATGGGGTGCGGGGTCGTCCTGTTCTACCTCGATCGGCTTCCGTCGGTCGCGGAGGAGTATCGGACGGCGCGCGAAGCGAAGCGCGCCCCCGAGGGGTTTCCGGCCACCATCAAGCCTTGATCGCGATTGCCTATCTCGACGGCAATCGCCTCTCCCGATCGCTGATCGCCGGAGCCCGCTTCGTCGCCGAGCGCGCCGAGGCGCTCAACAAGATCAACGTCTTTCCGGTCGCCGACGGCGACACCGGCACCAACGTCGCGTCGACGCTGCAGAAGATCGCCGCCGCCGTCTCGAAGAGCCGCCAGCGTCACGTCCATCGGATGTCGCAGAGGATCGCCGACGAGGCGATCGGCAGCGCGCGCGGCAACTCGGGCGCGATCTTCGCCCAGTTCTTCTGCGGCTTCGCCGAAGGGCTTCCGGAGACGCCCCGGGTGACCACGGCGGAGTTCGGGAGCGCCGTGGTGCGCGCGTCGGAGTCGGCGTACGCGGCGATCGCGCGGCCCGTCGAGGGCACGATCCTGACGGTCATCCGCGACTGGGCGCGCCACGTCGCGGACGGGGCCTCGCGGGTCCGGGACTTCGGCGTGCTCCTGCCGGAATCCCTCCAGGCCGCCCGGACATCGCTTCAGAACACCCCGCGGCAGATGAAGATGCTTCAGAAAGCGGGCGTCGTGGACGCCGGCGCGCAGGGCTTCGTGTATCTCCTGGAGGGGATCGTGCGCTATCTCCGCGAGGCGTCGCGCCTCGCGCCGCCCGCGGTCGAGCCCGCGGAAGTTCAGGCGGCGCGCGTCGACCGGACTCCCGAGGCGATCCTGTTTCGCTACTGCGCCGAGGTCCTCCTCGAGGGAGGCGCCATCGACCGCGATGCCCTGCGCCGCGAAATCGCGCTCCTGGGCGACTCGATCGTCATGGCGGGCGGGGGAGTGCGCCTCCGGCTCCACATCCACACCAATGAGCCCGAGCGGCTGTTCGAGGCCGCGCGGCGCTACGGGGAGGCCGCGCAGACGAAGGTCGAAGACATGCGCTCGCAGCACGAGTCCCGCTTCGACGAGAATCGGGCGGCGCGCGTCGGCGTGGTGACGGACTCGACCTGCGACCTGCCCGCGTCCCTGGTCGAGGACCTCGGGATCGGCGTGGTGCCGGTGCGGGTGTACTTCGGCTCGGAGAACTACCTCGACAAGGTGACGATCGCTCCTGCCGAGTTTTACGCCCGGTTCTCGGTGACGGACGTGGCGCCCCAGACGTCGCAGCCGCCGCCCGCCGACTTCACCCAGGTCTACGAGAACGTCGCGAAGCACGCCGGATCCATCGTTTCGGTTCATCTCTCGGCGGCGCTCTCGGGGACCCACCAGGCCGCGATCGTCGGCGCGCGGCCGGTCGAGAGGACCCGGATCGAGCACGTGGACAGCCGCACGGTGTCGGTCGGACTCGGGCTCGTCGTCCGAACTGCGGCCGAGGCGGCGGCCGCGGGCAAGTCTGCGGAGGAAGTCGCCGCCGTGGCCCGCGACGCGACCGCCCGCGTGCGGACGTTCGTGGCCGTTCCCACTCTGAAGCACCTGGTGCGCGGCGGGCGGGTCTCACCGCTGCGCGGATTCGTCGCCCGGCTCCTTGGCCTCCTACCGATCCTGGAGATCGATCGCGAGGGAAAGGCGGCGCCGGCGGCCCGGGCGCGCGGTTATGCCGCCGCCCGCCGGAAGATGATGGATCTGGTCTTCGCGCAGGCGGGGGAGGGCGTGAGCGCCTCGCGCCGCTTCGGGATCGCCCACTGCGATGCCGAGGACGCCGCGGCGGAGCTGGCGCGGCAGATCCGGGCGCGCTACTCCGAGTCCGAAGTCATGATCGTCGAGTGCGGTCCGGCGCTGGGGGCGCACGGGGGTCCCGGCGCGCTCGCCGTGGCGGTCCTGCCGTAGGAGGCCCCCGCGTGCGCATCCACACCGTCGGCCACTCGAACAGCCGCTTTCGGAGTTTCTCGACATCCTGCAGGGCCACGGCGTCCGGCGCATCCTGGACGTCCGGCGCTATCCCGTCTCGCGCAAGTGGCCGCACTTCGACGCCGCCGCGCTCTCGCGCGGGCTCGAGAAGGCCGGCGTCGATTACCGCGGACTGACGGAGCTCGGCGGGCGGAGAAAGCCCCTCCCCGATTCGCCCCACACGACCTGGCGCGAGGAGGGGTTTCGCGGATTCGCCGACTTCATGGACACCGGGGCCTTCACCGCGGCGTTCGCGACCGCCGCCGCCCTGGCCGACGAGAGGGCATCCGCCCTGATGTGCGCGGAGGCGCTGCCCTGGCAGTGCCACCGGTCGCTGATCGCCGACGCGTTCCTGGCGCGCGGCTGGGAGGCCTTCGACATCCTCTCCCCCGCGCAGGCCCGGCCGCATCGCCTCCCGCCCTTCGCCCGGCTCGAGGGCGAGCGCGTGATCTACGACGGCGCGGGCGGCGAGGCCTGAGGCTCGAGGCGGGGGATCACTCCAGCCGCTTCGCCGCGAGGAGGAGGACGTCGCGAGGCCCCGGGGAGAATCCCGTCTTCTTCCACTCGGCGACGAGGGCGGCGAATCCGGCCGAGAGCGATTGCGTCTCGGCGGCCCGCGCGAGGCGCATGGCGGACCTGTCGGCCGACGCGGGTTTACCGGCGGACTCGAGGCCCGCGATCCCGGTCGAGGAGATGACCAGGAGATCGCCCTTGCCGGTCTCCAGCGAGACCTCGAGCGTGCCCGCCGACTCCCGGATCTCAAACGGAACCGGACGGCCGAAGCGCAGGAGGTAGGGGACCGGCGCCTGCCGGGCCGCGAGGCTCAGGCGTTCGCCCCGCCAGCGTGCCGCGGTGACGGAGCAGTCCGGTTCCAGGGCGCCCAGCTTCGCGACGATCTCGGCGGGCGATGCCTCGGGGAGGAGCTGGCGGCCGAGGCCCGAGGCGCGCACGAGGCTTCCGATCGAGTGCTCCAGCGCGCGCCGATCCTCGACGAGCAGGAAGGACAGGCTCCCCGTCTCCGACTCGACGGCGTAGACCGCGAGGTTGGGCTCCTCGGAGCGCCAGCGCAGCGGCGCGGACTCGAAGCCGGGCGTCGCCGGCCAGGAGGTCGGATTGAGCATCGGCATCACGCCCCGCAGGATGGCGGCGGCGCCCTCTCGGTGCGCGCCACGGACGGCGGCCTCGTGCTCGCGCACGCTCTCGACCGCCAGCGCGGCGTGCGTGCCGACCTCGGCCAGGAATTCCTCGTCCTCCTTGGTGAAGCTCCGGCGGCGCTTGTTGAGGACTTCGACCACGCCCACGATCTCTCCCCGCGGCGTGCGCATCGGGGCGGCCAGGATCGAGACCGTCTTGAAGCCCGAGGACGCATCCGTCCGCTTGTCGAAGCGGGGATCCCGGTAGGCGTCGATGCTGTGGACGACCTGGCCGGTCTGCGCCGCGGTTCCGGCGATCCCCTTACCGATCGGCAGGCGAATCGGGTTGACGGCTCCGCCCTCCAGGATCTGGCTGACGAGCTCGCCGGTAGCCGGGTCGGCGAGGAAGATCGTCCCGCGCTCGGCGTCCGTCTCCGACGTGGCGGTCTTGAGGATGATGCGGAGCGTCTCGGTGGGATCGAACGTCGCGGCCAGGGACTTGTTCGCCTCGAGGATCACCATGAGCTTGACCATCTTGGCGCGCGTGACCGAGACCTCGGCCAGCACGCGGTCGAGAACCTGGCCCTCGAACGCCGAGAGGGCGTCCGCGAGCGACGTCGCGTCGGCGAAGCGCGCCTCCGGGTCCTTCGCGATCGCGCGCTCGAGGATGTCCCGGAGCTCCGGCGGCAGGTCGGGCCGGAGCGTCTCGATTCGGGGCGCCGGCTCCGCGATCACGCGGCGGACCAGGCGCGCGGTGTCGTTGTCGTCGAACGGGACGCGGCCCGTGAACATCTCGTACAGAACCACGCCCATCGCGTAGACGTCCGTTCGCTGGCTGGGCATCTCGCCCCTCAGGAGCTCGGGGGCCAGGAACTGGGGCGTGCCGGGCACGGTGTCGCCCTGCTCCCCGCGATAGAGGCTCGATTCGACGGCGATGCCGAAATCCATCAGCCGCGGCCTGCCGTCCTCGCCCACGATCACGTTCTCCGGCTTGATGTCCCGGTGCAGGACGCCGATGCGGTGAGCCGCCGCGAGGCCGCCGCAGATCCCCTTGGCGATCGCGAGGCCACGTCCGAGGGGCAGCGTCCGCTCGCGCTCCTCGATTTCCTTCAGCGTCTTCCCCGGCAGGTACTCCATCGAGACGAACTCCTCGCCCTCGATCTCCACCAGGTCGTAGACGCGGCACACGCTCTCGTGGGTGACCCTGCGGGAAAGGATGATCTCGCGGCGCAGGGTCTCGCGGCGTTCCGGAGATACGCGGTCGGGCCGGATCCGCTTGAGCGCGATCTCCTGATCGAGCTTCAGGTCCCGGGCGCGATACACGACGCCCATGCCGCCGAACCCGAGCACCGAGTCGATGCGGTAGCGCCCGCCCAGAATGGTCCCCACGGTGACCGGCGCCTCGCGGGCGGCAGACTTGAACGCGGATCCATCGCGCGTGGGAAGCTCGCTTTCGTGGGACAAGCTGGGATGATTCTAGCCGCGGCGCGATCCCGGATTCGTACGGTCACGTCGCCTTTCTTTGACATTCGGGGCGTCGAGGACTAGATTTCCGGTCGAGCGAGCCATCGTTTTCCCCCGTCTTCGGGGTCTCGTGTGCAATTCGAGGGAGGAGAACCGTGAGACAGCAACATGGCGTCCCCCTGCGGCGCGTCGTCCTCTGCCTGACCGTCGTCGGGCTCCTCGTCAGCGCTCCGGCCTCGCCCTCGGGCTTCCAGGTCATGACCCAGGGCGCGCGCGCGACGGGCATGGGCCTCGCGTTCGCGGGAGTCGCGGACGACCCGTCCGCGATCTTCTTCAACCCGGCCGGGATGGGGTTCCAGGAGCACTTCTCGCTGATGGTCGGGGGCTCCGCGCTCGGCCGCAGCAAGGCCGACTTCAGCGGCGCCAATCCCTACCCGGGCGTCGGGGTGTCCGAGAGCGTCGAGAAGCAGGTCTTCATCATCCCCAACCTGTACGCGGTCGTGCCGCTGACCCCCGAGCTCAACTTCGGGCTGGGCATCAACGCGCCGTACGGGCTGGGGCTGCGCTGGAACGACCCGGAGCACTTCTCGGGCCGCTTCACCTCGCAGAACGCCGTCATCAAGACCGCGGACATCAACCCCGTGTTCTCCTACAAGCTCTTCCCCGAGCTCTCGGTCGCGGCCGGCGCGGACCTGCGCTTCTCCAAGGTCCAGCTCGAGCGCAACTCGAACCTCGGCATCGTGGATCCGTTCGGCGGCCAGGTCGAAGATCTCGCCCACGTCAAGCTCGACAGCAACCTCACCGGAAACAGCGGCTGGGGTTGGAACGTCGGCATCCTCTTCAAGCCCGTCCCCAACGTCGGAGTGGGGGCGGCCTACCGGAGCTCGATCAAGGTCCACTACGACGGGACCGCTGTCTTCACTCAGCGCTTCACGGGAAACCC
The DNA here is from genome assembly GCA_038224325.1 of Thermoanaerobaculia bacterium. Classification (GTDB taxonomy): domain Bacteria; phylum Acidobacteriota; class Thermoanaerobaculia; order UBA5066; family Gp7-AA6; genus DAHUXD01. Next base: position 87,252 of record JBBRFL010000002.1, on the reverse strand, counting down.
CGTCGTCGACGCGCTCGTGACCTCGCGGCTACCGCAGGGCGAGCACGCGGTCGCGACCACGATCGAGTTCCCCGCGAGCCTGAACACCGGCATCGGGGTCGAGTTCGGGTCCGGATTCCTGCTGGCGCTCGAGGCGGACTGGACCCAGTGGTCCAAGTTCGCCTCCCTGAACATCGTGTTCCCGGACGGCGTGGCGCCGGAGCTCGACCGGGCGACCAACTGGAAGAACACCTGGGCCTATCGCGCCGGCCTCGAGAAGAAATTCGGAAACTGGGCTGTGCGGGTCGGCTACTACTTCGACAATAGTCCCCAGCCGGAGAATGACGTCGGGCCCATCCTCGCCGACAACGACCGCAACGGCTACACCGCCGGGTTCGGCTACAACACCCCGCAGTGGGGCGTCGACCTCGGCGGCGTCTACGTCCGGTTCAAGGATCGGTCCGTCCTGACGGAGTCGACGGACAACTTCTTCGGCCAGTATTCCGAGAGGGCGTGGGTCGGAAGCGCGAATCTCCGAATCTCGTTCTAAGGGAGCACACTCATGAGAACCCACGGCCTCCGTTCGCTGACTCTGGGCGTCGCGGCCTGCCTGCTCGCGGCGGCGCTGACCGCCCAAACGAGAGCATTCGACAAGTATGTCGCGCTCGGCGACAGCCTGACGGCGGGGTTCGAGAGCGGCTGCCTCGTGGAGCGCAACCAGGTCAACTCGTATCCCGCGGTGCTCGCGAGGACGTTCGGCATCACCGACTTCCAGCAGCCGCTGGTCGAGGAGATCGCGCTGACGAGTCCGCTCGTCGGCAACCCGTGCCTCGGGGCCGTCTTCCTGCCTCCCTCGACGATCACGGTGGGGCCGGTCTCGCAGATGGGGCCTCCCCTGAACGCGGCGTTGCCCCGCCCCTACGACAACCTCGGGATGCCCGGCGCGAACGTTGCCGACCTGACCGAGCTGACGCACGGGGACGTCAACGGCAGCAGCATCGAGAGGATCGCCGCGCTGGTGCTCCGCAACGTGACCGGATCGCCCTTCGACGGGACCAGCGCCGTGCAGCAGGCCGACATCCTCCTCGCCGGCTCGACGGGATCGAAGCTCGTCAGCCTCTGGATCGGCAACAACGACGTGCTCGGGGCCGCGACGTCGGGCATCGTGATCGACGGGGTGACCCTGACGACGGCCGCCGATTTCACGGCGAGCTACCAGGCCATTCTCGACGCGCTCTTTCCGGGCGTGAGCGTCATCCGCGCCAACATCCCCGACGTGACCGCGATCCCGTTCGCGACGACGATTCCTCCGGTCCTCGTCGACCCTTCGACCCGTCAGCCCGTGCTGATCGGCGGCCTCCCCGTGCCGCTCCTGGGAGAGGGCGACGACAGCTTCCCCTGCACGCCCGTTGCCCCGGACCAAGGGTGTCCCCTGCCGACGGGAACGCTCGTGACGCTTCCGGCCTCAGCCATCCTCGCCCAGGGCACCGGGATCCCGGTGGCGGCCGGAGGAAACGGGCTGCCGCTTCCTCATGGCCATCTCATGGATCCCGGCATCCTCGTGCCGGGCGTCACGCTCTATCCGGACGAGGTCGCGCTTCTCCAGCAGCGGACGGACGAGTACAACGCGGCGATCGCCGCGGCGACCGGCGGGGGAGTGCTCGTCGACATCCACTCGTTCTTCAACGACGTTCGCGCGAACGGGTTCTCCGTGGGCGGGATCACGCTGACGACGTCCTTCCTCACGGGAGGGGTCTTCTCCTATGACGGGGTCCATCCCTCCTCGACCGGTTACATGATCGTGGCGGATCGGTTCGTCCAGGCCTTGAACGAGGCCAACGGCACCGACATCCCGCGGCCCAACTTCGCGAGCATCCTGTTCACGCCGAACGTTCCCTCGCCGGGTCTCGTACCCGCCGGGGACGGCGGGATCTGGGGCTACGGCCTCGAGACGTGGCGGAGCGTTCTGTCTTCGACCCTGCCGGAGAGCGTGTCGTTCGTGCTCCGGTCGCCCCTGCCCACCTCGCGGCCCCACCGCTCCACGCGGAGGGTCGTGCGGGCCTCGGGCGGCTGACAAAGGCCGGCGGGCGCGAACCGGCGGGCCCCGGGACCTCCCGGGGCTTTTGCTTTTGCGCGGGTTCTGCTAGATTTCGCGGTCCTTCGGGGGAATTCATGATGATTCCGGCGACACAGCTGCGCAGCGGGATGCTCATCATCCACAACGGGGAGCTGCACCGTGTCCACGACATGGTCCACAAGACGCCCGGCAACCTCCGGGGCTTCGTGCAGGCCAAGATGCGCAACCTGCGCAGCGGGTCGATGAACGAGCACCGGTTCGGCTCGACGGACCGGGTGGAGAAGGCCTCCCTCGACGAGCGGGAGATGGAGTATCTCTACTCCGACTCGGCGGGGCATCACTTCATGGATCAGACCTCCTACGACCAGATGACGCTGTCAGACGAAGTGATCGGAGAGCAGATGAAATACCTGCTGCCCAACACCGCGATCCACGTCGACTTCTACGACGGCAACCCGGTCGGGATCGAGCTGCCCAACAACGTGACGCTGAAGGTGATCGAGACTCAGCCCGGAATGAAGGGCGCGACGGCATCGGCGTCGTACAAGCCCGCGACGCTCGAGACGGGACTCCAGGTCATGGTTCCGCAGTTCGTCGAGGCCGGAATTCGAATCAAGATCGATACCCGCGACAACAGCTATCTCGAGCGCGCGTGACGGGCCTCACGGGGTATGCGGATGCAGCATAAATCATTGAGCGGCTCGGACTTTTTGGCTTGACGGCTCTTCGGGAGCCCAAGATAATCGCCCCAGTGCGCAGGATGTCGGTCATCCCGGCGGCCTTAGTAGCCGCCGGTTTCGTTTTTGGAGGCTCGTCTGCCGAGGCGAAGGTTCGCCACGGTCACGTGCGGGTCACGGCCAGGGCTCACGCGAAGGCGCCGGTGCATCGGACTGCGAAGGCGGCCCCGAAGGCCCGGCGGCATAGCCGAGTCACCGCCGCTTCCGAGCGGGTCGAGAGGGTGGCGGTCGAGACGGTCCCGGTCTACGGCCCGTTTCTTCCGCTGGAGACCTACGACTATCCCCGCCCCCCCTGCGTCGAGCTCGACACGGTCCTCGAGGCCCACGTCCACCAGCTGGACGAGGAAAACCCGGACTCCAACGACGTCGCCCAGACCGTCGGCCCGCCGCCGACGAGCGCCCTCACGCGCGTCGCCCGCACGCTCGGATCGATGCTGCGACCCAAGTCCGCCCAGTCGACTCTGCGCCCCGAAGAAGTGGATCTGTCCGGCCTCCTCTCGGCCGGAGTCCAGATTCCAGTGGAGGGGGTGGACGCGAGCAAGCTGCGGGACTCGTTCCTCGCGTCGCGCGGCGAGTACCGCCAGCACCTCGCCATCGACATCGGCGCGCCCAGGGGCACTCCCGTGCTCGCGGCGGCCGATGGGCAGATCGTCGAACTGCGCCGCGAGAAGCGAGGCGGCATCTCGCTGTACCAGAAAGACTCCTCCGGTCGCTATCTCCTCTTCTACTGCCACCTGACCGGGTACGCGAAGGGCGTCCGGCCGGGGCAAAAGGTCGCGCGCGGCGAGGTGATCGCCTATGTCGGCCGCACCGGCCATGTCATCGGCGGACCGCATCTCCACTTCTCGATCACGCGCCTGCCCGGGGACGACAACTTCAAGGCCGGCATGGCCATCAACCCGTACCTGCTGTTCCTGGCCGCGGTCCCCTGATTTGAGCGGCCCGCTGCGCGGGCCAACCGACGGGGGAGGGGAAGTCGCTGCAGCCTCCTCTCCCTCCGGAGCACGTTCCCCGGCTCAGACCACCCGCGGATCTTCCATGCGGAAGAGCCGATCCATCCACAGGCCGGTCAGCTTCTCGGAGACCGTGTTCTGCCTCAGGCGCGCCGCGAGGTTGCCCCAGTCCATCTCGTCGAGCTTCTGATCCTGGTTGAAGCACGAGAAGACGATCTCCTCCTTGCCGGTGGCCGGATCCACGTGCTTCTGGAGACACTGAGCGCAGACCTCCTTCATCATGCACTGCATGGGCGAGTTGATCGACGCGATGCCGACGTGGTCCGGCCGCAGGTGGGCCGCGAGGACCGACTTTCGGGCCCGCGCGACGGCGGCCATCATCCGGTCCGAGCCGATGACGATCATCCGATCCACCTGAGACAGCGGGATCGCCGCGCCCTCGAGGCGCCCGGTCGCGTAGGCGATCATCGCCTCGACGATGTTCCCGACGAAGCTGCGGTCCGAAGAACGCCGGGCGGGAATCGCCTCGCCGCGGTCGACCGAGAGGACGAGCACGTCGGCCGCCGCCTCGAGCTCGTCGCGCTTGTAGAAGTCTTCGGCTTTCTTGTATCCCGCGAAATAGACGACCCGATTGTTGCGCTCGCGGGCCTTCTTTCCGATCGAGAAGAGGACCGCGTTGCCGAGGCCACCGCCGCAGAGCATCACCGTGCCGTTCTCGGGCAGCTCCGTGGCGCTTCCCGTCGGGCCCATGGCCACTACGGGTTCCCCGGGCTTGAGGACCGAGCACAGGCGGGTCGACGCCCCGATCTCGAGCGCGATCATCGACAGGAGGCCCCGGTCCGCGTCGACCCAGGCGCCGGTCAGGGCGCACGGCTCGATCAGGAGGGGAGAGCCGTCGATCCGCGGCGCGCGCGACTCCATGTTCTGAAGCCGGAAGAACTGGCCCGGCTGGAAATTCCGGGCCGCGGCGGGCGCGCGGACGACGACCTCGATGATGGTCGGAGTCAGGCGGTGGACCGCGACGACGCGGGCGGAGAGGTCTTCCGTGATCCGGCCGCGAAACGCGTCCCACTCCACGTCGGACGTCGGCGAGGATTCCCGGCCGAGCACCTGCGCGATCGCGCGATAGCCGTTGCGGGCGGAAGCCATCGCCTTGACGACGTTCCCGTTGTAGGCGGGATGGTTGTCGCCGAAGAACGTGACGAACTTCCCGTCCCGGGAATACCCCGTGAAGAAGGCCTCCTCGTCGTCGGCCGCCGCGGGCTCCAGCCGGAACCCCTCGCCCTCGGCGATCGCCCGGTGGGGCGCGAAGAACCGGCGCCGGGCATCCAGGGGAAACGCCTCGGGAAACTCCTTGGCGTACGTGATGTTGGGCGTCGTCCCGGCCGCGATGAGGCAGCTTCGGGCCGGCAGCTCGACGACCTCGCCGGATCCGCCCCTCCGGAACCGCACCGCCTTGAGCTTGCCGTGCTCGTCGGGCACGGCCTCCTCCGGCTCGAGGCCCTCGATGAACGAGATACCCTCCTCGAGCGCCTTGACGACCTCCTCGTGGTTGAGGCGGTACGCGGGAGACTCCTCCATCGAGCGCCGGTAGGCGATAGAGACCCCGCCCCACTGCCGGCACAGGCTGGACAGATCCGCGGCCTCCCCCGCGAGGCGCGCCCGATCCCTTTCCTTGCGGACGGCCAGGCCATGGGCCAGCAGCCGATCCAGGATCTCCCGCTCCTCGGGGTCGAAGGGCGCGCGGACGGCCTCCTCGCCGGAGTCCGCGGAGAGCGCCTCGTACCGGGCCAGGGTCTTCTCGGCTTGGAGCGGGTAGTAGGCGAGGAGTTCCGTGGCGGTGTCGATCGCAGTCAGCCCTCCCCCGATGACGACGGCGGGCAGCTCCGCCTGGAGGTTGGCGAGCGCCTCCTCCTTGAACGCTCCGGTGAGCTGCAGCGCCATAAGGAAGTCGGAGGCCTTTCGGACGCCCCGCAGGATGTTGTTCTTCAGCGGGATGATCGTGGGCCGACCCGCCCCCGCGGCGAGCGCGATGTGGTCGAAGCCGGCCTCGAAGGCCTGTTCGGCGTTGATCGTGCCGCCGAATCGGACTCCACCGACGATCGCGAGGCGGCTTCGGCGCGCGAGGGTCAGGTGTACCAGGGTCAGAAAGTTCTTGTCCCAGCGCACCGTGATGCCGTACTCCGAGACGCCGCCGAATCCCGCGAGCGGCCTCTGGTCGAGCGGCCTCGCGAGCTCGGCCCAGTCGCGGATCGGACGGATGCCTCCGCCGTCCGCGCCCGTCCAGTCGGCGGGCAGCTCCTCGATCTTGAGCCCGTCGATGCCCGCGACCCCGCAGCCCTCGTTCAGGAGATAGTGCGCCAGAGTGTAGCCGGCCGGGCCCAGGCCGACGACCAGGACCTTCTTGCCGCCGTAGGGCAACGCGTGGGGCCGATCGGGGTTGAGAGGATTCCAGCGGGTCAGGAGGCCGTAGATCTCGACGCCCCAGGGCAGCGCCAGGACGTCGGTCAGCGCGCCCGTCTCGATCTGGGGAATGTTGACGGGCTCCTGCTTCTGGAAGATGCAGCCCTTCATGCAGTCGTTGCAGATGCGGTGGCCCGTGCCCGGACACATGGGGTTGTCGATGCAGATCAGCGCGAGGGCGCCGATGGAGTCTCCCTCGCGCCGGAGCTCGTGCATCTCCGAGATCTTCTCGTCCAGGGGGCAGCCCTTGAGTGGAATGCCCAGGGGGTTCTTCTGCCAGGAGGATGTCTTGGCATCGAGGAATCCCTTGGAGCAGGAATCCTTCTCGCGTTCATGACAGAGCAGGCAGTAATGGGTCTCGCCGAGGACCTCGCGCGGCGTCATGCGGGGGTCCGTCAGGCGAAATCCCTCCCGCCGGCGGTGGCGGCCCGCGGGCCCGACCCGCTCCTCGGGCAGAGCCGGGTTGGGCCGCTCGGTCGCGACGAGGTTCTGGTAGTCGAGGGTCTCGGGCAGGTGGAAGGAGATCCACCCCTGGATCTCTTGGCGCAGAGCCGGATCCTTGCGGCGCAGCTGGCACCAGAAGGCATAGAGCCCGAGGGTCTTCTCGAGGAAGACGAGGAGGGCTTCGTCGGAGCCGCCGCCGGCGCGCGGCAGGAGGCTGGCGCGCGAGGCCGCGGCGCGGCGCGCGAGCTCGCCGGCGCGTTCGCGCGCGGGCCCGGGAACCTCCGGCGTCTTCTTCTGCCGGAGCGCGGCGAGGAAGTCGGCCTCGAGATCCAGCAGGGAGGCGACCATCCGCGACGTCGAGAGCTCCGGGTCGGCCTCCCAGGAAAGGTCGGGATGGAGCTCGCGCTCCAGGGCCCTCGCCGCGGCGGACAGCGGCGCCAGGTCGACGGAGGCCAGGTCCTCGGGCAGCTTCGCCCTGACCACCCGGCGCATGACGAAGTCTCGCCGGATGCGGAAGAGCACTGCCTCGGGCCCGGCGGCCGCCGCCTGGCGGCGCCACTCATCCTCGATGTCGAAGAGCCGGGCCACGAAGAGCGCCAGCGGCCGCGCGGCCGCGACGAGGAGGCGCGAGCGGGCCAGGGGATCCAGGGAGGCGGGGTCGGCCCGGTAGGACCGGAACCGCGCCGCGAGCTCGGGGGTCTCCCGGGAGAGCACCTCGAGGAAGGCGCGATCCAGGTCCGCGAGGCGGTCCTCGCGATGCAGGTCCTGGTAGGTGAATCCGGTCAGGCCGAGAGGGAAGTCCCTCTCGGAGGGATTTGGCGGTGTGGCGGCTGGATCCAAACGACATGCATTCTAACGGAGGAGTCGTGGGTCATGAGTTCTGAGTCATGAATCGTCTCGTCGAGCCACTCATGACTCACGACTCACAGCTGGGTCCTTGACAGAGGTTCGGAACCTATCAATAATAGGAATCCTTACTGATATGGCAGCGCTCGCCACCCCCATTCCCCGACGGTCCACGCGCCAGAGGCGTCTGGTCCTGGCGGCCGTCGTCGGCACGACATCGCACCCGACGGCCGAGTGGGTGTACGAAGTCGTGCGCCGATTGATCCCGCGCATCTCGCTCGGCACGGTGTACCGCAACCTGCAGGTGTTGGTCGCCGAGGGCCGCCTGCAGTTCATCGTCCGCGACGGGCGCATCCGCTACGACGGGGACGTCGATGCGCACGACCACTTCTCCTGCGACCGGTGCGGCCTGCTGATGGACATCCCGCGCTCGGCCGAGTTCCTGCCGGCGGAGCGTCGCCTGCGGTCGCGGGGCTTCGCGGTGGTGGGGAGGACTCTGGAATTTCACGGTCTGTGCCGGAAGTGCCGGCGCGGCGCCTCGGTCAACGCATGAGAAGGCCGCCGAATGGCCCTGTTCAGCCACTCGCGGCATCAGGAGAGAAAAGATCATGACGGAAGAGAGCAAGTGCCCGGTGAATCACGCCGCCAGCGGTGGCACGACCAACCGAGACTGGTGGCCGAATCGGTTGAGGCTCGACATCCTGCACCAGCATTCGTCCAAGTCCGACCCGATGGGCGAGGCCTTCGACTACACGAAGGAGTTCCAGAGCCTCGACCTGGCCGCGGTGAAGAAGGATCTCGCGGCGCTGATGACCGACTCGCAGGACTGGTGGCCGGCGGACTTCGGTCACTACGGCCCCCTGTTCATCCGGATGGCGTGGCACAGCGCCGGCACTTACCGCATCGGTGACGGCCGCGGCGGCGGCGGCCGGGGTCAGCAGCGCTTCGCGCCGCTCAACAGCTGGCCGGACAACGTCAGCCTCGACAAGGCGCGTCGCCTCCTCTGGCCGATCAAGCAGAAGTATGGCCGGAAGATTTCGTGGGCCGATCTGATGATCCTCGCGGGCAACGTCGCGCTGGAAACTATGGGCTTCAAGACATTCGGCTTCGGCGGCGGCCGCCCGGACGTCTGGGAGCCGGACCAGGACGTGTACTGGGGTCGCGAAACGACCTGGTTGGGCGGCGACCTGCGCTACGCGAGCGGTTCGCCCGGCGTGGTCGAAAGCCATGGCGTACTGGTATCCGACGACGACAGCGAAAAGCCTCACACGCGCGACCTCGAGAAGCCGCTCGCAGCGGTGCAGATGGGCCTGATTTACGTGAACCCGGAAGGCCCGGACGGCAAACCCGATCCGATCGCCGCCGCGAAGGACATCCGCGAGACATTTGCGCGCATGGCGATGAACGACGAGGAAACCGTTGCGCTGATTGCCGGTGGCCACACCTTCGGCAAGACCCACGGCGCCGCCCCGGCCACCAACGTAGACGTCGAGCCCGAAGCCGCTGGCCTCGAAGCGCAGGGCTTCGGCTGGGCGAACAAGTTCGGAGCCGGCAAGGGCGCTGATTCCATCACCAGCGGCCTGGAGGTCACCTGGACCACGACGCCCACAAAGTGGAGCAACGATTACTTCCACCACCTCTTCGACTACGAATGGGAGCTGACGAAGAGTCCTGCCGGCGCGCAGCAGTGGAGACCGAAGAACGGCGTGGGGGCCGGTACCGTGCCGCATGCCCACGACAAGTCCCAGCGCATCGCGCCATCCATGCTGACGACGGACCTCTCCCTGCGTTTCGACCCGGTCTACGAGAAGATCTCGCGGCGCTTCATGGAGCATCCGGATCAGTTCGCCGACGCGTTCGCCCGGGCGTGGTTCAAGCTGACGCACCGGGACATGGGCCCGCGCGCGCGCTATCTCGGCCCTGAGGTTCCCGCGGAAGAGCTCCTCTGGCAGGACCCCGTTCCCGCCGTCCATCACCCGTTGATCGACGCGACGGACACCGCCGCCCTCAAGGGCAAGATCCTGGCGTCGGGGCTGTCGGTCTCGCAGCTGGTTTCCGCCGCCTGGGCATCGGCGTCCACGTTCCGCGGCTCCGACAAGCGCGGCGGGGCCAACGGCGCCCGGATCCGACTGGCGCCGCAGAAGGATTGGGAAGTCAACCAGCCCGCTCAACTCGCCACGGTGCTGAAGACCCTGGAGGGCATCCAGAGCGCGTTCCAGAGCGCCCCGGGCGGCGGCAAGAATGTCTCGCTGGCCGACCTGATCGTTCTGGGGGGCTGCGCCGGCATCGAGCAGGCCGCGAAGAATGTCGGCCACGACGTGACGGTTCCCTTCGTCCCGGGGCGCATGGACGCGTCGCAGGCGCAAACCGACGTGGAGTCGTTCGCGGTACTCGAGCCGACCGCGGACGCCTTCCGCAATTATATGAAGCGCAAGAGCAGCGTACCGGCCGAGGCGCTGATGGTCGACAGGGCGCAATTGCTGACCCTGACGGCGCCCGAAATGACGGTGCTGGTGGGCGGCATGCGCGTCCTGAACGCGAACGTCGGCCAGACCAAGCACGGCGTCCTCACCCCGCGACCGCAGACGCTGACCAACGACTTCTTCGTGAACCTGCTCGACATGGGCACGGAGTGGCAGCCGGTTTCCGAGGACCACGACGTGTTCGAGGGTCGCGACCGCAAGACGGGTCAACTCAAGTGGACCGCCACCCGCGTCGATCTCGTCTTCGGTTCGAACGCCCAGCTTCGCGCCTCGGCCGAGGTCTACGGAAGCTTGGACGCGGGCAAGCAGTTCGTCCACGACTTCATCGCGGCCTGGACCAAGGTAATGAACCTCGATCGCTTCGATCTGGCGCGATCGTAGCTGTGTCGCCCCCGCGCCCCTCCTCCGGGTCCTGGTGGAGGGGCGCGGGGGCGCTCCTTCGAGCACGGCGGGCGGACCCGCTGCGACGCCGACCTCGCACTGCACGACCACTTTTCCTGCGACCGCCGCGGGATCCCGATCGACATCCCGGCCCGCCGCCCAGTCCCTGCCGGCCCAGGGCCGGCTCCGGGTCCGGGGCTTCGCGATCGCGGGCCGAACGCTAAAGTCTCACGGGCCGCGCCGGGAATGCCGGCGCAGCGCGTAATCTGAACCGCACAGGGAGGAGGTTTCCATGGCCAAGCTCGCCAACACCCAGAGCCACGAGAATCTGAAGCACGCCTTTTCGGCAGAGTCCCAGGCGAACCGCCGGTACATGTACTTCGCGCGCCGCGCGGACATCGAGGGCTATCCGGAGATCGGGGGCCTGTTTCGCGACACGGCGGAGGCGGAGACGGGGCACGCCTTCGGGCACATGGACTTCCTGAAGGAGGTCGGGGATCCGGCCACGGGATTCGCGATCGGGAACACGGACGCCAACCTGAAGTCCGCGGTCGAGGGAGAGACGTACGAGTACACGCAGATGTACCCGGGCTTCGCCCGGACCGCGCGCGAGGAGGGGTTCACCGAGATCTCGGAGTGGTTCGAGACGCTCGCCCGGGCCGAGAAGTCCCACGCGGGCCGCTTCCAGAAGGGCCTGGACAATCTCGGGAAGTTTTAGGGCTAAGCATCCTATGAGGTATCCGGGCCCTGGTCGCATCGCGAAGAGTCTCCCGACGAAGGAGGGAGGAGCTTCGCGATGCGGGAGCCCGCAGCGATCGCGCAGCAGCGCGACGCGCGAGGAGCGACGTGTTTGATCCCACCGCTCCCGGATTCTTCGATCCGGTCCAGGTGGATCACGAGCTCCGGCGTGTGGCGGACATCTGCCACACGTGCCGGCGCTGTTACAACCTGTGTCCGTCCTTCGACGTCCTCTTTCGCGCGCTCGACCGCCCGGAAGTGGACGGGGAGAGCGAACGCCTCCGGAGCGAGGACCTGGGCTCGTTCTCGGACCTCTGCTTCGAGTGCAGGCTCTGCATCCCGCACTGCCCGTACTATCCGCCGCACCGCTGGAACGTCGACATCCCCCGCGTCGTCCTGCGCGACCGGGCGGCCCGCGTCAAGGCGGAGGGGAAGCCCGCCTTTCGCGAGCGCGTGCTCTCCTCGGCCGACGCGGTCGGCCGGATCGGTAGCGCCACCGCCGCGGTCTCGAACCTTCTGAACGAGAGTCGATTCGCGCGCGTTCTCATAGAGAAGACGCTCGGCGTGCACCGGGACCGGCTGCTGCCCACCTGGTCGGCGCGCACGTTCCAGGACTGGTGGGTCGAGCGGGGAGGCGCGAGCGCTCCCTCGGGACGGGCAGACGGCCACGAGCGGGTCGCGCTCTTCGTCACGTGCTCGGTCAACGCCTCGTATCCCGAGATCGGACGGGCCGCGGTCGCCGTGCTCGAGCACAACGGCTGCGAGGTCGTGGTCCCTTCCCAGAGGTGCTGCGGAATGCCGTTTTTGGAGAGCGGGGATCTCGACTCGGCGCGAGAGTGCCGTTCGAGCAACGTCCAGTGGCTGCTGCCCTTCGTGCGCGCCGGCTACACGATCGTGGTCCCCGGACCGACGTGCAGCATGACCATCCGCAAGGAGTACCCCGTGCTGGGCCCCGACTCCGAGGCCGCCGAGGTCGCCGCCTCGACCCGGGACCTGTGCGAATACCTGATGCGGCGCCACGCCGCCGGCAAGCTGTCGACGGATTTTCAGCGCTCTCCCGGAAAGGTGCTGTACCAGGTCCCCTGCCACCTGAAGGTCCAGGACATCGGCTTCAAGTCGCGGGACCTGCTCCAGCTAATCCCCGGCGGCGAGGTCGTGACCGTCGAGCGGTGCACGGGCCACGACGGGACCTGGAGCATGAAGACGGAGTATTTCGACCTCTCGATGAAGGTCGGCCGGCCCGTCTTCGAAGAGATCGCGCGCCAGGCCCCGGACCGGGTCGCCACCGACTGCCCGCTGGCCGGCATCCAGATCCGCCAGGGGACCGGGCGCACGGCGAAGCACCCGATCCAGATCGTCGCCGAGGCGTACGGCCTCCGGGACCTGTGAACCGATGAAGCCCATCACGCAGGACGAGATTCAGAACCTCCAGGACTACGAGCTGTCCCGGCCCGAGTTTCGCGGCCGGGTGATCGAGTCGAAGAGACGGCGGCGGGTCGCCCTCGGACCGCTGATGACCCTGATCTTCGAGAACCGCGAGACCGTGCGGTTCCAGATCCAGGAGATGCTGAGGGTCGAGCGCATCGTGAAGCCGGCGAAGGTCCGGCACGAGATCGACACCTACAACGAGTTGCTCCCCGGCGAGGGCCAGGTGGCCGCCACGCTCTTCATCGAGATCACCGACGCGTCCCGGATCCAGACGGTTCTGGACGGCTTCCTGGGCCTCGAAGAGCCCGGCCACCTCGCGCTCCGCCTCGGAGCGGCGGCTCACCCCGCCATCTTCGCGCCCGGACAGAGCCGCGACGACCGAATCTCCGCGGTGCACTACATCCGCTTCGGCGTCGGGGATGACGGCCGCGCCGCCCTCTCCTCGGGAGAGCCCGCCACGCTCGAGGTCGATCACGGCGACTACCACGCGCGGCAGGAGCTTTCCCGCGAGGCGGTCGAGGAGCTGATCGCCGACCTCTCGGACGCTCCGTAAGGGCGGGATGAAGGATCCGCGTCCCGTGGGCCCCGCCCTACCTGGCGCGAGGTTCCGCGGCGCCTCGGATCCACACGTTGGTCCGCGGCGGCACGAGGCGCCTCCACTGGCCGACGGCCCGCTCGAGGGCCGGGCTCGCGTAGAGCGCGAGCACCTCGACCGGATCCAGCGCCCACAGACGGATGCCGGCCCGCTCGAGCGCGCGGTCGAGGCTCGGGGTCAAACGGACGTGGCGAGGACTCTCGACGATCCAGTTGCGGGGCGGCCCCGCGGCGAGAGCGGCCCGGGCGCGCTCCGGGCCGACGACGCCCTCCAGAAGCAGCGCCGCCGTCAGGCCCCGCTCTCCGAGGAATCGCGAGGGAGGCGCCGCGCTGACCGGAGTGAGCCGCGTGCGGAGACCGCCGATCGCGTTGCGAAAGTCGCCGGGCGCGGCGGGCCAGAGGAGCCGCCGCTTGACCCTTCGGAGGAAAGCTACGTCGCTTCGCACCGAGCGTCCCGAGGGGCAGATCACGACCCGCCGCGAGGGGCGCGGCGCCTCGAGATACCCGCCGATCGATCGCTCGGTTCGCGCAACGCCCCGGAGAGCGGCGGAGATTTCCTCGGCGGCGCGCCTCTCCAGCCGGCCCCCGGGCGTTATGCAGACGACGGCGAGGCTCATGCGGCGGATTCTCGATGCCCGGCTTCGCCCCAATTCACGTAAACTGATCGCGCCAGATCCATGGAAACGTACCTCTTCTCCCTGCTGGTCGAAGCGGCGGGAACGGTCCTGCTCTTCATCGTATTCCTCCTTCTGTATCAGAAGTTCCGCCGCCCCGCGTTCCTGGACTGGATCGCGTCGTGGGCGTTCTTCCTGGCTTCCATCGCGCTGCTGGCGGCCTCGCGCGCCGAGGGCTGGCGCCGCGTGGCGATTCCCGTGCTGGGAGTCGCGCTTTTGGGCCACGTCTTCTTTCTGCTGCGCGGGGCGTGGCGGTTCCGGCGGCAGGAGGCCAGGTCGCGCCCGGCCGAGATGCTCTGGGCCCTGCCCATCCTCGCGCTCTCCTGGCTCTTCTCCCTCGCGCCGACCCCCGAGGCCCCCATCTCCTTCGTGCGCGCCGCGGCGTACCTGATCACGGCGCTCGCCTTCGCGGTGACGCCCGGTTCCGTCGGCGGGAGGGCGATTCTGTCTTCCTCGTTTCTGCTCTGGGCGATCGAGCGCGTGGTGGTGGGATGGGGATCCATCCGGTATCCGAACCCGCTCGTGATGCCGCCGTTCTACGCCTACGCGCACTTCGTGGAGATGTTCCTGGAGATGACGGTCGGCGTGGGGATCATCATCCTGCTCTTCGAGGCCAGCCAGTCGCAGCTTCGCCAGGAGATGGACCGCCTGGTGGAATCGGACTCCCAGGTCAAGGAAATGGGGATCCGGGACCGCCTGACCGGCCTCTACAACCGCCACTACTTCAACGACGTGATCCGGCGCGAGCTCGCGCGCTCCCGGCGCCACGGCGGCGCGCTCTCGGTGCTCCTCATCGACGTGGACCGGTTCAAGGAGATCAACGACGTGCGGGGGCACGCGACCGGCGACGGCGTCCTCCAGTTCGTCGCGAACTACCTGACCGCATGCGTCCGGGAATCGGACCTTGTTTTCCGGTGGGGCGGCGACGAGTTCCTGATCCTCCTGACCCAGGCCGACGAGGCCGCGGCGGCGCTCAAGTCGGAGGAGCTCGCCAGCCGCCATCTCCCCAAGCTTCCGGGCGACGAGAGGCTGCGGATCGATCTCTCGGTGGGATGGGCCACGCACCACGCGAACTCGGAGTTCCCCAAGACCCTCGCCGAGGCCGACGCCCGGATGTACGAGATGAAGCTCAGCCGGAAGAAAGAGCGAGCGACGCAAGAGCGGGATCTCGGACGTCTCTGAGCAGCCGGTACACGGCGCGCGCGGGCAGGCCCATCACGTTGGTGAACGAGCCGTGGATCTCCTCGATGAATCGCGCGCCGAGCCCCTGCACCCCGTAGGCTCCGGCCTTGTCGGCCGGCTCGCCGGTCGCGACGTACCATTCGATCTCCGCGTCGTCCATGTCGGCGAAGCGCACGCGGCTGACCTCCGCGACGCCCGAGCCGGGTGAGGGCCCGTTCCGCAGGTGCAGCGCCGTGACCACCCGATGCTCCCGCCCCGCCAGGAGCCGCAGCATCCTCGCCGCGTCCCGCGCGTCGCGCGGCTTCCCGAGGACCAGCCCGTCCAGGAAGACGAGCGTGTCGGCCGCGAGGACCCACGAACCTGGCTCGCGTCGCGCGACCTCCGCCGCCTTTTCGCCGGCCAGCCTCACCGCCGTCGTCTCCGCGGTCTCCCCCGGGAGGGACTCCTCCGAAACGTCAGCCGGCTGGACCCGGAAGTGAATCCCGAGCGAGCGAAGAATCTCGGCGCGACGGGGCGAAGCCGAGGCGAGAATCAATTTTGGAGTTTGGAGTTTGGATTTTGGATTGTCGGGGGAGGCGTCCAAATCTGAAACCAAAATCTAAAAATCGTTCCCGCCGTTACTCATGGGTAGTACCCGCTGATCGTCCTCGCCTGGAGGCTCGTGGGCTCGACCTTGATTTCCACCTTGCGCCACTTCTCCTTGCCTTCGCTGTTGGTCGAGTAGTACGTCAGCAGGTACTGGCTCCGGAGGTCCTCGTTGATCTGCCGGTAGACGGCCTCGAGGTTCTTCGACGAGTCGACGTAGAACGTCTGGCCCCCCGTCACCTGGGCGATCTTGTTCAGCTTGTACTTCACCTCGAGATCGGCGCCCGAGATCTTCAGGCCGATGGCGTAGATAGACAGTCCCGATTTGCGCACGTACTCGAGGAGCGTGTCGTAGTCGAACTTGGAGGCCGTGTCCTTGCCGTCGGTCAGGATCACCAGGGCCTTCTTGCCCTTGACTCCCGTGAACTGGTACAGCCCGTAGATGATCGCGTCGTAGAGCGCGGTGGAGCCCTCCGCGCGCAGCCCCGAGAGGGCCCGGAGCAGCTTGTCCTTGCGGCCCGTCAGCTTGGAGAGCAGGTAGGGCTCGTTGTCGAAGGAGACGACGAACGCGCGATCCTTGGCCGCCACGGAGTAATCCAGGAACCGCAGCGCCGCCTGTTCCACCTCGGGCAGCGACTCGAGCATGGACGCGGAGGTGTCGATCATGAGTCCGAGCGATAGCGGGAGGTTCTTGACGTACTCGAATCCCTGGATCGGCTGGATGACTCCGTCCTCGAAGACCTTGAAGTTGGAGGCCTGCAGCGTGTTCACGGGACGTCCCTTGTCGGTCACCGTCGTGTAGAGCTCGACCGCGTCGACCGTGACCTCGGAGACGAACTGCGGCGCGTTGACGTACCGGAGATCCTCCGCCACCGTGCCGTCGTCGAGCGTGCCGACCACCCGGACGTACCCGAGGGACGAGGACTGCTTGATCGCAACCGTCTGCTCGTAAGGGGCCTGGTACAGGGTCGCGACGCGCGATTCGTTGGAGTAGAACTCGAGTTTCTGGAGGGCCTTGCCCTCGGGGACCGCGACGGCGGCCACGACCTTGGTCGGCCCGGCCACCTTGGAGCCCTTGTCCGGCGAGGTGATCCGCACCCGGAAGACTTCGCGCCCCTCGTTGACCGTGTACTCGTCTTCCCCGACGGCGCGGCCGGTCGGGCCGTAGGCCACGACGCGGATCGTGTGCTTTCGGGGCAGCGGCCCGAGGTTCAGGTCCGCGTCGAAGGGCGCCTTCGTGCGGGTCATGATCCGGGTGCCGTTCAGGAAGAAGTCGACCGCCTTGACCCCCTCCGCGGCCTTGGTCTCGAACCGCTGGAGCCCCGTGACGATCTCCTTGGCGATCGGCAGGAGCGAGATGGCGGAGGGCATCAACCCGGCGTCCTGCATCTTGTCGATCGCGGCCTTCCCCTCCGCGCGCGCCGCGACGATCTGGGGCGGAGGCGCGTCCGGCTGCTCGGGGACGCGGAGCACTTCGGTCAGGCGGCCTTCCGCGTTCTGGTTTCCGTCGGAGATCTTGAGGATCAGCTTGTACTCCCCCGGATAGAGGTAGCGGCGCACGGTGAGCGGGATCTTCTCTCCCGCGATCTCACCGGTCGGGATGTCGAAGCGATACTTGAAGTTGTCGATCAGCCGATCGTCGCGCACGATCTCGCCGATGATGTCGATGTTGTAGAAGGTCTCCTCGCCGAGCGCCCGCGACTTCAGCTCGGTCCGGGGCACCAGCAGCGAGAGGTCCATGCCGAGCTTGTTGGCCCGGAGCTCCGGAAACCGCACGAGCTTGGCGACGGCGAGGGTGGTCGAATCCTCGTGGAGATCGGTCGTCATGGAGAGGATCTGGTCGACGCCCTCCGTCTCCACGCTCGGCGGCTCGAAGAGCTTGCTCGCTCCCTGCATGGAGAACGCGCCCGTGCCCAGGACCGTCGTGCTGTAGGCGATCGCCTGCTGCACCGTGCGCCACTCGAAGCAGCGCTGGATGTCGGGCGTGCGGGACGCCGTCATCTGCGAGGCCGTTCCGACGCCCACGAGGAGAACGCCCTGGCCGTCGAGGGGCAGCCAGAGCTTGAAGGGGCCGACGCCCCCGGGCTGATAGAAGATCAGGTAGACCTTGCTCTTGAGGGCCTCGATCCGGTCGTAGTACCAGATCTGGAGGGGAACGTAGACGTCGTCGCAATCGATCGGGATGACCGCGTCCGGGGCGCCGTTGATGACGAACATCCTCGCCCGGTCGTTGCGCAGGTCCTTGAATTGCTCCAGGGCCTGCTCGACGCGGCGCGTGTAGGTCGCGCGGAAGTCGGTCCGGAGCCCCTGGGCGTCGATCGACCGCCGCTTCCAGAAGGCCTCGATGAACTTGTCCTTCTGGTAGTTCTCGTGGATCTGGAGGAAGACCTCGCGCTCGTCGTCGGTGACGATCAGCTCGACGAGATTGAGGAAGTCGCGGTACTTCTGGGACAGGGCCTCGGTGAGCGCGCGCGCCTCCTTCTTGGAGAGCTTGCGGCGCGCGGGCGCCGGCGCGCTGGCGGAAGCAGCCGCGCCCGTCGAGACCCGGGCGGAGGGCGAGGTGGGCGCGACCGCCGCCGAGGAGGAGGAGGGCCCCTCGACGTCGAGGGGGCGCGCCGTCGAGCCTTCGACGGAGGCGAAGCGGCCGGCGAGACGGGAGAGGTCTTCGGTGTCTACGGGGGGAGGTGTGTCGAGCGCTGCGTATTCCGCCGCTCCGAGGCCGCGCGCCTGGATCTCCACCGCGACCTCGGCGATCGCGCACGCCGCGGGACAGCTGGTCGTCGACTGGGGGTTGGCGCAATCCGACTTCGGAGCGGGTCCCGCTCCCGCCGGCCGGCAGGCGTCGGCGAAGCTCCGGAGGCAGGCCGAGGCGACGAAGACCTCCCGTTCCGGGATGGCCGGATACCAGAGCTTCCGCGGCGCCCCGGGCGACGGCCGATAGAAGATCGAGCGGCTGGGGACGGCGACCCCGTTTCTCTCGCGCAGGTACGTCCACACCTCGAGCGAGCGGAACACATCGCCGCAGTCGTCGAAGCGATGGATGTCCTGAGGCTCGCCCTGGCGAACGACGAGCTTGCCGGCTTCGTTGGTCAGTCCGTCGTAGTCGGACGCCGCGACCTCGCGAAGGTGCTCGTAGCGGCTCCGATAGCCGGGTCCCAGGGGCGGCGCCAGGCCGGCGCGCTCGCGCCTTGCCCAGAAATCCCCGCGAAAGATCTCGCGCTGATGAGGCTCAGTCAGCTGCAGATACAGCCGCGCCTCCTCCGGCAGGATAATGGGCGCGACGTATTCTTCGAGCCACTTCCGGTCTTCCTCGGGAAGCGCCTTGAGGCGTTCGGCGCGCTGGGCGGGGGTGAACTCGGGCACGGTCGCGCCCGATGCGGCTCCGGAGAGCGCGAACAACCAGACCCAGAGGCCGAAGGAGACCTTGCGCACCATGGGACTGCCGATCTTAACCCCTGGGTTCGCTACGGCTATTCCTTCAGAAAAGTTTCACGGGCCGCCCGTTCCGGAGCGATAATTTTGAAGAACGTCCGGGAATCTGAACACATGATTTACCTCGACAACAACGCATCCACTCAGCTCGCACCCGAAGCGCGGGCCGCGATGGAAGACGCCCTCGGCGCGTACGGCAATCCCTCCTCCGTTCACCAGGTGGGCCAGGACGCCCGCCGGCGACTCGAGGAGGCGCGCGGGGAGATCGCCGCGCTCATCGGCTCCCGCGGGGACGAGATCGTCCTGACCTCCGGTGGAACCGAATCGAACGCGCTCGCGATCTTCGGCGCCTGCGCCGGAAAGACCGGGCGAGTCGTGATTTCCGCCGTCGAGCATCCGTCCGTGCGCGAGTGCGCGGCCCGGCTCGCCTCGACCGGGCGCTTCGAGGTGGTCGCCGTCTCGCCCGATTCCGACGGGACGCTCGACACAATCCGGGTGCTCGAAGCCGTAGTTCCCGGGACGGTCCTCGTATCGGTGATGGCCGCAAACAACGAGTACGGGGGAGTCTTTCCCGTCCGCGAGCTCGGCGAGGAGGTTCGGCGGCGGGGGAGCCTCTTCCACACCGACGCGGTCCAGGCGGCGGGACGAATGCCTCTCGACGTGACCGACTGGGGCGTGGACCTCCTCTCGCTGTCCGCCCACAAGCTCCACGGCCCCCGGGGCGCGGGAGCCCTGTACGTGCGGCGCGGCGTGTCGATCGAGTCGCACACCCCGGGGGGAGGGCAGGAGAGGCGGCTGCGCGCCGGCACCGAGAATCCCGTAGCGGCCGCCGGGTTCGCCGCGGCCGCCCGGCTCGCGGCCGCCCGGCTGCCGGAGGCGGCGCGGGTGTCGGCCCTGCGCGATCGGCTGGAGGCCGGACTCACGGGAAGGATCCCGGGCGCGCGCGTAGTGGGCGGGGGCGGGCCGAGGTTGGGGAACACCTCCGCCGTGGCGTTCGCGGGAGTCTCGGGGGAGACGCTCTTGATCCGGCTGGACCTTGAGGGGGTCGCCGTTTCCGTCGGCAGCGCCTGTTCGAGCGGCACGCTGGCGCCCTCGCCGGCGATTCGCGCGCTGGGGATCCCCGAGAGCGAGGCGCGCGGGGTCGTCCGCTTTTCGCTGTCCCGCCTGACCACCGACGCGGAGGTCTCGCGGGTGCTCGATCTCATGCCGGGCGTCGTCCAGGACGTGCGGCGCGCGAGCGTGCGGGCCGAGGCGCTGGCGCTGCCCGCGGCGTCCGGGAGGCGGACATGATCGTCGAGTGCGATCACTGCCACGCGAAGTACCACTACGACGAATCGCGTTTCGAGGGGAAGGCCTCCAAGAAGCTGCGCTGCTCGAAGTGCCGAACGATCTTCGAGGTGGTCAATACCCGGTCCTACGAGGGTGCGTCGCCGCTCCGGCCCTCCGTGGTGTCGGGCGAGACGATGACGCGCCGGTCGGCCGAGCCGCCTCGGGAGGAGCCCGTCCGGGAGGAGACGCCTCCACCGGCCCCGCGCTCGAATCCGCAGGGCCCGCTCAAGCTGCCGACCCACCTCAAGCTGTCCCTCGCCGTGATCGCCGGGCCGGACGCCGGCCGCATGTTCGCCATCGAGAAGTCGCGGATCGTCCTCGGCCGCGAGGACGTGGACCTCGCGCTGGACGATCCGGAGATCTCGCGGCACCATGCCGCCATCGAGGTGCGGGGCAACGACGTGCTCCTGCGGGACCTCGGATCGACGAACGGCACATTCGTCGGCGACCAGCAGATCACGGACGCCCCCCTGGAGAACCAGGGCGAGTTCACGATCGGCGGGTCGACGCTCATGCTGATCGCGACCGAGGCCTAGGCCCGGGACCGACCGCCATGCGCATCGCCGTCGCCATGTCGGGGGGAGTCGACTCCTCGGTCGCCGCCCTTCTTCTCAAGGAGGAGGGGCACGAGGTCATCGGCCTCTCGATGCAGCTCTGGGACCATTCGCGCGAGGCGGGCCGATCCGGGCGCTGCTGCACCCTCGACGATCTGGCCGACGCGCGCCGCGTGGCCTGGGCCCTCGGCATCCGCCACTACGTGCTCAATCTCGAGGAGGAGTTCGGACGCGATGTCGTGCGCCCGTTTCTGACGTCGTATCTCGCGGGGGAGACGCCGATTCCGTGCTCGGCGTGCAACTCGAAGGTCAAGTTCGCGACGCTCTGGGACCGCGCGCGGGCCCTCGGCTGCGCGGCGGTCGCCACCGGACACTACGTACGCACGGGAGACGATCCGGCCACGGGCCGGCGCGTGCTGCGCAAGGGGATCGATCCGGCGAAGGACCAGTCCTACTTCCTCTACGACCTGACCGCCGAACAGCTCGAGGCGGCGCGGTTCCCGGTCGGCTCGCTCACGAAAGCGCAGGTGCGCGACCACGCGCGCCGCGCCGGCCTGCCCACCGCCGACAAGGAGGAGAGCCAGGAGATCTGCTTCGTTCCGCCCGGGACGCGCGCGGGGGAGTTCGTGGCGCGCGAGGCGGAATCCATGGGGCTCGCGCTTCCCTCCGCGCCCGGATTCGTGGAGGACGCGGGCGGCGCTCGTCTCGGATCGCACGCCGGCCACTTCCGGTACACGATCGGCCAGCGGCGAGGGATCGGGATTGCCGCCTCGCAGCGGCTCTACGTGCTCTCGGTCGACGCGGCGTCCAACCGCGTCGTCGTCGGCTCCGCGCGCGACCTCGAGACCCGGGAGGCCTGGGTCGACGATCTTCGCCCGACCGCGGCGGAGTCGCGCGCGCCGTTTCGCGCCTCCGCGAGGATCCGCCATCGGGCAGAGGAGGTTCCGGCGACGGTGACACCAGACGGCGGTTCCGGCGCGCGGGTCGAGTTCGACCTCCCCGTGCGGGCGGCCGCCCCCGGACAGTCGTGCGTCTTCTACGACGGAGACATCGTGCGGGGCGGCGGAATCATCCGCGGAAGGGGAGCGCGGGGCTAGTTCGTCTTCGTGTCCGTCATCTCGGTGACGGGGCTCTGAAAATCGGATCGAATCTCCCCGTAGCTGCGCTCGTAGAGCTCGATGTTCTGCTGAAGCGCCCGCAGGAGCTGCTTGGCGTGGTAGGGAGTCGTCAGAACGCGGCTCATCACCTTGGCGTCGGGGCGGCCCGGGACCATCCGCCCGAAGTCCAGGACGAACTCCGTCGGATTGTGAAGGATGTTGGCGAAGTTCACGTAGTGCCCCTCCGAGGTCGCCTCGTCTATGGTGACCTTGACGGGGACGGGGGCGAGCTTGGCGTCGGTCATGGCATCCTCCGCTTGAGAGTCTAACGCGGCGATGGGGTTACACTTCGCGGATGCCGCACTGGGCGATTGCGCTGATTCTCCCCCTGCTTGCGGCCGCGCCCGGCGGGCAGACGGCGCCCCAGCCGGGACAGCAGACGGCGCCGCGGAGGCCGGACGTGTCCCGCGGGTTCTCCTCCAACCCCCTCGTCCTCGAGGGCGACCAGTGGTACTCCAAGCGCCAGGAGGGCCGCAACGGTTCGCTGGCGAGCACCGGCCCGATCGCCCAGGCGATCGCGTCCTACGATCAGGCGTCGCAGGCGCCGGACCAGGTCGAGGCGCGCTGGAAGCTCGTCCGCGCCCTCTACTTCAAGGGGGTCTATACCGGGATGGACGAGGACGGGCGCAAGGCCATCTTCCAGAAGGCCCGTCGCGTCTCCGAGGAGGGAATCGGGATCCTCGGAAAGAGCCTCGAGCAGCGCGGAATCCGGGGCATCCTCGATTTCGGGCCGCAGCTGCTCGCGGGACATCTGAAGGACCGCTCCGACGCGGCGCCGACCTACTTTTGGGCCGCGGTCGCGTGGGGGCAGTGGGCGATCGCCTCGGGGAAGATCGAGGCGGCGAAGACCGGCGCCGCGGAAAAGATCCGCGACTACTCCCTGACCGTCATCGGCATCGACGACGACTTCGAGGAGGGCGGCGGATACCGCATCCTCGGTCGATTGAACGACCAGGCGCCGTGGATCCCGTTCATCACCGGCTGGGTCTCGGAGGCGGAGGCGGTCAAGGACCTGCGCCTCGCGATGCAGAAGAGCAGCCGGAACTTCGTCAACCGCCACTTCCTCGCCGAGGCCCTTCACCGCGGAAGCGCGAAGGAGCAGGCCGAGGCGGTCGCGCTGGAGGAGGGCCTGGTGTCCGACACGCCGTCGCCCCAACACCTCGTCGAGGAGCTCAAGATCCAGGACGAGGCGCGCGCCAACCTCTCGGCCTGGAAGTAAGCCTCGTAGCCCGCGGCCGGCGAGGAAGCGCGCCCAGCAGCTCCTCCGCGCAGAGCCCGGTCTCGGGATGCCGCCAGTCCGGGGCGATCTCAGCCAGCGGCGCGAGCACGAAGCGCCGGCGCGCCATCCGCGGATGAGGAAGGATCGGGTCCCGCCCCGCCCGCCGCCGACCTCCGAGATCCAGGATGTCGATGTCGATCTCGCGCGGGCCGTTGCGGAAGCTCGGGGTGCGGCCCACGGCGCGCTCGACGGCCTGCGTGGCGCGCAGTAGATCGCCGGGCGTGCCGGTCCAGAGAATCGCCGCCACCACGTTCCAGAACGCGGGCTGCGCGCGGAAGCCCACCGGGTCGGTGCGATAGAAGGACGAGACGGCGAGGACGGGCGCGATGCCGGTGATGGCTCGGAGCGCGCCTTCCAGGTGCGAGCGGCGATTG
Organism: Thermoanaerobaculia bacterium; assembly: GCA_038224325.1. Taxonomy (GTDB): domain Bacteria; phylum Acidobacteriota; class Thermoanaerobaculia; order UBA5066; family Gp7-AA6; genus DAHUXD01. The sequence goes on along the minus strand of JBBRFL010000002.1, from coordinate 63,563 downwards.
CCGCGGTTGGATCCGAGCGCGAGGTAGGCGGTCCGCGCGTCGGGGCGACCGAGGTCAGTAGACCTCTTCCTCTTCTTCCTCGGCCTCGCGCGGCTCGGCGCCTTCTTCGAGTTCGTCGTCGTCGAGATCGGCTTCCTCCGCCGGCTCCGCGGGACCCTCTTCGCCGAATTCCGGCGGATTCTCATCGGGGATGGTCTCGAGGAGGGTTCGACGGGCGGGACGCGGCGGCGGAGGAGCGTCGTCGGACTTCGCGTTCTTCTGATTCGCGCCGCACTTCGGACAGATGGGATCCGGCTTGCCGAGGTTGTAGAACTTCGTGTGGCAGTGGAAGCACTCGTACTTTTTTCCGAGATCCGGCATTTCCCCCTCGAAAGGCGGCCAAACCTAGCACGCAGGTTTTCGGGGGTCAACCGAGAGCCGGCTTTCGGCCGCGGCGATCGCTTCGCGACCGGCAGCCGAGAGTTTCCAGCGGATGCGGCCGACACCCTCGAACGCGCCACCCGCACCAATTTTTCGACGGCCTGCTAGGATCCGGACGGATGAAACACGGGCAACGGCATTTCGTCCTCGGCGTCGTTTTCGCCGGCCTCTGGACGGTCGCGAGCCCCGCCGGCGCGCAATTCCCGTGGGCCGGAGCGAGGGCGTTGGGGATGGGCGGCGCGCAGGTGGCCGCGGTCGACGATGCCAGCGCGGCCTGGTCGAACCCCGCCGCCCTCGGCCGCCTCGACGGCTGGAACGTCCAGGTTTTCGCGGGAGGAGTCGCGTCCAGCCGCAACGACCTGCTCCGCACGATCGACACCCTGACCGGGCTGCCGTTCGACGCGATCGCTCACGGAGGGGATCTCGGTCGGCTGCCGGAGCTCCTCGACGGACTGACGAGCCTGACTCGCGAGGACACGAGCGTCCTCTTCTCGGGGGTCGCCGGAGTCGCGGCCGCGTACAGGGGGTTCGCGCTGTCCGTCGGGGACGTCCCGTATGCCGCCGTCTATCCCGTCATCGACCTCGTCCATATCGTCCCGGCGGGCGGCCCCGCCGACGGACTGTCGTTCAACCAGACCGGGCTCTCCTTCGCCGGGCTCTCCGCCCGCGAGATCCGGCTCGCCTACGGGCGGGGGTTTTTGGGCGGGACGGTCCTCGTCGGGGGCGCGGCCCGGCTGGTCTTCGGCCGCACCTATTTCGAGCACTGCGGGCTCTTCGACGAGTGCCCGAACAAGAATCTCTCGAGCCTCGTCCGCGAGGCGTTCCAGGAGAACGCGCGAGACGGCACGAAGTTCGCCTTCGACCTCGGCGCGATGGTGAATCTCGGAATCCTCCGGGTCGGCTTGACGGGTGTTTCGCTCAACCAGCCGAAGTTCGACGTCGCCAGCGTACCGTCGGCGCCCGCCGCGCTGCCTCTTCCGCGACAGCTGCGCGGCGGCATCGCGGTCGATCCCCTGCCGTTCCTGACGGTGGCGGCGGATGGAGACCTGCTCGAGAGCGACACGCTGGCTCCGGGCGCGAAGAGCCGCCAGCTGTCGCTCGGCGTCGAGGGCCGGGTCCCCCTGTTCGCGTTTCGCGCCGGAGCCTTCCACGATTTCGCGGCTTCGAACCCCCACTGGGCGGTCTCGGCCGGCGTGGGCTTCCGGGGGCCGATTCTCTCGGTCGACGCCTCGGTCCTCCTCTCGCCCCGGGGCGGCGTAAATCCAACCGACCGGGATCGCCAGGACCTCGGGGCCGCGGTCGGGGCCCGGCTGCGCTTCTAGCTCCGACGTGTTCGAGATTCTCGCGCGCGATCCGGGATCCTCCGCACGCCGGGGCGTCCTCTCGACGCGGCGCGCCGCGATCGAGACCCCGTGCTTTCTCCCCGTGGGCACCCGCGGCGCCGTCAAGGGCGTGTCGTTCGACCTTCTCGAAGGGTGGGACTGCCGGGCGGTGCTGGCCAACACGTACCACCTGATGGCGCGCCCCGGGATCGAGACGATCAGGCGGGCGGGCGGGCTCCACGAGTTCATCGGCTGGCCGCGCGCGATCCTGACCGACTCGGGCGGCTTCCAGGTGATGAGTCTCTCGGCGCGCCGCCGCATCACGGAGGAGGGCGTGGAGTTCCGCGCGCCGGAGGACGGCGCGAAGCATTTCCTGACGCCCGAGCGCGCGATGGAGCTGCAGTCGGCCTTCGGCGTCGACATCGCGATGGCCCTCGACGTCTGCCCGCCCTTTCCGGCGGAGCGCGGAGAGGTCGAGGAGGCGTGCCGGCTCACCCTCGCCTGGGCGGAGCGCTGCCGGCGAGCGTGGAGCGGCGAAGGCCTCCCCTTCGGGATCCTGCAGGGCGGGGCGCACGAGGACCTGCGGCGGGGGAGCGCGGCGCGCCTGTGCGAGCTGGACTTCCTGGGCTACGCGATCGGCGGTGTCGCGGTCGGCGAGTCCAAGGAGGCGATCCGGGAGGTCACGGAGCTTTCGGCGGCGCTGCTGCCCGAGGACCGGCCCCGATACCTCATGGGCGTCGGGACGCCCGCCGACATCCTCGCGTCCGTGCGCGCGGGCATCGACCTCTTCGACTGCGTTCTGCCGACGCGCAACGGCCGCATGGGCCACGCGTACAGCGGACGCGGCGAGATCGTGATCAAGCACGAGTGCTTTCGGGAGGACCTCGCGCCGCTCGACCCCGAGTGCGGCTGCCCGGTCTGCCGGCGCCACAGCCGCGCGTACCTGAGACACCTGTTCGTGGTGAAGGACTTCTCGGCGCCCATGCTGATCTCCATCCACAACGTTTACTTCTATCTGGAATGGATGCGGAAGATCCGGATGGCCATCGCCGCGGGCACGCTGTCCGCGCTTGCCGCGCCGCCGGAGGAGAAGATCGCCCCCGGCGACTGGGGCGGAGCGATCCCCTCCCAACGCTCGTGGTAGCGTGCGAGAAACCGCCGGAGGCACCGTGAAACTGAACGTGAACGGCAAGACTCGGAACGTCGAAGCTCCGCCGGACATGCCCCTGCTCTGGGTGCTCCGCGACCTGCTCGGCCTGACCGGCACCAAGTACGGATGCGGCATGGCCCAGTGCGGCGCGTGCACGGTGCACGTCGACGGGGAGGCGCGGCGATCGTGTGTGCTCCCGGTCTCGGAGGTTGCGGGCCACGCGGTCACGACGATCGAGGGACTCGGAGCCGCGGGACTCCATCCCGTGCAGCGGGCGTGGATCCAGGCAGACGTCGTGCAGTGCGGCTACTGCCAGCCCGGACAGATCATGGCCGCGGCCGCGCTGATCCGGATCGTCCCGAAGCCGACCGACGCCGACATCGACGCCGCGCTCTCCGCCAGTCTCTGCCGCTGCGGGACCTACCAGCGGATTCGCGAGGCCGTGCATATCGCCGCGGGTCTGACGACGGCGGGAGGCAAGGCGTGAGCCGCCCGTCCGAGTTCTCGCGCCGGAAGTTCCTCAAGACCTCGACCGGCCTCGTCATCGCGTTCACGGTCGCGCCAGCGCGGGGCGTCCGGGCGCTCCAGGCCGCCGGCGCCGCGAAGCCGCTGCCGCCCCCGGACGCGTTCCTGCGCATCGGCGAGGACGACATGGTCACCGTGCTGCTCGCGCACTCCGAGATGGGTCAGGGCGTCTGGACCACGCTCCCGATGATGGTGGCCGAGGAGCTCGAGTGCGACTGGGGGCGGATTCGCGTCGAGACCGCTCCCGCTGCCCCCGTGTACGCGCACACGGGATTCGGAGTTCAGATGACGGGAGGATCGAGCTCGACCTACTCGGAGCTCGACCGGTACCGGCAGGTCGGGGCGATCGCCCGAGAGATGCTGGTCGCCGCGGCGGCCGCGCGGTGGAAGGTGCCGGCGTCCGACTGCCGCGCGGAGGCGGGCTTCGTGCTGTCGGGAAACCGTCGGGCCTCCTTCGGCTCCCTCGCGAAGGCCGCGCAGGCCCGGACCCCCCCGGCCGCCGTAAAGCTGAAGGACCGCAAGGACTGGAAGATCCTCGGCAAGCCCACCCGGCGGCTCGACGCTCCCGAGAAGGTGACCGGAGCGGCGCAATTCGGTATCGACGTGCAGATGCCCGGCATGAAGACCGCGCTCGTCGCGCGGGCGCCCGTCTTCGGCGGGAAGGTCAAGACCTTCCGATCCGAGAAGGCGAAGGCGGTGCCGGGCGTGACGGCCGTCGTCGCGGTGCCCTCGGGAATCGCCGTCGTAGCGGACCACTTCTGGGCGGCGAAGATCGGCCGCGACGTGCTCGAGATCGACTGGGATCCGGGGGCCGGGGGGAGCCTGGACTCCGCGGCGATGTGGAAGGACTACCTCGCGCTCGCGGGCAAGGACGGGATGAAGGCCGCCGCGGCGGGGAACGTCGAGGCGGCGCTCGCGTCGGCGAAGACTAAGGTCGAGGCGGAGTACGAGTTCCCGTTTCTCGCCCACGCGGCGATGGAACCGTTGAACTGCGCCGTCCGGATCGGCCCGGACTCCTGCGACATCTGGACGGGAACCCAGTTCCAGACCGGGGACCAGGCTGCGGCCGCGAAGATCACCGGTCTGAAGCCGGAGCAGGTCAAGATCCACACGACCTTTCTCGGCGGCGGTTTCGGCCGGCGCGCGAACCCCGCGAACGACTTCGTCGCCGAGGCCGTCCACGTGGCGAAGGCTGCCGGCGTGCCCGTGAAGGTCGTGTGGACGCGCGAGGACGACATGCGGGGCGGCTACTACCGGCCCATGTGCGCGCACCGTCTCTCGGTGGGCCTGGGCGACGACGGCAAGCCGGCCGCGTGGCGCCAGCAGATCGTGGGCCAGTCGATCATGGACGGGACGCCGTTCGCGATGATGATCAAGGAGGGCGTCGACGAGACCTCCGTCGAGGGGGCCGCGGATTCGCCGTACCTCGCGGCCACGCCGCATCACTTCGTCGGCCTGCACTCCCCGAAGTCCGCCGTTCCGGTCCTCTGGTGGCGCTCGGTCGGGAACACGCACACGGCGTTCGTGATGGAGACGATGATCGACGCGCTCGCGGCCGCCGCCGGGCAGGATCCCATCGCCTACCGGCGCGCGCTCCTCGGGCGCTCTCCGCGGCACCTGGGGGCGCTCGATCTCGCGGTCGCGAAGGCGGGCGCCGCGCCGCCGCCGGGCCAGTTCCGCGGAGTCGCGGTGCACCACTGCTTCGGAAGCTACGTGGCGCAGGTCGCGGACGTCTCCGTCGAGAAGGGCAGGATTCGCGTGCACCGCGTCGTGGCGGCCATCGATTGCGGCATCTGCATCAATCCGGCGGGTGTGGCGGCGCAGGTGGAGTCGGCGGTCGTGTACGGCCTGTCCGCCGCGCTGTACGGGGAGATCACCCTGAAGGAGGGCCGCGTGCAGCAGTCCAACTTCCACGACTATCCGATCCTTCGCATGAACGAGATGCCGAGGGTGGAGGTGCACATCGTCGAGAGCGGGGAGAAATCCGGGGGGGTCGGAGAGCCCGGCACGCCGCCCATCGCGCCCGCCGTGGCCAATGCCGTCTTCGCCGCGACCGGAAAACGGCTGCGTCGGCTCCCACTGAGGATCGCGTGAGGCGCGCGATGCTGATCCTCGGGATCGCCGGTGGCGCGCTCTGCGCGGTGTCCTGGTCCGCGCCGGCCCAGATCTCGCCGAAGGGCGTGGCGGCGTTCGAGACCGTGCGCGCCGTGCTGCAGCACCCGCGCTGCCAGAACTGCCACATCCCGGGGGACGCGCCGCTCCAGTTCGACGCCGGCCTGACGCACGCCCAGAACGTCCAGCGCGGCGCCGACGGGGCGGGAGCGCCCGGATTGAAGTGCGCGACGTGCCACGCGCAGGTCAACCCCCCGTCGAGCTACGGCGAACACATGCCTCCCGGAGCGCCGCACTGGAAGCTGCCGCCGCCCGAGCGCAAAATGGTCTTCATCGGCCTCTCCTCCGCCGACCTCTGCCGCGTGATCAAGGACCCGAGCGCGAACGGCGGAAGGGACATGGCGGCCCTGAGGAAGCACGTCGCGAGCGACCAGCTCGTGCTGTGGGGCTGGAGTCCCGGAGTCGGACGCGCGCCGGTGTCGGTCCCGCACGCCGAGTTCGTCGCGGCCTTCGATCGGTGGGCCGCCGCGGGCGCGCCCTGCCCGGCGCCCTAGCGAGGATCCTCCGCTCCGGACCGGCGCGCTGGTATAGCCTCTCGCGCATGAAAAAACTCGCCGGCGTCGGCATTCTCTTCCTCGCGGCGGGCCTGGCGGCCGGCGAGGACCTCCACGAGAAGGCCCTGCGCCTCCATCGCTCCGCGATCGTTGTGGACACCCACGAGGACGTGCCGGAGACGCTCGAGTCGAAGTGGGTGGATCTCTCCGTTCGCAACACGGTCGGCCACGTCGACATCCCGCGCTGGCGGGAGGGTGGCGTCACGGCCCCGTTCCTCGCCGCGTACGTCAGCGCCGACTACGCGAAGTCCGGGGGATCCGCGAAGAAGGCTCTCGAGTACATCGACCTGATCCACCGCCTGGCCGAGGCGCACCCGAAGGACCTCGTCTTCACCGACTCGGTGGCCGGGATCCGCCAGGCGAAGAAGGACGGGAAGATCGCGATCCTGATCGGAATCGAGGGCGGCCACGCGATCGAGGACTCGCTCGGCGCGCTGTCGGCCTACTACCGCCTGGGCGTGCGGTACATGACGCTGACCCACACCAACACCAACGGCTGGGCCGACTCCGCGGGCAACTTCTTCAGCATCGACTTCGATCCGAAGAAGGTCGCGATCCACGACGGGTTGACCGACCTCGGCCGCCAGGTCGTCCTCGAGATGAACCGCCTCGGCATCCTCGTCGACGTCTCGCACGTCTCCGACAAGACGATCGCCGATACGCTCGCGGCGTCGAAGGCGCCGGTCTTCGCGTCTCATTCCTCCTGCCGCGCGCTCGCCGACATCCCGCGCAACCTGACCGACGACCAGATCCGGTCCATCGCCGCCGGCGGCGGGGTCGTCATGGTCAACGTCAGCACGCTCTTCCTCGACCAGAAGTCCGTGGACGTGTACCTCGCGGCCCGCAGGGCGCTCATGCCCCGGATCGTGGAGATCCGCGAGAAGCTCAAGGACGACGCGAAGGCGCGCGAAGCGGAGGTCCGAAAGGTCGTAAACACCGTCAAGTACCCCGACGCCGACTGGAAGCTGGCCGTCGATCACATCGAGCGGGTCCTGAAGATCGGAGGGCCGCACGCCGCCGGCCTCGGCACGGACTTCGACGGGATCGAGGACCCTCCCGCCGGGCTCGAGGACGTCTCGAAGCTTCCGAAACTGACCGAGGAGCTCCTCCGCCGAGGGCACTCCGAGGAGGAGGTGCGGGGCGTCCTGGGAGAGAACTTCCTGCGGTTCTGGGAAAAGGCCGAGGAGGCGAAGCGGGCGATGCCCCCGAGGACCGAGCCCCTGCCGTTTTCCAAGCCGGACTAGGAGTGGCCCCGTGCGCGCCCGGGCCGACGGGACTCTTGTATGATCCGCCGCCTATGATCCAATTGCTTCAAACCGCACCGGCGCCCGGAGGCGCCGCGGGAGGGCTCATCCAGTTCCTCCCGATGATCTTCATCTTCGTCATCTTCTACTTCCTCCTCATCGCGCCCATGCGCAAGAAGCAGAAGAAGACCCAGGAGATGCTCTCCAAGCTCAAGAAGGGCGACGAGGTCGTGACCGGAGGCGGCATCTTCGGGAGAATCACCGCGCTCGACGAGGAGCGGGGGTTCGTCATCCTTCAGATCTCGGACAACACGAAGGTCAAGGTTCTCCGCAGCGCGATCGCGGGCCCGGCCGGAGAGCCGGACGCAAGCTCAAGCGCGACAGGGGCTTGAGCCGCAACAAGGCGACAGGCGACAGGTGACGAGTGATGGGAAAGTGCCTGTCGCCTGACACCTACCGCCAACCGCCTCTCTTCCTGTAAACTCCGGCGTTCTTTTTGGGAGGAATCTTGGGCAAGAAGCTCCGCTGGCGCGTTCTCTTGATCGTCCTGATCGTGGCGGGAGCCATCGCCGGGTACGTCGCCACGGGCTATTCCCACGCGAACAAGGAGTGGACCGGGCCGGGCGGCCCGACCCTGAAGGACGCCTTGAGGAAAGCCATCAAGCTCGGCCTCGATCTGCGCGGCGGGATTCACCTCGTGCTCCAGGTCAACACCGCCGATGCCGTGAAGGCGGAGCGCGACGACGCGGTCGAGACGCTCAAGACCAACACCAAGGATGCCGGGCTCGGAGCGATCGAGCTCCCGACAAACACCTCCTTCGCCGTCGTCGTGGACCCGAAGACGGACCAGGCGAAGGTCGACGAAGCGATCAAGCGCTTCCTGCCCGATTGGACCTACAGCACCGTGGGAGGAAAGTGGACGTTCGTCCTCAAGGAGCCGGCGCGGCGCCAGCTCGAGGACAACGCCGTCGCCCAGGCCGTCGAGACCATCCGCAACCGGATCGACGAATTCGGGGTCTCGGAGCCGCTGATCGCCCGGGAGGGCTCGGACCGCATCCTCGTGCAGCTGCCGGGGATCGACGATCCCAAGCGCGTCAAGGACCTCATCAAGAACACCGCCTTCCTGGAGCTCTCTCTGGTCGAAGCAGGCCCCTCGACCGAGGCAGCGCTGATCTCGAAGTATCCCGACGGGAAGGTTCCGGACCAGTTCAAGATCGTCGAGTCCAAGCCCGAGGCCGGCTCCCGGGAGCGCTCGTTCTACCTCGTGCGGAAGCAGGCGGCCATCACGGGCCGCGATCTGAAGAATGCCCGCCCCTCCCAGGGGCAGTTCGGCGCCCACCACGTCTCCTTCTTCCTGACGGCCAACGGATCGCAGAAGTTCGGCGCGGTCACCGGCGCGAACATCGGCAAGCACCTGGCGATCGTGCTCGACAACCGCGTTCAATCGGCGCCGAACATCAAGGACCGCATCACGGACCAGGGCGTCATCGAGGGAACCTTCTCGCCCGAGGAGGCCAACGACCTCGCGCTGGTGCTCCGGGCGGGCGCGCTGCCGGCCGGGCTGACCTACCTCGAGGAGCGGACGGTCGGGCCTTCGCTCGGGCTCGACTCGATCCGCAAGGGCATCACGGCGTCGGTGGTCGGGGCGTTCCTCGTGTTCATCGCGATGGCGGTGTACTACCGCCGCGCCGGCTGGAACGCCGTGATCGCGCTGATCCTGAACGCGATTCTGCTGGGGGCCGCGATGTCGATGTTCGACGCGACCCTGACCCTGCCGGGGATCGCGGGATTCATCCTGACGATCGGCATGGCGGTCGATTCCAACGTGCTGGTCTTCGAGAGGATCCGCGAGGAGCTGCGCAACGGGCGGGCTCCGAAGGCCGCGATCGAGAACGGCTTCTCCAAGGCCTTCGCGACGATCGTGGACACCCACGCGACGACGATCATCTCGGCCCTCTTCCTGCTCCAGTTCGGCACCGGCCCGGTCAAGGGATTCGCCGTCACGCTGATCATCGGTCTCCTGATCTCCATGTTCACCGCGGTCTTCGTCTCGCACACGATCTTCGAGCTCGAGTACGGGCGCCGCCAGCACATCGATACGGTTTCGATCTAGGCCTCGCCGAGGACGAAAGAGAAAACGATGGAGCTTTTCCGCCAGACCAAGATCGACTTCCTCCGCTACAAGTGGTGGGCGATCGGCGCCTCCTGGGCGCTGATCCTCCTGGGGTTCTTCGCGATCTTCGTCCAGAAGGGGCTGAAGTTCGGGATCGACTTCTCCGGCGGAACCGCCATCGCGGTGCGCTTCGCGGAGCGGCCCGACATCGAGCGGATCCGCAAGATCCTGGACGGGGCGAACCTCGGCGAGATCGGGATCCAGCGCTACGAGGAGGCCGAGAAGAACGAGGTTCTCATTCGCGTGCAGCAGCAGGCGAAGGAGGGGCGCGACGTGGCGGGAGACGTGCTCAAGACGCTCCGGCAGGGGCTCGCCGCGCCCACCGACCCGGGCAAGATCGACATCAACATGGAAGGCAAGGCGACCCTCGCGGCGCGCCTGTCCGCCGCCGACCCGGATCACGTGGCCGGCCGCCCGGACGCGGCTCCTGCGGCCTACTATGCGCAGGCGGCCGAGCGGATCATCGCGAGGCGCTCGGATCTCGGCCTCTTCCGATCCCCGGGAGACGTCGCGTCCGTCCAGGGCGTCTCGCCGGAGGCCAAGGCCTGGGTGCAGGCGAACACGATCGCGGGGCCCTTCGTGCTGCTCTCCGCCGAGAACGTCGGCCCGCAGGTCGGGTCGGACCTCCAGAAGAAGGCCGTCCTCGCGATGGTCTGGTCCACGGTCGGCATGCTCCTCTACATCGCGTTCCGGTTTCGATCGGTTCCCTTCGGCGTGGGGGCGATCGTGGCCCTCGTTCACGACACCCTCATCACCGTCGGCCTCCTGGCCCTCATGGGGCGCGAGTTCAACCTCGTCGTCGTGGCCGCCCTCCTCACGCTCGTCGGCTACTCCGTCAACGACACCGTCGTCGTCTACGATCGCGTGCGCGAGAACCAGAGGACCCCGAAGAAGGAGCCCCTCGCCGCGGTGATCAACCGGTCGGTCAACCAGACGCTGTCGCGGACGATCCTGACGTCGGGCGCCACCATGCTGGTCGTCGTGGCGCTCTTCTTCCTGGGGGGCGAGGTGCTGCACACGTTCGCGCTCACCCTCATGATCGGGATCGTCGTCGGGACCTACTCGTCGATCTACGTCGCCGCGGCCATCGTGGTCATCTGGAAGGATTTCCAGAACCGCGGGAAGCTCGCGGTGGTTCCCGCCGCGTCCAGGCCCCAACCGTCGCCGCCCCGGCCACAGGCGCCCCCGCCCGCGAGGACTCAGCCTCCCGTGCCCGCGGCTCGCGCCCCGAGGAAGAACTCCAAGAGGCGGTAGCCCGCTTCCGGCCCCTTTGCCCCGGGCCCGATTCCGCCTTACCCTTAGGGCGTGATCCACTTCGAAGAGATCCTCGAAAAGGTCGAGGCGTACAACCCGACGAGCGATCTGGACCTGCTGCGCCGGGCCTACGTCTTCTCGGCCCGCGAGCACAAGGGCCAGGTGCGCCGCTCGGGCGAGCCGTACCTGGTCCACCCCCTCAACGTCGCGGCGATCCTGGCGGAGCTGAAGGCGGACGACCTCTCGATCGTCGTGGGACTCCTTCACGACGTCCTCGAGGACACCCTGACGACCAAGACCGCGATCGCGGCGCAATTCGGCGACGAGGTCGCCGAGCTGGTCGACGGGCTGACCAAGATCGGCAAGTTCTCCTACGTGTCGCGCGAGGCGGAGCAGGCGGAGACCTTCCGCAAGATGATCCTCGCGATGATCTCGGACCTCCGGATCGTCCTCGTCAAGCTGGCGGACCGCCTCCACAACATGCGCACGCTCGGATTCCTCCCGGAGTCCAAGCGGCGGGAGATCGCGCGCGAGACGCTCGACATCTACGCGCCGATCGCTCACCGGCTCGGGATGGGCAACGTGAAGGGAGAGCTCGAGGACCTCGCCTTCCTGTACCTCGAGCCCGACGAGCACGAGAAGGTGTCCCGCGAAGTCGCGCGCCGCATGAAGGTCTCCGAGGAGATGATCGGCGACATCCGCAAGCGTCTGGACGCCCGGCTGGCGGAGTTCGGAGTGCCGGCGGAGATCTCCGGCCGCATGAAGCGGTACTACTCGATCTGGTCGAAGCTGAAGCGCACCGATGTCGAGGTCGCGCAGCTCTATGACATCCTCGCGTTTCGCATCGTGGTCCCCGAGACCCGCGACTGCTATGCCGCCCTGGGAATGGTGCATCAGCTCTGGCGCCCCGTTCCCGGGCGCATCAAGGACTACATCGCGATGCCCAAGCCCAACTTCTACCAGTCGCTGCACACGACGGTGATCGGGGAGACCGGCCAGCCCTTCGAGATCCAGATCCGGACGCGCGAGATGGATCTGATCGCGGAGCGGGGGATCGCGGCGCACTGGAAGTACAAGGAGGGCAAGCTCGGCTCGCACTCCGACGACGCCCGTTTCCAGTGGCTCCGGCAGATGGTCGACTGGCAGAGCGAGGTCTCGGATCCCCGGCAGTTCCTGTCGTCGCTCAAGGTCGACCTGTATCCCGACGAGGTCTACACGTTCACGCCCAAGGGGGAGGTGTTCGCCTTCCCTCGGGGGGCCACGCCCATCGATTTCGCCTACCGCGTGCACACCGACGTCGGGCACCGTTGCGTGGGCGCCCGCGTCAACGGGAAGCTCGTGCCGCTGCGGACGCCCCTCCAGAGCGGCGACATCGTCGAGATCGTCACGGCGCAGGCGCAGACCCCTTCCCGCGACTGGCTCTCCTCCGTCGTCACGAGCCGGGCCCGCCACAAGATCCGCCACTTCATCCACGAACAGGAGAAGCTCCAGGCGGTCGAGCTCGGACGGCGCCTGCTCGAGCGGGAGCTCAAGAAGTTCAAGCGGACGCTCAAGAAGCTCGACGCCGACGGTTCGCTGACCCGCGAGCTTTCGCACTGGGGCTTCTCGAAGCGGGAGGACCTTTTCGCCGCGATCGGCTACGGAAAGCTTGCCCCCCGCAACGCGCTCGAGCGCTTCGTGCCCGCCGACGAGCTCGCGAAGCCCGAGCCGGAGCGCAGGGAGTCGGCTGTCTCCCGCGTGGTGCGCAAAATCCTGCCGTTCGGCGCGCCCGACGTCGTGGTGGTCGGGCACAACGACCTCCTGGCCTCGCTCGCCAAGTGCTGTAACCCGGTGCCGGGCGAGAAGGTGATCGGCTATATCACCCGGGGCCGGGGCGTCTCGGTCCACTCCGAGAGCTGTCCGAACGTCAAGAACCTGCTGTACGACCCGGAGCGCCAGATCGAAGTCGGCTGGGCGGGCGAAAAGAAGTCGTCCTACGCGATCGAGCTCGAGGTGGTCACGGACGACCGGCCGGGGCTCCTCGCGGACGTGACCCAGGCCATCGCGGGCGAGGGCTCGAACATCCGCAGGATCGAGGCGCGCGTGGACGAAACCCGGGAGGCCTTCGTCGCGGTGTCGCTGGAGACCTCGGACCTGAAGCAGCTCGAGAAGATCGTCAGCCGGATTCGCGCCGTCAGCGGCGTGCGCGACGTGGTGCGCAAGTACAACGTGGCGAGGGCGGGGGAGAGAGAGTAGCCGCCCCTAGGAGGCCGGCGCTCCGGCCGGCGCCGCCTTCGGGCGCGGCGCGGGCTTGACGATCTTGCCCGAGCGGATACAGCGGGTACACGCCGTGACCTTGTGGTTCACGCCGGCGATGCTCGCGCGAACGGTCTTGAGGTTGAGGTTCCATTTCCGGTTGGTCACGTTGTGCGCGTGGCTGACCCGATGGCCCGACATCGGCGTCTTTCCGCAAAAATGACAGTGCTGAGCCATGAGTCTCCCCGATCTGGCCGGCGGGCCGAAAAAACCCGCGAAGCCTACACCGCCGCGGGGTCGGGCGCAACAGAGAACAGCTGTACGAGGCGCCCCTCACCTGTCCGTTGGGGTTAAGTCTTTGCACGGTTGATGTTTTAGCGGCTTAGAACTCTTGACTACGGTAAAACCTTTTGCTATTTTGGCAACCAGCCGAAATAACCATAGGTCGAAGCCCGTAACCGTATTAATTCTTTCGGTGGGGCGCAAAACGTGTTGTTCAGCAAGTCCAAGAACTTGGTGGGTCTGGATATCGGGTCCTCGGCGATTAAACTCGTCGAACTCAAGGACGCGAAGGGCGGAGGTTTTCGCCTCGTCAAGACCGGCCTGGAAGCCCTCTCCCCCGAGGCGATCGTCGACGGGGCGATCATGGACGGCTCCCTGGTGGTGGACACGGTCAACCGCATTGTGTCCTCCCTGAACGTGCGCAACCAGGAGTTCGGGACGTCCCTTTCGGGCCATTCCGTGATCATCAAGAAGATCTCCCTCCCCACGATGTCCCCGGAGGAGCTGGCCGAGTCGATCCGGTGGGAGGCCGAGCAGTACGTGCCTTTCGACATCAACGACGTCAACCTCGATTACGTCGTCCTGGAGTCGGCTGGCGGCGAGACGATGGACGTCCTGCTCGTGGCCGTCAAGAAGGACAAGATCGGCGATTACACCAGCGTGATCACCCAGGCGGGCAAGACGCCGGTCCTGGTGGACGTGGACGCCTTCGCGCTCCAGAACGCCTTCGAGGCCAATTACCCCGTGGAGCCGGGCCGCGTGGTCGCCCTGGTCAACATCGGGGCCTCGGTCACCAACGTCAACATCCTCTCTGGCGCCAACACCATCTTCTGGCGCGACATCTCCTTCGGCGGCAACCAGTACACGGACGCGATCCAGAAGCAGCTCTCGCTGTCGTTCGACCAGGCCGAGGCGCTGAAAAAGGGCGAGAAGACGGGGGAGCACTCCCTCCAGGAGATCCTCCCGATCCTCCGCTCCGTCTCCGACGACCTGGCGCAGGAGCTCCAGAAGACCTTCGATTTCTTCCTGGCCACGACGTCCACGGAGAAGATCGATCAGCTGTTCATCTCCGGCGGCGCCTCGCGCGTCGTGAATCTCGACGCCCAGCTCAAGGAGCGGTTCTCGATACCGGTAGAGATCCTGAATCCCTTCCGCCAGATCGACATTGCCGGCGCGGCGGTTTCGGGCGAATGGCTCACCGACAACGCGCCGAGCCTGGCCGTGGCGGTGGGGCTGGCGATCCGGCACATCGGGGATGAAGTCGCTTGATCAGAATCAATCTCCTCACGGAAGCCCGTGCGGCCGCGGCCAAGAAGAAGGGCCCGGCCCTTCCGACCGGCGCCCGCCTCAACAACCTGCTCCTCATCGGGGGAGTCGCGCTCGGCATCATCTACATCGGGGTGATGGCCCTGCTCCTGACGAACCATCGCCGGCGGCTGGACGAGGAGATCGGGAAGGCGAGGGAAGAGGTCGCCCGGCTCAAGTCCATCATCGACGAGGTGAAGGGCTACGAGGACAAGAAGAAGAGCCTCGAGGAAAAGATCGCGCTGATCAACAACCTGAAGACCAACCAGACGGGCCCCGTGCGCCTCATGGATGAAATCTCGAAGGCCCTGCCGGACCTGGTCTGGCTCTCGGACATGTCCATCCTGGGCGATCAGCTCACGCTTCGGGGGAAGACGCTTTCTCCCAACGCGGTGGCGACCTATCTCGAGAACCTCAAGAAGAGCCCCTATTTCGCGGAGCCGGTCTTCAAGAACCTGGGCCGCGATTCGGGTCCCCAGGGCATCTACAGCTGGGAAATGACGGTCACCTTCACGAACGGCAAGCCGGCGGCGGTCGACGCGCGAACGGGCAAGCCCGGCGCGGCCGGGCGCGTGCCCGCTCCGAGGCCGGGAGCATAGGCGATGGCCATCGATCTGAAGATGGACGATCGTCCCTGGTACTACGCCCTCGGCGTGGGCCTCTTCGTGGGAGCCGCCCTGGCCGGGGCCGTGCACTACGCCTGGTTCCGTCCCCTGAACCAGGAGATCCAGCAGAAGAAGAGCGAGCTCGACGGCTTGAACCAGGAGATCGCGAAGGGCCGGGCTGCCGAGCGCAAGCTCTCCCAGTTCCGGGAAGAGGTCAAACGGCTGGAGCTCGAGCTCTCGAAGCTGCTCCAGATCCTTCCTTCCAAGCGCAACACCGAGGAGCTGATCAAGCGCATCGAGACCCTCACGCGCCAGGGCGACTTCACGCTGAAGACCTTCAAGCCGGGCGACTTCGTCCAGAAGGACTTCTACGCGGAATGGCCGATCACGGTATCGGTCGAGGGCACGTACCATAACCTCGCGCTCTTCTTCGATCGGATGAGCCGGTTCTCGCGCATCATCAACGTCGAGGATCTCAAGGTCCTGGCGCTCGAGAACACGCCGGGCAAGTCGATCGGATCCAACTTCATCGCCAAGACCTTCATCTACACGGGGGACGAGACCGGCGCGGCGACCGCTTCCCAGGGGCTCGCCCCCGGAGCCGCCCCGCCGCCCATCGCGCCCAAGACCGGGCCCGGGGCCAAGGCGGAGACGCTCAAGGGTCGGGCCGAAGGCCGGGGGGTCGAATGAGGCTGAGGCGCGCCCTCTGGACCGCCCTGTTTCTCGCGGCCGCGGCCGCCGGGCTCGCTCAGAGCGCGCCGGCCAAGCCCGCCGCGGCACCGCAGACCGCCACGACGCCCGCTCCCACGCCGCAGGCCGTGATCGCGCCGGTGCCCGAGTCGCCGGGCCAGGCGATGATCGAGTCCGAGGAGTCCGCTCTGGCGGGACGCGCCTACACGTATGACCCGGCGGGGCGCCGCGATCCGTTCCGGTCCCTGCTCGTCCGCGAGCAGAACCGAGGAGGAGCGGATCGTCCGCCCGGAATCGCGGGAATCGCGATCGACGACCTGGTCGTGCACGGAATCTGGAAGACCCGGGCGGGATTCGTGGCGCAGATTCGTGGCACGGACAACAAGAGCTACCTCATCCGCTCGGGCGACCTCCTCTATGACGGGGAGGTCACGCGAGTGGGTCCGAACGAAGTTTCGTTCCGGCAAAACCTGAACGATCCGCAGAGCGTGAAACCATTTCGAGAAGTCACAAAGCAGCTCAACGCGACGGTCAAACAGTGAGGACCTCCGCGAGCATGGTTTTCCGCGCGACGGGAGGAACGATGCGAATGGCACTCAGAGGAACCGCGACGGCAACCGCGCTCGCGCTGACATGGGCAGCCGCCGTGGGCTGCGCCTCGCGATCGCACGGAGCGCATAGCGCCGCGGACGCCGCCCTGGCCGCGCCGGCGACATCCGGCCCGTCTTCCGCGGTCTCCACCCCGGCGGCTTCGGCCCGGATCACGCAGGCTGCCTTCAACGAAGACTCCGACGGCGCGCGAGTCGTGCTGTCCGCGAGCGCGCCGCTGCTCTACACCTCCTACGAGCCCCGGCCCGACCTGCTCGTCGTGGACCTCCGCGACGCGTCCGTGGCCGAAGGTTTCGCCGCGCCGCGCGCCGCGGGAGCGCTCGTGAGCTCCATCCGTTTCGAGGAGGTCGAGGAGCTGGGCAAGAGGATGACCCGCCTCTCGATCGCGCACCAGCCCGACAGCCGCGCGGACGTGCGGTCCGTCGGCCAGGGTCTCGCCATCGCGTTCAACGGTCCCGCGTCCGCCGCGATGACGGATGCGGAGACCCCGGCACCCGAGCCCGTCGTGACGGCCGAGATCGGCTCGCCTTCGCGGGCGAGTGGCGCAGCTCCGACGCCCGCCTCGGCTCCGGCCGCCCTCGGCTCCACGGCCCCGGCCGTGCGCGGCGAGGTCGCCCACTCCCTAGAGAAGGTTCTCGTCGGGCAGACTCGGGACGGCGCGGTCTCGATCACCCTCCTGGGCGACGGATGGTTCTCGCCCAAGGACTTCGTGCTCGCCAATCCGCCGCGAATCGTTCTCGACCTTCCAGGCGTTCGCAACGAGCTGCGCCAGCGCGCGATCCCGGTGTCGGGCAACGTGGTGACGCGCGTGCGCGTCTCGCAGTTCCAGTCCTCCCCGGAGTTCGTCACGCGGGTCGTTCTGGACCTCGCGGCGCCGGCGCCTCACGCGATCTCCTCCGACGGAGAGCGCCTGGCGGTCGTCGTCGGCCGGGACGCCGCGAGCGTCGCGTTGATCCCCGGACCGCAAACGAAGGCCCCGTCCCCGGCGCCCGCCCCCGCGGTGACCGAAACGCATATCGCCGCCGCCGCGCCGGCCCCGGTTCCGCCCGCGCCGGCTCCCGCGGTCGAGGTCGTGCACCAGCCCGTTCCGGAGCCGGCCGCATCGAAGCCCGCCCGGCAGAGCGAGCCGCCCGCCACGGTCGCCGCTGTGGCACCCGAGCCCAAGAGGATGCCCGAGCCCAAGAAGATAGACGCTCCAAAAGTTGCCGCCGTTCCCGCGCCCCCCGCCCCGCCCCGGAAAGCCGAGCCGGCCTCGCGGACCCGCGGCGACGCGCTCTTCGAAGCCGCGGCCGCCACGCTGGACCAGGAGCAGGCCGCCAACCCGGCCGCCGGCTCGGCGTACCGCTCGCGCACGATCTCCGAGACCCAGACGCAGTTCACGGGAGAGCCCATCTCCCTCGACCTGAAAGACGCCGACATCAAGGACGTGTTCCGCACGATCTCGCAGCTGACCGGGCTGAACATCGTGATCGACCCCGAGGTGCGTGGGACCGTGACGGTTCAGCTGGAGGACGTCCCGTGGGATCAGGCGCTCGACCTGATTCTCAAGCAGAACAGCCTGGGATACGTGCTCGAGAACAACATCATGCGCATCGCGACTACCGCGAAGCTGCAGGCCGAGGAAGGGGACCGCTCGCGTCTCGCCGAGGCCCGGCAGGCGGCCGAGCCCACGCGCACGGTCATCAAGAAGCTGTCCTATTCGAAGGCCGGCGAGATCACCCCGACTCTCCAGAGCGTCATGTCCAAGCGCGGCTCGATCGTGATCGACGCCCGGACCAACACCCTGATCATCCGCGAGATCCCGACGTACCTCCCGGCCGTGTTGCAGCTGATCGAGAACCTCGACACCGCGACGCCCCAGGTCGTCATCGAGTCCCGGATCGTGGAGACGACCAAGAGCCTGGGCCGCAGCCTGGGAATCAACTGGAGCGCGACCGGCAACGCCGACGTCGCCCACGGGAACACGACGAACCTCATCTTCCCCAACTCGGTCGCGGGAGGCCTGAATGTTGGGCTGGGCAACGGCCCGACGGTGGCGTCGCTCGTTCTCGGCAACATCCTCAATACGTTCAACCTCAACGCCGCCCTGACGGCCGCCGAGAACCAGGGCCTCCTGAAAATCATCTCGTCGCCGAAGGTCACCTCGCTGACCAACACCGCGGCACTGATCCAGTCGGGAGTCCAGATCCCGGTGCAGACGACGGTCAACAACACGACGACGGTCATCTACGTCGATGCGACCCTCAAGCTCGACGTCACGCCGCAGATCACGGCCGAGGGCACGATCCTCCTGTCGGTGAACGTGACGAAGCGCGAGCCCGCCGTCGCCCTCAACCTCTCGCTCGGTCAGAACGTCCCGCTGACGATCCGCGAGTACAAGGGCCAGGTTCTGGTCAAGGACGGCGGCACCACCGTCATCGGCGGCATCTTCCAGATCAACGACCAGGACCAGAACAACATGATTCCCGGCCTCTGGAAGATCCCGGTGCTCGGCAATCTCTTCCGCAACAAGACGCGGACCGAAAAGCACGACGAGCTGCTGATCTTTATTACGCCCCGGATCCTCCGGTCCTAATGGGAGAACGCGCAATGAAAACGAAAGTCCTTTCGGGCATGGTCGTCGCGGCGGCGCTGGTGCTGGCGACCGCCTGCACGAACAAGCAGGGTGAGACGGAGTCGCCGGTTTTCATCACGGTGACGATCGACCAGCAGCCCGGCTTCATCGACGTCGGGACGATCGCCCCCGTCCAGCTCAACACGATCAACCTGCGATCGCAGCTCAAGAATCCCGCCGCGTCGGACCCCGCGGGGTTCGCCGACACCGAGATTTCGAGCTACACGGTCACATTTCGCCGGACGGACGGCGGCACGCTGGTTCCTCCCGTGCAGACTTTCGGAGCCGGAATCCTGGTCCCCTCCGGAGGGGTCGCCACGCTCAGCAACTTTCCCGTCCTGGCGGCCGCGGCGATCCAGCAGTCGCCCTTCGATCAGCTCCTACCGTTCAACGGCGGAATCGATCGCGAGACCGGGCGGGCGGAAATCGACATGACGTTCGACCTGACTTTTTTCGGAACCACCGTTTCGGGGCACCGAGTTCAGAGCGAGACCGCCAGCGGAATCCTGCTCTTTCGGTCCGCTACGGTCCAGCTCGGAAGAGCGACCAAGTAAGGGGGATTCATGCGCCGGATAGCCATTGCACTGTCGCTCCTCGCGCTCGTCGTCGGGCTCCACGCCTGCGCGGCGGACGCGCCGACCAAGCCCCCGAGCGGCGGCGGAGGAGGGCAAACCTCCGCGCTTCAGATCCAGCTCTTCACGAGCGACGCGAACCCGAAGGCGGGCACGTGCACGCTCGTCGAGGCGATCGTTAGCCTGAACGGCGCCGTGGTTCCGGACGGCACGGGCGTCTCGTTCACCACGGACTTCGGGACGTTCTCGCAGAACGGCCTGCCCACGGTCTCGGTCGTCACGTCGAGCGGAGCGGCCGTCACGGCTCTCTGCGGACCGGGAGCCGGCGCCGCCAGGATCAAGGCCACCGCGACGGTGGCCGGCAAGACGGGCTCGGCGAACCTCACGGTCGTGTTCCAGCCGGATGCGGGAACGCTGCCGTTCGTCTCCTCGTGCTCGCCGAGCCTCGGCGCGACCGCAGGCGGCGAGACGATCACTCTCAACGGCGGCCGCTTCTTCGGCACGACCGCCACGTCGCGGGTCCAGTTCACGGCCGGCGGCATCACGCGCGACGGGATCGTCACCGCGATTACCGCCAACACCCTGACGGTTCAGACCCCGGGATTCCCGGAGTTGACGTCGCCGAGCACGCCGGCGGCCATCACGCTGACGCTCGGCACCAACCTGCCGACGCCGGTGGTCCTGTCGCTGCCGACCTGCTTCACCTTCGGCACGACTCAATCCACGACTCCCACGATCACGGCTCTGCTGCCGTCCCAGGGAACCAAGGAGGGCGGGACGCGCGTTACGATCATCGGATCCGGGTTCTCGACCTCCGGAGTCCAGGTCTTCTTCGGGCCTACTGAGGCGACGGTCGTGTCGACCAGCTTCAACCAGGTGATCGCGCTCTCGCCGCCATCGTTCGGCCAGGGGATTCAGACGGTGGATGTGACGGTGAAGAACATCAGCTCCGGTACGATCTCGGCCCCGGTCCCCTTCCGCTACGCCCCGTCCGTCGACATCACGGCGGCGGATAACCTGACTCAGTCCGCCCTGGGGCCGTTCACGGCCGTTACTATCTTCGGTCACGGCTTCCAGGGACCGGTTGCCGTGGACCTGGCGGGAATTCCTGCCATCATTCAGTCCGTCTCGGCGACTGAGATCGTGGTGATTCCGACCGCTCCTCTCCTCGCCGGGTGCACAGACATCGTCGGACCCATCACCGAGGTCAACATCAACACGGGAGACGGGACGACATCGCCTCTCACGTTCCACTACGTCGTTCCAAAGCTTGTGATCACGGGCGTCGTCCCCAGCAACGACGGGGGCGGCTCGGTCACGACCGTGACGATCACGGGCACGGGGTTCCCGAATTCGATCGCGGACGCCGACGTCAAGTTCGGAGCGAAGACCGCCTTCGTCCAGTCGGTGAGCCCCGGAGTCATCACGGTCACCGTCCCCCCGGGCAGCGTCGTCCTGAATCCGACCTGCATCAACGGAAACCCGGCCGGCACGCTGCAACCCGCCGAGACGGTGGACGTGACCGTGACGAACCGGGCGACCACGTGCAGCGCCACCGCCACCCAGGCCTTCAGTTACCTGCGTCCGTGCGTCGTCCCGACGGTCGCACCGTAAGAGACCATCGCCGCCCCCTTCGGGGGGCGGCTCCCTTTCCCGATCGTGGCTGAGCCATCCCCAGACGCGCGCATTCGGGATCTCGAGCGCCGGCTCGACATGGATCCGGGCTCGCGCCTGTTCGTCTCCCTGGCCGAGGAATATCGCAAGCTCGGCCGCTTCCGTCAGGCGCTCTCGGCGCTCCAGAAGGGGCTCCTCGCGCATCCGGGTTACATCGCCGCCCAGGTCGCCCTGGGGCGCGTCTATCTCGAGGTCGCCCAGACGACCGACGCGATCGCGACGTTCACCAGGGTGCTGGTCGCCGACCCCGGGAATCTCGTCGCCGCCAAGTCTCTCGCCGAAGTGCAACTGGCGCGCGGGGACAACCTGGAGGCCCTCAAGAAGTACAAGCTCTACCGGGCGCTCTCGGGAGACCGGAAGGTGGACGAGGCCATTGTCCGCCTGGAGGCGCAGGTCGCTCCGAAGCCGGTGATACCGGTGAAGGCCGCGCCTCCGGTCGAAGCGCCGCCGCCGCCCCGGTTCCAGGAGACGGGCAAGAGCGCGCGTCGCATCGACCTTCGGGCGAGCCCCGGCGCGACCCCCCTCCGCGAGCCGGATGCGTTCGACATCACGTCGGTCGCATTCGATCCGGGCGAGGACTCGGGGAAGTCTCGTCCGGAGGACCCGTTCCCCCTGTTCACGCCGTCCCGCGACATGTCGCTCGCGCCTCACAGAGTGGCGTCCGGCTACGGCCCCGCTCAGAAGGCGCCGCCGCCCCAAGGGGACGCAGACGCGGAGGCGCCGTCGGTCGAGCCATCCGCCGAGCCCGACCTGACCGAGGACACCCCCGTCGGCTCGCGACCCACCGGCCGCGCCCTCGCGGACCTCTACTACACGCAGGGTCACTACGCCGAAGCGCTTCAGATCTACGACGAATTGGTCCTGCGGCACCCCTTCGACGAGGAGCTGACGCGAATGCGTCGCGAGTCCGAGGCCCGGCTCCTTCCGGCCGGGGGAACGTCGTCTCTCGCGGCCGCTCCCGATCCGGCCCGGGGCCGGCAAGTCGCTCGGATCCGCGCGTTGCAGCACTGGCTTTCGAGGGTCCAGGCGCGATGAGTGCGCCTCGCGGCCGTGACATCATTCACGACGGAATGAACGTCTTCCAGACCGAGCTGCGCCGTTTGGCCGAACGGATCGAGGGAACCCGCGCCGTCTCCCTGGTCGGCGTCGACGGGATCGCGATCGACTCGTACGTGCCGGCCGAAGGCGTACCGATGGAATCGCTCGCGGCGGAGATGGGGGCGATCATCAAGGCGGCGCAGTCGTCGAGCGCCCTGACCGAGAACGACCCGGTCGCCCAGCTGACCTTGACCTCCCGTCACGCGACGACGATCCTCTGCCGCGTGACCGAGGAGTACTATCTGCTGCTGTGGCTGGCGCAAGACGGCAACTTCGGGCGGGGCCGATTCGAGCTTCGCAAATCGGCCGCGGCGCTCGAAAAGGAGCTCCTCTGAACCATGTGGTCGCTTAAGGAGATCCGGGAGCTCGTCGAGCTCGTCACCGAACGGGGCCTGGCCGGCCTGGAGATCGAGCAGTCGGGGTTCCGGCTCCGGATCGAGGGCACACGCCCCGCGGCGTCTCCCGCGGCCGCGTCTCCCGCTCCGGCTCTCCCGATGGCTTCCCCGGCCGCCGCGATTGTCCCGGAAGCCGAGCCGCCGCCCGACGCGAACGTGCACGTGATTACGTCGCCGATCGTCGGGACCTTCTATCGGTCCGCGTCTCCCGAGGCGGACGCGTTCGCCCAGGTCGGGGAGCGCATCGCGAAGGGCAAGATTCTCTGCATCATCGAATCGATGAAGCTGATGAACGAGATCGAATCGGACGTCGAGGGCGAGGTCGTCGCCGTCTATCCCAGCAACGGCCAACCCGTCGAGTACGGGGAGAAGCTCTTCGCCATCCGCCTGGCCGCCTGACTGCCACGGCACCCCTCTTGAGCAGCAGATAGAATCGCATCCGTTCGAGAGCCACGGCCCTCGATCCCAGACACCCATGTTCAAGAAGATTCTCATCGCCAACCGCGGCGAGATCGCTCTCCGAATCATCTCGGCGTGCCGCGAGCTCGGGATCCGAACCGTCGCCGTCTACAGCGAGGCGGACCGCGACGCGCTTCACGTCCGATACGCCGACGAGGACGTCTGCGTGGGGCCCTACCCGTCGGCGGCGTCGTACCTGAACATCTCGGCCATCGTGTCGGCCGCGGAGATCACGGAGGCCGACGCGATCCATCCCGGATACGGGTTCCTTTCCGAGAACGCCTACTTCGCCGAGATCCTGCAGGACTGCCACATCGCGTTCATCGGACCGACGCCGGACGCGATCCGGAAGATGGGCGACAAGTCCGTGGCGCGCCGCACCGTGGCCGCCGCGGGAGTGCCGACCGTGCCGGGATCCCCGGGCGTCCTGGACTCCGTGGACGAGGCCCTGCCGCTCGCCCGCAAGGCGGGCTACCCGGTCATCCTCAAGGCCTCTGCGGGCGGAGGCGGTCGCGGAATGCGCATCGCCCGCGACGAGCGGGAGCTCGCGAGCGCGTTCGACACCGCGAGGGCCGAGGCGGAGAAGGCCTTCGGAAACGGCGAGGTGTACCTGGAGAAGTACCTCGTGGATCCGCGGCACGTCGAGTTCCAGATCTTCGGGGACTCGCACGGAAACGTGCGCCACCTGGGCGAGCGGGAGTGCTCGATCCAGAGGCGCCACCAGAAGCTCATCGAGGAGGCGCCCTCCGCGGCGCTCGACGACGGCCTGCGCCGCCAGATGGGGGACGCGGCGGTGGCCGCGGCCCGGTCGGTGAACTACACCAACGCGGGCACGGTCGAGTTCCTGCTCGACTCCCAGGGCCGCTTCTACTTCATGGAGATGAACACTCGGCTCCAGGTGGAGCACCCCGTGACCGAGGAGGTCACGGCGCTCGACCTCGTCAAGGAGCAGATCGCGGTCGCGGCGGGGGCGCCCCTCTCCTTCGCCGATCGGGACATGTCCCCCCGAGGCCACGCGATCGAGTTCCGGATCAACGCGGAAGACCCCGTCACGTTCGCGCCCTCGCCGGGCCGGATCGCCTCCTTCCATCCGCCGGGCGGCCTCGGGGTTCGCGTCGACACGGCGGCCTATCAGGGCTATCTCATCCCGCCGCACTACGACTCGCTCATCGCGAAGTTGATCGTGTGGGGACGGGATCGCGAGGAGGCGATTCGACGGGGGCGCCGCGCCCTGGACTTCTTCGTCATCGAGGGGATCAAGACGACCATCCCGCTCCATCGCCGGATCCTGGACGACCCCGAGTTCATCGCGGGCCGGCTCTCGACGCACTTCATGGAACGATTCTCGGGCACGCCGACCCCTTGAGTCTCCGTCTTCCCCGGATTTACGCCGTAACCGGCCGATCGGCCGGCGGAACGGACCTCGCGGCGGCCGCGGAGCGGCTCTTCGCCGTGGGCGTGCGTTGCCTGCAGGTGCGGGAAAAGGCGATGCCGGACCGGGAGCTCCTCTCCGCCGTCGAGTCGGTGGCCCGCCTGGGAAGGGCCGCCGGCGCGCGAGTCCTGGTCAACGACCGCGTGGACCTGGCGCGCATCGCCTCCGTGGGCGTCCACCTGGGCGAGGAGGACCTGCCCGCGAGCGCCGCGCGCGAGATCCTGGGCGCGGAGGCGGCGATCGGGGTCTCGACCCACGACGTGGCCGCGGCGCGCCGGGAGTTCTCGGGCGCCGATTCGGACTACGTGGCCTTCGGGCCGGTGTTCGACAGCCCCACGAAGGGCGACCGGGCGGGCGTCGGGCTCGACGAGCTGGCGCGGGCGGCCGCCGAGAAGACCCGGCCGCTGGTGGCGATCGGCGGGATCACCGTGGACCGCCTGAACGCGGTCTGGGACGCGGGAGCCGACTCCGCGGCGATGATCTCCGGGCTCTTCGAGGGCGGGCGGATCGAGGAGAACGCGCGCAAGGCGCTCGACGCCGCCCGAAAGCGTGATCGCCGAGGCCGCATCTTTCTCGTCGGCTTCATGGGCAGCGGCAAGACGGCCGTGGGCCGGCGCGTGGCCGAGCGGCTCGATCTCCCGTTCGTGGACCTGGACGCCGAGATCGAGCGCACGTCCGGAAAGACCGTGCGCGCTCTCTTCGAGGAGTCGGGGGAGGCCGAGTTCCGCGCGCGGGAGGCCGCCTTCCTCGAGGGCACTGAGACCCTGCCGGCCGCGGTCGTCGCGACCGGAGGCGGTTCCTTCGTGTCGGAGCGCAATCGGCGCGCGATCGCGGGCCTGGGACTCTCCGTCTTCCTGGACGTTCCGCTCGCGACCGTTCACGCGCGGCTGGCCGGGAAGACGGATCGGCCCCTCTTCCGAAGCCCGGAGCAGCTGGCGCAGCTCTTCGCGGAACGGGCTCCGTTCTATAGAATGGCCTCGGTCCACGCGGGCTTGAGCGGAGCCGAGAGCGTCGAAGAGGCGTCGGACCGCGTCCTCATGGCTCTGGAACGGTCCGAAACGCTTCCCTCTTGAAGGAGACCCGGTTCTTCGCATGCGCTACCTGATCCTGTCGGACATCCACTCCAACTCCGAGGCGCTGTCGGCCGTGCTCTCGCGCGTGCGCCGCAAGAAGTTCGATCGGGTGGTGATTCTGGGGGACTTCGTGGGTTACGGGGCCAATCCGAATCAGGTGATCGACCGGATCCGGGAGATCAAGAAGGTCAAGATCATGATCCGCGGCAATCACGACAAGGTCGTATGCGGCATCGAATCCGGCGACCTGTTCAACCCCGTGGCCCTCAAGGCCGCGCGTTGGACCACGGAGAAGCTGACGCCCCGAAACCGCAGCTTTCTCGAGGCCCTTCCCCTGGGCCCGGCACTGGTGGACGGCGACTTTGCGATCTGTCACGGCTCGCCGCGCGACGAGGACGCCTACATCTTCACGGACTACGACGCCTATCTCAACTTCCGCGAGACGGACTCGCCGGTCTGTTTCTTCGGCCATAGCCACATCCCGTGCGTCTTCACGCTGGAGGACCACGGCATCCTCGTCGAGCTGGTCAAGGGGGACCGGGTGCGGTACCCACTCCGAAAGGGACTGCGCTATCTGATCAATCCCGGTTCGATCGGGCAGCCGCGCGACCGCAACTCCTCGGCGGCCTACGCGATCTACGACGCCGACGAGCACGTGGTCCACTTCGACCGCGTGCCTTACTCCGTCGAGAAGACGCGCGACAAGATCTACAAGGCCGGACTTCCCCACATCCTGGGGGACCGGCTGCTCGTCGGAGCGTAGCCGGCCGGGCGCGCCGATGATCCGGGCCCCCTCGGAACGGTCGGAGCGAATGCGCTGCGGCTCCCGCCTCCTCGGTCTCGTCGTCGCCCTCGCGGGCCTCGCGCGGTGCGCGAGCCATCCGCCGCCGAATCCGCCCGCGGGTTCGGGCCTCTCGCCGCCCGCCGCCGCGGCGCTCCTTCGCGCACCCGATCGGCTCGAAGACGCCGACGCGGTGCTCCTGGCCCTCGAGGATCGACGGGCCTTCGATGAGCCGGCTCTGGCGGCCGCCGCCCGTTCTCCGGATCCTCGGATCCGCGCCCGCGCGGCGCTCGCCCTCGGCCGCATCGGGGACGAGCGCGCCTCGCGGCTCCTCGCCGGCTCTCTCGCGGACCCGGACCCCGGGGTGCGTGCGGCCGCCGCCTTTGCGTCGGGAATCCTGGGAGAGCCGGCGCTGACCGCGAATCTCACGCCGCTTCTCGGGGACCCCGACTCCGCCGTGGCGTCGCGCGCCGCCTGGTCGCTGGGCATTCTCGAGGGGGAGGCGAGCGAAGCGGCGCTCGTCGCGGCGATTCCCGGGGCCAGGACGCCGGAGCTGCGGGCGGCTTTCCTGCGGGCCCTCTGGCATTTCCCGACTCCGCGCGCCGCGTCGACGGCGATGGTGGACGCGGCGAGCCCGGAACCCGCGGTTCGGGCGGCCGCCCTCTACGCCCTCGCGCGCCGCCCTCAGGAGTCCTCCCGGGCCGTTCTCACGCTCGGCCTGTCGGACTCCGACCTGGACACGGCGATCGCCTGCGCGCGGGGCCTCGGCGTCCTCGGAAACCCCGGATCGCTCGAGGCCCTCTCGGCTGCGATGTTCGGGCCCCGGGCGCCCGCCGTGGTCTGGGCGCTGACCGCGGCGCGGGCGATCCTGGAGAAGAATCCCTCGGCCGCCCTCGCCCCGGCGACCGGCGCCCGCCTGCTCGCGCTCTCCGGGGACGCGGATCCCAACCTCGCAATCCCCGCGCTCGCGCTCCTGCGCTGGTTTCCCGCCGACCGCGAGGTCTTTCGCCGGCTATGGGCGGTGGCCGGGACCGGGCGAGGCGGGAGGCGCGCGGTGGCCCTCGAGGCGCTCATGGGCGCTCTCGGCGAGAAGGCGGAGCCCCTCGCGGACGCGGCGATCTCCGGCGCCGACCCGTTCCTGCGGGCCTCCGCGGCGGAGTCGCTCTCGCTCCTTCCGGAGGCCGACGCCTCCGCGCGGCGCGAGAGGCTGGCGTCCGACCCCGAGATCGTCGTGCGCCTGAAGGTCCTCGAGGGACTGAAGACTCCCGCCGACGCCCGGAACAGCCGCGCGGTCGTCGACGCCCTCCTCAAGGATTCGGATCCCGGCATCCGGGCCGCGGCGATCGAGGCGCTGGCGCTCGGCGGGGACCCGGCGGCTCTCCGGGGGATCCACGATGCCGTCGTGGGTTCGTACGGGGACGCCGCGCCGGACGTCGGGATCGAGGCGATCGACGTGGCTTCGAAGCGGCCGGAGAGCGCCGAGGCCCGCGCGATCGCCGAGGCGGCGTACCGCCATCCCTCCCCGCTCGTGTCGCGCCTGGCCCGCCGCGCCCTCGTGCGCGTGTTTCGAGCGGGCGGCGACGAGTTCCCGCTCCGCGAGTATTCCACGGGAAAGACGTCCGCCGACTACGCGGCGCTGGCGGAAGAGGCGCGGAGGCCCGCGGACGTGCGGATCGACACCGAGAGGGGAGCCTTCACGATCCGGCTGGCGGGGAGTGAGGCGCCCCTGACGGTGACGAACTTCCGGAAGCTCGCCCGCACCGCCTACTTCGACGGTGCCCGGATCCACCGCGTCGTGCCGGGTTACGTCGTGCAGGACGGCGATCCCGGCGGCACGGGAAACGGCGGCCCCGGCTACGAGATCCGGGACGAGATCAACACGCTGTCCTACGGCGCGGGCACGGTCGGCATGGCGCTCGCGGGTCCCGACACCGGCGGGAGCCAGTGGTTCGTGACCATGAGGCCGCAGCCCCAGCTCGACGGCGCCTACACGGCCTTCGGGCAGGTCGTCGAGGGCATGGACGTCGTGAACCGGATCGAGCAGGGGGATCGCATCCTCGGCGTCCGGGTCGGGCGGGAGAGCCGGTAGGTGTACTCGCTGTCCCGCGCCGTCCAGCTCCTGGGCCTCGTGGTCGCGGGCTCCGCGTTCTTCGTGGGCGTCCTCGGGCACAACGTCCGGCGCGAGCTCCTGTTGCTGGGACTGGGGGCGGGGATCTTCTTCGCGGGCCAGGCGCTGCAGCGGAGCTCCCGATGACGGGCGGCGTCGTGCTGGCGACCCGCGAGCTCCCGGAGCCCTTCGACACGCTGCGCGCCGACTTCGACGTTCGGGTGCTCGGATACAGCCCGAGCGAGGCGGAGCTGGCCGCCGAGCTTCCGGGCGTCGACGCGCTGATCTGCCTCGTCGACGATTCCGTCACCGCCGCGGCGATCCAGGCGGCGGAGCGCCTGAAGATCATCGCGAGCTACGCCGTGGGCGTGAATCAGATCGACCGGACCGCCGCGGCCGCGCGCGGGATCTTCGTCACGCACACGCCCAACGCCCTGACGGACGCCACCGCCGACCTGACGCTCGCGCTTCTGCTCGCGCTGTTCCGGCGAATCGTCGAGGGCGACCGGCTGGTCCGCGCGGGCGGTTTCGCGGGATGGGCGCCCGATCTCCTCCTGGGACGGGACCTGAAGGGCAAGGTGTTCGGCATCGTGGGCCCGGGCCGGATCGGAAAGGCCGTCGCGCGCCGCGCCCGGGCGTTCGGCATGACCGTGATCGCCGCGGGCCGGAGCCCGCGCGACGAGAACGATCCGGACGATCCGCCGCGGGTGTCCTTCGACGAGCTGCTCCGCCGGGCGGACGTGATCTCGCTGCACGTGCCGCTGACCGAGGAGACGCGGCACCTCTTCGACGCGGCGACCTTCGCCCGCATGAAGCCCGGGAGCCTGCTCCTGAACACGTCCCGAGGCGCGGTCGTGGACGAGGTGGCGCTCACCCGCGCCCTGGACACCGGAGTCCTGGCGGGGGCGGGCCTGGACGTCTACGAGAGCGAGCCCGCCGTCACGCCCGCGCTGCTGGACGACGACCGGGTGGTCCTGATGCCGCACGCCGGGAGCGCAACGGTGGAGACACGGCGCGAAATGGCGCGTATGGTCGTGGAAGACGTCCGTCGGGTCCTGGCCGGGGAAAAGCCCCTGAGGCCGGCGCCGTCGGAGGGAGGCCGGAGATGAAGAAGAAATCCTCCTTCTCGTCGCTGGATGCGACGGCCGACGGACTGTTGCGGCGGATGGCCCGGGGCGACAACGCGCTGACCTGGATCCAGGCGCGCTGGGGGCGGATCGTGGGGGAGCCGCTCTCCCGAAAGATCGCGCCGACCGCGCTTACGGGCCGGCGCCTCACGGTCAGCCTGCTCGACCCCACCTGGCGAAAGCCGGTCGAGGCGACCCTGTCGGAGCTCGAGAAGAAGCTCGCCATCGAGCTTCCGGAGATTCGCCCGAAGGTCGCGCTGCGCTAAGGGCTAGGCGTACAGGCCGCGCACCATCGTGTCGTGCGCGACGCGGGAGATGCCCAGCATGTACGCCGCGATCCGGAAGGTGACGCCGTACTTCTCGGCCATGGAGGCGACGTCGGTGAAGGACTGGACCATGATGTCTTCCAGCCGCTCGTTGACCTCGCTCTCCCGCCAGAAGAAACCCGCTCGATCCTGAACCCACTCGAAGTAGGAGACCGTCACGCCTCCGGCGTTGGCGAGTATGTCGGGGACCACGAGCACGCCCTTCTCAGCCAGGATCTCGTCGGCTCGCTGCGTCGTCGGGCCGTTGGCGCCCTCCACGATGATCTTCGCCCGGATGTTGGGCGCGTTCTTGCCTCGAATCTGATTCTCGTTTGCGGCCGGGATCAGGATGTCGCAGTCGAGCTCCAGGAGCGCGGTGTTGGACACGGCCTCGACCCCGGGGAAGCCGGTGAACGCCCGGTTCTTCTCGTAGTGGGCGAGCAGGGCCGACATGTCGATCCCGTCCTTCGCGTAGATGCCGCCCCCGATGTCGGAGACCGCGATGATCCGGGCCCCCGCGTCGTGGCACATCCGCGCCGCGATCGAGCCGACGTTGCCGAAGCCCTGGACGGCGATGCGGCTGCCCGAAAGAGTGAACCCCTTCAGGGGCGCCGCCTCCCGCGCGATGAGCATCAGGCCGCGGCCGGTCGCCTCGACGCGTCCGCGCGACCCGCCCAGAGACAGGGGCTTGCCGGTCACCACCGCGGTCACCGTGTGCCGGGCGTGCATGGAGTAGGTGTCCATGATCCAGGCCATCGTCTGGGGGTTGGTACCCATGTCCGGCGCGGGAACGTCCTTCTCGGGACCGAACTGGTCCATGAGCTCGGCGGTGTACCGGCGGGTGATCTTCTCGAGCTCGGCGCGCGAGAGGCTCTGCGGGTCGCAGATCACGCCCCCCTTGGCGCCTCCGAACGGGATGTTGACGACGGCGCACTTCCAGGTCATCCACGCCGCCAGCGCCCGGACCTCGTCTAAGGAGACGTTCTTGTCGAAGCGGATACCGCCCTTCCCGGGACCGCGGGCGATGTTGTGCAGAACGCGGTAGCCGATGAAGACCTCGATGCGCCCATCGTCCATCGCGACGGGGATCGAGACCTTCGTCTCCCGGACGGGCTCGCGCAGCACCTTGTAGAGTCCCGGATCGAGCCCCAGCTTCTGGGCGGCCAGGTCGAACCGCGACATCATCTCCTCGAACGGGCTGGCCGAGTCCGTGCCCTGCGGATGCGACCCGATCGTGGGAAATTGGGGTTCGGCGATTGAGCTCACGAAACACTCCCAAAAAGGAGCCGCCCAAACGGGCCCCGGGCCCGCTCCACTAAGATGCCAAAGGATTCTAGCACCGGGCCTTCCGGCCGATTCCGAGGACGGCCGGACATCCCGTGGCGGAAGAGGAACTTTGGATCCCAGCAGCACGGAGCTCGAGGACGGCGCCATTGTCGCGCGCGTCCTCTCCGGCGAGGAAGACCTGTTCGAGGTGCTGGTGCGCCGGTACCAGGCGCGGGTGGTGTCCCACGTCTCCCGGATGGTCGGAGTGCGCGAGGACGCGATCGACCTCTCCCAGGAGATCTTTTTGAAGGTCTTCCAGGCTCTGAATCGCTTCAACCCGTCCTACAAGTTCTCGACGTGGCTGTTCCGCATCGCGGGAAACGCGGCCATCGACCACCTGCGCAAGCGGCGCCTCCGCACGGTTCCCCTCGAGACGCCCGACCCGGAGGGCGGCCCCGGCCCCTATCCCGGGGAGCAGCGCTCGACCGGGCTGGACCCCTACGGCAGCCTGCGCAACGCGGAGCGGGGCGAGGCGATCATGCGCGCGATCGGCGATCTGCCCCCCGATTTCCGGGAGTTGATCGCGCTGCGGCATTTCGCGGGCCTGTCCTACGAGGAAATCGCCTCCGTCAAGGACATGCCGCTCGGGACGGTCAAAAACAAACTCTTTCGCGCCAGAGCCGTATTGAAAGAAAGGTTGTCGGGAGAAGTGACTTGAAATCGTGCCCTCGCCCCCTGGATCCCATTGACGCCGAAGCAGTTTCCGCCGGCGCGGACCCCGTTTTCGCGGCCGATGCCGCCACCCACGCCAGGGACTGCCCCTCCTGCCAGGAGATGGTCCAGGCGAGCGAACGGCTGACCGTCGCTCTCCAGGGCCTCCTTGAGGCGGATCACGCCGTTCCGGGCCTGCCGGAACGGGTCCTGCGGCTGAGGGCCTTCTCGCGGCGGGAGCGCCGGACTTACGCCCTCTGGCGCGCCCCGATCCTTCTGGACCTCTCCCTCGGTCTGGCCGGGGCGGCACTTCTCGCCCTGCCGATTCTGACGGCCTCAGATCAGGTCGCCCTGAGCGCCGCCGCCCTCGCGCCTCTCCTGGCGCTGGCGCGCGCCCTGGGGGCCTGGGCGATCGAATCCCTTCGGGTCGCGCCGGCCGCCCTGGAAGGCCTCTCGTCCGGCCTGAGAGGCGAGACCGTCCTCGGCGCGGCGGCGCTGGCGCTCCTGGTGCCCGCCGCGCTGGGCCTGCGCAGGGTGCTCTCCCGCGCCAGCCTCCGCCGCCGATGACGCGGGGGAGGCTCCATCCCCTCGCTCGGATCCGTGCACTCGCTCTCCTCCTTCCGCTCCTCCTGCTTTCCCGTTCGGCGAGCGCTACGCCCGCCTCGATCCGCTCCGTGGGCCGGGACCTCGTCATCTCCCAGGCGTACGCGGGTCGAGTGGTCGCCGTGCTCTGCGACGTGCGGATCGCGGCGCGCGTGTCCGGCGACGTGATCGTCTGGGGAGGCGACGCGTCGTTCGCGCCCGGCGGATCGGTAGCTGGCGATCTCATCGTCTTCGGCGGATCGATCGAGTCCCCACCGGGCCGCGCGATCCCGGTCGAGGGACGGGTCTCGACGCCGGGGTCCCTGCTGCGGCTCTACCTCTCCGAGATGCGGCGCTCGCCCTGGGAGCCGGGCGCGTCCGCCTTCTCGGTTCTCGCCGGGCTCCGGCTCATGGCGCTGGCGGTTTGGCTCGCCGCCGGCATGTCGCTCCTCTACCTCTTTTCCTCGCCGCTAGCGCGCGCCGCGGTTTCGGCCGAAGAGGACTGGTCCTCCTCGCTGCTCGCGGGAGCCCTCGGAGTGCTCTCGCTCTTCCTGGCGGCGGGAGCGGCGCTGTCGCTCCTTCCGTCGGCGGTCGCGATCCCGATCGCGCTGTTTTCCGCGGCGGTCGCGGTCGTCGCGAAGATCTTCGGGATGGCCGCGCTCTTCCTGCTGGTGGGACAAAAGCTGCTCCGGAGCGGCGCACCCGCGCGGCGCCCGCTGGCGCTGGCCGCCGGATTCGCCCTGCTCGGTGGGATTTCGATGTTGCCCTTCGTCGGCCCCGTGCTCTGGAGCGCAGCCTCGGTCGTCGCCGTCGGCGTCGCCCTCGTGTCGCGCTTCGGGGTCCCTCGCTATCGAGTGGTTTTCTAGGCGGGGCTTTGTGAGAGCTCGCTCGACGCGAGCGACAGGGAGAGAAGCGCGGCACCCGCTTCCCGCCGGCGTAGCGGAATCGGTTTTTCGGATAGAGTTTGGCGATGGAGATCCGCTCGCTCGGAGTGGTCGGGGGCGGACAAATGGGCAACGGGATCGCCCATGTCGCCGCGGCGGCGGGGTGCCACGTCGTCCTGGTCGATGTCGACGACGGCTGCCTCGGCAGGGCACGCGCCGCGATCGAGAAGAACCTCGATCGGGAGGTCGCGAAGGGCAGGCGCACCCCGGAGGAGAAGGTGTCGGCGCTCGGGCGCCTGACTCTGACGACGCGGGTCGATTCGCTCGCCGCGGTCGACGCCGTGATCGAAGCGATCGTCGAGGCGGAGGCGGCCAAGAAGGAGCTCTTCCGCGAACTCGATCGGGTCTGCCGGCCCGAGGCCATCCTGGCGTCCAACACGTCCTCGATCTCGATCACCCGCCTCGCGTCCTCCACGAGCCGGCCGGACCGCTTCATCGGAATGCACTTCATGAATCCCGTGCCGGTCATGGGCCTCGTGGAGGTGATTCGGGGCATGGCGACCTCCGACGCGACCGCCTCCGCGGTGGACGGCTTCGCGCGACGCCTGGGGAAGACGCCCATTTTCTGCAACGACTCGCCCGGGTTCATCTCGAACCGCGTGCTCATGCCGATGGTCAACGAGGCCATCGAGGCGCTCCGGGAGGGCATCGCGACCCGGGAGGCAATCGACGGGATCATGAAGCTCGGCATGAACCATCCGATGGGCCCCCTGGCGCTGGCCGACTTCATCGGCCTCGACACCTGCCTGGCGATTTTGCGCGTTCTGCAGGAGGGATTCGGCGACCCCCGGTACCGCCCGAGCCCGCTGCTGTGCCGGATGGTGGACGCGGGCTGGCTCGGCAAGAAGTCGGGCCGCGGCTTCTACGAGTACTCCGCGACATGAGCTCCTGACCCATGTACTGCCAGGTCTGCGGGCTGAAGAATTCCGACGACGAGGAGTACTGCGCGCGCTGCAACTCCAAGCTCCTGGTCCTCTCGGGCGTCGGCGTCGTCGAGGAGACCGGCGAGCCTCAGGAGGAGATCCCGTTCGACGAGCACCTCCTGGAGCGGATCTCGACGCTCGAGGACGTGGTCAAGCGGACCGCCGAAGCGGTCAAGTCGCTCTTCGAATCGATGGGGAACCTCGAGAAGAACCTCTTCGTCGCGCACACGGGAATCCTTGCGCTGCAGGAGACGCTGGAGCGCCGCGGCGCCGTCCGCGCCGAGGAGGTCGTCGATCTCTGGGAATCCAAGATGGACGAGCGGATGCAGGCGGTCGAGAAGAAGGACCGATTCCTGGAGCGCCGCGACCGCATCATTGGGCGGTTCTCGGGGACCGATCGCGAGGCCTTCCTCAAGAAGCTCAGGGAGGCCGAGTTTGCCATCCTCGCGCTGGACGCCGACCGCGGCATGCGCGTGCTCGAGGAGCTCTATCGCTCCGATCGCGAGAACGTCGAGCTGGGCTTCTACCTGGCGGAGACGTTCTTCTCGGCGGGAGACCTCGAGCGCGCCTCCAGCCACTTCAAGAGAATCCTGGCCGTGGATCCGACCCACTTCGAGGCGCTCGTGTACAACGGGATCGCCGCGTCGGAGGCGGGCGACTCCGGCGCCGCGGAGATGTCGCTGCACCGCGCCATCGAGCGCAAGCCCGACGCGTTCCTCCCGCACTTCGCGCTGGGGACCCTGTACGCGCACCTCTCGCGGTGGGAGGAGGCAGAGCGGGCCCTGGAACGGGCGATCGACGCCGCTCCCGTGCCGTCGGCCCACATCCTGCTCGGCAACGTCCTCCGCGAAAAGGGAGAGCTCCCGCGCGCCATCCACGAGTTCGAGGAGGCGCTGCGGCTGGCGCCGGAATCCGAGGAAGCCGTCTTCCAGCTCGGGCTGTGCTACCTGGAGAAGAACTGGCTCAAGCGCGCCCTCGAATGCTTCCAGCAGGCGCTCGAGAAGAATCCCCGGCGGCTCGAGTACCAGGAGGCCGTGCGCCTGCTGGAGGGGCGCCGCGGATACGAGTTGCCGCGCGTGGACGGCCCGGGAGCGACTGCGTTCCGCGACGCCGAGGACAGCGCGGCGCGCGGGTACCTCGAACGGGCGCAGGAGCTCTACCGCCAGGCCATGCGCGCCGAGCCGCGCAATCCCACGATCCGCGTCTCATTCGCGCTGCTCTCCGCCTCGATGGGCCGGTGGAAGGAGGCCATCGCGGCGTGCCGCGAGGTCCTCGCCGCCGATCCCGAGGACGTGGTGGCTGCGGCGGCGTGCTCGACGCTGTCGGAGGCCCTGCGCGCGGAGGGCAAGCCGCGCGAGGCGGCGGAGTTCCTCCGGGAGTTTCTCGACCAGCATCCCTCCAAGACCGCGCAGGCCGTGGGCTACTACGAGCTTGCGACCAGCCTCGCGGAGTCCGGCGAGGACCTGGACCTCGCGCTCGACTACGCCGGGCGGGCGCTGGCGGCCGCGCCCGAGGAGCTCAAGCCCTATCCCCTGGCGGCCCTCGGGTGGGTGCACTACAAGCGCCAGGAATACGACCGGGCCATCGAGTGCCTCCGGCGCTCGAGCGAGCGCGCGGCGGCGCCGACGACGTTCCATCACCTCGGAATGGCCTATCTGGCCGCGGGGAGGGCCGAGGAGGCCAAGGCCGCGTTCAAGAAGGCCAAGACGGCGGCTCGGGGAGCGGGGATCGAGGACCGCATGATGCAGCAGCTGCGCTCGAACATCCGGCTCGTCCAGAAGGTGGGCCCGCGCCGGAAGGAGCCGGCGCCGGGAAAGGTCCGCGGAGGCTGACCCGCCCGCGCCCCTCTAGTATCCTCGCCTCGCGATGCGCTGGTCCCGTTATTTCCTGCAAACCGTCCGAGAGGTTCCCGGCGACGCGGACGCCGTTTCGCACATCCTTCTCTCTCGCGCCGGAATGATCCGCCGCGTGGCGGCTGGCATCTACTCCCTGACCCCGCTCGGGCTGCGATCGCATCGCAAGACCGAGGCGATTGTGCGCCAGGAGATCGACCGGGCGGGCGCCCTGGAGGTAGAGCTGCCGATCCTCCAGCCGCGCGAGTTGTGGGAGGAGAGCGGCCGCTGGACGCGCTACGAGCAGGAGCACATTCTGTTCCACCTCGAGGACCGCAAGGAGGGCGAGTACTGCCTCGCGCCGACCGCCGAGGAGTGCGTCACCGCGATGGTGCGCTCGGGCGTGACCTCGTACCGCCAGCTCCCGTTCACGCTGTACCAGATCCGCACGAAGTTCCGCGACGAGATCCGGCCGCGCTTCGGCCTCATGCGCGGGCGCGAGTTCCTCATGTACGACGGCTACTCCTTCGACGCCGACGCCGAGGGGCTCGCGCGCTCCTATCGCGAGCAGGACGCCGCATACCGGCGGATCTTCGAGCGGTGCGGGCTCGACTTCACCGTCGTGGAGGCGGACTCCGGGGCGATCGGCGGGTCGGCGTCGCAGGAGTTCATGGTCCTCGCGGACACCGGAGAGGACGCCGTCGTGCGCTGCCCGTCGTGCGGTTACGGCGCGAACCTCGAGAAGGCTCAGACGGCGACCCGCCCGGCCCCCTGGAAGGACGAGACGGAGACTCCGCTCGTGGAGGTCTCGACCCCCGGGAAGGGAGGCATCGACGACGTCGTGTCCTTCCTCGGGATCACCGCATCCCGGATGATCAAGTGCATCGTGTACGAGACGGAGCGCGGCTTCGTCGTCGCGCTGCTCCGCGGCGACCTGGACGTCAACGAGGTGGCGCTCCAGAACGCGCTCGGAGTCGAACGTCTCGCGCTGGCCTCGGAGGAGAACGTCCAGGCGGCCACGGGCGCCCCCGTCGGGTACGTCGGACCGCACAAGCTGCCGGAGGGCTCTGTGCGGATCGTCGCCGACGAGTCGATCCGCGACGCCGTCAACGCCGTCACCGGCGCCGGCCGCCGCGACTGGCACGTCGCGGGGTTCGTGCTGCGCCGGGACGCGCACGTCCAGGAGTGGTCGGTGTTCGCCCAGGCGCGCGCCGGCGATCCCTGCGTTCGCTGCGGCCAGCCGCTCCAGATCGCCCGCGGCATCGAGGTGGGCCACATCTTCCAGCTCGGCACCAAGTACTCGAAGGCTCTTCGCTGCGAATTCACCGACGAAAAAGGGGAGAGCCAGCCGGCCGTCATGGGGACCTACGGGATCGGCGTCGGCCGGACGATGGCAGCGGCGGTCGAGCAGCACCACGACGCCGATGGGATCGTCTGGCCGCTGTCGTTGGCTCCCTTCGAGGTGGCCGTGGTCTCGCTCAACCCGACCGACGAGACGACCCGGCGCGAGGCCGACGCCCTGTACGAGGCGCTGTCGAAGGAGGGGATCGACGTCTTCTACGACGACCGGGACGAGCGGCCGGGCGTCAAGTTCAAGGACGCGGACCTGATCGGCTTTCCCATCCGGGTCAACGTCGGCGGGCGGGCCCTGAAGGACGGCAACGTCGAGGTCGTCTCGAGGCGGGACCGCAGCGTTCGCCCGACCGCGAAGGCCGACGCCGTTGCCGCCGTCCGGAAGCTGCGCGCGGAGCTCGCCGGCTGACCATGCGCCGGATCACGCCGGAGGAGGCGCTCGACTACCACTCGCGGGGGCGGAAGGGAAAAGTCGAGGTCGTGCCCTCCAAGCCCTGCCGCACCCAGGAGGACCTCTCCCTGGCCTACAGCCCCGGAGTCGCCGAGCCCTGCCTCGCGATCGCCCGGGATCCCGAGAAGGTCTACGAGTACACCACCAAGGGCAATCTCGTCGCGGTGATCTCCAACGGCACGGCGGTGCTGGGCCTCGGAAACATCGGCCCCCTTGCGTCGAAGCCCGTCATGGAGGGCAAGGGCGTCCTTTTCAAGCGCTTCGCCGACATCGACGTGTTCGACATCGAGGTCGACGCGGACACGGTCGATGCCTTCGTGGATACCGTCGCGCGAATCTCCCCGACGTTCGGGGGAATCAACCTGGAGGACATCAAGTCCCCGGAGTGCTTCGAGATCGAGGAGCGCCTCCGCAAGCGACTGCGCATTCCCGTCTTCCACGACGACCAGCACGGGACCGCCATCATCTCCGCCGCGGCGTTTCTCAACGCGCTGGAGGTCGTCGGAAAGAAGATCGCCGACGTCAAGATCGTCTTCTGCGGGGCGGGAGCCTCCGCCATCGCCTGCGCGAAGCTCTACCTCTCCTACGGGGTCCGGAGGGAGAACCTCCGGATGGTGGACAAGTCGGGGGTGATCTACGTCGGCCGCGCTGGGGACATGAACCCCTACAAGGCCGAGTTTGCCGCGGAGACGCTCGAGCGCACGCTCCAGGACGCCCTGACGGGAGCGGACGCATTCATCGGCCTCTCGACGGGCGGCATCCTCCGGGGGGAGATGCTGCTCGGAATGGCGCGCGATCCGATCGTGTTCGCGCTGGCCAACCCCGACCCGGAGATCACACCGGATGAGGCCCGTGCGGCGCGGCCCGACGTGCTCATCGCGACAGGGCGGAGCGACTACCCGAACCAGGTGAACAACGTCCTCGGGTTCCCGTTCATCTTCCGGGGCGCACTCGACGTGCGGGCGACCGAGATCAACGAGGCGATGAAACGCGCGGCCTCCCAGGCGCTGGCCGCACTGGCGAAGATGGACGTTCCGGACTCCGTCTCGAAGGCCTACGGCGGCCAGTCGTTCCGCTTCGGGCGCGAGTACCTCATCCCCAAGCCGTTCGACTACCGGGTCCTGCTGTGGGTCGCGCCCGCGGTCGCCGAAGCGGCGATGGCCTCGGGTGTCGCGCGCCAGCCGATTACGGACATGGGCGTGTACCTGAAGCGCCTGGAGGCGATGCTGTCGCGTTCCCGCGAGGTCATGAGCGCCGTGATCGACAAGGCCCGCCGGGATCCGAAGCGCATCGTGTTCCCTGAGGGCGAGCATCCGAAGGTTCTGCGCGCGGCGAAGATCCTGGCCGAGGATGGCATCTGCCGTCCGATTCTGCTCGCGCGCGAAGCCGAGATCGAAACACTCGCGCGGGACCTGAAGCTCCCGATGGAGCGCATCGAGTTCGTGAACACGAACCGGTCGGAGAAGCTGCCGCTCTACGCGGCGCGTCTGGAGCAGCTGCGGCGCCGCAGCGGGATGACCCCCGAGGACGCGGCGAAGCAGGCGCGGGTGCGCAACGTCTTCGGCCCGCTGATGCTGGACGCGGGCGACGCCGACGGGGTCATCTCCGGCCTGACCCAGTCCTACGCCGACACGATCCGGCCGGCCCTGCAGATCCTGGGAACCGCGCCCGGGGTCCGGCGCGTGTCGGGGCTCTACATCCTGATGCTGAAGGACCGCACGCTCTTCTTCGCGGACACGACCGTCAACATCGATCCCACCGCCGAGGATCTCGCCGAGATCGCCATCCTCACGGCGGACGCCGTGCGTCGCTTCGACATCGAGCCGCGGACCGCGATGATCTCCTTCTCGAACTTCGGTTCCAACACGCACGCGAGCGCGCTGAAGGTCAAGAGGGCGGTCGCGCTCGTCCAGGCAGCGCGCCCCGACCTGCGCATCGACGGAGAGATGCAGGCCGACACCGCGGTCGTGCCGGAGATGCTGGAGTCGCAGTATCCGTGGGCCGCGGTCCAGCGCCCCAACGTGCTGATCTTCGCGGATCTCGAAGCGGCGAACGCGGCGTACAAGCTGGTGTGGCGCCTGGCGGGAGCCGAGGCGATCGGCCCCATCCTGCTCGGCCTGCGCAAGCCCGTGCACGTCCTCCAGCGCGGCGTCGAGGTCGCCGACATCGTCAACATGGCCGCCATCGCGGTCGTCGACGCGCAGGAGAAGGCGGCGGCGGGAAGTTGAGCAAGGACGCCGAGTGCCCGGCGGCTCTGCGAGCGAGTTAAGTTGCGGCGGCCGGAGGCATCGGTCGATTCGCCACGCTCGTCGCCTACCGCAAATATCCCCAATTGTGCAGCTTGTCGGAGTCCTCGGCCCATCGCTCGCCGATGTCGTCGCGGTAGTACATGTTGGGGATGAGGATGTTCCGCACGCGCGCGTAGGCCTGCTCGCGCGCCTGCTTCATCGTCTGGCCCAGGCCGACGACGGTCAGGACGACGCCCGAGGTCCCCGCCACCAGCCACTGGCCCTCGACGATCTTGGTGTCCTCGATGTGGACTTCCTCGGGCGTCCCCTTCTTGAATACGATGACCGCGTTCTTCGAGAAAGACTCGAAGGTCGCGTCATCGTCGAACGGGAAGGGCGGCATTACGATCCGCACGCCGACCTGGAAGCCGCTCTTGATCTTGAGCTTCGGGTCGAGGCCGTGGGCGAGGTCCGCAAGGAAGAGCCCGATCGGCGTGATCATCCCCTCCTGCTGGATGAAAATCGTCGGGTAGCCGAAGCGCGACGTAAACTCGAGCGGGTAGATCCCATTGTTGTTCACGATGCAATTGACGTCGATGTAGCCGACGTAGCCTTCCTCCGCCAGGCGCGGCTCCATCTTCAAGAGGGTTTGCTCGAAGATCTTGTTCGGCTCGCTCCAGAACATCGTGGTCCCCATCTCGCCGGTCGGGGGTCCGCTGTTTCCGGGAAAGAGCTTCTTGTGCTCGAAGTTCACGTTGATCGGGTGCACGAAGCCCTTGCCGTTGAAGAACGCGCCGACCGCGACCTCGACCCCGACGACCCGCTTCTGGAGTTGGAACACCTTGATCTCGTCCGAAAACGCCTTCTTGTAGGCCTCCAGCATGCGGAGGACGTCGCCGCCGTCCTCCTCGTCGCCCACGAAGAGCCGGCGCTTGACGTTGCCGGCAGCGCCGCTGGGCTTGATGACGTATCGGCCGGGGTTCTCCGCGACGTGGGTGATCGCCTCGTCGAAGTTGTCGAAGTCCCAGTAGGGGATGATCGTGACGCCGGCCTTCTTGAGCTCCTCCTGGCCGAAGGAGCGGTCGTCCTCTAGCCTGTCCGTGTACGGCGTCCCCCCGACGACGGCCTTCCCGCGCGCCCTCAGCGCGACGGCCTTCTCCCCCTGTCCGAGCGTGTCGTCGAAGACGATCACGTCGGCCCAGCCGACGTCCTTCTCCCAGTCGTCGGTCTTGGGGACGAATCCGTCCGCGATGTCCCTCTCCTGCTCGTCGCCGATGAAGTAGCGGACCTCGTGGCCCTCCTTCAGGACCTGCCAGGCGATGTCGCCGACAAGACCCGTCAGTGAGACGAAGAGGAACTTGCGCTTCTTTTCCATTGAGTTTGCGGGATTCTACACGCGGCGCGCGAGAGACGATTCAACGGGCCGCGCCCTCGGCGAGACGGCGAGTCCGCACGGTGACGGGGTGCTCCGCGCCCAGCGTCTGCTGAAGCTGGCCGACCGCGGCCGCGAGGGTGGCGCCCGCGTCGGGATTTCGTCCGACGAGCTGCGCCTCTCCGAGAGCCGCCTGAGAGAGACCGATCAGGTATGAGGGGGAGCCTCTCTCGACGAGCGACTCGGCCAGGGTCAGTGCGGTTCGCGACCGGGCCTCCGCCTCCGCGCCATTGCCGAGCGCGATGTCCGCGCGGGCGAGGGCGACGCGTGCGAAGACGCTTTGGGCGAGCCTCGCCCGGGCGCTGTCGAACAGCCGTGTCGACTCGGCGAGCTCGTCCCGGGCTCGGGCGTGGTCGCCCCGGGCGAATGCCAGGAGACCACGCGAATACCGGAGCATCGCCTGCCTCAGCAGATTGAAGTGGGCCTCCCCGGCGTACGGCGCCACGAGGTCGAGCTCGCGCTGGGCCGCACCGAGATTGCCCCGCTCCGTGTAGGCGTCGGCCAGCTCCATCCGGGCGTCGAGCCAGACGCGGACGGTCTTCCGGGCTTCGGCGGTGCGAATGGTTTCCCGCAGCCAGTGCTCCGCCTCGTCGTACCTCCCCAGCCGATGAAGCGCTCCGGCGTAGTTGAACAGGAACGTCGGCGCCACGGCGTCCTGACCCTCGATCGAACGGCGAAGCTCGAGGCACCGCCGCATGAGCTCCTCGGCCCTTCGGATGTCTCCGTCGAAGTACACGAGCGCCCAGTTGTTCCAGGTGTCGGCGGCAGCGATGGTGCGGTCCCGGCCCGACTGCTCGAGGGCCTTCAGCACGTCAGCGTAGGTCCGACTCGCCTTCGCATTCTGCCGGGTCAGGTAGTAGCCGTACGCCAGGGAGCCCTTCGCGTCGATCCTCGCCGAGGAATTGGGGAAGGGGGACGCGTCGAAGAGGGCGATAGCCTCTCCCGCATCGCGGACCATCGCCTCGCCGTCATCTGTGAAGAAGCCGAAGGCGGCCCGCTGCGCCAGGCACTCCGCTCGAATCGACGCGTAGCGCGGTTCGACCGGGAGGTTCGCAAGCGCCCGCGTGATCGTGGCGGCCGGGGCGGCCGCGTCGCCGCCGGCCGCGACCTGCGCCAGAGACAGGAGGCTCAGGGCCTGGGAGCGGAGGGCCGGATCGCCGACCCGATCCGCCGCCGTTACGGCGCGCAGGAGCACCTGCGCCGCGCGCTCGAAGCGCTCGGCGATCATGTGTTGACGGCCCACCACGGTAAGCATCTCGGCGCGGAGGCGATCGTCCGCCGCGAACTGGCGGTCGATGACGACCTCGCCCTGCTCGAGAAGGTCGCTCGCGGAATACTGGCGGCCCGAGGGCGCGGCGGCGCTCAGCAGAAAGCCGAGGAAGTCCTTGACGGCGTCGGCTCGGGCGACCTGGGCCCGGGCCTCGTCGCGCTGCCTTCGGGCCTCACGGGACTGCCAGAGCACGGCGCCGGTTCCGACGACGACGGCGACGGCGGCGAAGAGCGCGGTGGCGACGCCGGCCCGGTGCCGTCGGACGAACTTGGCGGCGCGGTATCCGATCGTGTCGGGCCGGGCGGCGATGGGCTCGTGCGCCAGAAAATGCCGGACGTCGGCCGCAAGGGTTTCGACGGAGGGATACCGCTCCGAAGGATTCTTCTTCAGTCCCTTCGTCACGATCGTGTCGAGATCCCCACGCAGCTGGCGGCGGAGCCCTTCGAGCGTCGTCGATCGGGCCGGCGCGTCTTGGCCGGTCGTCGCCTCGGATGGCTTCTTCGGATCAGTCTCGACGATCGCCTTGAGCAGGAGGACGGGGTTTCCGCCCGGGACTCCGATCGGATGCCGACCCGCGAGGAGCAGGTAGAGCAGCGTGGCCAGGGCATAGACGTCGGTGGCCGTCGTGACGTTGCCGCCGGTCACCTGCTCCGGCGCGGCAAATTCCGGCGTCAGGGCCCGGCCGCCCTCCCGCGTCAGGGCCGT
Organism: Thermoanaerobaculia bacterium; assembly: GCA_038224325.1. Classification (GTDB taxonomy): domain Bacteria; phylum Acidobacteriota; class Thermoanaerobaculia; order UBA5066; family Gp7-AA6; genus DAHUXD01. The sequence continues at coordinate 19,689 of JBBRFL010000002.1, read as the reverse complement.
CGCCTCGCCCTCGGCCGAACCGTCTTCGAGGAGCTTCGCGATGCCGAAGTCGAGCAGCTTGACGTGGCCGTCCCTTGCGACTAGGACGTTCGTTGGCTTGATGTCCCGGTGTACCACTAGGCTCGCGTGCGCCTGCGCCACCGCCGCACACACGTCGAGGAAGAGCCGCAGGCGCGGCTCGACGCCCAGCCGCCGCCCGTCGCAGTAGCAGTCGATCGGCTCGCCGTCGACGAACTCCAGGACGATGTAGGGCTGACCGGCGGCCGACACGCCGGCGTCGGCGAGGCGCGCGATGTTCGGGTGGGACAGTTTCGCGAGGATCGAGCCTTCCCGGCGGAACCGCTCCGCTCCGGCCCGCCCCACGAGGCTCGCGTTCAGGAGCTTCACGGCGACGCGCCCCTCGAAGCGACCGTCGTTGCGGCGGGCGAGCCAGACGCTGCCCATGCCGCCCTGGCCGATGAGGGACTCGAGCGTGTAGGCCCCGACGGGCTGGCCGGCGAGCGACGCCTCGGGAAGCTCCGGGACGCTCCGTTCGAGGAAGCGTTCCCTCTCGAGGGTCGAGTGCTCCTCCAGGAGCGCGGCGAGATCGCCGGCGAGCGCCGAGTCCTCCGCGCGCAGTGCCTCGAGCCAGGGGGCGCGCTCACTCGCCGTCATCTCGAGCGCGAGATCGAGGTGCGGGCTCAGAGCCCGCCAGCGCTCGGGGCTTCGACGGGACATGCTAGGCGGACAGGGTCTGGCGGATCACGCCGTGGAGATAGATGCGCGCCTTCTCCCAATGCCGCTGGATGGTGCGCTCCGACACCCCGCGCATCGCGGCGATCTCGGCAAGAGAGAAGCCGGCGAAGAACTTCAGGTCGACGACCTGGGCCAGGGACGGATCGACCGCTTCGAGCTCGTCGAGCGCCGCGCCGATCTGTTGCAGCTCCTTCTCGTCGGCCACGGGTAGGCCGCCTTCGTCGCCCAGCGTCGTGATCTCGAAGCCCCCGCCGCGCTTCACGGTCTGCCGGCTTCGGGCGTAGTCGATGATGAGACTCCGCATCACCTTGCCGGCGTAGCCCATGAAGCGCGGCCGATCCGGGAAGGCCGTTCCCTCCCGCTGCGCGATCTTCAGGTAGGCCTCGTGGAGCAGGGTCGTGGTCCCGAGGGTCGCTCCCGGCCCCCGAGCGAGCTCCCGCCGTGCCAGCCGGTGCAGCTCCGAGTAGAGGACCGCGAAGAGGGCATCCGCCGCGGAACGGTCACCACCCTCGGCCGAGGAGATCAGCGAGGCGATCGTCGGCGCCACAGAGATGTCTCCCGAAAGAGATTTTTTACCACACCGGAGGAGGCCGGCTGTCGCCTACCGGCGCCGGCGAGCTGGCGGCGGGCGAGGTCATGGAGCTCGGCGTAGAGCGCCGCGAAGAGGGCATCGGCGGCCGACCGGTTGCCGCCGTCGGTCGAGGCCATCAGCGAGGTGAGGGTGGGTGCCAGGGGCGTCTCGGCGAAAATCTGGAAGAGGCTACCACGGTGCCGTCGGACTCCGGGCCGGGCGGAAGCCGGATCAGGAGCCCGCGGGGAACCGGACCAGGAGCGCCTGCACGCGGGCCGTCGCCGCTGCCCGGGGCCGAGCGTGCGCCTCAGGAGACCGAGCGCCGCCGTTCGGGGGGGCGCCGGCTGCGTGCCCGTCTCCTGCGGCGGTTGCGGGCGCCCGCGTGTCGGGTTTCCGAGTCCTTTTCCGTTTCCTTAGGTAGGGGCTAGTGCAGAGGGGATCGACTGAGGAACGGAGGACCAAATGAAGCCTCGCGGCGGGGTGATCTTTCTCGCAACAGGCGTGTGCCTCGGAGGACTCGCGGTCGACGCCTCGCTCGCCCGCGCCCAGATGATCGACAAGACGCAGGCGCCGAACGTCGTCGGCGACGGCATCAACAGGTCGCTGGCCCAGCAGATCGGAGTGGGGCGAGGCGACTGGCAGACTCCGGACTCCTCGTCCTACCTCATCAGCCGTGACCCGTTCCGCGCCATTCGCCGGGGCCGGCAGATCTTCCAGCGAAAGTTCACCCGGCTGGAGCTTCAGGGGCCCGGGGTGCAGGACGGGATTGGCGACATCAACACGATGATCGCGATCGGGGCCGGGCTCTCCGACAGCTGCGCGAGCTGCCATGGCCGGCCGCGGGGGTCGGCGGGGACGGGCGGCGACGTCGTGACCCGGCCCGACAGCCGCGACGCGCCGCACCTCTTCGGCCTCGGCCTGAAGGAGATGCTTGCGGACGAGATCACGGCGGAGCTTCGCCGGATCGAGGCCGGCGCGGTCGTCTCCGGCGGGCGGTCGGTGACCAAGCCGCTGCTGGCCAAGGGGATCGACTACGGCGCGATCACCGCGGCTCCGAGCGGCGCGGTCGACCGTTCCCAGGTGCGGGGTGTGGACCCGGACCTGCGCGTCCGACCCTTCTTCGCCCATGGCGGGACGATCTCGATTCGCGAGTTCGTCGTGGGCGCGCTCCACGGGGAGATGGGGCTCGACGTGGCCGACCCGGATCTGGCCCGTGCCGCCGTCCAGGGCCAGGCGGTAACGCCCGCCGGGATGGTGCTCGACGGCCGGCGGGATCGGATCGAAGCGCCCCCGATCACCAACGCGGCGTTCGATCCCAACGGGAACGTGACCGGGGGTGAGGCTCCGACGGCGCTGGTCGACTACCTCGAGTTCTACCTCCTGAATTACTTCAAGCCCGCCACGTACAGGCAGACGGCCTTCGCGCAGCGGGGCATCCGGGTCTTCCACGAGATCGGGTGCGCCTCGTGCCACATCGCCAACCTCGGGATCGAGCGCGACCGCCGCGTCGCCGACGTCGAGACGGTATACGACCCGGACCGCGGGATCCTCAACAACCTCTTCGCCACGGCGACGGCGTTGTTCGACACGGTGCCCGACGGGAGCGCGTACCCGGCTCTGAAGAAGCCGAAGTCGCAGCCGTTCCTGGTCCGCAACATCTTCACCGACTTCAAGCGGCACGACCTCGGTCCAAACTTCTACGAGCGCAACTGGGACGGTACCGTGCAGAAGGAGTTCCTGACGCGCCCGCTCTGGGGCGTGGGCAGCAAGGTCGCGTACGGCCACGACGGCCGCAGCGTCAACCTGACCGAGGCCATCCTCCGACACGGCGAGGAGGCGCAACAGTCCCGCGATGCCTTCGCCGCCCTGGACTATTCGCGACAGCGCGACGTCATCGAGTTCCTGAATACGCTGGTGCTGTTCCCACCCGACGACACGGCGTCCAATCTCGATCCGGGCGACAAATCGGCGCCGGCATACCCGCAGGCGGGGCACGGCAGCATCAAGATGACGGTGCTCTTCAACGACCCGTCGGACAAGGAATGACGCCGGTGCCCGCGTCGGCTAGCCGTTCCAGGCTCGAACCTCGACCCCTGGCCGTACGCGCCCTCGTAACCTTTTCGATCCACCGCTTCTTTGTCCTCCGAGTCGCCGAACCCAAGGAGGGAACATGAAAACCGGCCGCCCTCGATACGTGCGATGGATCCTCGCGACTTGCCTCGTCCTCTCCCTGGCCTCGTCGGTCCGCGCCGCGACCTTTACCGTCACCAACTCAAGCGATAGCGGCGCGGGCTCGCTGCGGCAAGCGATCCTCGACGCGAACGCGAATTTCGGTGACGACGTGATCGCGTTCAACATCCCGGGCACTGGCGTCCACACGATCACCCTGGCATCCCCGCTGCCCGCGATCGCGCATCCGGTCACGATTGACGGCTACTCCCAGCCCGGATCTTCGGCGAACACCCATCCGGAGGGTGGTGGCAACGACGCGGTCTTGACGATCGAGATCGACGGGACGGGAGCAGGCGCGAGCCCATGCCTGACGGTGAACGCGGGCAACTCCAACATCCTCGCCATGATCGTCGATGGTTTGGTCGTCAACCGCTGTCCGACGGCCGCCATACGCGTGGGAACCGGGGGCGACGGCGCGCTCGTCGCCGGCAACTTCATCGGCACGGATCCGACCGGAAGCTTCCGGCCGGGAGTCCAGGGAATCGGAATTGACATCGAAGGCGCAGTGGGCGTCTCCGTGAGTGGCAACGTGGTCTCGGGGAACGACGTCGGCGGGGTCGTTCTCGGCGACGATAGCGCAAGCCTGGATGCGGTCATCGTGGGCAATCTCATTGGCCCGATGGCGAACGGAATGTCCCCGATCCCGAACCAGCAAGAGGGGGTCCTGATTGGTGTCTCGTCGGGCGCAAGGATCGGCGGCTCGACCTCAGCCGAGCGAAACGTGATCTCCGGGAACAGCGCGCATGGAATTTCAACGAGTCATGCAGCGAGCGTCATGATTCAGGGGAACTTCATAGGCGTGACTGCCTCGGGAGAGTACCCCTTGGGCAACCTGAATGGAATCCTGGAGGGAAGTGCTTCCACGGTCATCAAAGGGAATGTCGTCTCCGCCAACTCCTACTATGGCATCGAGTTCACGAACAGCATCGTCGCTACAAACGCAGACGTCGAGGGGAACTTCGTCGGCACGGACGAAACGGGGGCAATCGATCTTGGCAATGGCCTCAGCGGAATCGCCGCGGGAAACGGCTGGACAATCGGCGGCACCACGCCCGGGCAGGCCAATGTCATCGCGCACAACGGAAAGACGCCGGTCGATCGCCCGGACGATTTCCGAAACGGTGTGGAGGTGCTTCCCGGAGTGGTCGACGTCCGCATCCGAGGCAATCGAATCTTCGACAACGGACCACTCGGAATTGACCTCGTCGAAGCCTCTTACGTTGGCGGAGTGACCGCGAACGACCCCAACGATCTCGACAGCGATGGAGGGAACCGGCTTCAGAATTATCCGATGATCACGAGCGTCGTCCCCGGCGGTTCGACGACGCACATCGAAGGACTCTTGAACGGTGTTGCGTCGGAGACCTTCGACATCGACCTCTTTTCCAATCCGTCGTGCCGTGCCCGGCCCCGAGACTATCTCCAGGGCGAGATTTACCTCGGGTCCGTGCAGGTCAGCACGGACGGCTTCGGCGACGCGACCTTCGCGACCGACGTCCCGTTGGTTCTCGAGGCGGACGATCCCGTTACGGCGACGGCGACCGACCCCGAGGGGAACACGTCGGAGTTCTCGCAACGCATCCTCTTCGCGATCGATCCGCCCGGCGGAGCGCACGCGGGAGGAGCGATCGCCACGCTGCCCGGCATGCTCTACGAATCCGGGGCCACGGTCACGGTCGGCGGCGTCGCCGCCACCAATGTCACCGTCATGGGCCCCACGTCGATCACCGCGACCATGCCGGCCCGGCCGGCGGGAAGCGTCAACGACGTCACCGTCCTCGACCCCAGCGGCGTGACCGGCACGCTACGAAACGGCTGGGTCGCGGACTTTCTGGACGTGCCGGGCGGGCATCAATTCCATGACTTCGTCGACATTCTCGTGGCCAATGGGATCTCGGCGGGGGTCGGCAACGGCAGCTACGGAGTCGACCAGGGCGTCCTCCGGGAACAGATGGCCGTGTTCCTGCTCAAGGCTAAACACGGCGTCTGCTACACGCCTCTTCAATGCACCGGCATCTTTCCCGACGTGTCCTGCCCCGGGACCTTCACCGACTGGATCGAGGCGCTGTTCCACGAGGGAATCACCGCGGGCTGCGGGAACGGCAACTACTGTCCGGGCCAGACGGTTCCCCGCGATCAGATGGCCGTCTTCCTTCTCAAGGCGGAGCACGGCTCCTCGTACGCGCCGCCGCCGTGTACTCCGGGGGTCTTTCTCGATGTGCCTTGTCCCTCTCCCTTCGCCGACTGGATCGAGCGGCTCGCCGCGGAGGGCATCACGGCCGGGTGCGGCGGCGGCAACTATTGTCCCGACCATCCCAACACACGCGGCGAGATGGCGGTGTTCATCGTGAAGACGTTCGGCCTCTCATAGCGCGAGGAGGGAAGCCATGAATCTTCGGATCGCAATCTGCCTCGCATCGGCTATCACGGCGAGCGCGCTTGGCGCCTCGACTTTCACGGTCACGAACACGAACGACAGCGGCTCCGGATCGCTGCGACAGGCGATTCTCGACGCCAATGCGAACTTCGGCGACGACGTGGTCGAATTTGCCATTCCCGGCGGCGGAGTCCACACCATCGTGCTGGCATCGGCCCTTCCCCCGATCACGCAGCCCGTGACGATCGATGGGTACACGCAGCCGGGCTCCTCCCCGAACACCAATCCGCCCGGCCAGGGCAACAACGCGGTCCTGACGATTGAGATCAACGGAACGGCAACGGTCGTTCAGCCCTGCCTGAAGGTGAACGCGGGGAACGCGGACATCCTCGCCATGATCGTCGATGGATTGGTGATCAATCGTTGTACGGCCGCCGCCATCCAAGTCGGAACCGGCGGCGGGGGGACGCTGATCGCCGGCAACTTCATCGGCACCGATCCGACCGGAAGCTTCCGGCCGGGGGCGCAGGACATCGGGATCGACATCGAAGAGGCAAGGGGTGTATCCGTGATCGGCAATCTCGTGTCGGGAAACGACCTCGGCATTTTCGTCGGCGACCCGGGCGATAACTCGGTTGTCGTGGGCAATCTCATCGGCACGGACGCGGCCGGTACGGCAGCTATCGCGAACACCGACGGCGTATCCACCGGTGGCTCCGGGACGCCCGACAAAATGGGACCGAGGATCGGTGGACCGACCGCTGCTGAGCGAAATGTCATCTCTGGCAATGTCTTTTATGGAGTCCGCATCCGGCAATCCGCTGGATTCAACGTCGTGGTTCAGGGCAATTTCATCGGCACGGACGTAACCGGAACGCACCGGCTGGGACAGCAGTTTGGGATGGAAAGTAGTGGTCTGTCCACGTCCATCAAGGGAAACGTCGTCTCCGGCAACAACGACATTGGCATTCTCGACCGTGGTTCGTTCTTGTCAGTCGTCCAGGGAAACTTCATTGGCACCGACGAGACGGCAACGCTCGACCTCGGCAATGGCCTGAGCGGACTTCTGGCGGGTAGCGTCTCGACAATCGGAGGCACCGCGACCGGTGAGGGCAATGTCATCGCGCACAACGGAAAGACGGCTGGTTTTGCCTCCCATGGTGTGACGGTGGGTCAAGATAGCGGCCAACTCCGCATTCGCGGCAATCGGATCTTCGACAACCGAGGTCTCGGAATCGATCTCCTCGAGGGCTCCGGGCTTGGCGGCGTGACGCCGAACGACGCTGGCGACATCGACGAGGATGGAGGGAACCGGCTTCAGAACTACCCGGTGATTTCGAGCGTCGTTCCCGGCGCGTCGACGACCCACATCGAAGGACGCTTGAACAGCACGAGTTCGACGACCTTCGACATCGACCTGTTCTCAAACCCGGCTTGCCAGCGCCGGCCCCAGGACTATCTGCAGGGCGAGAACTACCTGGGGTCGTTGCAGGCCACGACGGACGGCTTCGGCGACGCGACCTTTGCGACCGATGTGCCCTTCGTGCTTCAGGCGGGAGAGTCCGTTACGGCGACGGCGACCGACCCGGACGGCAACACGTCCGAGTTCTCGCAGCGGATCGTCTTTTTCCTGGACCCGCCCTCGGGGCCGCACGCGGGAGGTGCACTCACGACGCTCACCGGGATGCTCTACGAGCCCGGCGCCACGGTCACGGTGGGCGGGGTACCTGCCACGAACGTCGTCGTCGTCACCCCGAGGGAGATCTCGGCCAACGTGCCGGGGCTACCGGCCGGCACCGTCAATGACGTCACCGTGCTCGATCCCAGCGGTGTGACCGGCACGCTGCGAAACGGCTGGGTCGCGGACTTCAACGACGTGCCGGTCGAGCAGACGTTCCACAACTTCGTCGTCAAGCTCGCCGCGAACGGGATCAGTGCAGGTGTCGGCAACGGCAACTACGGAGTCGACCAGGGCATTCCCCGGGAACAGATGGCCGTGTTCCTGCTCAAGGGGAAATACGGCGTCTGCTTCACGCCGCCGCCCTGCACGGGAGTCTTCCCCGACGCTCCATGCCCCGGGCCGTTCACCGACTGGATCGAGGCCCTGTTTCACGAGGGCATCACGGCGGGTTGCGGCAACGGCGACTACTGCCCGGGCCAGGTCGTTTCCCGCGATCAGATGGCGGTGTTCCTGCTCAAGGCCGAGCACGGCTCCGACTACGCGCCGCCTCCGTGCACGCCGGGCGTCTTTCTCGATGTCTTCTGTACCTCGCCCTTCGCCGGCTGGATCGAGCAGCTCGCCGCCGAGGGCATCACGGCAGGCTGCGGCGCGGGGAACTACTGTCCGAGCGATCCCAACACACGCGGGCAGATGGCCGTCTTCTTGACCAAGACGTTCGAGCTGCCATAGCCGTCGGCCAGCGAAGCGCCAAGGGTCCCAAGCGTGGAGAAAGGAAAATGCGTATGTCCCGGAACGAGGCCCTTCCTCAAACTCAAGGCTTGCATGCATCACCGCAAAACCCTGACCGTCGGAGTCCTCACGCTCATTCTTTGTGCCACCCGGGCGCTGGCGCAGGCTCCGTCTGGGCCACCGCCAGCCGGACAGAACGGTTCTGCTTGCGCTGAGCTGACAGTTCGAGATGCTATTCAGAATCGCGCTTTCAAGTTTGCCGACGACACGTTCTTTTGGTCCGGCATGCTTGAAAAACCTCTGATCGGCAAGGCGGCAGGCGAAGAAGCTTCCAAGACGATGGCCGCGGAAGGGCCAATGAAGAATACGGTCATCGCGGAACATCCCCAGCGAATCGCCGTCTCCAGCTCGGGCGACATGGCCTATGAATATGGAACGGGTGAGGTGGCCTTTGACGACCGGAAAACCGGCAAACACACGGCCTTCCAGACTGGATACTTGAGGGTCTGGAAGTCGGTCGATGGTCAGTGCAAGGTCGCGGCATCGATGATCCGACCCATCGAGAGCACCTGGAAATCGAAATAACTGTTGCACCAAAGCGCGCGTCGCGCGCGTCATCAGGTCGGCCGGGCCTCCGATAACGACGCACTCGCGGGAGAGGCGGCGTCTAGCATGCGCTTGCCGCTTGACTCCACCCGTTTGCAGTCTTGGACCTAGGGCGTCGCTTCGTGGATCGCGACCCCCCCCGCCGGCACGTCGCGGCGCTCGGTGACACGGCCCGACGGCCACCGCACGATGACGCGGTCGGCGCGCTCGCGGTCGCCCAGGCCGAAGTAGAGCTCCTTCGGGCCTGACGAGAGGAACGAGTAGCCCGCCGAGACGACCTGGGTGCGCGACAAGCCGCCGGCCGACACGGTGACGGTCGCCCCGAGCGCGTCGCGCGTCGACTTGTAGGGTCCCGCACCCTTCGGGTCGCCCTCGAGCGAGACCACCAGAGACCTGGCCTTCGAGGGGTTCCGATTGATCCAGAGGGACGGGCGCTGCAGGAAGCCCGTGGCGAACAGGTCCGGCGCGCCGTCCCCGTTCACGTCGACGACGACGAGGCCGCGCTGGTTCCCGTCCGACTCGAGGCCCGTCACAGCCGCGAGCTCGTCGAAGTGGCGGCCGTCGCGGTTCCGGTAGAGGCGCTTGGGAGGCCGGCCCCACAGCGAGTCGTCGCCGAAATCGGCGGTCGCGACGCCCTTCTCGAACTTCCGGAACTCGGTGCTCATCAGGTTCCAGAAGTCGATCTCGCGCTCGACCGGATTCTTGCCGGTCAGCATCCCGTTCACCACGAAGAGGTCCGGGCGGCCGTCCAGGTCGGCGTCGACGAAGACGCAGCCCCACGACCACGAGGTGTCCCAGGTGTCGGCCTCGTCTGAGGTCCGCTCGAAGCGGTTCCGAGCGCCGCCGAGGTTGTGGAAGAGGGAAGAGCCGCGCGAGAGGGCCGTGAGCCGCCGCCAGACCAGGGGACGGCCGATCGAGTACGGGAAGGGCGGCATCGGGTAGCGGGGGTCGCGCAGGAACCACTTGAGCGGAAACGAATAGTTCGACACGTAGAAGTCGAGCCGCCCGTCGCCGTCGATGTCGTCGACGGCGACGCCCATCCCGAAGCCCGGGTCGAGCACTCCGGCTCTGGCGGCGATGTTGCGGAACGTGCCATCGCCCTCGTTGTGGAGGTAGGCATGGTTGCCGAAGTCGTTGGCGACGTAGAGGTCGGGCCAACCGTCGCCGTCGAGGTCGGCGGATTGGAGCGCGAGCCCCCAGCCCGTGTCGCCGGTTCGCGACGCCGCCGTGACGTCGGAGAAGGTCCCGTCGCCGTTGTTGTGGAAGAGGTGGTTGGGAGGCGCATTGTCGGCCGAAAAATTGGGCCCCGAGTCGCGGTGCCCGTAGACCAGGACGTAGAGATCGGGCAGTCCGTCGCGGTCGTAGTCGAGCGCCGCGGCCGAGGTCGAGGCGTCGTTCAGCGCGACTCCCGCCTTCGCGGCGACCTCTTCGAACGTGCCGTCGCCCCGATTGCGGTACAGACGGTTGGGGGCGAAGAGGTAGGTCACGTAGAGATCGGGCAGTCCGTCGTTGTCGTAATCGAACGAGAGCGCGCCGACGGCCTCGCCCTCCTGCCCCGCGACCCCCGCTCGCTCCGCCACGTCCTCGAAGGAGCCGTCGCCCCGGTTGCGGTAGAGACGGTTGCCGTCTCCGCCGGCCACGAAGAGGTCGGGTCGCCCGTCGCCGTCGAAGTCGAGGACGGCGACGCCCGGCGGCAGATGCTCGCCCGGAATCGGCACGTTGCGCACGGCGTTGGGGAGGAAGGCGCGATGGGGGCGGGTGAGCCCCGACCTCTCGCCGACCTCCTCGAACTGGGGGGCGGCCGCCGATGCGGAGAGCCAGCCCTCGAGCGATCCGGACTCCATCCGCCAGCCGTCGCGGGCGGCTGGCGTGAGGACCGCCCGGAGCTTTCCGCCCTCCTGGCGAAGCTCTCCTCTCGGGCCCCGCCCCGAGAGGAAGACGCCCAGGAGGATCTCTCGCTTCGTCCCCCGGCGCCGAAAGTCGAACAGAGTCGCCTCGGTCCGGCCGAGCGTGACGAATTCGCCGCGGATCTTGGCGAGCTGCAGACGCAGATCCGCGCGTGCGGGGCCTGAGGGCGCAGAAATCGGCGCGCGATAGACCGCGATGGAAAGGGGAGGGCGAGACGGGACCCGCGCCAGCGATTCCCCGGGCAGTGGGCCGGTCCAGCGGAAGTCGGCTGCGAAGAGGTCGGGCGAGAGAGTCCCTGCCTTCCACCCCTCAAGAAGGATCTCCGCGTACCGCGACGTGCCGTCGGAATAGTCCTCGAGGGTGGGGAGGGGCCCGTCTCGACGCGACGCGCACGAGGGGACGAGGAGGACGGCCGCCGCGAGGAGCCCGGGTCCCAAACGCCTCGACCGCATCGCCAAAACTATAATGCGAGACCTTGTCGACACTCTCCGAGCGGCTCCGCGAACGCATCGCGCGCGAGGGGCCGATCTCGTTCGTCGATTTCATGGGTGCGGCCCTCCAGGACCCGTCCGACGGCTACTACGCGCGCGGCGCCGCGATCGGGGAGGGAGGCGATTTCGTCACGTCGCCGCACGTCGCGGCGGCGTTCGGGGCGGCGCTGGCGCGGCTCTTCGCGATCGACGCCGAGGCGCTGCCGGGGACGGTGGACTTCGTCGAGGTCGGAGCCGGGGACGGGCGCTTTCTCGAGGATTTCACGGCGGCCCTCGCGGAGATCGACCCCGACCTGCACGGGCGCCTGCGGGTCACCGCCGTCGAGGCGTCCGAGCGGGCTCGCCGGGACCTCGCCGCGCGCCGGATCCTGCCGGAGCCCCGGGTCCTCTCGAGCGCGGACGAGCTGCCGGATTCGTCGGTGGAGGGGTGGGTGTTCTCCAACGAGCTCTACGACGCTCTGCCCGTCGCGCGGGTCGCCGGCTCGGATCGGGGCCTCGAGGAGCTGCGCGTCGAGGCGCAGGGCGACGGGTTCGCGTGGGTCGCGGCGCCGGCGGAGGCCGCGCTTCGAGACCACCTGGAGAGCTTCGGCGTGGCCCTGGCCCCGGGACAGCAGGCCGAGATCTCCCCGGACGCCGAGCGCCTCCACGAGCGGCTGGCGCGCTCGATCGCTCGCGGCTGGCTCGTGGCCTTCGACTACGGCCATCCGTCCCGCGTGCTCTACCATCCGTTCGCGCGCCCCCGCGGAACGCTGGCGGTTCACCGGCGGGGAGCGCGCGGCGGAGATCCTCTCCTCGACCCGGGCAAGCAGGATCTGACCGCTCACGTGAACTGGGACGCGCTCATTCGCGCCGGCGAGGCCGCGGGCCTCCACACGGACCGCCTCGCGCGCCAGGGCATCTACCTGACGGAAGCCGGAATCTTCGACTTCGCCCGAAGCGACGCCGAGAAGTGGCGGATCTACCGCCTCGTCGACCCCGCGGGAATGGGCGAAGAGATCTCGGTTCTCGTTCAATCCCGGGGAGTTGGATTCGCAGCGCCCGTCCGATAGAATGCCGGGCCGGTGGGTCACTACTTTCCCATTTTGATTTTCGCGCTGCTCTCCGCGGCTCTGCCGCTGGGGACGATCCTCGCCGCACGCGTGATCCAGAGCCGGAAGCCCAATCCCGCCAAGCTCGAGCCCTACGAGTGCGGAGTCGAGCCCTCGACCTCCGCGTTCGACACGCGATTCTCCGTGCGCTACTTCCTGATCGCGGTGCTCTTCGTCGTCTTCGACGTCGAGACGATCTTCCTGTTCCCCTGGGCAATCATGTTCCACCGGCTGGGCCTCTTCGGCCTGGTCGAGATGATGGTCTTCCTGGTCATCCTGATCGTGGGCTACGTCTACTGCTGGAAACGCAACGCGCTGGACTGGGCCTAGCCCGAGAGGGAACCCGATGGGCTTGATCGACAACCGCTTCGAGGACAACGTCGTGACGACGACGGTCGACTCGGTGATCAACTGGGCCCGCCGATCCTCGATATGGCCCATGCAGTTCGGCCTGGCCTGCTGCGCCATAGAGATGATGGCAGTGATGGACGCGCGGCACGACCTGGCGCGCTTCGGGGCCGAGGTGTTCCGGGGCACGCCCCGCCAGTCCGACCTCATGATCGTCGCGGGGACGGTCGTCGAGAAGATGGCGCCGATCGTCAAGCGCCTCTACGACCAGATGCCGGAGCCCAAGTGGGTCATCGCGATGGGCTCGTGCGCCACGTGCGGAGGGCCCTACCGGACCTACGCCGTTACCCAGGGAGTGGATCGCATCGTGCCCGTCGACGTGTACGTGCCGGGGTGTCCGCCGCGCCCGGAGGCGCTCATCTACGGGATCATGGCCCTCCAGAAGAAGATCGACCGCATGAAAGTCATCCGCAAGGCATCCTGATTGGCGGACGAGCAGCCGACTCCCTCCGCGGAGAAGCCGAAAGACGCCGCGAAGGGAAAAATCGAGGCGATCGACGCGTCGACCCATCCCTGGGTGCGCTCGATTCGGGCCGCGCTCCCGGACGCCGTCCTCTCGGCCAAGGAGTTCGCGAAGCAGGTGACCGTCACCGTGCAGCGCGAGTCGATCGCCCGCGTCGCGCGGCACCTGAAGGACGCGGAGGACTTCAAGTACTGCGTGGACGTCACGGCGGTCGACTGGAGAGATCGGGCCCCTCGGTTCGACGTCGTGTACCACTTCTACTCCTTCTCCAAGAACGACCGGATCCGGGTGAAGTGCGGCGCGGCGGAAGGGGAGGAGGTCCCCTCGATCGCCGCGGTGTTTCTCGCAGCCAACTGGTGCGAGCGCGAGATCTGGGACATGTTCGGAATTCCCTTCTCGGGGCACCCCGACCTGCGGCGGATCCTGACCTGGGAGGGCTTCCGCGGGCATCCGCTGCGCAAGGACTTCCCGCTCGAGGGGATCGATACCGGGGCCGCGATCTACCCGGAGGAGTGGCCCGAGGGCGGAGGTCCTTCGCAGAACGACCCCAACCGGAAGGCGGTGTCGTGAGCGAGGAGAAGCCGGTGTCGCAGGCCGAGAAGGACGAGGCCGCGTACTTCGCCCGGAGGGCCGCGGAGGGGGGAGCCGCGCGGGCGGAGGCGCCGGCGATTCTCGACGCCGAGCCCCACACGCTATTCGACGTCCAGGAGATGGAGCTGAACTTCGGGCCCCAGCATCCCTCGACGCACGGCGTGCTGAGGCTGGTGCTCAAGGTCGACGGCGAAAAGATCCTCGAGGCCAAGCCCGACGTCGGCTACCTCCACCGGGGCACCGAGAAGCTGTTCGAGACCGAGACCTATCCCATGGGGATCCCGCACACGGACCGCATGGACTACGTCGCGGCCGCGACCAACAATCACGCGTTCTGCCTCGCCGTCGAGAAGCTTCTCGCCGTCGAGATCCCGCGGCGGGCGCAGCTGGTGCGGGTCATTCTCGACGAGCTCCAGCGGCTCTCCTCTCACCTGGTGTGGCTGGGGACCTCGGGGATCGACCTCGGGGCGGTCACGCCCTTCTGGTACGCATTCCGCGAGCGCGAACAGATCCTGGATCTCTTCGAGGAGTACTGCGGCGCGCGGCTGACCCTCAACTGCATGCGGATCGGCGGCCTGCCCTTCGACCTGACCTCCGGTTGGACCGAACGGCTCTTCGAGTTCATCGACGATCTGCCTTCGCGAATCGACGACTACGAGCAGCTCCTGACGGACAACCGGATCTGGAAGATGCGCACCGTCGGGGTCGGCGTCATCTCGGCGGAAGAGTGCGTCGAGTGGGGCCTGACGGGCCCGATCCTCCGCGCCTCGGGCCTGGCGTGGGACCTGCGCCGCGCCCTGCCGTACGAGTGCTACGGAGAGCTCGACTTCATCGTCCCGACACGGGAGAACGGGGACACGTACGACCGGTACATCGTGCGCGTCCAGGAGATGCGGCAGAGCGCGCGCATCATCCGGCAGTGCCTCGAGCGTCTGGAGCCGGGCGAGATCCGCGGCAAGGTCCCGCGCGTGATCAAGCCGCCGGCCGAGGAGGTCTACGCCTCGATCGAGTCGCCCAAGGGCGAGCTCGGCTTCTACTGCGTCTCCAACGGTTCCAACAAGCCCTACCGGATGCACGTGCGGCCTCCGTCCTTCATCAATCTGCAGGCGCTCCCGCGCCTCGCCAAGGGCCACCTCGTCTCGGACCTGGTGGCGCTGATCGGCACCATCGACATCGTGCTCGGCGAGGTGGACCGATGAGGCTCACCCCAGAGGTCTGGACCTACGTGAAGGTCGTGCTCCTCGTCGCGACCGTTCCGGCCATCGTCGGCTTCATCGTCGTGCTCGCCGAGCGCCGGATCATGGGGTTCATGCAGGTCCGGCTCGGGCCCAATCGGGTGGGGCCGCAGGGGACGCTCCAGGGCGTAGCCGACCTGGTGAAGCTCGTGACCAAGGAGGACATCACCCCGGCGCGGGCCGAGAAGGCCGTCTACTTCCTCGCGCCCGTTCTCGCCGTGATCCCCGCCCTGACGGCGCTGGCGGTGATCCCGTTCGGGCCGCCCGTCCGGATCAACCGCGTGATGGTGCCGCTCTGGGTGGCCGACATCAACATCGGCCTGCTGTTCCTACTGGCCATTACGTCGATCGGCGTGTACGGGATCATCCTGGGGGGCTGGTCCTCGAACAACAAGTACTCGCTGCTCGGCGGGCTGCGGTCGGCCGCCCAGCTGGTTTCCTACGAGGTCCCGATGGGGCTGGCCCTGGTGTCCGTGCTCCTGATGACGCGCTCGCTCTCGCTGCCCGAGATCGTCCGGCGCCAGGAGGCCACCCACCTCTGGTTCGTCTTCCCGGGGCTGGTGGCCTTCTTCGTCTACTTCGTCGCCGGAATCGCCGAGACCAACCGCAATCCCTTCGACCTGCCCGAAGCCGAGTCCGAGCTGGTTTCCGGATTCAACACCGAGTACTCCGGCGTCAAGTTCGCCTTCTTCTTCCTGGGCGAGTACACGGCGATGATCATCATCTCCTGCGTGGCCGTGACCGTGTTCTTCGGGGGATGGCTCGCGCCGTTCCCCCACGTCGCGGCGCTCCGGTTCCTCGGCATCGTGCCGCCCGCCGCGTGGTTCCTGGCGAAGGTCGCGGTGTTCCTCTTCGGCTACATCTGGTTCCGGTCCACCTTCCCGCGCTACCGCTTCGATCAGCTGATGGCGCTCGGCTGGAAATGGCTGATCCCCGTGGCCCTGACCAACATCCTGGTGGTCGCCCTCGCGATCCTGTTGTTCCCCGGCCGCACGACGGGCCTCGTGTGGCTCTCCTGGATCTTCGGCGGCCTCTTCGCCGTCCTCTTCGTGCTCTCCAAGCTGCGCCGGGCGCTGGTGCGACGCGATCGTCTGGCCGCCTCGCCCCACGCGGTGGGGGGATAGACGCATGGCGCTGAAGAAGTGGCTCGACCGGATCCTCCTGCTGGACCTGTTCGACGGGCTCGCGGTGACGGGCCGGCATCTCCTCCAGAAGAAGGTCACGATCGAGTACCCCGAGCAGAAGAAGCTGCCCTCGGACCGCTTCCGCGGGATGTTTCGGCTGGACGAGGAGCGGTGCATCAAGTGCACGCTCTGCGCGATCGAGTGCCCGATCAACATCATCTACATCGACTGGCACAACGAGAAGAACGAGGCGGGCAAGTCCGAGAAGGTCCTCGACCGATTCGACGTCGACCTGAAGCGCTGCATGTTCTGCCAGCTCTGCGAGGAGGCGTGCCCGACGGTCCCGAAGTCGATCTGGCTGACCACCAAGACGTACGAGATGGCCTCCTACGACCGCAACGAGTCGCTGTACCTCGACATCCGCAAGCTGGTGGACTGGCGCGCGGCCGAGAACGTGAAGCCCTTCACCGTCGTGGAGCGGGGATAGGCCGTGGCCGCAGACGCGCTGCTGTCCGGCGCTGCCGGGTGGCTCTTCGTGGTGTTCGCGGTCCTGGCGCTGGCCTGTGCGCTGGCCGTGGTCGTGGCGAGGAGCCCGGTGCATTCCGCGCTCTTCCTGCTCCTGTCCTTCCTTCTGGTCGCCTGCATCTTCATCCTGCAGCAGGCGGAGTTCGTGGGGGCCGTGCAGATACTCGTGTACGCGGGCGGGATCATGGTCCTCTTCCTGTTCGTCGTGATGCTGGTCAACCCGAGGACCGTCCTGACGGCAAAGGTCTTCCAGCACCAGTGGGACATCGCGCTCGTCCTGTTCCCCGTGTTCCTGATCCCCTTCCTGTACATCCTCTGGACCGAGAAGTTTCCCGCCGTTGCGGGCAACCCGGACGCGTTCCGGATGGTCGGTGGGAAGACCCCCGGCAACACCGAAGCCGTGGCCTGGGTCCTCTTCCGCGACTACCTGGTGCCGTTCGAGGTGGCGTCCGTCTTCCTCCTCGTGGCGATGATCGGAGCGGTGGTCCTCGGGAAGCGCTCGCTCGAGAGGATGGACTGAGCGCGATGGCCGCGGGGGAGTGGAACGCATGACCATCACGATCAACCACTACCTGGTCGTGAGCCTGCTGCTCTTCGCGATCGGCTTCCTGGGCGTCCTGGTGCGCCGCAACTTCCTCACGGTTCTGATGTCGATCGAGCTGATGCTGAACGCGGTCAACCTGAACCTCGTGGCCTTCTCGCGCCGGCTCTCGGACCTGACCGGTCAGGTCTTCTCGATTTTCGTCATCACGATCGCGGCCGGAGAGGCCGCCATCGGGCTGGCGCTGACGATCTCTCTTTTCCGGCAGCGCAAGACGCTGAACGTCGAAGAGGCCAGCACGATGCGCGGCTGAAACGATGCGAACGATGATCTGGATGATTCCGCTGTTCCCCCTGGCCGGCTTCCTGGTCAACGGGCTCGTGTACCTGCTCGGCAACCGCCCGCCTCGGACGGAGGCCTCCTCGCACGATTCCCACGGGGAACAGCCGGCGGCCGAATCCGCGAAGGACGCCGGGCATCCCCACGCACACATGCACGCAGAGACGCATCCGCGCTTCCGGACGCTCCACTCGATCGTGGGCACCGGGAGCGTCGCGCTGGCGATGGTCTTCGCCTTCGGGGCGATCTTCGACATCGGGATCCCGGCACTCGGTCACGGAGCGTTCCAGGGCGTGACGCTGTACCGGTGGATCCCGCTGGGTCTCAACCAGGCCGTCGGGCAGATCCCGGGAGCCGCGGGGGAGTGGTTCGTGGACGCGGCGTTCCGGGTCGATTCACTCTCGGCGCTGATGCTCGCCTTCGTGACGTTCGTGGGATTCCTCATCCACGTTTACTCCGTGGGCTACATGGGGCACGAGAAGGGCTACGGGCGCTACTTCGCGTACCTGAACCTGTTCATGTTCGCGATGCTGGTGCTCGTGCTCGGCGCGAACTTCCTGATGCTCTTCGTGGGCTGGGAGGGGGTCGGCCTCTGCTCGTACCTTCTGATCGGCTACGACTACCACAAGAAATTCGCGGCCGACGCGGGGAAGAAGGCCTTCGTCGTGAACCGCATCGGGGACTTCGGGTTCATCCTGGGGATCTTCGGCGTGTTCGCGCTGTTCGGGAGCCTCGACTTCCGGACGGTCTTCGCGGCGGCGGCCGCCAATCCGGCTCCCTACGCGCCCTACCTGACCCTCGTCTGCCTGCTCCTCTTCATCGGGGCGTGCGGAAAGTCGGCGCAGTTCCCCCTGTACGTCTGGCTCCCGGACGCGATGGCGGGCCCGACTCCCGTCTCCGCGCTGATCCACGCGGCCACGATGGTGACGGCGGGCGTGTACATGGTGGCGCGCTGCAACGTGTTCTTCCGGATCGCTCCGGACGCGATGATCGTCGTCGCGGTCGTCGGCGCCTTCACGGCCCTCTTCGCCGCGACGATCGGCCTCGTCCAGAACGACATCAAGAAGGTCCTGGCCTACTCCACCGTCTCCCAGCTCGGGTACATGTTCCTGGCGTGCGGCGTCGGGGCATTCTCCGAGGGGATGTTCCACGTCACGACGCACGCGTTCTTCAAGGCCTGCCTCTTCCTCGGCGCGGGCTCCGTGATCCACGCCCTTGGAGGCGAGCAGGACATCCGCAAGATGGGGGGGCTCGCGTCGAAGATTCCCCGGACCTACTGGACCTTCCTGATCGCCAGTATGACGATCGCGGGCGTCCCGTTCCTGGCGGCCTTCTTCTCCAAGGACGCCATCAAGGCCGCGGTCTATCACGCGGAGTTCGCGAGCGTCCCCTGGCTGCCGAAGGTCCTCTACGGCGTCGCGCTCTTCACGGCGGGCCTCACCGCCTTCTACATGTTCCGCCTGGTCTCCCGCACGTTCTGGGGCAAGTTCCGCGGGACCGCTGAGCAGGAGGCGCACGTCCACGAGTCGCCGCCCTCGATGACCGTGCCTCTCATCGTGCTGGCCTTTCTGTCCATAGTCAGCGGGTATGCGGGGATCCCGATCCTGGAGCACGGCAACCGCATCGGCGAATTCCTGTCGCCGATCCGCCTGCCGATCTCCGGCCTGCCCGAGAGGGCGCGTCCCGAGGCGCTGTCGATCGAGCTCGCCCTGATGGCGGTGGCGACCGCGGTCGCCGGAATCGGGATCTATCTCGCCTGGTCCTGGTACGCGCGGGGGGACGGCCGAATCCCGGGGCGCCTCGCGGCGCAGTGGCCCGGCGTGTACCGCGTCCTTTCGAACAAGTACTTCGTGGACGAGGCCTACGAGAAGGTGTTCGTGCAGGGAGTCGCTCTCTCGGGCGGCCGCTCGCTCTGGGAGGTCGACGCGACGGTGGTGGACCTGATCCCCAACGGGGCGGCCGCCGCGACCCGCGGCGCGTCCTGGATGGCGTCGCTCTTCGACCAGTACTTCGTGGACGGGCTCGTCAACGGGCTGGCAAACACT
>JBBRFL010000001.1:0-241304 GCA_038224325.1 Thermoanaerobaculia bacterium | reverse complement strand
CCACGATTTCTTCGGCGCCCCGGTGGTCACCGGCACCTACAACGGTGGCTCCGTCTCCATCCCGATGCTCAACCTCTCCGTCGCATCGCCCGTGGGCTGGGCCGCCCCGCTTAACCCGGGACCCGAGTTCGGCGCCTTCGTGGTCACCGCGGCGCTCGGGCCCGGGGAGTTCTACGACGTACCGCCGAACGATCCCTTCCACGGCGTCATCCATACGATCGCGATCGACGGCATCACGGCCGGATGCGGCGGCGGAAACTATTGTCCGCACGACGCGGTCTCTCGCGCCCAGATGGCCGTTTTTCTTCTCAAGAGCAAGCACGGGGCGTCCTACGTTCCACCGCCGGCAACCGGTACCGTCTTTGGCGACGTGAGCCAGAGCGCGTTTGCGGCGGCCTGGATCGAGGAAATCTCCGCCGAAGGAATCACCGCCGGATGCGGCGGGGGAAATTACTGCCCGGACGTGGCCGCCTCGCGCGCCCAGATGGCCGTCTTCCTGCTCAAGGCCGATCTCGGGTCGAGCTACTTGCCGCCGCCGGCTACGGGCCTGGTCTTCAGCGACGTGCCGGCGGGCGCGTTTGCGGCCGGTTGGATCGAGGAGCTCGCCGCGCTGGGAATTACGAGCGGATGCGGCGGTGGAAAGTTCTGCTCCGACACGCCGGTCACTCGAGCCGAGATGGCGGCCTTTCTCTCGCTGACCTTCAACCTTCCGTAGGTCGCCCCCCAGGGGGCTCGCCGGACGGAGCCGGTTTGCCTCTCGGACTCAGGAGGAAGCGCCGGCACGCGTTGCGTACACGTGGCGCGAACCGACCGGAGAAATCGTGTATCCCTCTGACCCCAGCAGGGCCGTGACGGCCGCGAGGTACTCTGGCCCGTGGTGCTCGAGCAGCCAGTCCGGCCTGGCGCGACGGAGGAGCTGCGACGAGCCTCTGAGGACTTCCATCTCCGCGCCCTCCACATCGACGAGGATGAGATTCGGGTCGAGCCCGGTCTCGCCGGCGAAATCATCCAGGGTCGTAGCCTCCACGGAGACGGACTCCGTCTCCCCTCGCCTGGCGACGTGATGCGTGCCGTCCGTTCGCCCCTCCGTCATGGCGACCCGACTCTTCCTGTCGAAAACGGCCTTGGGCACCAGGACGAGTCTCCCGATCCTTCCCTGATTCTGGCTGGCGTTGCTCTCGAGGCACCGGAAGTTGGCCGGCCAGGCCTCGAAGGCGCAGACGGTCCCGCTGCGGCCCACCCGCTTTGCCATGTAGAGAGAATGGATGCCGACGTGCGCGCCCACGTTGTACGCGATCATTCCCGGTCGCAGGACGCGGCCGATCGTCTCCGTCACTTCGGGTTCGTACGCCCCGTAGAACACGCGCATCCGATTCTTGAGCACCTGAGGGCACAACTTGAAACGGATCCCCGAATACGGACCGATCCAGGACCGCCGGACGGTCCCCTCCCGGAACCAGGTGGTCCGGGCAAGTCCCTTCGCCAGTTCCCAGATCTTCGACACTCGACTCACCCCGTAGCGGCTTCGGACGTTGAAAGGAGGCCGACGAAGGAACCCGGCACGACGCTCGCCCGTCGGTGCCATCGCGGGCGCCGGGGACGGTAAGCCCTCTCGCAGACCCTTCCTGAGAACGGACATCCTACAACCAACCCCGACGCGACACCGTCGTCGAAGGCCGAAGCGAGCTCTTCCCCGTTCCGTGGAGCGGATGAACTCGCCGCCGCGCCGGCTTTATAATCGGTCATGGTCAAGTCCGCTTCCCTCGCCGCGGCGGTTGCCGTCAGCACGATTTTCTGCTCGGTGGCGGCTCCCTCGGGAGCCAACGCCCGACCCGAAGACTCCCCCCGTTCGTCGGTCGCCCACCAGTTCTTCGTATCGCCCTCGGCGAGCCCGTCGGGCGTGGGAAGTCTCAAGAACCCCTGGCAGCTCCAGACGGCGCTGAACCAGCCGCCGGAGGTGAAACCGGGGGACACGATCTGGTTGCGCGGGGGGACGTACTCCGGCACCTTCACCGGCCGCCTGGTCGGGACTTCCGCCGCACCCATCGCCGTGCGCCAGTTTATGGGCGAGCGGGCCACCCTCGACGGCGGCAACTCGAGCGGGAGCGCGATCCTCGTGGTTCAGGGGTCCTACACCTGGTACTGGGGATTCGAGGTGACGAGCTCGGATACCGCGCGAGTCACCAGCGACACCGGCCCCTCGCCGACCTCGATTCCGCGCGGGGAAGGAATCCTCATCGACCAGTCCAGCCCGCATCCCGGATTGAAATTCATCAACATGATCATCCACGACACCAGGCAGGGGATCAGCTTCTGGAAGGAAGCCCAGGACTCGGAGATCTATGGATGCTTGATCTACTACAACGGCTGGGAGGCTCCGGACCGAGGCCACGGCCACGGCATCTACGTCCAGAACCAGACGGGCACCAAGAAGATCACCGACAACATCCTCTTCTCCGGCTTCAGCCACGGCATCCATACCTACGGATCTGGCGCCGCATTCCTCGACAACATCGACATGGAAGGGAACACGACGTTCAATGCCGGGAACCTCTCGGCGTCGGGCGGGCGAAACCTGCTCTTCGGCGGTGGAAGCGTGGCGCATAACCCGATCGTCAGCAGCAACTATCTGTACCGGCTTGCGAGCGGTCCCGGCTCCGATTTCGACCTGGGATACAGCGGCGGCTGCGACAACGCCACGGTGACCGACAACTACGTCTCGACGAGTACCGAGTTTGCCAACTGTTCGCCGGGAACTATGACCGGGAACACCTTTCATGGCCCTTTCAGCGGCTTCAACACGGTTCAGTATCCAGGGAACACGTACTCCGCCAGCCGCCCGACCGGCGCGAAGGTCTTCATCCGCCCGAACGCCTACGAGCCCGGACGCGCCCACATCACGGTGTACAACTGGAATCTCGAGGGATCGGTGGATGTCGACCTCTCCGCCGTTCTCGGCAACGGGGACCGCTACGAGGTCCGCAATGCCCAGGATTTCTTCGGCTCGCCCGTGCTCTCGGGAACCTATGCCGGGGGGCCGCTGACGCTGCCGTTGACGGGACTCTCGGTTGGCTCGCCGGTGGGCCGTCCCGCCCCGCTCGCCTCTGGCCCGGAGTTCAACGTCTTCGTAGTGGTGACGACCGCGTCGTCCCGCGCGACGCCCCGTACCGTTCCTCCCCGAAACGTCACCCCGACGCGCAAGCTGGAACGGCGCGCCGGCCTTCCCGGCGAAGCCGCTACATCGGCTCCATAGCGCCCGGCACGGCGCTCGACTGCTCGGAGTCCTGCTCCTGCTGAGGGGTCTCTCGAGTCCCCCGGCGCACACCCAGGTTCGCCTCGGGCAACAGCGAGTTCAAGAACTTGCGCACCGCCGTGCCGTCTCCCTCCCGAGACAGCTCCTCCAGGAACCGCAGGGCCCGCTGAACCTCCTCCGGAGGGTAGGAGCTCAGGTTGCCGATGAAGATCTTCGGATGGCGGGTCCTCGAAATCTCCTCGCCGGACAGTTCGAGTTCCTCGAAGAGCTTCTCCCCCGGCCTCAGGCCCGTGAACACGATGTCCATGTCGACGTACGGACGCAGGCCCGTCAACGTGATCATCTCCTCTGCGAGGTCCAGGATGCGGACCGGCTTCCCCATGTCCAGAATGAAGATCTCGCCACCCTTGCCCATGGCCCCCGCCTGGAGGACGAGCTGAGCCGCCTCCGGAATCGTCATGAAGTATCGGGTCATTTCCGGATGTGTGACCGTGACCGGCCCTCCGCGGCGAATCTGATCGCGGAATATGGGGACGACGGATCCCGCCGATCCGATCACGTTGCCGAAGCGGACCGCAACGTAGCGTGTCGCGGAATAGCGTCCCGCGAGGTCCTGAATCGCCAGTTCCGCCACCCGCTTCGTCGCGCCCATGATCGATGTGGGACGGACGGCCTTGTCCGTCGACGTCATGACGAACGACTCAACGCCGTACTCCGCCGAGAGCTCGCCGAGGAGGTTCGTGGCGAGGAGGTTGTTCTTGATCGCCTCGCCCGGGTTCGACTCCATCATGGGAACGTGCTTGTGAGCGGCCGCGTGGAGAATCACCTGTGGCCGGTGCTCCGCCAGCACGGCTCGCATCCTCGCCTCATCGCAGGTGTCGGCGACCAGGGGCACGATCTCGATCTCCGGGTGCCCCCGGCGCAGCTCGCTGTCGATGTCGAAGAGCGCGAACTCGGCCCTTTCCACGAGCAGCAGCCTCGCCGGCTGGAATCGCGTCACCTGACGAGCGAGCTCGGATCCGATCGAGCCGCCGGCCCCCGTGACGAGGACCCGCTTGTCGGTGAGAAAGTCGCCCAACTGCGCTTCGTCGAGCAGGACGGGCTCGCGACCCAGGAGATCCTCGATCACGACATTCCGGATGCGCGTCACGTGCACCTTTCCCTGAAGCACGTCGTAGAGGCCCGGGATGATGCGGACGGCCACCGAGATCTTGCGGCACAGCGCGATCAACCGAAGGATTTCCTGGCGGCGGATCTGAGCGATCGTGATCACCACCTGCGCGATTCCGAGCTTCTTCACCAGGCGAGGAAGGTCCTCGGTCGTTCCCAGGACCTTGACTCCCTGAATGACCGCACCCTGTTTCTCCGGGTCGTCGTCGAGAAATCCCCGAACGTCCATGTTCATGTCGCCCCGGCCCGCGATCTCGCGAGCGGCGAGGACCCCGGCGCGACCCGCGCCTACAAGGAGGGTCGGCGTATTGGCAACGGCGTCGGGGCCCGTGACGCGTTTGCGGCGTTGTGATTTCTCGTAGAACGACCGCCGAATCACGCGCAGCCCGAGGACACCGCCGAAGGCGAGAACGGTCCCGATCAGGACGACGGAGAGCGGCACCTTCCATGTCGACATCCGATCCGGAAGCGTGAGACGCGCCACCGTGACCACCAGCCCCGACCATGTGGCGGCATAGAGAAAGGCTTTGATCTCTCCCATCCCGACGTACCGCCAGATGAAGCTGTAGACGCCCGCCAGCGCGAGGGCGCCGAATTGGATGAGTACGACGTACGGCAGCTGCTGAAACGCGTTGCCGAGCTCCTTCGCGGGCACGGCGAACTCGAAGCGAACGAGGTATGCAACCACGAACGCGACCACCAGCGTCGCGATGTCGAGCAAGAATTGCAGCCCTCGCGACAGGTTCAGCTGAACGGACTTATTGCTCATTCCGGTGCTCTCGCGATCGCCGGAGAAGCCGGCAACATGGATGACGATGTTTTCTGGTGGGGTCGGGAAGTGACGCCGATGAACGGCACTTCCTGCTCCCGCCATGACGGCAAGAGGTCATTTTCCGCCCTTTGAGTCGAGAAAGATAGCGCAAACGGAGACCCCCTTCAAGCGGTCGGGGGTCCCGCGGTCAGGTCCCTCTCCGACACCGGGGCCGTTCGTCCCGGAAGACACACCGCCAGGGCGGTCCGGAACATCACCCCCAGATCGGAACGCCAGGTTCGATTCCGAAGATATTCGGCGTAGCCCTGCAGCTTCCACGGCTGGAGGCGCTCCCGATAAAAGCGGTCGCGATCGCCCACCACGCTCGCGATCAAGAGCTCCTCGTCCCGAAGTCGGAGAGTCATCGGGTCCGTCAACCCCGGCCGGGCGCGGAGGACGACCCGCCACTTCGGATCGGATAAGTCCACGTACTCCGGCACCTCCGGACGCGGTCCCACGAACGACATCTGGCCGCGCAGTACGTTCCAGAGCTCGGGGAGCTCGTCGACCTTCGTCCGGCGCAGGATCGCGCCCGCGCGGGTGACGCGCAGATCGCCGCGCGCGGTGACGCGCGCGCCATCCCCGGATGCGCGCATCGTCCGCAGCTTTACAAGCGTGAAAGGCTCGCCCTCGCGGCCGATCCGGGTCTGCCGGAAGAAGACCGGAAGTCCGCTCGTCAGTCCCACGGCCATCGCGCCGAGAGCGATGAACGGCGCCGCGAGGCAAAGGCCCGCGAGGGCGAGCGGAATTTCCACCAGCCGCGGCAGACCGCCCCGGTTCCCTCCGTCCGGGGCCACGCGTTCCACGATCATGCGCGTCCGACGGCCACCGGAATGCGACGGTGCTTCGCGCAGAGATCGGAGACCGACTCGACGACCCGCCCAATCTCCTCCTCGGTCATGCCCGGAAACAGCGGCAAGCTGACGAGGCGTTCCCAGACCGCCGTCGCGTTGGGCAGGTCCTCGGGCGACCACCCGAAGGTGTCGCGATAGTAAGGATGGAGGTGCAACGGCCTCCAGTGGACCGAAAAGCCGACTCCCGCGGAGCGGAGGCCCTCGAGAAAAGCGTTTCGGTCGATCCGCAGGCGATCGAGCCGAAGGCGAATCGGGAACAGGTGCCACGAGTGGATCCGATCGGGATCGACTGTCGGCAGCTCGAGCTCGTCGAGCCCATCCATTTCGCTGCGATAGCGCTCGGCGATTCGCTCGCGCTCGACGCGCATGCTCTCCGCCCGCGCGAGCTGTGCGATCCCGATCGCGGCGGCGACGTCAGTCAGGTTGTACTTGAAGCCGGGAGCCATGATCTGGTAATCCCAGCTGTGGCCGCCCGAGTAGCGCTCCCACGCGTCCTGCGACAGACCGTGGAGCGACATCAGCCGCATGCGGTCCGCGAGCTCCGGATCGTCGGTCACGGCCATCCCGCCCTCGCCCGTCGTGATGGTCTTGTTCGCGTAGAAGGAGAAACAGCTCACGTCGGCGGTCCCGGAGCCGCACTTCTGCCAGGCCCCCCCCGCGGTCCTGCGCCAGGCGGCCGGAAACGCGTGCGCGGCGTCCTCCACGACCCACCAGCCGTGACGGGACGCCTGGGCCCGGACGGCGGACACATCCATCATGAGGCCGCCGACGTGCACGGGAACCACGCCGACAATACGGCCCTCCGGAGGCAGGCCGGGCGGTCTTCGGCCCGCCCGCAGTGCTGCGACTCTCCGCTCGAGGTCCTCGAGGTCCATGTTCTGCGTGACCGGGTCGCAATCGACCAGCAACGGAACGGCGCCCAGGTACCGGATGACCTCGGCCGTCGCCGCGAAGGTCATGGTGGGGACCGCGACGATGTCGCCGGGCTTCAGCCCGAGCGCCTCGACCGCCAGGTGCAGGGCCGCCGTGCAGGAGTTCACGGCGACCGCATGCTTGCCGGCCACGGCTCTCGAGAACTCGCCTTCGAACTTCTTGACTCGCGGGCCCGTGGTCAACCAGCCCGAACGGAGGGTCGCCACGACCTCCTCGACCTCCGCGTCTCCCAGACTCGGACGAAAGAACGGGACCGGCTTTTCCATCATGCCCCCTTGATCAGTACGGCCACCAGGTGCGTTCGCAGCAGCGGAACCGCCTCGAGGACGTTGGCCATCAGCCAGCTCCTGGGCGCAACGAGCCTCGCCAGCGGCGGCGCCAGCGTCGCGGATCGCATCGATATCGCCATTCGCGGGAACAACTCTCGCAATTCCTTCCGACCGACCTTCCGGACGTTCGCATTCCTGCGATTGTTGATCGTGAAGTCGTACCAGAGGAGCGCTCCGCCGGCGACCAGGACGCGCTCGATTTCGAGCGCGACGGCCAGCCTCACGCTCGCGTCGAGGATCGAGGTGAATACGGTCGAGGCCACCACCAGCCGGAAGCTCTCGTCCTTCCAGGGCAGGCGGGTCGCGTCGCCGATTCGCAGGTCGGCGCCCGGGAAGATCTCCCGTGCCCTCTGCGCCCGGATCGGGTCGAGTTCGATGCCATGCAGGTCGTTCTCCCTCAGACCCCAGCACGCCATCTCCCCCAACCAGCCGAGTGATCCGTAGCCGATCTCGAGACAGGGATCCCCCGGCGCCGGAAATGCATGCGCGGCCCGGAGCAATCTCGCCGCGATCCTCCGCCGGCCGTTTCGCGCCAGCATTTCATCGGGCCGCCAGGGAGCGTATCGGTCAGCCGGGAGATCCCGCTCCCTGCGGCGATACTCCGCCAGGATCCGGCGACGCTCGTCGTCGCTCGAACTCATGGCGTGCATGTCGCCGGTCCGCCGCGCTCGCTCAACGTTTTCCATTCTCCGCTTCGCCATGGCCCGCCAGCGAGGGAACGGAACGGCGAGGAGCCCTCCAGAGGCCCGCAAACCGCACCAAGCCCTTCAGGAATCCCAGCCCGTAGGCGAGGTGGATCGTGAGGAACGCCACGGGGAGGAGCGGCAGCAAGATCCACCCTCCCCTTCGCACGGCCAAAATCGATGCGCCCACGCTGCCCGCCGCATAGAGGCCCGCCACGACGCCGAGAATCTCGCGCGCCGCGGACGACACCAGAGCGCCCGCGGACATCACCGCGAGAAAGGCCACGAACGACGCGGGAGCGAAGTGGCGAAACCGCATCGCCGAGGGGTGCTTCTGCATCACGCGCACCTTCCAGTAGCCGTACTGGAAGTATTGCCGCCAGAGGCTCCTCACGCTGCTCCGGTTGAAGTACTCGGACCGGATGCGCGGACTCAGAAGGATCCGGCCACCCGCGGAGGCCAGTCGATAGTTGAATTCGTCGTCCTGGTTGCGCACCATCTCCTCGTCGAAGCCGCCGATGCGCTCGAAGAGCTCCTTTCGCCAGCACCCCATGTAGACGGTGTCCACCCACTCCTCCCGCAAGGAGTAGTGGAACCGCGACCCGCCGACGCCGAACGGGGAACTGGTCGCCAGGGCCGCAGCACGGCCGAACGCGCCCTCGCCGACCGCGACCATGCGTCCACCGACGTTGTCGGCGCCGGTACGCTCCAGGGCCGCGACGCATTCGCGGACGTAGTCCGTCGCGATCACGGTGTGGCCGTCCACGCGGACCACGACGTCTCCCCTCGCCTGGGCCAGGGCCAGATTGAACCCGGTCGGCACGATCCCTCCCCGGTTGTCGAGGACTCGAACGGGCACCTCGCTGCGGCTCGCCGCGATCCGGGCGATGACCGAACGCGTCTCGTCCGACGACATCCCATCCGCCATCAGCACCTCGAGCCGGCCCGCGGGGTAGTCCTGGTTCAGGACCGCCCCGAGGCTCTCGGCGATGAATCCTCCTTCGTTGCGCACCGGCATGATGACCGAGGCGAAGGGAGCCTCGGCCGTCACTGTGACCCCTGCCGAATCTCTCCGTCTCGCCACACCAGCCGGTACACGGCGTGGGTGGCTGATTCGGCCGGCGAGACTCGCTTCCCCTCTTTGCCTTCTGTGAAGCCGCCCGTCACGTCCGAGCGGCCGTAGAGTAGCTGGAGGGCAGGAGTCACTCCGAAGACCTCCAGCGTTCCGACCCCTCGAAGACCGTACAGGCTGTAGCCCTGTGCGATCGGCGGGTCGTTCTGGAGCTGGAACTCGGCCCCGGCGGCGGGCCCCGGCACGGCGGCGCGTATCCCCGCCAGGACCATTCCGGTCTCGTGAGCGACGCGTCCGAGGAGCCAGTTCCTGTGCGCGGAGCAAACCGCGTAGCTCGTTCCCAGCAGGATCAAAGCTGCTCCACCCAAGCGACGCAGATGCAGTGTCCGGTCCTCATCTGGAAAGCACGTCAAGGCGGCGACGGCAAGCGTGATCATCAGAGCGGAGGGGAGGTAGTTGTAGAGCTCGGAATACTTGGTGAACAGGACGGCAGGCGCCAGGAGCAGACACAGACCGCCCATGACGCCCCCGAGGAGAAGCCGAAATCCCTTCCGCCTTTCGCGCAGTCGAACTCTCACCCCCGCGATCAGGATCGCGGCCATGAGCATCGCTGCGATTAACCAGACCCCGGCTCCAAGCAGCTGCCCGCGCGAGATCCCGGCGAGAGCTCCGGGCTGCCGCCGGACGGCGAACGACCCGAGGAGGGCCAGGAAATCGATCGGCCCGGCCAGACTCGCCAGCGCATAGAGAGAGTTTCGTGCGAGAGCCCCCGGGCCGTTCAGGGTCGGGGGGGGCGCGATCCCACCGGCAACCGTTCGTCCGAGAGCGAGAAACGCCAATTCGACCGAGACGAGAGCGCCCGCGTAGAGGAGCCACCGCGGGCCCCGGCGCCCGCTGCGGATCCAGAGTCCCAGCGGCACCAAAAGTGATACGAGGATCAAGCCGGCGCCCTGCTCGTGGAAGGCGAGTGTGGCGAGGGTCAGCCCCGTTACGAGCACTCCGGCTCGCAGTGTCATGCGATTGGCCCGCCAGATTCCCAACCAGATCACGCAGGTCGCGAGGAAGCACAATCCGAAAAGGGTCTTGGTCGTCACGGCGAGCCCGACGACCAATGCGTTCGAAGGAAACGCGCCGAACAGGAAGGCGGCGATCGGACCGGCCGTGGGGTTTCCGATGAGTCTTCCCGCCATCAGACCGACCAACAGCGCGGTTGCGATGTGAAAGACCACGTTTCGAAGTCGGAACCCGATCGGGTGACCATCGCTAACCCGATCCGTCAACAGGGTGGTGAGGCGATCGAGAGGGCGGAAACGATTTCGATCGTGCGGCGAGAAGAGTATGGCCGCCGGACGGCGGGCGTCCCCGAAGCGAGCCCGAGCGATCTCCCGGAAATCGTCGCCGCCGGCAAAGTAAAAGGGAATCGTCGGCCCGTACAGGATCGCCAGCCCGATGACCACCATCACGTAATGACGGCGCGTTCCGCGACGGGATGCCGAGGTACGCCTATCCATGTCGAGGACTGGTAAGTCCTGTGCCCGAATCGGGAGGGATCCGGCAGACGACGGCTCGCACCTTGCCCGCCGCCGTGCGGGGAATCGCGTCCACCGTTTCGACCGCGACGGCCACGGAGGAGCCGAGGCGCTGCTGGATTCCGCGCACGATCTCGCGCACGTCGCCGGGTCCGAAGCCGGCTGCGGGAACGACGTTCACGCGGATCGCGGTCAGGCTCTCCTGCACGATCTGGGCCTCCCGGATGCGCAGCTCGGCCTTGAACACCGGGTCGAGGCGGCCGACGCGGCGTCCGTCCGGCGTCATCACCACGTCGTCCGCCCGCCCCTCGATGGATCCCATCACCGGCAGCGTCCTTCCACAGGAACACGAT
The DNA here is from genome assembly GCA_038224325.1 of Thermoanaerobaculia bacterium. Classification (GTDB taxonomy): domain Bacteria; phylum Acidobacteriota; class Thermoanaerobaculia; order UBA5066; family Gp7-AA6; genus DAHUXD01. Next base: position 230,317 of record JBBRFL010000001.1, on the reverse strand, counting down.
CCGCCCGCCGCCGCCACCCGTCCTCGATCGCCGACCTCGTATCTCACCAGGGGCATGTCCGCGTTCAGGAGGCCGGTGCAGATCAGTCTTCCGCTCTGCTCCTCGCCGGCGGGTTCGGCGGAATCGTCGAGGAGGACTTCGACGATCCCCGCCTCCGGCCACAGGTGCAGGTTCCCGGCGCCGCACTCACTCGCCGCCGCGACGATCTCGGCCATGCCGTACGTGTCGCGGACCGGGCATCCGAACGCCCGCTCGATCAGGAGCCGCTGGGACTCGTAGAGGGGCTCCGCGTTGCTGATCACGACCTTGAGCGGCGGCGGACGCAGGCCCCGCTCGAGCGCGGCCTGAGCGAGGGCGAACAACGATGAGGCGTAACCGATCGCATAGGTCACGCCGTGCCGGCGCATCCCCTCGAAGTAGGCCGGAGCGTTCTGCGGCGAGAGGTGGTACGAGGACATGTAGAGCTGATGGAGACCCGCGTTCCAGACCCAGAAGGGCCGCCGCTTCCGATCGACGGGCACGACCAGCTGGCCCCCGAGAATCGCCCAACGGTCGTGCCGGCTGACGCCGTTCCACCGGCGGATTCGCGCCTCGAAGAGGGAGAACCAGGCACGGACCGTGTCCCGGCTCCACCAGAGGTCCAACGGCTTCCCCGTGGTTCCGCTCGTGTGCTCGGCGTACATCCGCCGGACGTCGCAATCGTCCGCGACGAACGATGCCGGAACCTCCCGGACCCTCTCCTTGTCAAGGATCGGCCAGTTTTCGAGCCGCTCGACCGAAGACCGGTCGCCCCGACGGCGACGCTCCTCCCACTGGCGGCGGTAGTACGGGACCCGGACGGCGGCGCGCTGCAGGACGAGAGCCAACCGCTCCTCCTGCCAGGCCCGCCACCGCGCCGGGCTCCACGAGTCTCGTTCCAGCGCCTCCTCGACACGGCTCTCCGTGTCCACGCCATACCGCCAGGACCGCAGGCCGAACCCGCGCCAGCTGGCCACGATCGATCGCCCGATCGGGGGAAGCGCGTGGTAGAGCCGGAGCGCCGTCGTTCGATTCAGTGCCGGCCCCGAGTCGCCGCATCCTCGAGCAGCGCTTCCCACTGCGGGAGCACCCTGGACCAGTCGTGCCGTTCGGCGACGGCCCGCCCCGCGCGCGACAGCCGCTCGGCGAGAGCGGGACTCGTCAGCAATTTCGCGACCGCCTGGGCCATGCCCTCGAGGTCGCCCGGGGGCACCAGCAACGCGTTCGTCTCGTCGGAGAGCATGTGCGCCAATCCGCCCACCTTCGTGCTCACCACGCAGAGACCGCAGGCCATGGCTTCCAGCACGGTGGTCGGTTGGTTGTCGACGTTGGTGGTATTCAGGAACACATCCCCTCGGCCGAGCCAGGTCGGTACGTCCGTCTTGGGGATGGATCCCTCGAACGCGACCACGGCCGGAGGGGCCAGTGCCGACGCCTCGTGCCGGGCCCGCGCGAGACTTCCGTCCTTCTTGTCGGGGCCGATCATCGTCAGCGATATCGCCGGGAATCGCCTGCAGAGCGTTGCGGCGACCCGGACCGCGAGCGTCGGGTTGTAGATCTCGTGAAAGGCCCGGAGCCAGACCAGCCGGGCATTCAGGTCGCGACGCGGCCGGAAGGGATACGCCTCGAGCTCGATCCCGTTGGGAACCAACTGGATGTCCGACCGGAATTCCTCCAACTCGACCCGCAGGTAATCCGACGGGCTGGTCACGATCGCGGCGCTGCCCAACAGGCGACGCACACGCCGCGGCCAGCGTCGCGCGAACAGCGGAAGGTTTCCCCCGTGGAGCGCGAGCAGGTACGGCTTCCCCAGGCGGCGGAGGACCCAGCAAACGATCTCGGCCCACACGAAGGCAAGGCCGCTGAAGACGTCCACCTGCGCCAGGCTGTATTCCCGGCGGTGTCGCCATGCGGTGCCGAGCATGTCCAGCAGCCGCCCGGCCCGGCTCACAGCGCTCGACGTCGTGAAGACGCGGTAGCCCCGGGCGCGGAGCCGATCGGCGATCTCGGCGCACACGGATCGGGTGTTCTGAGCGAGCGGAAGGAAATTGCCGACCACCAGAAGGCATCGATCCCACCGGGCTCCCGGCGCGCGGGCTTCCCACCCGGTATCGACCGCGAGGCGATCTCTCAACGCCAGGCCTCCGGCAGCTCGAAACGCGTCACCGCCAGGCGGCCGTCGTCGACGGCGACCGGTGCGGGGCGTCGTGGCATCGGGGCGCTTCCGATGCGGATCCTTCGCTTCGGACTCCGGACTCGCGGGGCGAGCAGGACCATCGCGCCGGCGGCCAGAAACCAGAGACCCTTGGCTCCGAACTCCGTGGACAGGAAGGCCGTCGCGAAAGCCGCGGTCACGAACGCCCCGAGGCGAAAGGAGATCGACCGGCCGCTCCGCCAGCCAATCCACAGGAACGAGGTCACGTATGCCACGAGACACAGGAACCCCAGGACGCCATTCTCGGCCAGCGTCTTGACCCAGGCCGAGTGGGCCTGCATCTGGTGCCCGGATCGGAACGCCAGGACGTTCTCCCGGGATCCCAGCTCCGACCACGTCGGCGCAAAGCCTCCCGTCCCGACGCCCAGGGGATGTTTGACGAACACGTTCCAGCCGCCGATGGCGAGATCGACGTGCCCATCGGTCCGCTTCGACGCGGTACGACTGCTGTCGAGCAGGGTGTCGATTTTTTCCAGCATGGCTCGCTCGTCCTGGGCAAACCAAGCTCCCATCGCAATCACGGCGATCCCGCCCGCCAACACCATCGCCGATCGCACCTGCGCGTCTTTCAAGGAGACGAAGAGGAAACCGAGGCAGACGAGCGCGACGATGAGGCCGCCACGGCTTCCGCTCAGGAGGACCCACATCGCGTTCGAGACCCCGAGCAACACCAGCGTGGCGGCGGCGAGCCGGCCGGGTTTCCCGGCGGCCGCGGCGAGAGAGATCACGATCAGACCCGTCAGCGGAACGTAGACCCAGGCGTTGGAGTTCAAGTAATCCATCTCCGAGTGCTGCAGAGAGAACAGGGTGCCGATGGCGCAAGTCGCCAGGCCACAGACACCGCCCAGCCAGAGCCAGCTCTGCGCGCTGAACCCCGCCCGGAGCATGTAGACGAGGATTCCGAGCACGCTGACGAGATTGAGGATGTGCTGGACCCCATCCGCCCTTCCGGGGCTCATCAACAGGCCCACGGAGAGGACGGCGATCAGGACGAACAGGATACGGAGTTGAGCGTTCTTCCAATGCAGGAGTTGGCGGAGATTCAGCACCGTGACCAGCAGGAGCAGGTAGTTCAGCGTGTTGAAGCGCAGGAAGCCACCCGTGAAAAGCAGGAGGCGGACAGCTGGATCCAGGCTGCACAGGACGCCGATGCTCAGAAGGCCGAGCGCGCGCAATCGAAGGCCGACGAGAGCTCCTACGAATCCCAGGATGGCGATCGACGCGAGGGCCTTCGGCAATCCGAACGCGAGACCGCCCACGCTGCAGGCCAGAATGACGATGATCCACAGCTTTCCCCAGCGGGCAAACTCCGATCGGCCGAGCGGCCGGGGCGTCGGAGGAGAGGCTGTCAGCGGGGGCATTTCGAGGTCAACTCATCTCTCCGGGACTACCCGACCCGCATTCCGAGACGCCGCGCGATCCCCGCGGCTCCCATCGCCTTGAGCTGGAGCTTCCAGAGCGCCGGGGAGTAGATGCCGACTCTCTCGATCTCGAAGCGGCCGTCCGATTCCAGCCCCTTCGGAAGGGTGGCGAAGCCCGCTTCGTAGCCGGCCTCGCGGACGAGACGCAGACTCGATCGGTCGTAATCTCCGGCGGGATAGGCGAAGAATCGTACGTTTCGTCCGCAGAGCTCGGCCAGCCGCCGCCCGCTCTCCTCGATCTCAGACCGCTGTCTCTCAGGGGTCAGCTGGGTGAGAAACGGATGCGTCTGCGTGTGAGACCCCACCTCGAAGAGCTCCGACGTCGCGACGCGCCGAAGCTCCTCCGGAGTCACTCCCTCGTACCGGGACCGGACCTCCTGCGGCAGCGGGTGCCGGCTCTCCAGCTCGCGCGTCCACGCCACCGGGTCCCCACTCGACCGGGCGATCCCCTCCAGCACCCTCCTCGCCATCCGCTTCTCTGCAAAGGAGCGCAGGGGATAGGTTATTTCCTCCACGCTCAGCGACTCGTGGACGCCCTCGAAGCAGAGGGCGTTCAAGTAGGAGAACCACAGCAGCCGCCGGTTTTCGACGTGCACCGTCGTGACGAAGAACGTGGCCGGAATTTCATGTTTCCGAAGGAAGGGCACGGCGTGGGAGAACGTGCTCCCGAGCCCGTCATCGAAGGTTACCGAGACGGCCTTCGCCGCCCGCGAATCGGCGGGGTCTCGCGCGACATACTCGGCGAGAGAAACGATGCTCCGGTGCCTCGCCACCCACCCGAGGTGCTCCTCCAGGTCCTGGCGGGGAATGGCCTGCCCGGCGCGCCACAGGTCTCGCGGCAGCCGATCGGGAACGACGTTGTGGTAGAGAAGAATCACTTGGGGTGCGACCCGTTCGGAGACAAGAGCTCCGCGTAGGCGGACGAAAGACCTTCCACGAACCGCGAAACGCCGAAGTTCGCCAGCATGCGGCTCCGTCCTTCCCGCCCGAGCCGGATGCGCTCCCCGGGGGAAGCGATGAGAGAGGCGAGGATTTCGACCAACGCCCCGACGTCTCCCCTCGGAGCGAGCGCGCCGGAACCGTTCCCGAGGAGCTCCTCGAGGAAATCGGCCTGCCACCCGACGACCGGAACGCCGGCCACCGCCGCCTCCATCACCACGTTCGGCGATCCTTCGTCCATCGAGAGGAAGCAGAACAGGTCGAAGGCGCTCAGCCACCGCCGCGCCTCGGGATCGGGCCCCGCTAGGAGGACCCGATCCGAGAGACCCAGCGCGCGCACCTGCTCCTCCAACGCCTGCTCCCGGTCGCCGTAGCCGATCAGGATCAGCTGGACGTCGAGGGAACGGGCTCGGAGCGCCGAGACAACGTCCAGCAGGAGGTCGAATCGCTTGCCGGGATCGAACCGCCCCATCGATGCGATCCAGATTCGAGAGGAGTCGATGCCCCAGCGGCGGGCGAGGTTCGCCCGCGCCTCGTCGCGATCCGAGACGTCGTCCTGGACCGCGTTGGGGACCACGAAGACCTTCCGGGATCCCCCCGCTCCGTTGCGTTCGAATCTCGCGGCGGCGGCGTGCGAATTCACGAGGAGTCCGTCCGTGAGCCACGCGGTGAGAAACGCTCCCATCCGGTTGCCCCGGTACGCCTCGTAGCTTCCCCGAAGAGATCCGAGGCTGGCCCGCGCGCGCAGCAGACGGGCCGCGGCGCCCGCGTAGGGACTGGCGAAGAGATGCCAGCCGTGCAGGAGGTCCGGCCGAAAAGGTCGGAACAGCTCGACTAAGGTGCGCAGCCGCGAGAGGCGGTTCCTTCGCCGCGGGACCCGGAGGAGCGGAATTCCGAGCGCCTCGATCCGAGACTCCCAGTAGTCCCCGGCGTCCGGGTGGAGCGTCGCGACGACGGGCCGGAACCGTTCCCGGTCGAGGTTCGAGAGCCACAGGTACAGCTGCCGTTCGGCGCCGCCGACGACCAGCTGACCCGCGACGATTCCGACGGTCGAAGGCTTCAAAACTCGAATCTCCCGCTTCTCAGGCTCACGCCCCACTGCGAGGAACAGATCCTTCCGATCTCGGCGGCCCAGCCCTCCAGGGTGAGCTGCTCCGCAAAGGCGCGGCAGCGGCGGCGCAACGCCGGCCAGTCTCTGGGCTCGGCGACGAGCCTACCCAGGGCGCCCGCCAGCCGGGTCGCGTCACCCGAAGGCACGATCCAGCCCCTCTCGCCCTCGGTCCCCACGATCTCCCGTCCGAACCCGACCTCCGTGGTCAGCACCGGGGTACCGCAGAGCATCGCGTCGACCCGGGCCTTGCAGAAACTCTCCGACAGAGAGGGGACGACGCAGATGTCGGCTTGCGAGAGCGTCGCGACGAGGGCCGGCCGATCCAGCTGGCCCGCGAACCGAACCCTCTCGAGGAGGCCGTGCGATCGGACCGTGGTTTCCAGGGACTCACGTTCGTCGCCGTCGCCCGCAATGACGAGCTCGAGACTCGAGAATCGCTCCGGGTCGTTTTGGCGGAGCTGGTGGAGGGCTTCGACGAGGACGGACACGCCCTTTACGCGCGAGAGCCGGCCGGCGTAGACGAGACGCACCGGCCGCAAGACCGGCCGATCGAGATCCGATCGCAGGGTCGAGACCTCCTTCCGGGTGGCGGCCGTTGCGAAGATCCAGCTCATCCGTGGAGCCGGAGGAACCGATCCGATGCCCGTCGCCAGCATGACATTTCGTCTGCCGGCGAAGAGCCTCATGAGCCCCCGGGTCACGCGATTCATCACGGTGGTTTCGGCGGTGGACGACCACGAGCCGCAGTACCGGACCAGCATGCGCTTCCGGAGCACTAGCCCCACGATCATCCCGAGCAACGGGATGTCCCCCGGTGGCGGCACGTGGACGACGTCGGCTGGCTTCGCGTGGCGGGCGATCACGCGCAGGTACTCCGGAAGGTGTGCGAGGACGAAGAGCTTGCGCCGGAGATCCTCGCCCCGGGGCCTCCTCATGATGACCACGCCGGCGCCCTCCGGAAGCGGGATTCCTCCCTCTCCGGGTTCGTCGCGGCGAGTGACGAGCAGGGTCATCCGGTCGAACAGGGATGCAATGGCCGCCATCTGAAGGGGGAACCCACCCGTCGACAGCCACGCCCCGGACGGGTCCTGCCAGCACTCCTTGAATGAGACGACGCAGACGCGGGAAGCCACCGTCACGACACCGTGGCCGCGGGGCCCGACAGATCCCTCGGCCGCACCACCTGGAGCAGGCCGCGAGAACGAAGCTCGCGGACGCGCTCCAGGAACGGCACGAGGTGCCGCTCGTCCTGCGACGTCGGCAGGGTCAGGGAGTGCGGGTGCCCGTAGGCCACGACCAGCCCCCCCCGCTGGACGTTGCGCTCGAGCGACTTGAGCGTGTCCTCGCCAAACCCCCCCGGCGTGTTCAGGCGCGCGCACGCCAACCCGTTGATCGTCTCCAGGCGTCCGAGGTGGTCGAATCGCCGCCTCAGAAGGCGATCCGCCAACCGTTGCAGGATGGGACGGTAGGCGACGCGGCAGAATCGGTACCCGGCTTCGCGGAGCGCCCCACAGAGCCGCCCCAGGTCAGTGCGGTCGCTCCCGGCCTCCCGGCGTTCCGAGAGACTGAACGACCAACTCCGGGGATGGTCGAACGGCGCGTTCCATGGGGGCACGAAGGCGCTCACCGGGGATCCGATGCATTGCTCCAGCGCGTCCTTGCTGGACCGGAGCGTCTCCCGGAGTCGATGGGAGTCGAGCCCGGGCAACCACTCGTGCCGATGCGAGTGGCTCGCGACCTCGTGGCCGGCCGCGTGAATTCGCCGGATCTGGGCGGGGTCATGGTAGGGCCGCTCCCCAGGCAGCGCCGCAGAGCCGACGACCGCGAAGCACGCGGGAACCTCGTACTTCGCGTGCAACGAGAGCAGCCGCTCGGTGTTCTCGAACTCGAGCGAGCCCCAATCCTTGGGACCGCCGGCGGTCCGCGACCGGTCGGCCCCCCACTGCGTGTCGTAGTCCCAGAAGAGCAGCAGCCTTGCCGGATGGTTCTGGAGGAGCGCGCCGATCAACGAGCCTCCATGGGAATGCGCTTCCAGTCGATCAGGGTCCGTCCGATGCCCCAGAACGTTCCGATCAGCCTCTTCCATCGCCTGCCCTCAAGCGGCGAGGCGGCCGCCGCCCCGGCGGCCCTCGCGAGCTCGAGCGCGGCGAGCCGGCTCCAGTCCCGCCGGTACTCACCGGGCGTGGCAGAGATCCACCGCATCGTGTGGGCGCGTCCCCATGTGTGGGCGATCCCCATTCGCCAGCCCCCGTTGGGGTACGGGGTGTGTCCGCGGCCCACGCGGGGATGAAAGGCGAGCTCCTCCGGCAATGCATAGAGCGGCCCTCCGAGCTTCCGGGCGTAGGAGCTCAAAACGGCGTCCTCGCCGCGTCCCACGCCGGAGTCGTAGAGGGAGACGAGATTGGTCAGGCAGCCCACCTTCTCCAGGATCTCCCGGCGATACGACATCCCGCCTCCCGAGAGGACCGAGACGGACTGCGGGCCGTTCCCGGAGATGCCGGCCAGGGGCGTCGTCAACCCTCCCCCGGTGACCGAGCCCGGGTCCGCGTCGACGATTCGCAACCACTTCTCCCTGCGCGTCGGCTTCCCGGGCCGCGCCCGCGCCTCGCCGCGCCAGGACATGACGAAGCCGATCCCCGCGACCTCGCGCTTCTCGGAGAGCTCCCGCCAGGCCCCTGACAGGGCGTTGAGCGCGTCGGGAGAAAGCAGGATGTCGTCGTCGATGAAGAGAACGACGTCCCCCTTCGAATGGGAGAAGGCCCACCACCGCTGCCACGGCAGCGACTTCCGTTCGGAGCGGACGTAGGAGACATTCAGCCGGGGATACCGACTGGAAAAGCTTTCGACCGTCCTCCGGACCGCGTCGTCGCGCGAAGAGTCGCTGACGATCACCTCATCGGGCGGCCGCGTTTGGCGGCCCACACCTTCGAGCGTGTCGGCGAGCAGCTCCGCGCGCTCGTGGGTGGCGATGCAGACGCCGATCGTTTTCTCCATCACGAGGCCGCCCGATGCCGGATGGTCCAGGTCAGGCGCTGACGGAGAAATCGACCGCGGCGGATCATGGAGAGCCACGCTTCCGAGGCGCCGCCGCTCGGAATACGGGAAGAACGGGAGACCGCGGCGGACGCTCCGGCCGCGAGGTGCGCGTTGAAGTATCCCATTCCGATGGTGTCCCGGAAGACCCACTGGTCCCCGTCCTGCGGGCGCAAGGCGCAGACCAGCATGCCGATCGTCGCCAGGCGGAACCAGGTCGTCCAGGTCACGGCCACGTCCGGCGCCGTGACGCAGCCGAAGAGGTTGCCTGGGGTCACGTAGTCGTCGCAGAAGCCGCCGTTGGGCTGCTGCACCTGGAGCAGCTCGACGAGATATCGCGAGAGGATCCGGTCGATCTCCTCGACGCGATGCCCGTACCGGCGAAAGTTCGCCAGGACGTCGACGAGGTCGATGTCCAGGCAGGCGGAGCGAATTCCCATGTACCCCAGCCGCAGACAGCTGTCGACGATCGTAGTCGGCCGCGGGACCTCGCGCTCCAGGAGGTAGTAGATGTGCAGGTTGTGCGCCGCTCCCGCCATGGCGTTCACGAGCTCGCGCCGGCCGGTCGCCTCGCCCGCGTGCCAGAAGCCCGTCGAGGAGTTCTGGTTGCGATCGTGCCAGTCTGCCAGGTCGACCAGCCGCTCCCGGGCCCACCCCGCTCCGTCGGACGCGGCGACCCCGTAGAACGACGCCAGGTTGACGATGTTGTTGCCTTCCATCCAGGGGCGCGACCAGTCGCGGCGGGCCAGCCACCGCTCCAGATCGGTGCGCGAGCGCAGGGGCTCGAGGAACGAGAGCGGGTATCGGGGCTTCCGGCCGATGGCTCGCAGCGCTCCCATCGCATAGTTCGTGCAGTGGAATGCGAAGTACTCCGAATCGTGGGTGGGCCGGGCCGACTCCGGGACGTCCGGCATGAGAAACGTTCCGTCCGCAATCTGGAAGTGATTCAGAGCGTTCCCGATCGCTGCGCGTTGCGCGTCGTCCAGCTCGACTTCTCCCCGCAGCAGGACCGAGGCGAGCGCTCCGGAGAAGGTCCCATAGAGCCGGTGGGACCGATCGGCATCCGTCCGATGATCGGAGCTGTGGCGGAAGAATCGGTTCTCGCCGGCGTCTTCGATCTGCGCCTGCAGGAACGCTGCCGCGCGCTTCCGGCACCGGCGAATCGCCCCGTCCAGTCGGTCGTCGTTCATATCAGCCGGCGAAAGCGCGCACGACGCTTCCATAGAAAGCCTCATTGAGAGGAAGGACCTTCGCCAGGGTGAAGGCCTCGAGCACTCGGTCGCGCCCGGCCTGCCCCAGCCGCGCGGCGAGGCCGTCGTCCTTCATAATCCTCAGAATCGCATCGGAGATCTCGCCCGGCCGGGACGGGTCCACCAGGAGACCCTCCACCTCGGGCCGCAGCCCCTCGGGGCCCGAGCTCAACTTCGTCGAGATCGTGGGGCAGCCCGACGCCATGGCCTCCAGGGGGGCCAGCGCGAACGCCTCGCTATACGACGGGAAGATCGCCACGCGTGCGGTTGCGAGCGCCTCGCGCAGCTCGGATGCGCCGACGTGCCCCGGGAAGAAGACCCCGTCTCGCAGGGCGACGGGAAGGCGATCGATGAGTACCTGGCGCATCGATCGGCCCTCCGGGGAGAGCGTGTCCTTCCCGAAAAGGTGCAGCTCGGCGCCGTCGTGCGCCTTCACGACCGCGGGCCAGGCGTCGATCAGGTCCAGGATTCCCTTCCGAGGCGTCAGCGTGCCCGTGAACACGACCCGATTCGCGGAGCGGGCGGAAAACGGCGGCATCTGGCCCGGAACGTCGACGGGGTTGTACAGGATGGCCGCCGGTCCCGAGCTCAAGTGGAAGAGACTCGCCGTCACCGATCCGGTATGCCTGCTGACCGCCGCCCACGCTGTGGTCCGGCGGTAGGATGAGCTCTCCAGCCGGAACGTCATCCGATCGACGACCCTCCCGACCTCGTGCGCGAAATACGTGCGCGATCCATGCGAGCGCTGGACCATGGGCACCGGCAACCGCGGCCACCCCGCAAACCAGCCGCGGCTGTCCGGCCCTTCCACCAGGTCGATCTCTCCCCGGCGAGCCCAGCCCCTGACCATGCGGAAGAGCTCATAGCGGGCCCGCACCCAGCCGCCGCGACCGCGTCGCTCCCGGAGGCGGTGGACTCGAACGCCCTCGTCGTCCTCGGAGTCGGCCGCCGGATACTCTGGAGAGTAGATGCCGACGACCCGGACGTCGTGGCCCGCGCCGACGAGCGCCCGACCGATGGTCCGCGTCATCGTCCCGACTCCGCCGTGCGGGCCGGGAGGGTACTCCGGGCAGATGAAGCAGAGCCTCATGCGCCGGCCGCCGTGAGTCCCGCGAAGAGGGAGCCGGGACGAGTCAGGGCCAGCTTCACCAGACTCGCGCCCGCAATCCAGGGCTGGCGGCGGCCGTTAATCCACAGATGCTTCCTTCGCCGAAACGCCGACAGCCGAGAGAGGCTGCGCCGGTCCTCCCGGGTCAAGTCCGAGGCTGCGCGCCAGAGCCGCTCCCAGCGATCGAGAACCGAGAGGCCGAGCTCGACCGGAAGAGGCATGGAGTGCCCGGCGGCGTACAGCTCCTCAATTTCTTCCGGTCCCCACACCTGACCGGACAACGCCTTCAGGTGATCGCCCACGATCTCGAGAGCGAGGCTTCGCTGCTGAGCACCCCGCGTCACCGACGCACGCTGCTCGTGCGAGCGGACGAGCGACAGGACCTCCGGCACGACGGCGAGCCAGCCCCTCTGCGAGAGCTCGCAGAGCAGGCGGTAGTCCTGAGCGAGGGGTAGTTCCCGGTAGCCTCCCAGCTCCACCAAGGCCGCACGCTCGATGCAGAGCGAGCTGTGGGTCGAGGCCCCTCGCAGCAGGAGGTACCACCGAAACGCGCCCGGGCTCACAGGCACCGTGGAGATCGTCGTGTGGACTCCTCCCGGTCCGAAGAACCGAATGAACGAAATGCATGCTCGAAACAAGGGGCGAGACTTCAGAAAGTCCAGCTGCTTCTGGATGCGGTCCGGGGGCGAGAGATCGTCGCCATCCGTTCGGACGATGTACCGGCCTTTCGACGCCTTCAATCCCTCGTTGGCCGCTACGTAAGGCCCGCCGGAAGCCGCACGCCGGATCAAGCGAATGCGATCGTCCGAGCGACGAAGCCGGTCGACCAGCTCCGCCGTCCCATCCGAGGACGCATCGTCAACGACGATGTACTCCCAGTCCTTGTACGACTGCTGCTGGATGCTGGCGACGGTCTCCTCGATGTGGTGGGCGCCGTTCCGCACTGCAGTCAAAACGCTGACAGCGGGCGAGGTCATCAATGGCTGCCCAGGAGCTCGGTCAACGTCTCGCGGGGAGGCGAAGATCGGCTCCGGACCCGGAGCCAGACTTCCAGGATCAGGAGGCTCCAGACGCGCCGCGCCTGCGCCGAGGCGCGCTCGCGACTGCTCACGAGCGACCGCACGGCCGTTTTGGAAACGAGTCCCTCGGCGACGAGGGCGCCGTTCGGCAGCGATTGCAGCGCAGCGAAGAGGACCGGCCCGCCGACCCAGGCCGCGAGCGGAGTGTCGAACCCCCACTTCGGACGACTCTTGATGTTCTCGGGAAGCCGGTCTCCGAGGGCTCGCTTGAGGGCGATCTTGTAGTCCCCGTCGGCCTGCTTGAGCAACGCCGGAATTCGCTGGGCGATGCGCACCAGCCGAAAGTCCATGAAGGGCACGCGCACTTCCAAGGAGTTCGCCATCGACATGCGATCGGTCAGGGCGAGGATCTGATCCGGCAGGTACGTATGCTGGTCGATGAACTGCCGGCGGCCGACCGGGTCGCTGCCCGGATACTGCTTCCACAGGGCTTCGATGGTTTCTTCCCCGCGCCCCTTGGCCGGGAAGCGCAGCCGCTCGATCGCATTCGTATCGAAGATTTCCAGCAGATGGAGGTAGTCGCGCCAGGCGAGCGAGGCATCCGACGTCAATCGGAGCTCCTCCCCCCAGCCCGCATGCCAGGGCGAGACCAGCGGCGCCAGCGCGCCGGCGGCGGCGGGAACCGGCCCGAAAGCCTTGCGGATGCGTCCCGGTTCGCGCTCCCGATACCTCGAATATCCGCCGAACAGCTCGTCCCCACCCAGGCCCGAGAGGCAAACCTTCACGCGCTCCGCGGCGAATCGACTGATCAGATAGTTCGGAATGATGGAGGAATCCGCGATCGGCTCGTCCAGGTGCCAGACGAGGAGCGGTAGCTGCTGCACTGCGTCGGCCGGGGAAACCGACATCTCCCGGTGCTCGGTCTCTCCCCGGTCCGCGACCTCTCTCGCGTACCCCCGCTCGTCGAATGCCGAGTGCTCGAAGGCCACGGTGAAGGTCTGGAGCGGATGATCGACTTCTCGCTGAGCCGTCAGGGTGATAAGGCTCGAATCCACCCCCCCGCTCAGAAAGGAGGCCACCGGCACGTCGCTCCGCATGCGTAGCCGCACCGCATCGTCGAACACGGTGACCAGCCGGCCGCACATCTCCTCGGCGCTCTCGGGCAGATCCTCGTCCCAGTCGGCGGCGAGATCCCACCACGCCTTCACGGTCTGGCGACCCGGTTCGACGAGAAGGTAGTGGCCGGGCAGGAGCCGGCGAACCGCCCGGTACGGCGTCGCTTCGCCAGGTATGTAGCTGAACCTCAGGTAGTCGGCCAGAGCGTCCGCTTCCAGGTCGCGAGGGAGCTCCGGTTGCGTCAGCAGGGCCTTCAGCTCGCTCGCGAAGATCCACCGCGATCCCACGTGCGCGTAGTACAGGGGCTTGACCCCCATCCGGTCGCGCGCCAGGAGCAGAACCTTTCGCTTCGAGTCCCAGAGCGCGAAGGCGAACATGCCGTTCAACCGGCTCAGGAACGCAGGCCCGGAGTCCTCGTAGAGGTGGACGAGCGTCTCCGTGTCGCCGTTCGTCGTGAGCCGATGCCCCCGCGCCAACAGGGACTCGCGGAGCTCCAGGTAGTTGTAGATCTCGCCGTTGAAGACGACTCCCACGCTGCGGTCCTCGTTGTAGATCGGCTGATCGCCTCGCGCCAGGTCGATGATCGAAAGTCGTCGCATTCCCATGGCGACGGGCCCGTCGACCAGGAAGCCGTCGGCGTCCGGGCCTCGATGACGCAGGATGCTCACCATCGGCGCCACGTCCGCGGCCGACGGGTGGCGGTCAAAATCCAGAATGCCTGCGATGCCGCACATTCGCGCCTAGCCTCCGGACTCGAACTCGAAAGACCAGGTCCAGGTGGCCGGCAGCCGGAGCCGACCGCTCATCCGCACGCCCTGTCCCCGCGTCAGAATCCCGTAGTCCGTCGAGTGATCCATATCCACGAGCTCCGAGGACAGAGCCTCCGGTGCGACGACCCGCAGCCGGCAGCCGTCGATCGCGAACCGATCGGGTGCGGGATGCGACCAGCCGAGCTCGCCGAAATGCAGACGGGCCTCGACGCTCGCCTCCCCCACCCAGCCCTCCAGCCGGTCCTGGACCTCAAGGTTCGCATTCGACCAGCGATAGGTGCGCATCCACGTCAGACCGGACCGGTGACGGCCGAACCCGCGCCACGTGAAGGTCGCCGAGTTGGAGTCCATCCGCCAGAAGCCGCCTTCGAGCGAGGCCATGTACCACCGCGGGAGGTCGCGCGTCTGATCCAGGAGCAGCGCCGGCGCCAGGTCGTCGACCGACACGACGTTCTGGCCGGCCGCGGATCGGAAGCGATTGCGTAGCTCGCCGGGCTGGTAGCTCGGCATCCCGCCGTCGACGACAATGGGACGATCTCCGAATCGGATCTCGAAGCTGCCGCGTCCGCTGTCTCCGTGGCCGGCGCTCTCCGGCCGGGGATCGCCGTGCGCGGAGAGCTCGAGCGACGAGGCGGAGTGCACCGCGACGAGAAGGCCTCCCTGGGGAAAGAGCCACGATCTCCAACCCCCGATGGAAGAGTCGGCCTTCGACGTCGACTCGTTCCTCGCGGGTGTCCCTCCCCGAAGGTAGGCGCTGGCGCCCGCCGCGTAGCCCGCCGCGCGATCCCGGGGCGGCTCGTCGATCAGGCCGGCCATCGCACTGGCCCGGGGCAATCCTCGCATCCATGAAGTCGGCATGTCCGGGCTGACGTCGCCGAAGAGCGGGAGGCTTCCGTCCGGACGCACCAACGCGTTCGTGACCTCGCACATCGCGCGCGCCTTCTCGACCATTCCCGCCGGGAGCGCACGCCGGGCGTCCCGGGCATCCTGAAGGTAGTTCAGGAGCGTCCGCGTGAGGAGAACGTGGTAGTGGCTGCTCCCCTCGCCGAACACTCCGTCGCCGAGAATCAGTTTCGGCCAGAGATCGTCCCAGGTCGCGCGGGCCTGAGCCAACCAGCGGCTCGCCCGGGGCTCGGCGACCAGCCGTGCGGCGGCGCGGAGCGCGCGAGCATTGTTCAGGAGGTGGTTGTGCGTCCCCAGATGATTCTCGAATCGACCCGCCAGCCTCTCGGCGTCGTCGAACAGCTGCCGGAGGAGCCGACGGGCCAGTTCGCCGGGCAGCTCCTCGCCTAAGGTCCCGAGAATCTCCGCGAGCGCGCAGATCCGTTCGCTGGTCGTGTACGGCTGGCGGGAGTGAACCGAGGGAGGCGAATCCAGCCAATCGGCCAGCTCGGCGGGCGTATTCGCACGGTTCGGTTCGAGGGCCCAGGAGAGGCGGTCCCAGGCGTGTCGGTCCTCCACGTCCTCCGAGCCCGCGGCCTCCCGGGGAGAGGGGAACCGTTTCCCCCCGGCGGCCCGAAGCGTTCCCTCGGGCGAGCCGGCCGGTGGAGGATCCACCCGAAACCACTCGCGAGCCGTGATGGCCGACTCCGTCAGGCCGGGCTGCCAGTCCCGGGTCGAGCCCGGATCGAGGGGAGACGCCGGCGCGTTCGCCAGCGCCCGGCGGAGCCCCCGCCGATGGCCATGGATCCGCATCCGCAACGGAAGCATCCACATCAGGATTCCGTCCACCACGAGACCCCGCCGGAAGGCCTCCCGGACGGCGGCGGCCGACTCTCGCGGCGGAAGGGGCGATTCATGAGCTTTCATGCCGTTCGCGCGTCCGCACCGGTCCGGCCGTTTTCGGCGGCGCCTTCGCATCCGGAGGCCAGTGTCGCAACCGCTCGCGCGATCCGCTCTGCGGAGCCCCCGTCGACGATGCCGCAGAGGCGCCGGACGAGCTCCGCGCGCGCCCTCCGCAGACCCTCGCGCTCTCCGATCGCGGCCGCGAGCAGCTCTCGCAGAGAGTCCATTGAGGTCGCCATGGGAGTGGCGCCGCTCTCCATGAGCGGCCGGTAATGCTGAGAGTAGTGGGCCTCCCGATAGAAGCGGTCTTCCCAGGCGGGTGCGCTCGGATGAAACCCGACGCAGACCACCGGGGTATCGACTACCGCGCTGTCGAGGGCAGTCGTGGAGGCCACGGTCAACGTCGCGTCCGCATGGCGGAGCGTGTTTCCCAGAAGCGCGATCTCGTCCCCGGAAGGGATTCCCCAGAACCGGCTGCCGCTCTGGTGTTTCCACGGACGGCTGACGACGGCGTTCGGAAACCGCTCCTGCAGGTCCGCCCATCGGCTGTATGCGTCCATGGGATGCAGCCGAACGACCCACTGATGATCCCGGAACCGCGAGTCCCGACCCACCGAGGTCAGGAGATCGGCCACCAGCGCCGGCTCGCTCGGCGTGATCCCCAGGTGGTTCGCGCAGTAGACGAAGTAGGGTCGGTCCCCCCGGAGCCCGAGGTTGGCGAGGGTCTTCGCGCGCGGCCACCGGGACTCCGGCCGCACGTGGAAGTCGAACTGCGGGGTTCCCGTCACCGTCAGCCGATCGGAGCCGATTCCGTACAGCTCCGTCAGCTCGCTCGACATGGCCTCCTGCCAGACGAGGAACCGCGAGAAATGTCCCAGCGGGAGGTACCCCCGGCTCGTCAGGTTGTCGAAGGACAGCACGTGCGTCGCCGTCGGTATCCCCGACATGCGCATCGCCTGGAAGAGCGGCCTCTCCCAGTCGAGAACGCAGCTCGTCGAGAGGCCGGCCACCGGGTTCGCCCGCCGCAGGAATTCCCACACGCGGTCGGGGATGGTCCGGGCGGACAGCCTCTCCTCCATCCGCTGGAGCCTAGCGAACGCGCCATCCCCTCGAACCAATCGCGACGCCCCGCGGAACGCCCCGTCGCGCAGCCGGCTTCTCAGCCTCAATCCGCTCCCCTTCCTCCACGCGAAGAGCTCGTCGCTCGGGGTGGGGTGGCGCCATCGGTGCGCGCCGTGGAGCAGCCGCTGCGCCCAGGCCGTGCGCCGGTTCGCCACCGGCCTCGACAGGATCCAGGTATCGGACTCGGGGATTCCCTCGCTCGCGAAGCTCTCGCGAGCCTCCTCCGGAATGGCATAGATGAGCTGGAAGTCGGCGCTCAGCCTGGCCGCAAGGCCCGACCGGAGGACATTCCGGACGCCCCAGACGAGAGGCAGCGAGACGATCAGCCGGGGCTTCATCGGCCGGCGGGTTCCGGCGGCGCCGTCGCGTCTCGAAATTGTTTCTGGCGGCACGTCTTCCACAGACGCGGATCGAGCAGGCACTTTCGGAAGAGCCGTCCGCTGTCGCCCCTTCCGAAGTGGAGCGAAGGCGCGACCCCCGTCGGCAGGTTCCTCAGGGCGTCGAGCACGGCGACCTCGTCCTCGTCGACGTCCATGATCGACGCGTACCGGTAGCGATTGAGCTGTCGGGTCCCCACGTTGATCGTGGGAACTCCGTAGACCGGCGCCTCGCGGATGCCCGCGCTCGAGTTGCCGACGATCGCGACGGCGCTCTTGAGCAGCGACAGGAAGTACTCGAACCGCATCGAGGGAATGACACGGAACTGCCGGTCGCGCCGGATCTCCTGGATCTTCTCGAGGACGACCTCGGCCCCCGCGTCGTTGTTCGGATAGATCACGACCGCGTTCATTCCGGACGCCTTCACAGCATCGAAGACGGCGTTCGTGTGCTCTCGGAGCAGGGGCAGCTCCGTGGTGACCGGGTGATAGAGGAGGAGGACGTACTTCGCGAAGGGAATTCCATACTTGGCCTTGACCGCCTTGAGGCTCGGGAGGCGACCCGAGAGCATCACGTCGACGTCCGGCGACCCAATCGTGAACACCGAGTCCTTCCTCTCCCCCATCTGAAGAAGCCGATTCCGGGCCTCCGTGTTCGCGACGAAGTGAAGGTGCGAGAGCTTCGTCACCGCATGCCGGATCAGCTCGTCGATCGTCCCCGATACCTCGCCCCCCTCGATGTGCGCCACCAGAATGTTGTTCAGTGCGCCCACGATCGCGCCGGCCAGAGTCTCGATCCGGTCGCCGTGGACGACGAGGAGGTCCGGAGGGTATTCCCTCACGTAGTGACCGATGCCCTGAACGGTCGTCGCGAGCACGAGATCCATCTGGGTCGCGCGAGACCCGTCCTGGTTGATGTAGGTGAAGATGTTGGCAAACTTCGCCTTGCGGATCTCGTTGACGGTGGCTCCGTAGCGGGCCAGCATGTGCATGCCGGTCGCAAAGATGGCCGTTTCGAAACCGGGCGTCCGGGAAGTCGCCTCGATCAGAGGCTTCAACTTCCCGAAGTCCGCACGGGTTCCCGTGAGGAACAGGACTCGTCGGTTGCGAGACCGGCCCTGCGCGGGTCGGCGCCGCACCGGGCGGCCTATGTGAGGTCGGACCATTGCAACTGCGTATTCGCGGCAATCGGCCGCGAGGCCTGCTTTCCCAGAACCTTTTCGAAATCGACCGCTTTGATCTGCCCGGTCCCCGGGCGTTTGACCCAGATGTTGTCCCGGGTCAGGATCGCCTTGGCCGGGACGTCGCGGGTGGTCACGACGCATGCGTAGGCGAACTGGATCGTCCCCCCCTCCTCCGGCAGAACCGTTTTTGAGCCACCCAGGGCCTGGTGCACCGCGCGAGATCCCTCGACCAGCTCGGCCAGTTCGCGCGGGTCGATCGAGATCGGGACATCCGGTCCAGGCCAGGTCTTGTCCGAGGTGAAGTGCTTCTCGAGGATGCTGGCCCCCAGCGCCACGGCCGCGTAGCACGTGTAGTTTCCGAGCGAGTGATCGCTCAACCCGATCACGGCGTCCGGAAACACGGTCGACAGGTCGGTGAGCCCGCCCAATCGGACCATCTCGTACGGCGTCGGGTACATCGACGTGCAGTGGAGGAGCGCGAACGGAACGCCCTCCTCTCGCAGGATGGCGACCGTCGGAGTGATCGACGCGATGTCGTTCATGCCAGTGCTCACGATCACGGGCTTTCCGTACCGGGCGATGTGCCTCACGAGGGGATAGTTGTTGCATTCGCCCGAGCCAATCTTGAACGCGGCCACCCCCAGCTGAGCGAGCCGCACCGCGGCGGCCCGGGAGAAGGGCGTGCTCAGGTAGATCATTCCCTTGCTCGTCACGTACTCCTTGAGGCGGGCGTCCTCGGCTTCCGTCAGCGCGCAACGGGCCATGATGTTCCAGATGCTCTCCTTGGCGTTGGGAGGGATCACCTCGTTCGGAATCATCTCGTCCTCGACGACGTGACACTGGAACTTGGCGCATTCACAGCCCGCCGCCGCGGCGTCGTCCACCATCTGGATGGCCTTGTCGATGCTCCCTTCGTGGTTGATGCCGATCTCCGCCACGACGAGCGGCGGGTGCTCGCGGCCCACAACCCGTTTTTCAATCGTTAGAGTCGCGGTCATCTTTGCCCTCCGAGCGTTTGCGAGTGGATAGGATCGTCTCCGCAAGAATCAGGTCCAGGTCCGTATCGATGTCCACGGAGGAGTCGGCGTCCATCAGGAACGGCCGCGTCCGCCGGCCCCAGATCGAGTTGTGGTCACGAAGGACGGACGTCCAGGTGACGTAGACCGCTCCGTTCTCCTGGTACACGACCGGCAGCTGCTGGCGCGGGGTGCCCGGCGCCGGCCCGTCGGAGATCAGAGGCGTGAGCGCGTCGCCGATCACGAAGAACATCTTGTAGGGGGAATGCCCCACCGGGCAGACGCTCACGACCGCGTCGAACTCGGGGGTCAGCAGGCCGACCGCCTCCGCGATGTGGAGGGGAAGCCGCAGCGGCGACGTGGGCTGCAGCGTGACGACCCGTTCCGGCGCCCTCTCGAGCCCGCGAGACTCCAACGCGTGCATCAGGACGGCGACCGTGGGAGTGTGGTCCAGGGCGAGCTCGCCCGGGCGCCACACGACCTCCGCTCCGGCCCGTTCCGAAACCGCCGCGATTTCCGCATCGTCCGTGCTCACGACGATCTCGTCGACGGCCCGCGAGGCGCCGGCCTGCTCGATGGCGCGCACGACCAACGGCTTTCCGCCGACCAAGCGGAGATTCTTTCGGGCGAGCCCCTTCGAGCCCCCGCGAGCCGGGATCACGGCCAGGGTCCTCATGCGGGCACCCGGATCGCGCCGGCCTCTCGCCCTCGGGAGGCCAGCGAGATCGCCTGATCCGTGATCACGACCGCGACGCGGCGCACGGTCGTCCTGCTCATGAGCGAGGCGAGGGCCGTCATCGTCCGGAGTCCTTGCTCTCCGGTCGCGTCCCGAACTTCGGCTGCGCGACCCCGGCGAGGCTCGCCGGAGTGCGCTGCGTCGCCCCTTCGACCGAGAGCAGGGAACAGAGGATCTCCACGATCCGCGAAATGCTCCGGCCGTCGAGTCTCAGGAATCGATCGCGGCATTCGCGGCGGCGCGAGCTCCAGTTGGCGATGTGCTCCGGGTTCTGGAGGTTGTCCCTGAGGGAGGCGACGAGCGCCTCGAACGTGTCCGCCCGCTCGACGCCGGTCCACCACCGCGTCGCTTTCATTTCCGCCGCGCCCCTCCAGAAGTAGGCGCTGATCGAGGGCCGGTCGATCCCCACGGCCCAGAGAAGCCCGGAGGACACTGTCGCGACGACCGCGGCGGAAGCCGCGACGAGCGGCCCAATCTCGACCTCCTGTCCGATGACGACGGCCTCCGGGTCGAGCGCGCGAATCCGCGCTCGGTCCTCCTCGTCCTGCTTGGGATGCAGCTTGACGACCCGGACGGACTCCGGGCTCGCCGCCCGCATCGCCGCCAGGGTGATGGCTTCCGCCTCCGCGGCCGAGCCTTGGTCGAGATGGACCAGGCGTTTCGTGTCGTTGAGTGCGTACAAGAGAATCTTCCGCGATTCGTCGACGCCCATCGAGCGCTTGATGCCGGCGATCTCCCCTGCCGTGAGCCCCGCGCAGTGATACATCGCGTCGCACTGCGCGTTGCCCGTGACCTCGACGCGCTCCGGAGGGATACCGGCCCGGATACAGATGTCGCGGTAGAAGGGCCCGGCCACGGCGAGCCGCGAGACCGGAATGAAGAACGGCCACCGCTGGCCGAAGCCCGCCGCCTCGTTGACCTTTCGCCTCAACCTCCGCCGCAGGCGCATGAGCGGCCGGTGCGGCAGATCCGAATAACGTGCCTCGGCCCGCCACCACACGCGGAGCAGCTCGGGGCTGTCCATCTCCGCCCACTGGACGTAGAGCGAGGGAATCCCCGCTCCCCGCGAGGCCTCGACGAAGTGTCCCCGCGCCGCGTCCATCGTGCACACGATGGCGGCCGCGCCGGTTCGTTCGAGGATTCGGTGGGATAGGCGGATGTTGGCGTCCCGAACGACACGAGCCCGACGGAACGGGTTTCGCATCTCGTGGCCCGCGGCCACGTCTTCATGGGGCAGCTCGTCGAATACCGCGAAGCCGGCCGCGCGCACGACCGCGGCGGCGTCGTCGCGCAGGGCTCCGGTCGAGGCGATCAGGAAGAGCGGCGTCAAACCCTTGCTGCGCCGGAGCTCCTCGGCCACGCAGAGCAGCGTGCGGGTGTCCTCCCGGTAGTAACTCATCATGAGGACGGTGGCGTCTTTCATCGAAAAGAGGGTCGCTTCAGCTCGCCCAGGGGTTCGGCCAGCCGTCGCCGGGCGCGTAGGTCACTCCGGTCAGCTCCTCGCAGAGGCGGGTCACCGCCGCGGCATCCTCGAGCGTCGCCGCGCCGGCCGGGCGAGGCTTGCCCTCGACCATGGTCTTGAATGCCTCGACCTCGGCCATGAACCCGGGCTTCTCGACGAGATCGCTACCGGTCAGGGAGATCGTCCGGATGAGCTTGGGCACGTACCGGCGAATCGGGTACTCCGGGCTCGGGGGAACCACCTCCATGCCCTCGTATTCGCTTCCGATCTCGAACGGCAAGAGGTCGAAGCGCCGGCCCGGCCAGTACAGTGACAGGCCGAAGTTCGAAGCCGAAGCCAGGTTCCCCGTGATTTGCAGGATGTCGCCACGCTCCGTCGTCAGGAGTCCCGCCAGCCCATACAGGTTGCCCTGCGCGTTTTGCAGGCGATGCACCGACTCGACGCGGAGGTCGCCCAGGACGAACCGCGCGACGTCGATACCGAGCGCGCTGACGCTCTCGAAGAATCCCCGCAGGTAGTCCTGCCGCGGGTCGGCGTCGGCGGGCGCCAGGACGTCCTTGGGCAGGATGAGGTGCGCGAGCAGGGCCGGTCCCTCGCGGGCTCGCCGGCGAGCCTCTTGAACGGCCGGATAGAAGCGGCGGTTGTACGCCACCAGGACTTGCCGATGCGGCTTGCGGCACAGGCCCGCCAGGACCTCCGAAGACCACGCCACTGGCTTCTCGACCAGGATCGGAACGCCGAGATCGGCGGCGGCGGACAGGACTTCCGGGGTGCCGTCGGGCCAGGTGCAGATCGCGAGGCAGTCCCACCGATCGGCCTGGACGAGCATCTCCCGCCAGCCGTCCCGGGCAACGGGGATCCCGAATTCCGCGGCGAACGCCTCGAGCCTCTTCGAGCCCGGGCGGCTGCTCACCGCCGTGATCCGGAAGCCCGCGGCCTGCAGCGCGCGCGCCCGCCAGCGCGCCGTATCGCCGCAGCCCACCATGCCGACGCGAACGGGACTCCCCGTCACGAGATCGGCCACGGCTCACTTCCCTCCGGCGAATCTTCTGCGATGGGAAGATCGACCGCCGCCCCATTGCGTGCGGCGAGCAACGCTCCGATGCACGAGGAGACCGCCTCCACGCCCGCCGCCCCCGGACTCGTCGTCACCGCGCCGGCGACCGTCTCCGCGAGCGCGGCCTCGAGGCCCTCGTTGAATGTCCGCGTTCCGGGAAGCCGCCCCTCGAAGAGCGTCTCGACGGCGGGTCCGGTCCGGGTGATGGCCGGGTATCGCTCCAGCGCGGAGCGGTCGCGCCGGCGGATGACGACGTGCTCGACGTCGCCTTCGGTCTCCAGCACGGCGTCGCGGAAATAAATTCGCGCCGTCAGCGCCAGGCTCGAGCGTTCGCTCAGGGAGATTACGGCTTCGCGATCGCCGCCGAAGCTCCAGATCGCCGTCCCGCCGTAGATCATCAGGTCCGGTGAGCGAGGGTTGATCCGCAAACCGCGGGCCGTGCTGACGACCCTCCGCGGGCCCTCTCCGAACAGGGCCGACGCAAAATCCACCCAGTGGAGCCCGTTCGTCACCAGGCAGGCGGCGCCGCCCTCGACCACGAGCGAGACCGGGTCCCCCAGCTGGAGCTCGACCGCGACGCCTCGGAGCGCCTCCGCGAACCCGTGGTACCGGAGAAAGTGGTGCACGCCGAGCGACACGCCCTCGCTCTCCGAACGGCGGACCATGGCCGCCGCGTCGGCCACCGACGCGGCGAGCGGCTTTTCACAGAAGACCATGCGCACGCCGCGATCCACGAGCTCGTGAAACAGCCCGGCGTGGGAGGGTCCCCACGTCGCGATCACTGCGAGGCACGTGCCGAAGGAGAACCCGACGGCATCGAGGTCTCGGAGTGCCGGGACCACGCGGCCGCCGGGACAGGCGAGGGCGGCCTGCTCGCGAGCCGCCTCCTTCGTCTCCACGATCGTGAGCGACGGAAACATCTTCCGAAGAACGGGCGCGTGCCAGCGCCCGATCGAGCCGTACCCCACCAGGAGGGAGCTTTCGACGTCACGACGCATACCGCACCCCGGAGATCTCTTCGCAGAGGGCCACGACCGCCCGGGCGTCGTCCAGTGTCGCGGCCTGCGGCGGCGCTGGATCTCCCTCGACCAAGGATCGCAGAGCAGCCGCCTGGGCGATGAAGCCGGGCTTCTGGTCTCGATCCGTCTCTTCCAGCGCGATCGTTCCCGTCCGCCTCGGAATGTAACGTCGGATCGGGCACTCCTCCGACGGTTCGAGCACATCCATTCCTTCATAGAGGCTGCCCGTTTCGAGGGGCATGACGTCGAAGCGTCGCCCCGGCCGGTGGAGGGAGATCGAGAAATTGGCCGGCGTTCCCCAGTTTCCCAGGAACGACACGACGTCGCCGCGGCGCGTCGACAGGGTCGCACTCACCCCGCCGATGTGGCCGCTCTCCGTCTTCAGGAGCACCGCCGCTTCGACCCGAAGGTCGCCCAGCAGGTAACGCACGAGGTCGAGCCCGTGGCAGCTGTTCTCGAAGAAAGGCCGAAGGTAGGACCGGTCGGGGTCGGCGCCGGTGGGGGTGGCAATGTCCTCCGGAAGAGCGACCTGGACGAGCAGCGGCGGGCCGTCCCGGACCTCCCCGCGTGCGGCCTCGATGGAACGGTAGAAGCGCCGATTGAAGCCCACGATGACTTTCGAGTGTGCCTGCGGGATCAGCGTCGCGATCCGCTCCGAGCTCCATGCCACCGGTTTCTCGACGAGAATCGGAAAGCCGCACGGGAGGAACGCCTCCAGGACCTCCGGAGTTCCGTCGGTATGCGTGGCGATGACGACGGCGTCGAGAGTGTCGGCGCGAACGAGCATCTCCCTCCATCCCTCGAAGACCCCCTCGATTGCGTGCCGCCGGGCGAATTCCTCCACCCGGGCCGAGCCGGGCCGCGAGCTCACGGCGACGACGTCCATTCCGGCGCCCCGGATCGCCCGGACGTGCCAGTCCGAGATGGGGCCCGCACCAACGATTCCCACGCGAATCGGTCTTGTCATGGTTCGAGGCCGGCGTCCGGGAGGGGGAACGGGGCGCCGGCGAGGCTCGGCTGGACCGTCAGCGCTCCGTGATGAGATCCCAGTTCAATGGAGTCCCCCGTTGGATGTCGCGGGAAGCGTGGCGGCCGAGCACGCTTCCGAGGTGTTTCGGAGGCAACCCGGCTCCGGGCCGAATCGAGCGGAGGTTGACCTCCGTGAACGGATCTCCGGCTCGCATGTCGGCGACGACGAACAGGGAACGGCGAAACACGCGGCTGGCCTCCTCCCCCTTCGCGACACCGTAGCGCACGCCCCCGAGGGCGGCCTCCGCGGTCCGGATCATCCCGACCATCTCGCGGAATTCCGGGGGTTCGAGGGAAAACGCGCTGTCCGGCCCCGGCCGGCGGCGGGACAGCGTGAAGTGCTTCTCCAGGATCGCGGAGCCAAACGCGACCGAGGCCACCGGGACGGCGGTGCCGAGCGTGTGGTCGGACAGCCCGACCGGAACTTCGAACGCCTCCGCCAGGTGCGGAATCGTGCGCAGGTGCACCTCTTCCGGGGGCGAAGGATACGCGCTGGTGCACTTCAGGAGCGCGATGTCTCGGGCTCCGCCCTCCCGCGCCGCGCCGACCGCCTCTCCGATCTCCTCCAGCGTCGCCATGCCGGTCGACAGGATCATGGGCTTGCCCGAGCGGGCGGCTCGCCGGATGAGCGCGAGGTCCACGATCTCGAAGGAGGCGATCTTGATCGCGGGCATGTCGAGGCCCTCGAGATACTCCACGGCCGTCACGTCGTACGGAGTCGAGAACAGGTCCAGTTCGAGCTCCCGCGCCCTTCGCTGGAGGATCGGGTGCCACTCCCACGGCATGCAGGCCTCGCCGTAGAGCTCGTGCAGGTACCGCCCCTCCCAGATCGTGCCGGGGCCGATCCGGAAGTGCTCGTTGTCGCAGTCGATCGTGAGGGTATCCGGTGTGTAAGTCTGGAGCTTGACCGCGTCCGCTCCGGACGCCCTCGCCGCCTCGAGGATCCGCAGGGCCTCGTCCAGGTCCTGGTGATGGTTCGCCGACATCTCCGCGACGATGTACATGGGTTCGCCGGGCCCGATGACGCGGCCATGGATCGTGATGGGATTCACCGCAGCTCCACGAGACCGTGCCGCTCGAGCTCCATCACCACGCGATGCGCCTCGGAGAAGGGCACTCCCGCCTCGCGCGCGAGCTGAACCACGGAGCGCGTGCCGTCGATCAGGTGCATCGTGGAGAAGAGCGCGCGGTGCCCCTCGCGGTCCGTGTACCAGTCCCGGAAGATCCCGTAGCGCGAGCAGAATACCTCGCCCTGGAACCGGTTCACGGGCGTCCGGTTCTGCTCCAGCACCTCCAGCATGCGCAGGACCAGATCGCGGGACTCCTCTAGATTCTTCGCGGACACGATCGCCGGCGTGTCCAGGCTCGAGTGGTACTCGCGGTAGGGGTAGTCGGCCTCCGTCGACCTCAGCACGCGCGACAGGGAGAGGAACGGCACGCGCACCCCCGGCCCGTTGAACTGGTTCTCGTCGTTCCCGATCACGGTGCGAAGGGCGCCCACCCAGCCGTCCGGATCCCGCTCCCGCAGGACCGTCTCGAAGCAGTGGTCGATGTCCGTCTGCCCGGTGAGCGAGCTCTGGAGTGCGTGCGGGTGATCCTTGCCCAGCATCTCGAGAAAGAGCCCGCCCTTCATTCGGGGAATCAACTCGGGGTTCTGCGAGAGATAGGCGATGGAGCCGATCGTTTCGGGAACGATCAGGATCCGATACGTATAGCGCCTCTCCTCGCGGAGAAGGAGGGCGCGCGCCACATCGATCGCCACGGCGACGCCCGTCATGTCGTCGTTGACCATCCCGGGATGACAGAGGTGGGCGGACAGAACGATGCACTCGTCCGTCTGGCCGGGGATCACGATCTCGCCGACCTTCAGCGTGCCGTAGCGAAAGTCGGTCCGAATGACCACGCGGTACCGCTCGTCCGTCAGCGCGTCGCGCTGGTCCCGCGTGCAGCAGAGCCCCCAGTCCCGGTCGTAGTACTTGAAGATGAAGGGAATGGCGTCGGGGAGCTTCGCGTGCACGTGGAGGTGGCGTAGCAGCTCCTCGCGGCCGACCACTCCGTCGTACGGCAGCGAAAACGAGACCACGTGGAGCGGGTGGTCCGCGTAGGAGAAGAGACGCCGCCCGTCGAGGGTCTCGAGGTACGCCTCGTGGCAGGTCCACTTCTCCGGGACGATCCAGCTCCACGCCTCCATGCCGCTCGGATACTCGTGGATCGTCATCGGGACCTGGCCGGCCAGCGCCCGAAGCGCCGCGTCGAAACCGTCGGAGACGATGTCGCGGGGGATGCGCCAGAGCGAATCGATCAGGCGCTCCATCGAGGCGCCGGGAGGCAGGTTCACGTCGAAGGTCGGTCTCCCGACCCGCGCCGTCTCGATCGCCGCCGGGTCTCCCGCCGGCCCCCTGGCCGTGGACCAGGGATCCCGGCGAAGCTCCTGCATCGCGAGCTCGAAGTACGCCTGGCTCTCGATGCCGACGACTTCGCCGCGGCCCACGGGCGCGCTGCGGCACACGCCGCGCGAGCGCGCCAACGCCTCGAGCGCTTCGCCGGCGGGGTCCCCGTTCTTCGCCAGGATCCGGACGTTGTAGACGCGGCCCACCTTCTGAAGAGCGCCCCGGGCCCGCATCGATCCCGTGAAGAGCTTCTTGAAGCGCCACGGCACGCCGGCCATCTCCTCGACGTGGTGACGGAACGTCGACTCGAAGAGACCGATGCCGACCATGCAGATCTTGCCCCCGGCCTTCCGCAGCCGGTCGTGCACGCTGTCGACGCCGAGGCAGGAGTTCGCGGGGTTCTCCAGGATCTCCGCGGCGCGGGGACCGATCCCGGCCACCCCGAAGATCGGGTCCTCGGAGCGGATCACCCCCGGCATTCGCCGGAAGGTCTCCATGAAGGGAAGGAAGGAGCTCCACACGCCGGCCACCGCGGGCGTCTCGTCGGGGTCATAGATCTCGCCCCGGCAGAGGGAGAACGTGTAGGTCGACACGAGGAGCGTCCCCTGCGGCCCGATGACACCGCGCAGGGCCTCGATCATCATTCGGGCGACCGCCTCGTCCGTTTCGCATCCCTCGGCGGAACCCAGGTTCTCGCCGCAGTTCTGCACGTACACGAGGTCTCCGGCCTTCAGGCCGACCGCGCGCAGACCCGCGGCGAGGTCGGCCGACACGTAGTCGGACCGCGATGCCGGCGCCACCGGGGAGCGGCTCATGCCCGCCGTTTCTCCGGACCGGGGCTCGCGAGACCCGCGGATTCCTTCGCCCCGTCGGCCTCGTCGGAGGAAAGCTCCAGGCGCAGGAACACGCGGCGCTCGCCCACGCGGAAGAACGCGCCCGCGTGCGGGGGAAAGGTCCGTGCGCGCAGGATATTGATCAGGTCCCCGGCGCGATACGTGCGGTCCAGATCGATCTCGTCGATCCTTTCGACGTCGGCGACGCGGTGGCAGCTGCCCTCCGAGGCTTGCTGCGGCTCTCGGGGCGCGCTCCCCGATGCGAGGGACGGCCAGGTTTCCTGAAAGAGCGCTAGCGCGCCCTCTTCGAGTTTCCCGAAGAGCGATCCGCCGGTGTCGGCCGGGTCCACGGCGACCTCGCGGCGAGCGATGATGTCGCCCGTGTCGACGCCCGCGTCGACGTAGTGCAGCGAGACCCCCGCCGGGGTCGCCTCCACGAGGCTCCACACGTTGGGATAGGCGCCCCGGTTGTACGGCAGGTAACCGGTGTGCAGGTTGACGCAACCCGCGGGAAAAACATCGAGGACCTCCGCCGGGAGGAGGTAGCCGAAGGAAACGGACACCCCGAGGTTCGCATGGAGGTTCCGGATGCCGAACAGCACCTCGGGCTCCCGCAGCCGCGATCCGTCGAAGACGGCCCTCGGATCGACGCCCGTCGACTCGAGAATCTCCCGGGCGAAGGACTGGCGCGACGGGGGATGCACGACCGCCCCCACGATGTCGGCGCCCTGCGCCTTCAGCCAGGACGCCACGCGCCAGCCCAGGCGATTGTTGCCGAAGTATAGGATCCGCACT
Source organism: Thermoanaerobaculia bacterium (assembly GCA_038224325.1). Classification (GTDB taxonomy): domain Bacteria; phylum Acidobacteriota; class Thermoanaerobaculia; order UBA5066; family Gp7-AA6; genus DAHUXD01. Next base: position 201,512 of record JBBRFL010000001.1, on the reverse strand, counting down.
TCTTATGCCGCCACCGCGGAAAGGAGACGCGCCACGCGCTCGGCTCCGAATCCGTCGACCGTCTCCTGGCCGAGTCGACCCATCTCCATCCGCAGCGACTCGTCGTCGAGCAGCTCCCGGAGGGACGAGGTCAACGCCTCCGCCGATACCTGCTCGTGCCATCCCAGGTCGCGCGAGACGCCCGCGCGCGCGAGGTGGGTGGCGATCGACCGCTGGTTCTCAGCGAGCACGACCGTCACGAACGGCAGGCCCATGAACGCGAGCTCCCAGCACGTGCTTCCCGCCGCGGAAACGCCCAGGTCCGCCCAGCCGACCAGCTCGGGCATGTCCCTCGGAGCCTCCATCAACTGCCAGTTCTCCGGCGCGTCGACCAGCCCGCTCGCCAGACTCGACCGGTGATGATTGGCCGGACCGACGACGATCCGGACCTCCAGCTCCGTGGCCTCGGGCAACGCCCGGAGCACGCGGAGGATGCCCAGCGTCATGTTGTCCGGATCGCTGCCTCCGAGGGTGACGAGAAGCTTCCGGGCTCTCGGCGCAACAGGGTGCTTGCGACCCCGCCATCCCCAGAACTCCCGCCGGAGGAGCGCATACCGCGGGCCCAGCAGGAAACGCGTCCCCGAGTTTTCCTGGACGCCCGCGGGTCGGCTCGCCCCGAGGTTCTGATCGAGAACAAAGTCCGCACCGGACGTGTCCGACGGAACCCGATCGACGACGAGAAGCAGACGTGCGCCCGTCCGGCCGAGGGCGCCGCGGTAGCCGGGTCCGAAGTCATAGCCGTCCAGGACGACGCAACCGGCGGAGCAACTGCGCGCAAGCGCGCCCGTCTCCCTCGCCTCCTCGAGCCCGCCCGGAGCTTCCCGGATGCGTCTCCGCTCGAAGTCCTCGGCGTCGAGACGCTCCTCCACCTCCCGCGGCGCCGACGCCATCGCGAAGACGACCTTCCCCCCCTGCGCCTGCCAGGCCTCGCCGAGGGCGAGGCAGCGCATCACGTGCCCGATCCCGATCCGCGGGCTCGCATCGGCGCGGATCAGCAGCGTTTCGTTCACGGCATGTCCGTTTCTTCGACCCAGGAGCGGCCGTCGTAGGTGGACCCGACCTCCGCGACGGTTACCCAGGCGCGGCGAAGCGCGCTCTGCTCCGCCGCCACCAGGACGTCGGATGCATGTCGGTCCTCCACCCACGTCTTCGGGTACGCGCCGCCCTCGAGGCCGTCGGCGAACGCCCGGATCTCCTCCCGATAGACCTGCTCGTAGTGAAACGAGCCGAGCGCGCGCGTGCCCGTCGGCTTCGTGATCCGCCAGGAGTCGGCCACGCGGTCGTATCGCCGCAGCTCGTGGGAGGCGAGGTCCAGGAGAAAGCTGTGGTCGCGGCAGGAGACGCGAGCCTGCCGGAAGGGCGCGAGCTGGTGCATCTCAATCGTGAGGGAGCCGCGGATGCCGGACTCGAACTCCAGCAGGAGCGTGTACGTGTCGTCGATGTTCGTCTTCCACTCGGCGCGCCGCTCGCGCGCGGCGCACACCGCGCGGACCGTGCCGAAGAGCCAGCACAGCCAGTCGAGCTCGAAGGGCACCGTCTCCCGAGCGGCCCCGGTCCGGCGACGGCGGCCCGCGTAGAACTCGGAGTAGTCCTCCCAGGGGTGCCAGAGGGGCAGGTAGCTCGCGTACTGGGCGTGGACCGTCCAGACGCGGTCGAGGCCCATCTCGCGCAGTTGGTCGCGGAGGCTTACGATGAGCCCGTAGAAGCGCATGGTCGCCGAGGGGTATCCCCGCACTCCGCTCTTCGCCTCCTGATCGGCGAACCAGTCGACCGATGGAGTCAGGATGTTGGCTTCGCTGAAAAACGGCAGGCCCGCGTGGAAGCTCGTTTCGTAGTCCGCGAGGTGCTGGTCCGGCGGCGTCGAGACGACGAGCGCGTCGGGACGGGCCGCCACGAGGGATGCGACATTCGATTCCGTTCGAACGCCGAAGAGGTCGTGCGCCTCGGCGTTGCGGTCCGGCCGGATGTCGAATCCCACGACGTCGTGGCCGAGCGACCGGAGGTCGCGGACCCGGCGCTTCCCCATGGAGCCCAACCCGATCACGCCGAATCGCAATCAGACCTCGATCCGCCGAACGACGCCGTCGCGGCGGTACTCGAGCTTGGCCTTCTCGCGCGTCCGTTCCCAGAATCGCTCGTTGAGGCCGGCGTTGATCGTCAGGAGGTCCGGCCGCCGCCTCAGGAGGCCGACGATCGCTTCGACCCCGAACACTTCGCCGGGGACGTAGAGCTCCCCGAAGAGAGCCCGGAGGAACTCGAGATCCTCTGGATAGTCGAGCGTCAGGCGGGCCGTCTCGTGGCGATGTGCCTCGGCGACGGGGGAAACCTCCGCGTGGCGGCAGAGGCCCGTCCGCGTGAAGTAATACATGAAGCCCGTGTCGTTCTGCTCGGTCAAACAATGGTCTCGCACCGTCCGCAGTACGCTCGCGCGGATCGCGTTCGACGCGAGGCCGAGCGGCAGGCCCCGGACCGTGACCATCCCGAGCGATTCGTCCGCGAGCAGCGCGTCCATGCAACGGTCCATGTAGCCCGGATCCACGCAGGGGTCGTCCCCGTCCGCCTCGATGACGGCGTCGAACCCGAACGCCTCGACCGCGCCCGCGAAGCGATCGAGGATGTTGTCCCGGCTGCCCCGAAAGACCCGCGCCCCGGTCGCTACCACGAGGTCGACGAGCGGATCGTCGCTTCGATCCTCGGTCGTGCAGACGACCACCCGATCCGGCGACAGGTGCCGCGACGCGAAGACGCGGTCGAGAAGGTGCGAGATCACCGGCCGGTCCGCGATCGTCAGCATCGCCTTGCCCGGAAGACGTTCCGAGCCGAGGCGCACCGGAATGAGCCCGCCGATCTTCAATGCGCCGCCTTCTCCCCGTCGCGGCAGCAGTCGAGTTGGGGAGCGGATGGATGGAGCCTGCCGCACGTCGCCTGGCGGCATCGGTTGAACGGGCGGAAGACCGGCTTCACGGCCTCGCCCTCGAAGCGCGGACCTGGGATCTCCTCGATCGCTCGCCGTACGCGGCGCATGCCTTCGCCGACGGCTTCGAACGTCCGGGCGAGCTCCTCCTCCCCGTGCGAGTAGGTGATGCTGATCCACGGAATGACGACTCCGTGCGAGATGACCTCCTCGTGAAAAGCCGTGTGGAGCTCCGGCCAGTACTCGCCGCTCGAGCGCGTGCACACGATCTGCGGATTGCAGTCGAAGCCCGCCATGCGAACATGATCCGAGACGCCCTCGCGCTCGGCGAGAGCGCGAATCCCCTCGATCAACCGGCGGCCGATCCCGGCGATGTGCCGGCTGATGTCGACGCGCTGGCACTCGTCGAGCGTCGCGCGGCAGGCGGCCAATCCGGTCGTCTCCGCCCCATGGGTCTGCGAGAGGAGAAAGACCCGCCGCCGGTCGTGCCGCAGGCCGCCGAGCTCCATCAGATCCCGCCGGCCCGCGAGGAGGGAGAAGGAGTAGCCGTTGCTCATCGCCTTGCCGTACGCGGCCAGATCCGGATACACGCCCCAGAGATGGTGCGCGCCGCGGATATCGAACCGGATCCCGGAGATCATCTCGTCGAAGATCAGGATCGCGCCTTCCCTCTCCGTGACGTCTCTCAGCTTCTGAAGGAACCCGTCGCGCGGCTCCTCGCTCTTGACCGGCTCCAGGATCAGCGCCGCGATCTGTCCGGGATACTGCGCGAAGAGAGCCTCGACGCTCGGCATGTCGTTGTACGAGAAACGCAGGGTGTGCTGGCTCGCCTCCTCGGGAATCCCGGCATTCGCCGGCGTCGTCCCGATGAACCAGTCGTGAATACTGAAGAACGGATGCTCGGCGCAGTACGCCACGTACTTTCGACCGGTATACGCGCGAGCCAGCTTCACGGCGGCCGTCGTCACGTCGGAACCGTTCTTGGCGAACTTCACCATCTCGGCCACGGGCAGGAGGTCCACCAGGTACTCGGCGAGCTCGCACTCGAGGATCCCCGGGCGAGTGAAATGCACACCCCGATCGATGGCCGCCTTGACCGCGTCGTCCACCCTCGGGTAGGCGTGTCCGAGGATCACGGCCCGGACGCCCATGGCCCAGTCCAGAAACCGGTTCCCATCGACGTCCCAGAAGTAAGCGCCCTCCGCCCGATCGACGATGCGCGGGGAGAGGCAGGGGAACTGATCCTCGCCGCGGCTGTAGGTGTGGCTCCCGCCCGGCACGAGCTCCGTGAGCCGGCGAGCGAGTTGCATTCCCTTCTCGAAGTTGCGGATGGGTCCCAAAGTCATCTCCCGCCGGCCACGAGCGCCTTCAGCGCACTTTCTTCACGGCCACGTACTTCCACGGCATGAAGACGGGGCCGGTGAACTGCAGCCGGCGGCCGTCGATCAGCGTTCGCGTGTACGTTCCCCGACCGTCGGTGTTCCGAGGAAGGTCGATGTCGATCTCGAAGTCCTGGGCCACAAACTCCTGGGCGCCCCGGTCCTCGCAGAACTTCTGGAACCGGCGCTGGCTGTAGACGTTGTAGTGCTGGGGGACTCGGACGCCGTCTTCCCGGGTGTAGTCGATCACGTCGACGTGGGCGTCGATGTCGCTGTCCGTGAAGAGCGAACTGATGAAAAGCCACCCATCCATGACCGCGAGGATCTGCTCGACGACCTCCTCGTAGCTGGGGAGGCAGATGAGCGTGTGCGCGCAGAGAACGACGGGAAAGCGGCGCTTCGGGAACAGTGCCGCGAGCTTGTAGGCATCGCCCGTGATCAGCTCCGGATGGAGACTCGCCTTCTCGAAGTACGGGCGGCCGACGGGAAAGAGCTTCTCGCCGGCGTAGTCCACGCCCGTCCATCGAAGGTTGGGAAACTCCGGGCTCATGTGGAGGATGTTCACACCCGTTCCGCAGGCGACGTCCAGGGCTTCCCCGTGCGGGTCCGGCAGAATGGACTTCATGAAACGGATCATGTGAACGGTGCTTCGATAGGGCTCCTCGAGTTGCCGCCGATGGTAGGCGAGGATGTCGTCGCTCTTCCAGATCTGTTCCTGCTCGTCGGACTGCTGCACTAACTCACCTCCGTGAAGGGCGTCTGGCACGCCATTGCCTTGGCTTCGAGCGCCAGCCTCAACGTGGCCCGAGCCTGATTGACCGAATAGGACGCCTCCGAGCGCCGATCCACGCAGCCGAGGAAGTGGCGCAACTCGTCGAGATACATGTCGTTCACGCTCCAGTTGGCTGGCAGCGGATCGCGCCGCGACGTCGTGGGGTGTCCGACCCGACAGGTCACGGACGGATCCGAAAAGCTCCAGGTAACGGTCCCTTCCGACCCGATGACGTGGCACTCCCGCTGGTAGTCGCGCTGCACGACGTTGAGGTGAACGCTGGAGAGTACGCCGGAGTCGTGGTGAATCAGGATCTCGGCCAGGCCCTCGACATCCAGACCGATCGTCTCGGCGGGAACGGTCGCCGACGCGGCCACCGTGCCGGGGCCGAAGTACCACAGCGCGAGATCGATCTCATGGATGCAATCGAGGATGGCCCCACCGCCTTGCGACGCCGTGGCGCTGTAACTCCGGCGGTAGTCGGTGCCCGGCCGCCAGTCCGGGAGATAGGACCCCGTGTGAATCCGGGCCGCGATGACGCGCCCGATCGCGCGCTCGTCAAGAAGCTCCTTGACGTGGGCCGGGCCGGGATGGAATCGCATGTTGCATCCGACCATCGAGACGAGACTCCGCTTCGCGATCTCCGCGCAGAGCGTGTCGACGCCGTCCCAGCCGTGCGAGAGGGGTTTCTCGACGAAGAGGTCGCAGCCCCTCCGCGCCGCCTCGAGGGCCTGCGGTACGTGGAGATGCGACGGGGACGTGACGAAGACGACCGCGACCTCGCTCCGCCAGACGTCCTCCAGGGTGTCGGCGAACCGAACGCCGGCAGCTCCCTCGAGCGCAACGCGGGCGGCCGGGTCGGGATCGAACGCCACCAGATCGCTCTGACCGAGCGCGGTCAGGTTGCGGGCGTGCCGCCGACCGATGGATCCATACCCCAGGATTCCGATGCGCAAAGGCGTGTCAGTCTCCGACCGACACCGGGGCACGTCGGGCGGCGACCGCGTTCCGCAGCGAGCGGATCACGTACTCGACCTCCTCGTCGGTCAGCCCGGGGAACATCGGGAGCGAAAGAATGCTCTCGTACGCGGCCTCCGCGACCGGACAGAGACCCGGACCCGTCCCGAAGCGCCGGCGGTAGAAGGGATGAAGATGCACGGGGATGTAGTGAACGTTGACGCCGATTCCCTCGGCCCGGAGCGTCCGAAACACGCCGGCGCGGTCGTCGACGCGAACCACGTAGAGGTGTCGGGCGTGCGCGACGCCCGGCGCGGTGGCGAGCGGGCGGATTCCGGTCCCGGCCGGGAAGGCCGCGTCGTATCGCTGCGCGACCTCGCGTCGCCTCCGGAGCCACTCCGGCAGCCGATGCAACTGGGAGACGCCGAGGGCACACTGAAAGTCGGTGAGCCGGTAGTTGAACCCGAGCTCGACCATCTCGTAGTACCAGGAGCCTTCCTTTTCCCTCTGGCGGGAGTCGTTGTCGAGCCCGTGGTTTCGGAATCCGCGCATTCGCCGGGCGAGTCCCGGGTCGTCGGTCGAGATCATCCCGCCCTCGCCCGTCGTGATGTGCTTGACGGGATGAAAGCTGAAGGCCGTGAGGTCGGCCAGCGAGCCGACCGGGCGTTCTTGATACGCCCCTCCGAGGGAGTGGCAGGCATCGGCGACCAGCCGGAGGCCGCGGGCGTCGGCGATCGCGCGCAGGGCGTCGTAGTCGCACGGCTGCCCGGCGTAGTCGACGGCCAGTATCGCCCTGGTTCTCGGCGTGACGCGGGACTCCACCGAATCCGCGTCCAGCAGGAGCGTCTCGGGATCGACGTCCGCGAAAACGGGCGTGCCTCCCTGGAAGACGACGCAGTTGGCGCTCGCGACGAAGGTCAGCGCCGGCACGATGACCTCGTCGCCCGGTCCGATGCCGATGCCGTGCATTGCCGTGTGGAGAGCGGCCGTGCCGCTGCTGACGGCCACCGCCTCGCGTGCGTCGACTGTCCCGGCGAACTCCCGCTCGAACTCCTCGACCCTCGGCCCGGTAGTCAGCCAGTCGGACCGCAGCGCCGCGACGACCGCGGCGACGTCGTCGTCGCCGATGTCCTGTCTCCCGTAAGGAATCCTGGGGGTTCGCATGCTCGAGTCGGAAAGGCTCAGTTCCGGGGCAGATCGCCGGACTCGACGAGGCGCGTCTTGAGCTCCGTGCGGCTCAGGCGCCGGGCGGTGCCATCGCTCGTGTATTGAAAGCTCTCCGGCAACGAAGCGCCCGGCCGTCCATTCGCTCCGGAGTCGCCGGTCGGCCAGATCACGAACATGTCCTCCAGCTCCCGCGTGCGCCGCGCCTCGTCCTCCGCGATGAGGACCTCGTGGAGCTTCTCGCCCTCCCGGATTCCGATGTATTCGATCCGGCAGTCGGGCGCGATCGTTCCGACCAGGTCCATCACTCCCGCGCTCGGAGCCTTGGGAACGAAGACCTCGCCGCCCTCCATGCGTTCGATGCAATGAATGACGAACTCGACACCCTCGTCCCGGGTGATCCAGAAGCGCGTCATGCGGGCATCGGTCACGGTCACGACACCTTCCGCCCGCTGGCGCACGAACATCGGGACGACGCTGCCCCGAGTTCCCAGGACGTTTCCGTACCGCACCGTGCTGAAGCGGGGAGGCCGTCCGTCTCGAAGAGAGGCCGCCTCGACGAAGAGCTTCTCCCCCAGCAGCTTCGTCGCTCCGTAGACGCTGATGGGGTTGACCGCCTTGTCCGTCGAGAGGTTTATCACCCGTTCGACGCGGGCCTCGATGGCCGCCTGGATCACGTTGCGGGCCCCGATCACGTTGGTCAGCATCGCCTCCCACGTGTTGCTCTCGCAGGTCGGGATCTGTTTCATCGCGGCGGCGTGTACCACCACGTCCACCCCGGAGAAGGCGCTGCTCAACCGGTCGCGGTTGCGGACGTCGCCGATCACGTACCGGATCGAGTCGTCGCCGCGGTAGTACATCTGCAGCTCGTGCTGCTTCTGCTCGTCGCGGCTGAGGACGATCAGGCGCTTCGGGGACCACCGGGTGCGGACGGTGTGCAGAAATCGACGTCCGAAGGAGCCGGTTCCTCCGGTGATCAGAACGACCTTAGAGCTCCAATCGAATGCCTTGCTCGGCTCCGTACCCATTTTCACGCCACCTCTCGCGGAACGGTTCGCGACCCTCTCGAGGAAATTCGCACAGCCGACTACTCGCTTCCCACCAGGTCGCCGACCGGGTTCGAGCCCCCTTCGAGGAGTTCTCTCGAGGTAATCCCGATCGAGCTGACGGATCCATCCGGCTGCGTCCATTCGTAGGGGATCAGAACGGGAATGGCGCCACCGGCGAATCGGTGGATCACCTCGCTCTGAAAGCCGTAGTCCTCGAGGGGAGCGGCCACCGTGAAGGCCGCCACTTCCTGACTGGGAAGTATCCAGTCTCTTCCGTTGCCCGACCGAATCGCCAGGTTCACCGTGTAGGGTTGAGGCAGAAGCGGAATGGCCTTGAACCGACAGCTCATTCGGCCGCTGCCCTCGAACGCGACCGGTCGCCGGCCGTCGAGTTGCATGTTCGCAGCGAAACACGGCCCGTACAGATTGTTGATGACGATCACGATATAGGGTTTTTCCAACCTCCGCGTGGCCTCAAAGCCAATCTCGATGACGAGATCCTCCCCCGGGGCGAACTGACTCGTGACATTTCCTTCGGCATTCTTCAGCAACACCTCGCGAATGCTCAAGTGGTGATCCTCGCTATCAAAACGGAATGCTCCTTGGGCGAGGGCCCCGAGATAGCGCTGGGCGACATCCTCGACCCCTCCGTCCGCGCGGACGCCGCCCTCGTCGATCCAGATGGCACGCTTGCAGAGTCCGGCAACCGCCCCCATATTGTGACTCACGAAGAGCACCGTCCGGCCGGCTGCCGCGACATCCCCCATCTTGCCGAGACACTTCTTCTGAAACGACGCGTCTCCGACGGCTAGCACCTCGTCGATCAACAGGATCTCCGTGTCCATGTGAGCGGCCACCGCGAAGGCCAGCCGCAGGTACATGCCGGTCGAGTAATGCTTGACCGCCGTGTCCATGAACCGAGCAAGCTCGGAGAACTCGACGATCGCGTCGAATTGCCGGTCGATCTCCGCCTTCCGCATCCCGAGGATGGCGCCGTTCAAGAAGATGTTTTCACGGCCGGTCAGCTCGGGATGGAACCCCGTCCCGACCTCGAGCAGAGAGCCGACGCGCCCATGGATCTCGGCGGACCCCCCCGTCGGATAGGTGATTCGTGAAAGGATCTTCAAGAGCGTGCTCTTCCCGGCGCCGTTTCGGCCGATCAGCGCCACGACGTCTCCTCGTTGCACGTCGAAGGACATGTCTCGCAAGGCCCAGATCGTCTCGGGTTTCGGTTTGTCCTTCGCTCGGGTCCCCCGTAACGCGCGCGCCGCACCCCGCATGGCGTCCATCAATGTGTCGCGGACGGTCGCATAGCGTTCGCTCTTACGACCGAGCTCGTAGACCTTGCTCAAATTCCGAGCCTTGATCGCGACGTCGCTCATGCGGTCTACACCACGTCGGCGAAGGTCTTTTCCATTCGCCGGAAGTAGAAGGCGCCCGAGACCACGACGAGGATCGTGACCGCCGTGCTGGCGAGAATCAACGAAATCGGACTCGCGGTGCGGCCCAGAAGAGCCCACCGGAACCCCTCGACGACCCCCGCCATGGGATTCAATCCGTAGAGCCATGACGGAAGCCCGCGCGATTCGAGTTTCAGGGCGACCTTGCTCGCCGGGTAGATCACCGGGGTGACGAACAGCCAGATCTGGACGAAGAACGGCACGACGTACCGCACGTCCCGGTACTTCACGTTCAGAGCGGAGAGCCACATCCCCACTCCGAGACCTATGGCGAGGACCAGAAGGAGCAGCAACGGAAGGAAGAGGATCGTCGCGGAGGGCCATATTCCGTAGAAGGCCATCAGGCCGATCAACACGACGAACGCGATCGCGAAGTCCGGTACGCCGGCGAAGACCGCCGAGGCCGGCACGATGAGGCGGGGGAAGTAGACCTTCTTGATCAGGTTGGACGACGCGACGAGGCTGGCGGAGGAACGGCTCACGCCCTCCGCGAAGAGCGTCCAGGGCAGGAGTCCCGCGTAGGAGAAGATGGGATACGGCAACCCGTCGGAGCCGACCCGGGCGAGGCCGCCGAAGAACACCGTGAAGACCAGCATCGTCATCAGCGGCTGCAGGATCGCCCACGATGCTCCCAGGGCGGTCTGCTTGTAGCGGACCTTGACGTCCCGCCAGATCAGGAAATAGAGGAGCTCCCGGTACTCCCACACCTCGTCGAGGCGAAGGGAGATCCATCCGCGACTCGGCAGAATCCGGGTCACCGACGTTCGCGGGCCGATTGCGGCGACTGTTTCCGTGCGTTTCATGGAGAGCGTGCGCCTCGCCTACCGCGGCTCGCCGACGGGAAGCGTCGCGGACCGTTCCTCGTAAAAGCGGAGGGAGCGCGCGAGGCCATCGTCCATTTCGACCCGGGGGGCGTAGCCGATCTTCTCCCGGGCGAGCGTCAGGTCCGCCTTCGAATGCCGAACGTCGCCCGGGCGTGCGGGCTCGTAACGGGGCGCGAGCCCCCGGCCGCTGACTTCGCGGACGATGCCCGCAAGCCGGTTGACGGTGGTCTGTCGGCCGCCCGCGACGTTATAGGCCGCGCCGCAGGCGGCGCTCGGCGCGGACGCGGCCAGGAGATTCGCCAAGACCGCGTCGTCGACGTACGTGAAGTCGCGGCTCTGTTCGCCGTCGCCGTGCACCGCGGGCGCCTTTCCTGCGAGGCAGGATGCGAAGAAGCGCGGTACGACCGCGGCGTACGGCCCGTCCGGATCCTGGCGCGGACCGTACACGTTGAAGTATCGGAGGCCGATCATCTCCATCGCGAAGCAATCCGAGAACACCCGCGCGAGCGCCTCGTCCATGGCCTTCGAGAGGGCGTACGGCGAGAGGGGGCGTCCAAGCTCTCCCTCGCGTTTGGGAAGCCGGTCGCTGTCGCCGTACACGCTCGAGGAGGAGGCGTAGACGACCCTGCGGACGCCCGCATCGCGGGCCGCGGCGAAGACGTTGGCCGTTCCGGTCACATTTACCTCGATCGTCGTCGCCGGATCGGCCATGGAACGGGGAACGGATCCGAGCGCCGCTTCGTGGAACACGACCTCGACCCCGTGGCACGCCTGGCGGCAGGTGTCCCGGTCGCGAAGGTCGCCCTCGAGGAACTCGATTTTACCCAGGCAGTGCTCCAGGTTCGAACGCCGGCCCGTCGAGAGATTGTCCAGCACCTTCACCCGGGCCCCCCGCTCCAGGAGCGCGTCCACCAGGTGCGACCCGATGAATCCCGCCCCCCCCGTGACGAGCGTCGGGGAGTCTCGAAAGTCTCGAATGTTCATGGTGTCGGCTCGCTCTCGCCTACGCCTTGACGACGTTCGGCAGGGGCTGCCGGTAGACGCCTCGCGTATCGATGATCAGCGCCGCATGGCGAACGACGAGGTCGTAGTCGACGCTCGTGTGGTCGGTCACGACCATCACGGCATCCTGACGCGCCAGCACCTCACCGGTTAGCGGCTGGGACGTCATCGCGGGCAGGCCGGGCCAGGACCGCATTTTCGGAGCGATGGGAACATGGGGGTCGTGGTACGAGACGTCTGCGCCGAGCTGCAAGAGCTCGTCGATGATCTCGAATGCCGGGCTCTCGCGCGGGTCATCGATGTTCTTCTTGTAGGCGAGGCCCAGGATGAGGACCTTGCTCGACTTGACCGGCTTCTTTCGCTCGTTCAGCGCAAGCTGCAGTTTCTCGACGACGTAGTGTGGCATCTGCGTGTTGACCTCGCCGGCGAGCTCGATGAACTTGGGATTCAGGCCGTACTCGCGGGCCTTCCAGGCGAGGTAGAACGGATCGAGCGGGATGCAATGGCCTCCCCAACCCGGCCCCGGATTGAACCGCATGAAGCCGAAGGGCTTCGTGGCCGCGGCGTCGAGCACTTCCCAGATGTCGATTCCCATGCGGTCGTAGATGATCTTGAGCTCGTTCACCAACGCGATGTTGACCGCGCGAAAGATGTTCTCCGTCAGCTTGGTGGCCTCCGCCGTCCGGCAGGAGGAGACCCGCACGGTCTTCGAGACGATCTGGTCGTACAGCCCCTGCGCCAGGTCCCCAGCGACTTCGTCCACTCCGCTGACCACTTTCGGGATGGTAGCGGTTCCGAAGCGGGCATTCCCTGGGTCCTCGCGCTCGGGAGAGAACGCCAGGAAGAAGTCCTCTCCGCAGCGAAGGCCGGACTTCTCCAGGATGCCGCGGACGAGCTCTTCGGTGGTCCCCGGGTACGTGGTGGATTCGAGGACCACGAGCTGTCCCTTGCGCAGCCGGCCCCGGATTTCGCCGACCGTCCCCACGACGTAGCTCATGTCGGGCTCCCGCTGGATGGTCAGAGGCGTGGGGACGCAGATGATGAGGACGTCGGGCTCGGCGAGCCGGCCGAAGTCCGCCGTCGCGCGAAGCCGGCCGGACTCCATGGCGGTTTCCACGCGCGACTTCTCCAGATGCTTGATGTACATCTCGCCACGGGCGAGGGCATCGATCTTCCCGGCGTCGATGTCGAAGCCCAGAACCCGGAAGCTCTTCTCGACGAAGGTCAGGGCGAGGGGCAGCCCGACGTACCCCAGGCCGACGATCCCCACCAGGGCCGTACGGTCCTGGATTCGCGCCTGGAGCTCGCTGCCGGACGTCGAGGTCGATCGAATGGTTGCGGACATCAGCGTTTTCCCCTTCTCGGCAGGTAGGCGGGCTTCGCCCCCTTCGGTGTACAACCGAAAAGGGTTCCTTCGGTTTCACGCCCGACGAGGACGCCGAAAGGGCGGTGCCCGTCAGGCAACGGCGACGCGAGCGGGCCGAATCGAACGGTGCGGAGCTGGCAAGGCTCGGAGGACCTCCCGGTCGAACTCGACCGCGACCGTCTTGCGAAGCATCGTGATCGAGACCAGCAGGCGCAGCCTCGCCTGCCCCCGAAGGATGACGCCCGAGTATCCCTGGAAGGGACCCTCCTCGATCCGCACGGAATCTCCCGGATGGAGATGCTCCAACGGCAGGAACAGGGCGCCGGACTGCTGCAGGAGCTGGATCTCGCAAAGCTCCTTCTGCAGGAGCCCCTGATCCTGTACCTCGAGAACCTGAACGATGAGCCGGCTCCGGACGGCGAGCTGCCTCTCCGAGAGCGAGCCCCGGAAAAAGACGTAGCCCGGAAAGAGGGGAAGAAACGAGGATCGCGAGCGCTCTCCCCGGTGGAGCTTCTTCTCGTACTGGGGGGCGTAGAAGGGGACGCCGGTCGGAAGCAGGTATCTAGCCAGGGCCTTCTCCTGCCGGCTTCGAGTCCGCGCCACCCACCAGGGGCGCTCGGATTCGGAGAGCTCGAAGAGGCTTCCCGGAGAAAACTCCGCCTCACGCTTTAAGAGCGGCATCTCTGGCCCTTCCCTCTCTGCCCGGCGGCAATGCCAGACGAGACGCTTGTTAAAGAGTCGAGATCATAGCACGGCGGACAGGGGTCAGGGCCCGAAAGCCTAACCTTTGGGACAGGTCAAAACCTGCCCATTCGGGCAGGTGGCCCGCGCGCCCAGAAAGCCCTTGGCGAGCCGCACCTGCCGGGCTCAAACGGCGGTGAGCTCGCTCTTCGGAGGGTCCTCCGGGATCGCCTTCAGCCTCTCGCCGTAGTTCAGGTACCGGTACTCGTAACCGCCGTAGTAGTCGGAATCAAGCTCCAGTCCATTGAGGAGAACTCCCAGGATGAGGACTCCCCCACGCAGGAGCTTGTCGCGAACCCGGCGAACCTGATCCCGGGGTGTCTGTCCGGCGCGCACGCAGATCACGACACCGTCGGTGTGCTGGCCGAAGACGAGCGCGTCGGAGGTGGCGAGGACGGGCGGGGTGTCGACCACGACGTGATCGAAGTTCGTGGCCGCCAGCTCGAGGAATTTCTGCATGTCCGCGGAGGCCAGCAGCCCCGAGGGGTTCGGGGTCTCCGGACCCGAGGGAACGACGAATACGCCCGGAATCGCGCTCTTCACGATGACCCGCGACGGCTCGACGCTTTCCGCCAGGATGGAAACCAGGCCGGAGTTGTTGGGGATGTCGAGGATCCGATGGATGCGCGACCGGTGCAGGTCGGCGTCTACGAGAAGGACCCGGCGGCCGAGCTGCGCGAGGACGATCGCGAGGTTGACCGCCGTCGTGGACTTGCCCTCCTGGGGGACGACCGACGTGACCGCCACGATCCGGACGCCGCCCGCGCGCGAAAAGAGCAGCGAGGTGCGGAACGCGCGGTACGCCTCCGCGATCGCGGAACGGGGCTCCCGGTGCGGCAGCAGCTCGATGGACTTCGAGGGCTTTGCGCTCGGCGTGCTCTTCTTGAGGCTCCAGCCGTTCGTTTTCCCGGTGGGGCCCGAGAACGGGATCGCTCCGAGGGCCGGGAGCTGGAGATACCTCTCGACCTGATCGGCGGACCGGAGACTGCGATCCAGGTACGAGAGAAAGAGCGCGAGAGCGATCCCGGCGACGACACCCACGACGAGCGCGCCGGCAATATTCTTGAACGCCGAGGGCTTGAAGGGCGCGCGGGGCGGCAGGGCGCGATCCACGATTCGGATGTTCGTCAGCTGCTGCTCCCGAAGGCGAGAGAGGACTTCCGCCTCTCCCTGCTGCTTGAGGAGAGTGTCGAGAAGCGTCCTCTTGGTGTCGACTTCGGTGCGCAGATTGCTGTACTCGGACGTGGTAGCCCCCTGGCTGAGGGCCTCGGATTGCTGGCTTCGCATCATCGACTGGAGGCTCGCCTCGCGCCGCAGCGCGGTCATGTAGTCGGCATGGGCCGCCTCGCGGATCTTGGCGGCCGTGTCCTGGACGGCGAGCTGGACGCGCTGGCGCCCGTCCTCCACCTGTTTCTTGAGCTGCTGCATCGCCGGCCACTCCGGCTTGTACAGGTTGAGCTTCTCGTTGTAGTCGCGCTCGAGGCGAGCCTGTTCGTCCTTGATCTGCGCCACGAGCCCCGCGGCGGTCGTCTCCGCGAGGGTGGCTGCCGGGGTGTTCTGGACCTCCTGGTAGTGGGCTTCCTTCGCCACACGGTCGGCCACCGCAACGGAGTAGTCGCGGCCGAAGGACTCCATCCGCTCCGAGGAGCTGGTTCTCGGGTCCCCGGCGGAGAGGTCCTTCTGACGGGCATACGTCAGGAGGGCCTTCTCCTTCTCCGCGATGTCTCTCTTGGTCTGCTCGATCTGCGTCGCCAGGAACTCGGCGGACTGCCCGATCTGCCGGAACCGAGACTCGATGTTCCACTCGATGTAGGCGTCCGCGACGCCGTTCGCCAGGGTCGCCGCGAGCCTGGGGTTCGGGGCCTCGTAGGAAATCTGGATGAGGCTGGTGCCTCGCACGATCGTCGCGTCCGTGCTCCCCTTCACTCGGAGTGCCGCGCCGGCGATCTCCTCCGGTGTATGGCGCGACAGGACCTTCTTCGGGATCCCGCTGCGCGGAGACGTGAAGCTGGGATCGGCGAGCAGGTTGAGCTTGTTCACGACGCGTTCTGCCACGTCGCGGCTCTGGATCAACTCGATCTGGCTGGGTAGAAACTCCGGGTCTCCGTTCGCGTCGCTTCCCGCGACCGAGCGCCCCATGCCCAGCGGATTGGTGCTCTGCCGGACCACGTCGAGGACCACAACGGCCCGGTACATCGGCCTCGAGGAGACCGTGATCAAGACTCCCGCGATAGCGGCCAGGGCGATGCAGGCGAAGATCAGCCGCCGGTGCTTGACCACGATCGCCCAATAGTCGGAGAGGTGGAACTCCGTGTGCACCGGCTCCGGGTCGGGACCGGCATCGAAGGAATCGGTGAATTCGGACATCAGAAGAAAGACTCCTTCACGACGATGACGTCGTTGGGTTCGATGGGGAGGTCCGGGATCTGGCCCGATACGATGCGTTTGAAGTCCACGACCTGCTCTACGTCCTTGCCGTCCGCGCCGCGTCGTTTGATGCGCACGCTCTTGGACGCCCGGTCCGTCAAACCCCCGGCCTTCGCGATCACCGACAGGAGCGTGAGGCGATCGTCGCTGTCGAACGCGATGGCTCCCGGTGACTTCACCTCGCCGAGGCAGAAGACCGTCATCGAGGTTCGCGAGGGAATGTTGATGATGTCGGAGGGCTGAATCGGGATGTTCCAGAGAGCCGTGGCGCTTCGGAAGAGCTCGTCCGCGCGGATCTCCAGGGTGTCGGAGAGACCGTTCTCCGACCGACGCAGCACGTAGATCTTTCGACCGGCGCTCGCCGTCAGGCCCCCGGCCGCCGTGATCGCATTCACCAGCGTCCACCGCCCCGAGATGCTCAGCGATCCCGGCTTCTGCACCGCGCCCAGGACGGACACCGGCTTGTTCGCAAACTCCCGGACGACGACTGAGACGTTGGCGCGGTTGACGTACTTGGCCTTCACCGTGGTTTCCAGGCGGCTCCGGATCTCGGACGCCGTGAGACCCGAAACGGCCATGTCCCCGAGCAGCGGAAGCTCGATCGAGCCGCTGTCGGAGACGCGTCGCTCGACGCTGAGCTCGGGCAGCTCGAGAACCTTGATCTCCAAAAGGTCCTTCGGGCCGACGCGATAGTCCCCGGAGCTCTCCTGAGCGAAAAGGGACGAGATCGCGGACAGAAGGACGAGAGCCCAGGCTGCAGATCGTTTCATCGCGAAAACTCCCCCGAAAAAGACAGCCCCACCGTAAAGCGAGTCACCGCAAGGTCGTTGACGGAAATGTCGGAATGGGTCACGGATCGCGTGACCAGGCCCGTCAACACGACCGGCCGGCTCACGATGACCGACAGGCCTCCGCCGTAGAGCGTCCGCTCGTCCCGGCGCTCGACGACCCGGCTGCCCGCGACCACCGACTCCGGATACTGGTTCGGACCCGTCTGGGCGTACGCCCGGACAAGGACGCGCTGGAGGGGCTGGACGTTCACGCCGCCTCCGATCTGATTCTCGAAGAAGTAGGGATTGGAGGCCGTGAGGCTGTAGGTCACCGTCCGATGCCCGTACGCCTGCAGCTCCAGCCAACGATTCACGAAAAGCGAGGCGAAGAAGGAGCCCGTCGGGGTGGAATACGCGGGGAAGCTTGAGTCCCGCGGCGTTCCGCGCCGGTAGCCTCCCGAGAGGTTGGCGTAGAACCGCGGACCGGCGTACTGGACTCCCATGAGGTAGGCCCGGCTTTCGTTGTCGCGGGTCTCGGGGGCGAGTTCGAAGTCGCTGCGAGTCGCCTCGTATACCGCGCTGACGTTCCACTGCCGGGAGATTCGATATCGGACGCCGCCCCGAGCGGCCTCATCGATACGGTTGTTGATGGTCAGGTCGAACGCGGCAAGCTGGCCCTGAGGATCGTAACGGACCCGCTGGACCTGCCCCGACGCGAAGACGGAAATGGGTCGCGAGACCTCGACCTCCGCGCTCGCGAGGCCGCTCACGGTCTTCGTGAGGACCTGCGATTGCAGCTCCGTGCTGTAGAGGTGGAAATCCTGGGAGCCCGAACCGCTCAGCTGCAGGGTCATGCGATTGAAGAACCCGTACAGCGAGGCGTTCGCGACGCCTCCGAAGGTTCGCCGATCGGCCAGCTTGTCGTACCAGGTGTACTGAGGAAGCGCATCCGCTCGAAAATACATCTTGGCGCCCAGGGGGAGCAGGAAACGCAATCCGCCCCGGATCGTGAAGAACCAGTCGCTAACGGGGTTTTCGGCGCTGCCGAAGACGTTGTTGTCGTAGCCCGCGTTGCTGAGCGAGATCGAGGGGAGCAGGCGAATCGGCCCCAGACGCAGCCGGCTCCGCTGGAGGTCGGCGTCGATCTGTTCTTTCGCCGGGATCGTCCGCTCCTGCGGAATCGCGTCCGAGGTGAGCTGCGCGCGTGCGCCGGCGCGTCCGAGGAAGATCGCCGCGACCGCGACGAAGCCAATCCGCAGCGCGCGCAATTCCGTTCGGGGAGCCGAGGGCCGGTCGATCATCGCGAGCTCTCCAGGATCTTCCGGGAATACTCGTCCACGAGGGGCCCCGAGACTCGGGGCAGCGCGCGCTTGAGGAAGTCTCGAGCGTCGTTGCCGCGGCCCGTCTCGTACAACGCCACCGCCGCGTAGAACGAGGACGTCGCCTCGCCCTCGGAGAAGGGCGTCGACATCGGCAGCTGCGCAACCGCCAACCCGTACGACCGGGAGAGACAGGCCGCCTCCAGGAGCGCCAGACGCAATTCCCGATTCTCCGGCTCCACCTTCAGGGCGTTGGTCAGGAGGGGGACCGCTTCCCCCGCCCGGCTCGCGGAAACGAGCCGGCGGCTCTCCTCCAGCACGCCCTGGGCGCCTGCGGGACCTTTTCCCGAGCCGCCGCCCGACGCCCGAGCCCGGGAGCCTCCCGCGGCGACCTCAGTCTCCCCCTTCGGCTGCGTGGTGGGCTTCCCCTGCAGCGCCGGCGCGGTCTGCGGCGCCCGCTCGGATGGGGGCTCGAACCGCGCTTGGAGTGCCCGGGCCTCGGCGTTCGCGGGGTCCATGGATAAGGCCTTCGAGACGAAGCGTTTGGCTTCTCCCTCATCGCCTCGTTCGATCGCGTCTCGAGCCAACGCCAGCTGCCAGCGAACGGAGTTGGGCTCGCTCTTGGCGTAGGCACGCAGGGCCTTGCGCCGCTCGAGGGGCGGTAACCGGAACGCCTTCTGTTCGTCGGTTTCCACGACATTTGCCAGCGAGGGCACCCCGGCGAGGGTGGTCGCGGAGACCGACCTGGCCAGGAGAGCCTGAAATTCCGATCGGATATCCGGCTCCAGATTCACCTTCGCGTACGCGCCGAAGCGAACCTCGGCATCCAGGAAGCGGCTCAGCGTCTCCTTCGCGTCCGCGGCCTGGCCGGCGGCATTCTGGGCGAGGGCCAGCCGCGCGAAGCACTCCGAGAGCCGGTCGGGCCGGTCGAGAGAGCCAAACGCCGCGACCCGGAACTCGTCGATGGCTTCGACGAAATCCTTGCGTTTGTAGGCGATCCGCCCCTCCTCCAATCGCTGCTCGTTGAAGTCCTCGGCGCCCCGCGCGATCGCGCAGAGGCTCAATATCGCGAAAACCGCAATGCGAAACGCATACCCGCGCTGAACCGGTGGTCGATCCATCGGGTTTCTTCCTCCCGCGGCCGTAAAACCTTTATTTTGCCTTGGAAGTTCCAAATTTACCACGGATCCCTGTCCCCTGGGACAGGGGCTCGCGGCCTTTCCGACGCCCGCACGCGCGGATATCCTTGAGCCATGACGGGTTCGGGCGCGTTTCCCTTTACCGGACGGGCAAAAAAGATGCCAGAGGGCCGCCTCGAACCGCTGCTCCCACGCGAACTCCGCCTCCGGACGATCGGCGAGCCGTGAAGTCGACGGTTACGCGAGTCCGCGCCGTCGCGTGGTTGATGGGCACCGCTCTCGCGGCGGGACAGGCCTGGATCGGCCGTCACGCGATGAATTCCGACGGCGTGTCGTACCTCGACCTGAGCCAGGCATATCTCCGTCGCGACTGGAGGGCTGCGCTCAACGCCTATTGGAGCCCGCTCTATTCGTGGGCGTTGGCGGCCGCCCGGCTCGTGGCCGGGCGTTCCGGGCTGGAGGATTTTGCGCTCGCCCACGTGCTCAACTTCGGTATCTTTCTCGCGGCCTTCGCCTGCTTCGACCGGTTTCTCCTGCGCCTCATCCGCTTCACGCGCCGGCAGGCCTCCGATCGGTTGTCCGCCGAGCCATTGTCCGACTGGGCTTTGCTCGTGGTCGGTTACGCGACATTTCTGTGGTCGTCTTTCACCCTCATTGACCTGCGCCTCGTGACGCCGGACCTCCTCCTCGCGGCGTTTGCCTACCTCGCCGGATCCCTTCTGCTGGACGTGCGGCTCCCCGAGACCCGGTGGCCCACCTTCGCGGCGCTCGGCATCGCGCTCGGCTTCGGGTACCTCGCCAAGGCGCCCATGTTTCTTCTCTCACCGTGCTACTTCACGATGGCCGTCCTGCTGGCGAAACCGGGACATCGGTTGCGGGGAGCCGGGGTGATGGTCCTGGCCTTCCTGGTGGTCTCCGGTCCCTTCGTGCTAGCTCTCTCCCGGCAGAAGGGACGGCTCACCTTCGGCGACAGCGGCCGGCTGAACTACGCCTGGTTCGTCAACGGGGTGCCCCACCGCCACTGGCAGGGAGATGCCGGGAAGAACGGAGTCCCGATCCACCCGACACGGCGGGTGCTCGACAGCCCCCCCGTCTACGAGTTCCGAACGCCCATCGGCGGGACCTATCCATTCTGGTACGACCCCTCGTACTGGTACGAGGGAGTCCGCCCGCATTTCGAGCTCTTCGGACAACTGGCCCAGATCGCGCGGAACGGGCGACTCTACTGGGCGATGTTCAGCAACATCCATGCGCGAAGCCTCATGCACGCGGGAAACGTGAGTCTCGTCGCCTCACCCCTGCTCCTCTTCGGGCTCCTTCTCTGTCTGGCTCTCGGTTCACGGCCGCGCGGGCTCTCGATTCGCGACTCCTGGTTTCTCTTGATCCCGTCCGCCCTCGCCCTGGTTCTGTTCTCCATGGTGCACGTCGAATCGCGCTACATCGCCGCGTTCGCCGTAATCGGGTACCTCGCGGTGCTCGCCCCCATTCGGCTTCCGGCGGCGGCCGTGCCGCTCCTCCGGAATGCCATGGTCTTGCTGAGCTTCGCCGCATGCGCTCTCGTCGCCGTCGATCTCTGGCGGGCCCATGCCATTCCCGATCCCTCCGAGAACGCGGATTCGACTCTCGGGCAGGAGCTCCAGCGCATGGGCATTCTCCCGGGCGACCGAATCGCGTCGCTGAACTACTCGAACCGGGGTGCCTCCGCGTCGGCGCATCGGATGGAGGCGAGTATCGTCGCCGAGATCTATTCCGCTGGCGGGACGGACGACGAGGCCCTCTTCTGGAATTCCGACGAGGCCACACGGAGCCGCGTCCTCCACGCCTTCGCCGACGCCGGGGCGGTCGCCGTGCTCGCTCACAACCCGCCCCCGGAGGCGCGGGATTGGATAACCGCCGGGCGCACCGGCTACAGCGTCCATCTCCTCGATCCCGCCGATCGGGCGGGAGTCCGGCTTCGCGAGGAGGGGTCTCAGGGCGCGCAGCCTCGGAAGTAGGGCTCCGGGTCGGCCTCGTCCGAGTGCGAGGAGTCCCAGAGAACCCGCCGAAAGGGCTCGGCGGGCCTCGGCCATCGGATGCGCTGCGCATCCAGTCTCAGCTCGTCACCGCTCCGACAGCTCGAGCGCGGGCCCAGCATTTTCTCCGCGTTGTCGGGCCGCACGATCCACAGTCGTCCGGCTTCGGGGAAAGCCCAGCGGAAGGTGGCCTTCGCCATGGTCTCCTCCGGAGAGATCCTCGCGCCCGTCGGAGAGACCAGAACGACGATTCCCGGCTCCCGCCCGACGTAGGGCCGAACGGACTCCCCGAATCGTTCCAGCATGCGCTGGAGCTTCCCCTCCTCGACGGAACGAAGCACCAGCCGGTTCGTGCTCAGGAAAACGACCGCGAAAATCACGAGCGGCGCGAATCTCGCCCGGGTCAGGGACAGGAGGCCGCCCACCACGGCACAGGTAGAGAACACCAAAACCGGAAGGTAATACCGCGTCTCGAAGACGCGAGTCAGCGGGAAGTCCCAGATTGCGAAAATCGGAGACAGCCCCACGAACACCGCGGCGACGAGCGCCGCGAGACGGGGGCCGGCGGCTCGAGGCCCTTGCCCGGAGCTCGCGAGCGGGCGGAGAGCGACGGCAGCTCCGGTCGCCGAAACGAGGCCGATCGCGAGGGCGACGAGAGTCGATTTCGAATCCCACTCCACGTGCATCTCGGAGGCCACGGCGGACCAGGACCCGATCGTGGATTGCCACGTGGCCGAAAGCAGCCGGAACGGGAAGGACCCGGACCCCTGAAGGAGGACACGAAGCTGAACCTGGGGATTCGTGGTCATGCGAAGTGTGACGTCGCTGATCGCGCGATAGACGACGTATCCCACGAAGACGCCGCCCAAGAGCGTCACGATTCCGCGCCAGCGTCGCTGGAAAAGGAGCAGCGTCGCGGCCGCGAGAACGGTCGCGATCGCATACTCGCTCACGACCGCGGCGGAGAGCGCGAGAAGCGCCGCGCCGATCCGAGCCGGCGCGCCGGCCGCGGCGTCCGGACGGCCCAGGAGACACAGGAGGGCCGCGAGGACGAGGATCACCGGAAGCAGACACGGAAACACGGTCGTGATCGTGGTGAATTGCACCAGGGTGACGACCGGAGACATGACCGAGATCGAGATGACCGGCCACGCATACGACCACTCGGGAAACAACCGGCTCCAGAGCAGGGCCGCCTCCAGCGCCAGGAGCATCCAGCCGAGGAGCCCTACGGCTATGTACAGAGGACGATGCTCGCCGGCGATTCGGGAAACGGTGGAGATGAGGAAGCCCGCGATCGGTCGATCCGCGTGCTGCGACTCGACGAGGGTCGGCCCTCCGAGACGGAGGAGCCGGACGACGTACGTGTCGTCCTGGACGGGAAATCCGCGCCACGCGCCGACCGCAATCGCGGAGGCGGCCACCAGAAAGAGCAACGCCGCGACGGTCCGCGGGACAAGCGGATTCGGAGGCCGTGCGGTGCTCGCGCCGTCGCTCAAGCGGGGAGCCCGAGAGGAGGTCTAGCGCGCAACACAACCCCGGTAGTATGGCTCGAGGTCCGGCTGCTCCGTGTGGGACGCATCCCACAGGACCAACCGGACCGGCTCGTCGGCCCGCGGCCATCGGATGACCTGAGGACCCATATCGAGCGTCGTCGCGCTTCGGCAACCCGCCCGCGGGCCGAACAGGCCCTTCGCCTCCTCCGCTCCCATCATCCACAATCGACCGGCCTGCGGGAATCCCCACGCGTAGGTCACCTTCGTCATCGTCTCTTCCGGAGACATCGCGAATCGGGCGGGGACAACCACCACGACCAGTCCGGCTGCGTCACCGACGAGGGGTCGGAGATCCTGTCCGATTCGTTCGAGTCCCCACTTGAGCCGCTTCTCCTCCACCGCGCGAATGACCAGTCGGTCGGCGCAAATCAGGACGATCGAGAGGACCACGAGGGCCCGGAGTCTCGGCCGGGAGAGGTATAGCAGGCCGGCCAGAGTCGAGCAGCTCGCAAAGACGAGCACCGGGACGAAGAATCGGGTCTCGTAGATGCGGCGCAACGGGAACTCTCGGAGAACGAACGCGGGAACCAGCCCGACGATCACGGCGGCGACGAGGGCGAGGAGATTCCCGGCCCCCCGCTCGGGAGCGTCGGGAGAGCCGCGGTCCACGCGAACGGCCGCGACGCAGGCCGCGAGCGCGAGTGCGACCACGGCGGCGACGAGGGTCGACTTCGATGACCACTCAATTCTCAGCTCGGAAACCGCGACGCCCCACGATCCCACGATGCAGGTCCACGCCGCGCTCAGGATCCGGAGCGGCACCGACCAGCCGTTGCGCACGAGGACCTCGAGCTGAACATCCGGATCGGTGGTCGCGCGCGCCGCCATGTGGCCGAGGGCGCGGTAGACGACGTAACCGATGCCCACCCCGGCCCCGAGAGTCAGCCCGCCGCGCCACCGGGCCCGCAGGAAGAGGTACGTCGCCGCCCCGGACACCGCCGCCAGCGAATACTCGCTCACCGCTCCCGCGCACGCGCAGAGCACCACCGCCGCGATCCGTGCGCCGGTGCCCATGCCGGCATCGGCTCCCCGGAGCACAGTGAGCATCGCCGCGAGGACGAGAACCACAGGCAGGACGCAGGGAACCACGGTCGTGAGCGTCGTGAATTGAACCTGCGAAATGACGGGGGCCACGACCGCGAGCGCGACCGCCGGCCACGCGCGGGACCATCCGGGGAACAGCCGGATCCAGAGCCCGGCGCCTTCGGCCGCCAGCGCGCACCAGAACAGGAGCCCGACGGCGATGTAGAGGGGGCGGCTCTCGCCCGCGATTCGGGCGCAGCTCCCTATCAGGAAACCCGCGATGGGCCGATCGGGGTGCTCCGCCAGAATGAGATTCGGCCCGCCCATCCGCAGGAGCCGGATCATGTACGTGTCGTCCTGCACCGGGAACCCCCACCAGGCGCCCGCCGCGATGGAGGAAACGGCCACGACGAGAACCGCGAGCCCGGCGAGGAGCGGAGCCCGGCGGTTCGACCCCGGCCACCGGCCCGGGGCGCCGGTCACCATTTTTCGTCGCGGATCGAGAGACGTCGACCGGACAGAAGCCCGCCGAGAAACATGCCGCGAGGGTATCGCAAGCGCGGGGCCTCCCGATTTCTCTCGAAACGCTTTCGGAGCGACAAACCGATATTCTAGGGACTTGTCGTCCATGAAGGCCTTCGATGGCGTCGCGCTCGCCCGGACCATCCGCGACCGCGTCCGCGACGCCGCCGCCGGCATCGCGCGGCAGGAAAGGGCGCCGTCACTCCGCGTTCTTCTCGTCGGCGAGAACCCGGCTTCCCGGGCGTACGTGGCGGCGAAGGCGAAGGCCGCGACCGAGGCCGGCATCGTGGCCGAGACGGTCCGCCTCTCCGTCGAGATCTCCCCGGAGGCCCTCCTCGCGGCGGTCGGCAACGCCAGCCTGAGCCCGGACGTCGACGGAATTCTGGTGCAGCTACCGCTCCCGAAGGCCCACGACCCGGCCCGAGTGCTCGATTCGGTTCATCCGCTCAAGGACGTCGACGGGTTTCACCCCGAAAACGTCGGCCTCCTGAACCAGGGACGCCCCCGCTTCCTCCCCTGCACTCCGGCCGGCATCCTGGAGCTGCTGGCGGCCTACGAGGTTCCGATCGCCGGCCGGCGCGCGGTCGTCCTCGGGCGAAGCGACATCGTTGGAAAGCCCATGGCCGCGTTGCTCACGGCGCGCGACGCCACCGTCACGATCTGTCATTCGAAGACTCGGAATCTTCCATCGATCTGCCGCGAGGCGGAAATCCTGATCGCCGCGATCGGGCGGCCCGGCTTCGTGACTCGCGAATTCGTGCGCGACGGGGCCGTCGTCGTCGACGTCGGGATCAACCGGATCACGTCGCTCGACGATGCGCCTCCGGGGCTCCGGCGATCCGGGCGGCTCCAGGAGGCCCTCGCGAGGAAGGGCAGCGCGGTGGTCGGCGACGTGGACTTCGACGACGTCGCCGCGGTGGCCGGCGGGATCTCGCCGGTTCCCGGAGGCGTCGGGCCGCTCACCGTGGCGATGCTGCTTCAGAACACCGTGAAGGCGGCGACCCTCCGTTCCGAGCGGGGGAAATGAGCCCGGGAATCCCGTTCGCACGACCCCCGATCGCGGGATGGTCGCGTTAGTCGAGCGCCGGCATGCTCTTCAACTCCCTCGCGTACGCGTTGTTCCTGCCGACCGTCTACGCCATCTACTGGGCCCTGCAGAACCGTCCCCTGCGATATCAAAACCTCCTGCTCCTGGTCGCAAACTACGTCTTCTACGGGTGGTGGGATTACCGCTTCCTGCTCCTTCTCTTCGTCAACTGCGTCGTGGACTACCTCACGGGACTCTGGCTCGAGCGCGAGGAACGGCCTCGAGGGCGCCGGTTCGTTCTCATCGTCAGCTTGGTCGCGAACCTCGGGGTTCTCTGTTTCTTCAAATACTTCGGGTTCTTCGTCGAATCGTTCGCCCGACTGCTTCAGCTCTTCGGCCTGCATCCGAGCGTCCCAGTCCTGCGGATCATCCTGCCGGTCGGCGTCAGCTTCTACACGTTCCAGTCCCTGAGCTACACGATCGACATCTATCGCAAGCGGCTCCGCCCCACGCACGACCTGCTCGCCTTCCTGACCTTTCACAGCTTCTTTCCGCAACTCGTCGCCGGACCCATCGAGAGGGCGGCCGACCTCCTGCCCCAGGTCCTGCGAAGGCGTTCCTTCGACGTCGAGCAGGCGAAGGACGGGCTGCGACAGATGCTGTGGGGCCTGTTCAAGAAGGTCGTCATCGCCGACCGCCTCGGCGTGCACGTCGACCACGTCTTCAGGCACTTCTCGACCCTGGGCGGAATCGACCTGTTGATCGGGACTTACTTCTTCGCGATCCAGATCTATTGCGACTTCTCGGGTTACACGGACATCGCGATCGGGACCGCCCGGCTCTTCGGGTTCCAACTCACGCGCAACTTCGCCTATCCCTACTTCTCCCGGGACATGGCGGAATTCTGGCACCGCTGGCACATCACGCTGTCGACCTGGTTCCGGGACTACGTCTACATTCCGCTCGGCGGGAACCGCGGCACCCGATGGCTCGCCCTCCGGAACGTCATCCTCACGTTCGCCATCAGTGGGCTCTGGCACGGCGCGAACTGGACGTTCGTCGTCTGGGGACTGCTCAACGGCCTGTACTACGCCCCGATCATGCTCGCGGGCGGACAGCATCGTTACGGGCACGCCGTGGCGGAGGGGAGACTGCTCCCGTCGGCAAGGGACGCGCTTCGGATGGCCCGGACGTTCTCGCTCACCCTCCTCGCCTGGGTTTTCTTTCGGGCCGATTCCCTGCCGCACGCCCTGAAGTTTCTCGGAGTCGCCGCCACGCGACCCTGGGCGGTCGACCCACCCCGCGAATACGCCCTGTCCCTCCTGTCGACGATGCTGTTCCTCGGAGTGGAGTGGTTGCAGCGAGATAAGCCTCATGGGTTGGCGGTCGCCGGTTTTTCGCTTCCGGTTCGGTGGCTCGCCTATTACGCGATCGCGGCGCTCATTTTCTGGTTCGGAGACACCGGCAATGTTCCGTTCATCTATTTCCAATTCTGACCGTTCCAGGGCGGCACGGCTCGCGCTTCGCGTGGTCGTCTTCGCATCGCCGTTGCTCGCCGGCGGATTCCTGTTCGAGACCGCCCTTTTCCGCACGGGTGAGAGCTGGCCCATCGCCCGGGTCGTGGCTCGTCAGTCGGCCCTGCCCGACGCGGTCTACGGGCGCCAGATCCTGTCTCAGCAGTACAACCTCTACAAGACCGCGAACCTCCGCCGCCGGTCGCCCTCGATCGTGGTTCTCGGGAGCTCTCGGGTCATGCAGTTTCGAGACTTCCTGTTTCATCCGAACGAGAGAGCGTTCTACAACGCCGGAGGGCTCATCCAGACCGCCGAGGACGTGACCGCGTATGCGGCGGCGGTCGTCTCCGGAGCGCTTCCGGCTCCTCGGGTCCTCGTGCTCGGAATCGACCCCTGGTGGCTCAAGCCGGCCGCCGACCGCCGATCGTGGGTTAACGAGGGCGAATCTCGGGACGCGGCCCTTCGTTTCGGCGAGCATGTCCAGGCGGCTCGCTCCGTCCTCCGGGCGAGGGACTTTCCCTGGTGGGCGGCGGCCGCGGGACGGATGACCCGGTCTCCGGCGTACGGGTATCCTGCGTTCGGCCTGGCGGCACTACGCTACGGCGACGGGGAGAGGCGGGACGGGAGCCATCTCACCACCGCGGTCGTGCTCGACTACCTGCGCAAGCCGGCGTATCGGGATCGCGAGGAGCCTCCCGTCGTCGATCGCGTGCGGCACTCAACGAATCAGTTCTCGCCGGCCGCCTCACTGGACCCCGAGCGGATGAGGGCATTCGTGGCCGCGCTCGTCCGCCTTCGTGAGGCCGGTGTGGAGGTGCTTACCTATCAGCCGCCCTTCTCCTCCGAGGTGCTCGCCGCGCTGAACGCGCTGCGGCCCGGATGGTGGATCGACTACCGCGACCGCTTGCCCGCCCTCATCCGGGAGAGAGGAATCGTTTGCCTTCCGGTGACGAGTCCCGGGGACTTCGGCCTCGCCGACGCCTACATGCTCGACGGGTTCCACCCGAGCGAGGTCTTCGATAGCTACCTCGTGGAGCGATTTGTGGCCTCATCGCGGCCCGAGAGTCCCCTGAGATCCGTCGACCTCGACTATGTGCGAGGGCTGCGGAGCGGTCCCCACGTGATCCCGGTGGCCTTCCAACTCCCGGTTCATAGGACGGTGCTTCCAGAATAAATAAGGCAGACATCGCTAAATGCCTTAGTTTATTTGGTAACCGTCGCAGTCTCCCATTAGAACGATGCCTTGAGCGCGAAGACGAACTGCCGTGGCGGCGTCCGGGCGACGACCTTTCGGTAGTCCGGATTGAACTGATTCGGGTCGCCCTCGGGGCCGGTGATGAACTGGATGTTTCGATACGTCTCGGTCTGGCGGTTGAGCAGGTTGTACACGTAGAGCTCCGGCAGAATCGTGACCGGACCCACGATCATCGAGTACCCGATGGAGAGGTTCGCCTCGTACTCGGTCGCAGTCCGGCCCGCGGACCCGCGGGGGACCATGTAGAGGTCCGAGCCCAGATAGTCGGGCCAGTCCGCCCGGAGCTTATCGAGCGGGACCCCGCTGCGGATGTAGACCTGCAGCCCGGCGTGCAGGCCGAACGACGTCGTGTACGCCGTGTCGAGGCGGAACTGGTGCGGCCGGTCGAGGAAGAGCCGGCCGTAGGCGTTGTGGTACGTGGCGGGATAGTCGAAGTCCTCGTTCAAGCCGGGATCCGTCTGGCCCGTGCTCTCGTGCACGGCACCGTCGTAGTTCCCGCGGATGGCGGAGTAGACGTACGACGCCTGGAGCCAGAGCTGCTGCGCGATCGTCTTGCGGGCCGCGATCTGGATCGCGCGGTACACGCGCTTCGCGGCTGGAGACTGCGGCGCCGGCGCGTCGTGGAAACCGCCCAGGCTGTAGCCGTCGTACCAGGGAAAGTTTCCGGACGACCAGAGGCCCGTGCCGCCGGGATTGATATTCGCGCAGGAGTTGCCGAGGTTGACGGGCGCGCTGTAATTGAGGTCGCACCGGTCGTCGATCGCCCGGCCGAGCCGGCGATACATGCCCTTCAACTCCACCGAGAACGTCGGGCTGAGTGCCTTCTCGACGCCGATCGTGTACTCGTCCTGGTACATGCCCTTGATGTTCGGATCGATCGGCTCGTTGAACGCTCCTCCCTGCTGATCGGGCCGGGGGTGGTTGGGCGCCGTCGGATCGTGTTGTGTCGCGAGCGGGTCGAAGTTGTAGGTGGTGACGAAGAGCTCGCTTCCGAAGTCGCGCACGTTGATGTCCGTCGGGATGGCGTAGTAGAAGCGCCCGTAGAACGCGTAGACCTTCGCGCTGCCACCGCCCCACGGATCCCAGATCAGGCCGACGCGGGGCTGCCACTCGTTGGTCAGCCGGGAGACGACCTTCTGATCGAAGCCCTTGATGTCGGTCCGATCGAACCGAAGGCCCGCATCGACCGTCAGGTTGCTCAGCACCTTCCAGGAGTCCTGGACGAAGGCCGAGTAGTCGTTGCTGTGCAGCTTGACGTCGTTGAACGGCACCGGCACCGCCTCTCCGCCGCCCAGCCGCGTGCCGAAGAACGTGTGCGCGTAGTAGATCTGCCCGGTGTCTTCGTCGATGCGCTTGGACACCTGCTGGCCGCCGGAGAAGATGTCGGTCGCCTCGGTGGCGCGCTGCACGAAGGCGCCGCCCACCTTCACCTCGTGGTTGCGGAGATACCCGACGAAATCCGCCTGGAACTGGTTCCGGTGGCTCCGATTGGAATCCTGATAGCCGTTGATCCGTCCGAGGCCCCCGCTGATGGGAAACGGCGGCGCCACGGTCTCGTCGGTGAACTGGATCGCCTGGCCCGCCGCGGTGCCCGTCAACAGGAAGCGATCGTTGTGTCGGGAGGCCTGCAGGGTCAGGAGGCCAATCGAGCCGAAGAGGAGGGAGGACCGGGCGCCGTAGTCGGTCCCGCCGATGTCGCGGTGCCCGAGATACGAGCCGGGATCGTCGGCGGAGTTGGGCCTGCGGACCGCTCCGTCCTCGGTCGTGGGATCGGCGAAGACCGTCCCGACCAGCGTCGCTCCGGTCGCGAGGTTCAAGGTTAGCTTCGCCGACCAGAGATCGCTTCGGCTGTCGAGGGGAAACTCCTGGCCCGCGACCGGGCCGCGGGGAGGCGAGATCGTCTGGTTGTCGGTGACGCGGTTGTACGCCCCGAAGAACCAGACCCGGTCCTTGAGGACGTAACCGCCGAGGTCCGCGCCGTAATCCCACTTCGTCTCGCCGGGCGTCAGCGTGCCCGTGAAGGTGTCGGAGTCGTGGGAGGTGAACTTCTCGTCGCTGCGCAGCGCCGCGCTGTTGTAGCGGCCGAAGGCGTCGCCGTGGTACTCGTTCCCGCCCGACTTCGTGATGACGTTGATGATGCCGCCCGTCGCGTTGCCGTACTCGGCGCGGTAGCTGTCCGTCTTGACCTCGACTTCCTGGATGAACTCGTTGTTGATGACCTTCCCCTGCATTCCCCGGATGACGTTGGTCGTGTCGACGCCGTCGACGATGAAGCTGTTCTCCGCGGAGGTCGAGCCGTAAACCGTCAGCGCGGTGGAGCGCCCCTGCCGGTCCGCGCGATCCGGCGAAACCCCGGGGTTCGACTTGACGATCTCCGTGTAGTTGCGGCCGACGGGTAGCCGGGTGATCGTCGCGGCGCCGTAGTTGGAGCCGCCGGTCGTGGTGTTGACGTCGACGACGGGCGCCTCGCCCGAAACCGTGACCCGCTCCGCGGCCGAGACCTGGAGCGTCACGCTCAGGGAGGCTGTCCCGTCGAGCTTTACCTGGGCCTGCCGCTCCTCCTTCGCGAAGCCCGAGATGGAGAAGACGACCCGGTAGGCGCCCGGCGCGAGCGCGGGGACCTGAAACGCGCCCCCGGCGCCGGTCACCGTGGTCCGCGTTCCCTGGAGGGACGGCGAGAAGACCTCGACGGTGACCCCGGGCAACGGCGCTCCGTTCGCGTCAGAAACGGCGCCGCGGATTTCTCCCGTCGTCTGGGCTAGGGCGAGCACGGAGACGATCAGACCGAGAAACGCCGAGAGGCAGAACGGAGAACGGAGCCGCATGGGACCTCCTTCGCTACGGACACCCCGGTCGGGTACGAGGTCGTTGGCTTTCGCCGTCATGGATATCTGGCACCCTCATACGCTCACCGCCCGCGCCTTGTCAATCCGGCGGCGGGACGGATAGAGTCGGGAAAATTCGATCCAAGGAGGCTCCCATGTCGGCCCGCCCTCGCCTCTGGTGCACCGGCGCCCTGACTCTGCTGGCGGCCGTCGCGGCCGCCGCTGAAGGGGGTACGGGGCTTCGATTCGAGCTGAGCTTCCCCGCGTCGGTTCGCTCCGAGCCCGTCGACGGCCGCGTCTTCGTCGTGATCACCCGCGAGGGAAAAACCGAGCCGCGGCGCCAGTTCGGGAAGACCGGCGGCCAGTACCGCTCCGTTCCCTTCTTCGGCGAAGACGTTCAGGCTTTCGCCCCGGGACAGAGGGCCGTCATCGATCAGCGGACCGAGGGTTACCCGCTCGACCGGCTGTCCGACCTCCCGGCCGGCGACTACTTCGTGCAGGGAGTCCTGAATGTCTACACGCTCTTCCACCGAGGGGACGGCCACACGGTGAAGCTGCACATGGACCAGTGGGAGGGGCAGGACTTTCCCGTTTCCCCGGGCAACCTCTACAGCGAGCCCCGAAAGATCCACCTGGACCCGCGCGCGGGAGGCACGGTGCGGCTGAGCCTCGATCGGAAGATTCCGCCCATCGAGGTCCCCGGGGACACGGAATACGTCAAGCGCGTACGCTTCGAGAGCCCGCTTCTGTCGAAGTTCTGGGGCCGGCCGATCTGGATCGGCGCGACCGTCCTCCTTCCGTGGAACTACGACCGCGAGTCCACGTCCTATCCCGTCCAGTACGAGCAGGGTCACTTCTCGACAACGGCGCCCGGCGGGTTCGGCGAGCGCGTCGAACCCCGGGGACCCGAGGCGACCCCGCGCGAGAAGGAACGGGCCCATCAGCGGGAGGAATTCGAGAGTGCCTGGAAGTCGGACCACTTTCCCCGCATGCTGTACGTCACGTTCCAGCATCCGACGCCCTACTACGACGACTCGTACGCCATCGACTCCCCCAACATGGGCCCCTACGGGCGCGCGATCACGGAGGAGCTGATTCCGTACATCGAGTCGCACTTTCGCGCGATCCGCGAGCCCTGGGCGAGGATCCTCTCGGGGGGATCGACGGGGGGATGGGAGTCGCTGGCGCTCCAGATCTTCAACCCGGACTACTTCGGGGGCACCTTCTCCTACTGCCCCGATCCGGTGGACTTCCACTACTTCGAGATGGTCAACGTCTACGACTGGGACAACGCCTGGGAGCGCAAGGACGGCTGGCTCGCGGTCCCGATCCCCGGGGAGCGCGCTCCCGACGGCCTCGTTCTCTCGACGATGCGGCAGCAGCTCAAGTACGAGCGGGTCATGGGCAATCACGGCCGCTCCGGAGAGGACTGGGACTGCTGGCAGGCGGTGTACGGGCCGGCCGCGGAGGACGGCTACTTCCGGCCGATCTTCGACCCCGCGACGGGCGCGATCGACCACAGCGTCGCTGCCTACTGGAAGGACCACACCGACTTGAACGCCTACCTCCAGCGCCACTGGAAGGAGATCGGGCCCAGGCTCGCCGGCAAGATCCACCTCTGGACCGGAGACATGGACACCTACTACCTCAACAACGCCGTCTACAAGATGGAGGACTTCCTCAAGACGACGGCCGCTCCCCCCTGGGGGGGGTCCGTCGTCTACGGCCCGCGCCAGCCGCACTGCTGGACCGGCCCCTCCTCCCTGACCGAGCGATTCCGGTCCATGGCGCAGCACGCGGCCGCCAACGCCCCGCGCGAGCAAGACCGCGCCTGGTGGCGCGACTAGGGGTTCCTCCGGTCGCAGCGAGCGGCCCGCTTTCCCTCTCGAGATTTTCTTGCTTATACGAAAAACTTCGTACTAACTTCCTCGTATCCACACGGGGAGGCGAAGTGGGCCGAAAGCAATCCCGGCGACCGACGGCGGCGGAGCTCGAGATCCTGGGCGTGCTCTGGGAGCTCGGCTCGGGCACGGTGCGGGAGGTCCACGGGCGGCTGGCGCACGGGCGCGACCTCGGATACACGACCGTCTTGAAGCTGCTGCAGATCATGGCCGACAAGGGCCTCGTGCGGCGGGACGAGAGCGAGCGCGCCCACGTCTATTCCGCCCGGATCCCCGCCGAGCAGACCCAACGGCTCTTAATCGGAGACCTCGTCGACCGCGCCTTCGGGGGGTCCGCTGCCCGACTGGTCCAGCAGGCCCTGAGCTCCCGGAGAACCACCGCCGAGGAGATCTCGCGGATCCGGCAATACCTCGACGAGTGGGAAGGGAAGTCGAAATGAAGCAGGTCGCGGACGCCCTGGGCCAGCCTCTCCTCCGTACGACGGCGCTGGCGCTGGTCCACTTCCTCTGGCAGGGCGCGCTGGTCGCCCTCCTCCTCGGGGCCGCAAATGCCGCCCTGGGGCATCGTTCCGCGCGCGCCCGTTACCTCGCGGCGTGCTCCGCCCTGGCCGTGATGCTGGCGCTGCCGCTCGTCACCGCGTGGCGCCTGGGTCCGATCTCCGCCGCCCCCTCGGCGGCGTCGGCCGAGGTCCCCGCCTCCGCCGCGGCCCCGGAGAGGGCCGGAGCGGATCCCGCGTCCGCCCCGGCGCGGCTCCTCTCGGCCGGGAGTCTCGCCCCCGGGATCGTCCTGGCATGGCTCGCCGGCGTTTCCTTCCTCTCGGTTCGATTCCTGGGCGGATGTCTCGCCGCACGGAGGCTGCGCATCCGGCTGACCCGGAGGCCCGAGGAACGATTCGAGCAGCGCCTCTCCGCGCTCGCCTCGAGGCTCCGAGTCCGACGCCCGGTTCGGCTCCTCGAATCCGCCCTCGTTTCGGTCCCGACCGCCATGGGAATCCTGCGACCGCTGATTCTCCTGCCCCTGGGAACACTCACCGGTATCGCCTCCGACCAGCTCGACGCGCTGCTGGCACACGAGCTCGCGCACATCCGCCGCGGCGACTGCCTCGTCACGCTCTTCCAGGCGCTGGCCGAGACGGTGCTCTTCTACCACCCGGCCGTGTGGTGGGTGTCCTCCCGCGTCCGAATCGAGCGGGAAAACGTCTGCGACGATCTCGCCGTGGCGGCGACCGGCGACCCGGAGGCCTATGCGCGCGCCCTGGTGGATCTGGCCGAGCGCCGCAGCCTCGCGCCGCGGCTCGCGGTGGCCGCGGACGGCGGGTTCCTGTGGAGGCGCATCACGCGGCTCGGCCCGGACGGAACGAGCGGCGGGAATCCCTCTCCGCGGTGGCTGGGCGCCGCCATCGCACTGGGCGGCCTGCTTGTCCTGGGAGTGGCGGCGCGGGTGCCGGCGCCCGCCCGGCCGACACCCCCTTTGAGGAACGCGACCGAGACACCGCGCCCGGCGGCTCGAGCGGAGGAATCGGACTCAACCCACGGGGACCCGCCGGTAGCGCCCGCGAATCGGACCGGACGGCGCGGACCCGCCGAAGGCTCCCCTTCGAGCCCGCGCCCGCTCCTATCCCCCGACCAGCTGATCGCGTTCCGGATCCACGGCGTGACGCCGGAGTTCATCGAGGGGATCGTCGCGCTGGGGTACGACGCGGCTTCCCCCGACGAGCTCGTCGCGATGAGGGTCCACGGCGTGTCGCCGGACTTCATCGCTCAAATGGCGGTGGTGTTCGGAAAGCTTCCGCTGGAGAAGTACACGGAGCTCCGGATCCACGGTGTGGACGCGGCCTACGTCCGGGCGTTTCGGGACGCGGGCTTCGCATCGATCTCGGCGGACGAGGCGGTTTCCCTGCGCATCCACGGAGTGGACGCGGCCGACGCCGCCGCGTGGAAGCGGCTGGGCTTCGAGGCGCGGTCGATCGACGCCCTCGTGAGCCTGCGAATCCACGGCGCCACGCCCGAGTTCGGCCAGGCGATGCGCGACCTCGGCGTGCGGGACCTCTCCATCGACGGTCTCGTCGGCCTGCGAATCCACGGAGCGACCCCCGAATACGTCCGAGAAATCCAGAGCCTGGGCTACCCGTCGCTTTCGGTCGACGATGTCACGGCGTTCCGGATCCACGGGGTGACGGCGGAGTGGATCCGAGCCGCAAATCACGGAGCCGGCGGGAAACTGACCAAAGACGAGTTGATCGACTGGCGCATCCACGAACGCCGAACCGACCGAACGGTCGAGGAGTAGTCATGGCCTCGCATGCCGAACCGTCCCGAGTCTCGATCCGGGGGGCCCTTCTGGGAGCGTCGCTGCTGGCTCTTTCGCTCGGGCTCCGCGGAGACCCCGCGCCGTCCCCGGCGGCCCCGACCGCCGGACGCTGGATTCTGGACTTCGAGCGGGACGGCTCGGTCCAATTGACTCTGAGGCGCCGGGCCGACGGGCACGGGAACTGGTCGAGCTCCAGCGACTTCTCCGTCCAGGGCTTCCAGGGCCTGCAGCGTCCGTCGGGCTCGGCCGAAGCGCCCGCGACCTTCCAGTTGGCCCGCGACGCCGGGACCATCCGCTTCGAGGGCCAGCTGAACGAGTCCGGAGGCTCGGGGCGTTTCTCCTTCGCGGAGAACCCCGAGTACGTGGCGGTGCTCGCGTCCATGGGCTACCGGGCCGTCGCCGCAGACGACCTGTTTTCCCTCGCGATGCACGACGTGAGCCGCCGTTTCATGCGCGACCTCGAAGCCCTCGGCTACAAACACGTTCCGCTGGACGATCTGCTCGGCATGCGCATCCATGGAGCGTCGCCCGAGTCCATCCGCGAGCTCCAGGCTCTCGGCTACGATCACCTGTCTCCGGACGACCTGGTCTCGATGCGGATTCACGGCGTGACTCCCGAGCTCGTCCGGGCATTCCGGTCTCTCGGTTACGAGCATCTGTCGCCCGACGAACTGGTGTCGATGGGTATCCACGGAGCCACCCCCGATTTCGTGCGCGGGCTCAGGTCCCTCGGCTATTCCCAACTCTCGGCCGACGACCTGGTGAGCATGCGCATCCACGGCGTGACCGCCGACTTCATCCGCGACTTGCAGGGCCTCGGCTATCGCCACGTCGCCGCCGACGACCTGGTCAGCATGCGGATCCACGGCGTGTCGATCGCTTACGTGAAAAGGGTCCAGGGGCGACTCAAGAACGTGTCCGTCGACGAGCTCGTCGACATGAAGATCCACGGCCGGAGTTGAGCTCGGCGGAGCTACCCGCGTTCGAGCATGCGAACGAACAGCCCCGACCGCCCGAGCGGTTGCCACCCTTCGTCCCCGTCCGGAAGCGTATCGGTCACGACGGCCTCGACTCGAGCGCGCCGGAACGCGTTCAGGACGCGGAGGCGCTCAGCCGGGTCCGACAGCCAATACCGGGCGATGTGGTCGGTGGGCGGCGTTTCCTCCACGAGGGACCCGTCGCGCAGCTCCGCGACGATCCGGACCCCGGCCAACCGGGCCCAGTAGTAGTGAGGAACCCCGCCGACGAAAGCGATCCGGGCGCCGCGTCGAACCCCCAGCCGGGCAAGCCCGTCGGCAGCCTCGAGGGGCCAACGATCGCCGCGCGCCGTCGAGGTCTTCGGATCGGATCGCCGCTGCGTCCGGGCCCATTGAGACACCACGAGCGCATAGCGGCACGCCCAGGAGAGGAGGATGATGGCCAACACGCCCCTTACGAATCGTTGCGCCGGGGCACCCGGGAGCCGAATCAGTGCGAACCCGACGAGGAAGAGAACCGCGACCATGGCCCCCACGTAGCGGCCTTCGAGGTGGATGAGCACGTAGAGAGCGAGGCCGCCCGCCGTCGGCAGCAGGATCCACACGTAGCGCCGCGCGTCGCGGAGGATCCGGAATCCTCGCCCGCTCGCGAAGAGGAACAGCGCGAGTCCCCAGACGACCGTCGCCTCCATCACCGGGACACCATCCGAGGGCACGCCGGCCAAGGCGTGGGCATACCATCGGGCGTTCTTCGCGACGACCGCCGCCTGTCTCGGTGCGTCGAACCGCGGACGCACGCCCTCGTACCAGTAGCTCGGGTCATACCAACCCGGATACGCGACTGGCAGCGGGCGATCGAGCTCGTACACGTCCGGGGAGCTCTCCAGCAGACGCGCGGGAGACAACGGTTTGAGGGAGGCGCCGCTGACGTACCAGGCGTAGTTGAGCCGCCCGGCATCGCCAAGGGTGAAGCGGCCTTTCGCACGCGAGAGGAGGAGGACCCATGGCGCCGCGATCAGCACGGCGACCGCGAGGGACACGCCGATTCCCCGCGCCGCCTTCGCGCGGGACGCCTCTCCGGCGCCGAATGCCGCGGCGAGAAAGAGGATCGCGAGCGGGAAGAAGATCGACTTCGCCAGATACCCGAAACCGAGGACGGCCCCCAACGCCGCATACGTCTTCATCGTCGCTTTCCGGCGCGCGATTCGGACGACGAGTGCGGTAGCCAGGAAGAACGCGGCCGCAACGGTCAGGTCCGGGCTCACGTAGTCGTTCCGGATGAACTGCTTCAGCGTGGTCTGCGTGAAGACGACCGCCGCGACGAGGCCCATGGCCGTTCTCCAGAGAGCGCCCTTCCTCCACGACGCCGCCCCTCGCGCCGGCCGGCTGTCATACAGCGCGAGCTCCCGCACGAGGACCGCGAACGCCGCAGCGGCCAGCGCGAGGATCACCAGATTCAAAACCTGGACCGTCGGACCCTCCATCACCTGCGTGGGACGCAGCATCGCGAACACCATCCCGATCAGGAACGGGTACAGGGGGCTCCATGTGCCGTTGACGGCGGTCTGCCAGTCCCCCTTCGAGAAGGCATCGGCCATATCGAGGTAGGAGAGCCCGTCGGACCAGATGTCGTAGCGTTTCTGCCAACCCTGCATGAGAGCCAGAGTGCAGGCCGCCGCGACCAGGATCCCGAGCAGGAGCGACCCGTATCTCCCCATCGGGACGGACGTGAGGCCCAGGGAGTCCGGCTCGGGCCGGGCGCCCACGAGGCCTGAGGCCTCGCCCAACTCGGGCGAAGCTCTCCTCGAGTCCGAGTCCCGCAGCCGCGGCTGATCGCTTGGCACCGCGAGATACTATCGTCGGCCCCGTTCAGCGTTCGAATCCGGACACCCCGGTCTCGCTCCCGCACACTCGCGTTTCCGGTGACCCGCCGCCGGATGCGTCCCTTCAACGACTTACACGTCCACGCCGATGGCACGCTTCTCGCCCTTGAAAACCCCGTGGATATCGTTCGCGAAGACGTGTCGGAGAAGCGTCGGAAGAAGCGGATCGCGCTCGCGGCCGCCGGAGGAGCGGC
This sequence comes from Thermoanaerobaculia bacterium, assembly GCA_038224325.1. GTDB lineage: Bacteria > Acidobacteriota > Thermoanaerobaculia > UBA5066 > Gp7-AA6 > DAHUXD01. The sequence continues at coordinate 163,190 of JBBRFL010000001.1, read as the reverse complement.
CGTGCTTCTCATCACGCTGGGCCTCTCCCGGCTCAAGCCGGCCGCGCCCTCGGTGGAGAAGGGCACGCTCTGGATGGATACCGTCAAGCGCGGACCGATGCTTCGCCAGGTGCGCGGACCAGGGACCCTGGTTCCCCAGGAGATCCGTTACGTCTCCGCCTCGACGGAGGGGCGCGTCGAACGCCTCGTCATCCTGCCAGGAGCGCCGGTCACTCCGGATTCGATCCTCCTCGAGATGTCCAACCCGGAGCTCGAGCGCCAGGCGCTGGACGCCGAGTCCCAGCTGCGCGCTGCGCTGGCCGAGCTGACAAACGTGAAGGCGCACGCCGATCGGGACGTGATGGACCAGCAGGCAGCGGCCGCGACGATCCGCTCCGACTACCACCAGGCGCAGCTGCAGGCCGAGACCAACGAGGGACTGTTCAAGGAGGGGCTCGTCGCTGGCCTGACCCTCAAACTCTCGAAGGTCCGCGCGGAGGAGCTCGAGACGCGCAACGCGATCGAGGAGAAGAGGGTGGCGACGGTGGCCGACTCGGCGAAGGCGCAGGTCGCCGTCCAGGAGGCCCAGGTCGAGCAGCTCAAGGCGCTCGCCGCGCTCAAGCGTTCCCAGAAGGAGGCGCTGCACGTGCGCGCGGGAATCCCCGGTGTACTGCAGGAGCTGCCCGTGCAGGTCGGCCAGCAGGTGGCGCCCGGCGGCACGCTCGCGAAAGTCGCCGAGCCGAAGCGCCTGAAGGCCCAGCTCAAGATCGCCGAGACGCAGGCCAAGGACGTGATGATCGGCCAGCCGGCGTCGATCGACACGCGCAACGGGATCGTCGGAGGCAAGGTCGCGCGTATCGACCCCGCCGTGCTGAACGGCACCGTGACCGTGGACGTCACGCTCGAGGGCGAGCTGCCCGCTGGCGCTCGGCCGGACCTGTCGGTCGACGGGACGATCGAGCTCGACCGGCTCGCCGACGTCCTCTTTGTGGGCCGCCCCGCATTCGGGCAGGAGAAGAGCCTGGTGGGGCTCTTCCGGGTCAACCCGGACGGCGACGAGGCGGCGCGCGTGAAGGTGCGGCTGGGCAAGAGCTCCGTGAACACGGTCGAGGTCCTCGAGGGATTGAAGCCGGGCGACAAGGTGATTCTCTCGGACATGAGCGCCTGGGACGCCTACGACAGAGTGCGACTGAAATGAGGAGACAGGCATGAGCAGCAACGGGCATCCGGTCATCAAGCTCGACGGCGTCACGAAGGTGTTCTTCACCGACGAGGTCGAGACGCACGCGCTCTCCGGGGTGCACCTGGAGATCGCGCACGGCGAGTACGTCTCGATCGCGGGGCCATCGGGCTGCGGCAAGTCGACGCTGCTGTCCCTGCTGGGGCTCCTCGATTCCCCGACCGAGGGCCGCTACTGGCTCAACGGCAAACCGGCCGAGTCGCTCTCGCTCTCGGAGCGCGCGCGCATCCGCAACCGCGAGATCGGATTCATCTTCCAGAGCTTCAACCTGATCGGCGACCTTTCGGTCTACGAGAACGTGGAGCTCCCGCTGACGTATCGCGGCATGCCCGCGCACGAGCGCAAGAAGCGGGTCCAGGAGTCCCTCGAGAAGGTCGGGATGGCGCACCGGATGAAGCATTTCCCCTCGCAGCTCTCGGGCGGCCAGCAGCAGCGCGTGGCGGTCGCCCGCGCGATCGCCGGATCTCCCCTGATCCTGCTGGCCGACGAGCCGACCGGCAACCTGGACTCCGTCAACGGCGAAGCGGTGATGAACCTTCTCCAGGAGCTCCACCGCGCGGGAGCGACGATCTGCATGGTCACGCACGATCAGCGCTTCGCCAAGCACGCGGGCCGCTCGATCCACCTGTTCGACGGGCGGGTCGTCGAGGAGGAGCGGGGCGAGGAGCGCGCTCACTCCGAGGAGCAACTCAAGGAGAGCGGATACCGGGTGAGCTGATGAGCGCGCTGCTCCAGGACCTGCGCTTCGCCCTCCGTTCGCTCGCCAAGAACCCGGGCTTCACGGCGACGGTTCTCGCGACGCTGGCGCTCTCGATCGGGTCGACCGTCGCGATCTTCAGCGTCGCTTTCGGAGTCCTGCTCAAGCCCCTGCCCTACCGGGACCCCGAGCGCCTCGTCCGCGTCGGCCACGTGCAAAAGAACTCGTCCGTCCCGGGAGCGAGCTTCTCGCCGCAGGACTACGAGGATCTCGCTCAGGCGCTGCCCGGCCTCGAGCAAGTGGCGGCCTGGTCCTACTCGCCCAACCTCTCCGGAGTCAACGTCGCGGGCGCGGGAGAGCCGGAGAATCTGCCAGCGGCCAGGGTCTCGGGTTCCTTTTTCGAGACCCTGGGAACGTCCGCCCGTCTGGGTCGGACCCTCGATCCCGCCGACGATCGCCCGGGGGGCAACCGCGTCGCGGTCGTCAGCTCCGCGCTCTGGCGACGCCACTTCGGGTCGGACCCGGGCGCGATCGGCCGGGTGCTCGCGGTCGACGGCACGCCGTTCACGATCGTGGGCGTCCTCGCGCCCACCTTCGACTTCCCGGCGCCGGAGGTCGAGCTGTGGTTGCCCCTCTCGAACGTCGGCGAGGACGCCGTTCCGCATCGCCGCGAGGTCCGCTGGCTCGACGTCGTCGGCCGGCTGCGGAAACACGCCGCACCGGAGTCGGTCCGCGCCGGCCTGGACGCGCTCTTCGCGCGCCTGGCGGCGCAGTACCCGGACAGCAACGCGGGGTTCGAGCGCGCGCGGCTGATCTCGCTCCAGACGGCGCTGACGGACGATGCCCGCGGCCCCATCCTGGTTCTTCTGGGCGCGGTCGGCCTCGTGCTGCTGATCGCGTGCGTCAACATGGCCAATCTGCTGCTCGCTCGGGCGGCCGGGCGGCGGCGCGAGGTGGCGATCCGCTCGGCCCTCGGCGCCTCTCGAGGAAAGATCGTGCGGCAGCTTCTCGTGGAGAGCACCACGCTTTCCGTCCTCGGCGGAGCGATCGGGCTGCTGCTGGCCCGCTGGGGGATCGACGGACTCGCCGCGCTCTCGGCGGGTCGCATCGCTCGCGCCGCCGAGATCCGGATGGACCCGGCCGTCCTCGGCTTCGCGCTCCTGCTCTCGATCGGGACCGGCCTCGCGTTCGGCCTGCTGCCGGCTCTGCACACCTCCGGCGGAAATCTCCGGGTCGCGATGGAAGGAACGGGAGGACGATCGGAATCCGGCTCCCGCGGCGGAACGAGACTGCGCCGGATCCTCGTGCTCGCGGAGACGGCGCTGGCCGTGACGCTCCTCTTCGGGGCCGGCCTCCTGATCCGCAGCTTCTGGCGGCTGACCCACGTGGACACCGGGATGCGGACGCAATCCGTGTCGACCCTGTCGATCACCATTCCGACCAGGATCTACGACGCCGAAAAGGACGGCCCCTATCGCGACGCCATCCTCTCGCGAATCCGCGCGCTTCCCGGCGTCGTCGCCGCGGGGGGCAGCAAGACGCTGCCGCTCCAGGGCGGCGGCGAGGCATATGGAGTTCGGGTCGAGGGGAGGCCGGAGGGCAAGCCGATCAAGCCCGAGGGCGGAAGCATCATCGTGACCACCGGCTACTTCTCCGCCCTGGGAATCCCCGTGGTGCAGGGCCGCGACTTCACCCAGTCGGATATGGACGCCGGGGCTCCCGTTCTCCTCGTCAATCGAGCCTTCGCCCGCCAGATCTGGCCCGGGGAGAATGCGGTCGGCAAGGGCCTCATTTTCGGCGAGAAGAGCCGGCTGGAAGTCATCGGCGTCATCGGGGACGTGCGGCAGGACGGCCTCGAGGTGGCGCCCCGGGCCGCCATGTACGTGCCCATCGCCCGGTTTCCTCGATCGAGCTTCAAGATCTTCGTCCGCCACGACGGCAACCCAACCGCGCTGGCGGCCGGGATTCGGAGCGCCATTCGCGGCATCGAGCCCGACCAGCCGATATCGCGCGTCGTTCCGATGACCGAGGTCCTTTCCGAAACCGCGGCGAAGCCCCGTCTGCTGACCGCGCTCGTCGCGTCCTTCGGCGCGATCGCCCTGCTTCTCGCCGCCCTCGGCATCTACGGCGTCATCTCGTACGGCGTGGCGCAGCGCCAGCGCGAGATCGGGATCCGGATGGCCCTCGGAGCGGACCGCGCCGACGTACGGCGCCTGATCGTGCGTGAGGGGATGGCGCTCGCGGGGGCGGGGCTGGCGCTGGGACTCCTGGCTTCCCTGGCGCTCGCGCCCATCCTCAGGAGCCTCCTCTTCCAGACCCGCGCGGGCGATCCCGCGACGCTTCTTTCCGTCACGGCCCTGCTCGGCGCGGTATCCCTGCTCGCCTGCGCGATTCCGGCGGCCCGCGCCGCACGGATGGATCCCCAGCGCGCGCTGCGGGCCGACGCATGACGATCGCCCGGGATCTCCGCTGGGCGGTGCGCACCTTATTGAGAAGCCCCGGGTTCACGAGCCTGACCGTCGTCACGCTCGCGCTGGGGATCGGATTGACCACCGCGGTGTTCAGTCTCTTCAACGCGGTCGTGCTGCAGTCGCTGCCTCGCGTCGAGCGTCCCGCCGAGCTCGTGGCCCTCGACGAGGGCAGCGCCTCCTACCCCGCGTACCTTTACCTGCGGCAGGGAACCACCTCCTTCTCGGGGGTCGCCGCGTGGGCGAATCGCTGGTTCGCTCTCTCCGGCGTCGGTGCGGCGGATCGGATTCAGGGGGTCGTGGCGTCCGGAAACTACTTCGAGGTGCTCGGGACGCGACCCGCGCTGGGTCGCTTCTTCACGGCCCGCGAGGAGGAGTCGGGCGAGCCGATCGCGGTCCTGTCTCACGCGACCTGGGCCGTGCGGTTCGCGGGCTCCCCGTCGGCCTTGGGCAGCGATCTCGTCTTGAACGGGGTTCCCTTCCGGATTGTCGGCGTGGCGCCCCGGGGCTTCCGTGGCGTCGGCTTCGGCGACGCGCCCGACGTGTGGATCCCGATCGGAACCTGGCCGCGCGTCGCCACCGGCTCGATGGCTCGGCTCGACTACCACCGCCGGTCCTGGGGCTGGATGTCGCTGTTCGGACGCCTGCGCCCGGGTCTCGACCTCGCTCGGGCACGCGCCGAGGCCGAGGCCGTGGTCAAGCGCGAGGCGGCAACGTTTCCCGACGACGTCAACGGCGAGATCCACGTCCAGCCGCTGGCCCGCGCCGCGGCGGGCGCCGGCCAGGCCGCGGATCCGGCGCGCCTCCTGGGCCTTCTACTCGGGGCCGTCTTCGTCGTCCTGCTGATCGCCTGCGCCAACCTGGCCAACCTCCTTCTCGGCCGCGCCGTCTCCCGGCGCCGGGAGATCGCGATCCGCCAGGCGCTCGGCGCCGGACGCGCTCGGCTCATCCGACAGCTGCTTACCGAGAGCCTGCTGCTCGCGCTCTGCGGGGGCGCCGCCGGGCTCGTCGTCGCGTCCTGGGCGCTGACGTTTCTCGCCCGCGTGCCCGTTCCGGGCGGGGGGGCGCTCGGGGACTCCGGCGCCGCGCTCGACCTCCGCGTGTTCCTCTTCGCGGGCGGCATCTCGGTCGCGACGGGCTTGCTGTTCGGCTCGCTGCCGGCGTTTCAGGGGACGCGTTCGGACCTGCTGCCGGCGCTCAAGAACCCCTCCCTCCAGGGCGGACGCCGGGCGACCGCGAGAAGCGTGCTAGTAACCGCGCAGGTCGCCCTCTGCCTGGTCCTCCTCGCGGGCGCTGGCCTGCTGCTCCGCAGCCTCCAGAACGCGCTCGCGACGGACATCGGGTTCCGGCCCGCCGCCGTCGTTCACGGATCGGTGAACCTGGGCCTGGCCCGGTACGACGCGCCGCGCGCCCTGCGGTTCACGGAGGATCTCGCCGCCCGGGTGTCGGCCATGCCGGGCGTCCGGGCGGTGAGCTGGACGGGCTCGCTGCCGCTGTCCGGGGACCGGGACTCGGAGTCCGTTCGCAAAGATCCGGCGGCGGCGACCGCCCATGAGGTCGTCGACGTGCAGGCGGTCGGCCCCGACTACTTCGTCACCGTCGGCACGCCGATCCTCCGGGGCCGGGAATTCCGGAAGGCCCTCGACGCGCCGCAGGGACCCGGCACCGTGGTCGTCAACGAGGCCGCCGCCCGCCGGTTCTGGCGCGGGCAGGACCCGCTCGGCCGCCGGATGAACATCTACGGAGCCGACCGCACGGTCGTCGGCGTCAGCCGCGACGCGCGCTTTCGATCCTGGAGCGACGCGCCCGCGCCGATGGTCTTCGTCAACGCCGACCAGCTGGGGGGCGAGGCGCTGCTCTCGTCGATCACGCTCCTGGTGCGCACGGACGGCGATGCGCGGGCCGCCCTGGCGGCGCTGCGCGGCGCGGTCGCCGGTCTCGACCCGAACCTCCCGGTGTTCGAGGTGCGCCCGCTTCAGGAGACGATCTCGGGGCTGCTCATGCCCCAGCGGTTCGGCTCGGCGCTGCTCGGCCTCTTCGGCGTGTTCGCCCTCGTTCTCGCGGCCGTCGGGATCTACGCCGCGGTGTCCTACTCGGTGGCGCAGCGGACGCGGGAGGTCGGCATCCGGATGGCTCTGGGCGCGCGGGCCTCTGACGTGCAGAGGCTGATCGTGCGCCAGAGCGCCGCGCCGCTCGTTGCGGGCCTCGCCGCCGGCATCGCGCTCGCCGCGGCCGTCACGCGCATGCTCGGCGGATTCCTCTACGGCGTCCCTCCGACCGATCCCGTCACCTTCGCCGCCGTCACGACCCTGCTGGCGCTCTGCGGCGTCGCCGCCGCGTACGTGCCCGCGCGGTGGGCCTCCCGCATCGACCCGATCGCCGCGATTCGGAACGAGTAGCCCGGGACACAGGGAGGACGAATTGAGAACCCTTCTCCAGGACGCCCGCTACGCTCTCCGCAACCTGTTTCGCAACCCGGGCTTCACCGCCCTCGCCCTCGCGACGCTCGCGCTCGGGATCGGCGCCAACACGGCCATCTTCTCGATCGTCGACGGCGTGCTCTTGCGGCCTCTGCCGTATCCGGCGCCCGACCGCCTCGTCACGATGCCCCGCAACGTGTCGCTCCTCGAGCTCCTCGACCTGAAGGCGGCCACGACGTCGTTCGACCGCATGGGCGGCGTGGTCACGCAACCCCTCGCCCTGACCGGCGGCCCCGAGCCGATCCAGCTCTCCGGCGGCCTCGTCGCGGAGGACTACTTCCAGGCCCTCGGAGTTCGAGCGGGCCGCGGCCGGACCCTGACGTCCGCCGACGATGTCTACGACGGCGAGCGCATCGCGGTGATCACTCACGGTCTCTGGATGCGCCAGTGGGGAGGCGACGAGGGGATCGTCGGACGCAAGATCACGCTGGCCGGCAACCCGTACACAGTCGTGGGCGTCCTGCGCACCGACTTCGCGCTGCCCGGGCGAGAGGCGGACGTCTTCGTGCCGCTGCGCATCGGCTATCCGGTCGGCGCCCGGTACCGCGGGGTCCACTTCCTTCGAAGCGTCTATCGCCTGAAGCCCGGCGTCTCGCTCGCCGCCGCCCGCGCCGACCTCGACTCGGCCTGTCGGCGCATGGCGGCGCTCCACCCCGACGAGAACGCCGGGATCTCCTCGGAGCTCATACCGCTGCTCGACAGCGTGGTCGGCGACAGCCGCGGCTCTTTGCGCATCCTGACCGGCGCCGTGGGCCTCGTCCTCCTGATCGCGTGCGCCAACCTCGCCAACTTGCTGCTCGCGCGGGGCGCGGCGCGCCGCTCGGAGATGGCGATTCGCACGGCGCTCGGCGCGAGCCGATTCCGGCTGACGCAGCAGCTCTTGACCGAGAGCGCCCTGCTCGCCCTGATCGGAGGGGCCTTCGGAGCGTTGCTCGCGGGCTGGGGGACCGCGTTGATCCTGGCGAACCTTCCCGAGGGCCTGCCCCGTCTCGCCGGCGTTGGGATCGACGGTCGGGTCGCCCTCTTCACCCTCCTGCTCTCCCTTCTCACCGGGATCACCTTCGGCCTGCTCCCCGCCTGGAAGGCGTCGCGGGAAGGCTTCGGAGAGACCCTCACCGGCACGCGCGGCGTCGCGGGAGCCGAGCCCCATCGCGCTCGTCAGGGCCTCGTGGTCGCCGAAATCGCGCTCGCCCTCGTCCTGCTCGTCGGTGCCGGGCTTCTTCTCCAGGCGCTGTGGCGGTTGCAGGCGGTCCCGCCGGGCTTCGACCCCCGGGACGTCTCGACCGCGCGGCTGGACATGGCCGAGACCCGATATGCCGAGGTCCCCGAGCAAACGGCGTTCCGGGAGCGCCTGCTCGAAGGGCTCAACGCGACCCCGGGGATCGAGGCGGCGCTGATCTCCGAGGTTCCCCTGGGCGGGAACGCTCTGAACCACGATTTCCTCCTCGAGGGCCGGCCGCCGATCAAGGTCGGCGACGAGCCCTCTCTCTACGCCCGAAGCGTCATGGGCAACTACTTCCACACGATGCGCATCCCTCTGAAGGCCGGCCGAGACTTCACGACCCACGACCGGGCCGGCGCGCGGCTCGTCGGCATCGTCAACGAGCGGATGGCGCGCGAGTACTTTCCGGGCAAGAGCCCCATCGGCGCGCGCCTCCGCTGGGCCCGCGACGAGCAGCCGCACTGGATCGAGATAGTGGGCGTGGCGGCCGACGTCAACCACTTCGGCCTCGCCGACGGAGAGATGCCCGCCGTCTACATTCCGTACGCGCAGTCCCTGCAGTCGTGGAAACGCTGGCAGGACCTGGTCGTGCGAAGCCCGCGCGGCCTCGCCGGCGTGCCCCGGCTGATCCGGGCCAAGGTCTGGACGGTCGACCCCGCGATGCCCGTGGACAAGGTTCGCTCGATGGCGGAGGTCGTGGCGACGTCGCTCGCGCGCCAGCGCTTTCACGGCGAGCTGCTGGCGGTGTTCGCCGGCCTGGCGCTCCTGCTCTCCTCGGTCGGGATCTATGGCGTGATGTGGAACTCGGTGCGACAACGCACGACGGAGATCGGCATCCGCGTCGCCCTCGGCGCCGCGCCGGGCCGCGTCGTCCGCGAAATCCTCGTTGAAGGGGCGCGCCTCACCGCCCTCGGGGTCGGAATCGGGCTCGCCCTCGCCCTCGTCGCGAGCCGCGCTTTGACGAGCCTGCTCTTCTCGGTCCGGCCGACCGACCCACCGACGTACGCCGCCGTCGCGCTAGTGCTCGCCGCGGTCGCGCTGCTCGCCTGCTGGATCCCCGCTCGTAGCGCCTCGCGGGTCGACCCGATGGTCGCGCTGAGGTCGGAGTGAAGCTATGACGGCGCTCCTCTCCGATCTCCTCTCCGATCTCCGCTACGCGCTGCGCTCGTTGTCCAAGAGCCCCGGCTTCGCCGTCGCCGTCGTCTCCACCCTGGCCCTGGGCATCGGCGCCAACACCGCCGTGTACAGCCTCGTGCGCGGAGTGCTCCTGCGCTCCCTCCCCTTCCCGGCGCCCGAGCGACTCGTCTCGATCCGCGAGAGCCTTCCGGAGAAGGGGTTCGCGACGATGGTCGCATCTCCGCCGAATTACCTGGACTGGAAGGCGCAGACGCGGAGCTTCACCGCGATGGGCGCCTACACCACGCAGGACCTCGCGCTGTCGGAGGGAGGCGAGCCCGAGCGGCTCCGCGCCACGCTGGTGACGACCGGCTTCTTCGAGGCGCTCGCGGTCGTGCCGCTGCGGGGACGAACGTTCACGGACGCCGAGACGGTGTCGGGGAGCGATCGCGAGGCGGTGCTGAGCCACGGCGTCTGGGTCCGGCGCTTCGGCGGCGACCCGCAGATCGTGGGAAAGACCGTCCGGCTCGACGGGGATCCGTACGCGGTGATCGGGATCATGCCGCCCGGATTCCGCTTCCCCGAGGACGGTCCCGACGTCTGGGTGCCGCTCGCGTTCCGTGCGGACGTCGCGACGCAGCGCGGCGCCCACTACCTCTCGGTCGTGGCGAGGCGGAAACCCGGCGTGACGCTCGCCCGGGCGGACGCGGACATCGCGGCCGTGGCCTCCCGGCTCGCGCAGCAGTACCCGAACACCAACCGGGGCCATCGCGCCTCTGTCGTGGAACTGCGCGAGTCGCTCGTGGGATCCGTTCGGCAATCGCTGTGGATGCTCCTCGGGGCCGTCGCCTTCGTGACGCTGATCGCGTGCGCGAACGTGGCGAGCCTGCTCCTGACGCGATCGGCGCACCGCGCCCCCGAGATGGCGATCCGGACGGCGCTCGGCGCGGGTCGCTCCCGGATCGCCCGGCAGCTCCTCACGGAGACGGTCGTCCTGGCCGTCGGCGGGGCGGCCCTGGGCACCGCCCTCGCGGGATCGGCCGTCGACGCGATCGTGCGATTCGGGCCCGCCGACATCCCCCGGCTCGCGGAGATCCGCCTGGACGGAGGAGCGCTCCTCTTCACGGCGGCGTGGACGATTTTCGCGGCCGTCGTCTGCGGCCTGGCTCCCCTCGCGGGCGCCCTGCGCCGCGCCCCCATGTCCTCGCTCAAGGCGGCCGGCGCGGACGCGTCCGCCCGGCCGGGCCCGGTGCGGCTGCGCCGGATCCTCGTCGTCGGAGAGATCAGCCTCGCCCTGCTCCTCCTCGCCGGAGCCGGCCTCCTGGTTCGCAGCCTGGCGCGGCTCTCGGCCGTCGATCCCGGATTCGCGCCCGGCAGCGTGCTCCGCTTCGACCTCGCACTGCCGGAATCCCGGTACCCCGACGACGCCCACCTCGCGGCGTTCACCGATCAACTGCTGGCTCAGATGCGCCGGATTCCCGGCGTTCGCTCGGCGGGCGCGACCTTCGGGCTCCCCCTGACGCAGTTCTCCTTCCACAGCACGTTCCGCGTCGACGGCCGCCCCGTCGATCCCGCGAACGAGCCCTCCGCGCAGCTCCGCGTCGCCAGCCGCGACTACTTCGGCACAGTTCGGATCCCGCTCCTGGCCGGCCGCCTCTTCGCGGCCTCCGATCGCTTGGGCTCGCCGTCCGCGATCCTGGCGAGCCGCCGTGCCGCCGCGAAGTTCTGGCCGGCCGGGGACGCGATCGGCCAGAGGCTTCGATTCGGCGCGCGATCCGGCAACGCGAGGATCGAGGGAGAGATCGTCGGAATCGTCGGGGACATCCACGACGAGGGGCTCTCGAAGGACCTGGTGCCCGAGTTCTACGCGAGCCTGGAACAGGCGCCGACCGCGATCTTCAGCGTCGTCCTCCGCGCCGCGGACACGGGCCCCGCCCTCGTCTCGGCCGTCCGCCGCGAGATCCGCTCGCTCGACCCGTCCCTTCCAGTCGCGGATCTGGAGACGATGGACTCGGTCGTCTCGCGCTCGATCGCGGGACCGCGGTTCACGATGCTGCTGCTCCTCGTCTTCGCGTGCGCCGCGGTCCTTCTGTCCGCCGTCGGCGTCTACAGCGTCATCGCGTACTCGGTGGCCCAGCGCACTCGGGAGATCGGCATCCGGATGGCCCTCGGCGCCGACGCGCGGCGGGTGCGCGAGCTCGTGTTGCGCGACGGATTCCGCCTCGCGATCGCCGGGCTCGCGATCGGGCTTCCGGCCGCGCTCGCCCTGACGCGCGTCATGCGGGGACTCCTGTTCGAGATTCCCCCGACCGACCTCGCGACTTACGCGGCGGTCGTCCTGATCCTCATGGCCGTGGCGCTCCTCGCGTGCTGGATCCCGGCGCGCCGGGCGGCCCGGATGGACCCGCTGAATGCCCTGCGGGGGGAGTGAGCGATGCGAACTCTGATCCAGGACCTGCGCTACGCGCTGCGGACCCTCTGGAAGGCTCCCGTCTTCGCAGCCGTCGCGGTCGCGACGATCACCCTGGGGATCGGCGCCAACACGGTGATCTTCAGCGTGGTGCACGCCGTGCTCCTGCGCCGGCTCCCCTATCCGGCGGCGTACCGGCTCACGCAGACGACCGTCAGCGGCACGCGGGAGCCCGAGCTCCTGCGGACGGGGGAGGTCTCCGCCCCGTTCTTTCCCCTCCTCGGCGCGAGGCCCACGCTCGGCCGCGGGTTCACCGACGCCGATGACCGGCCCGGCGCCGCGCCTACCGTCGTCCTGAGCGACGAGCTCTGGCGCACGCGCTTCGGAGGCGACCGCTCCGTGATCGGCACCAGGCTCCGGCTCAACGCCCAGCCCCACACGATCGTCGGGGTCCTGCCGCGCGGCTTTGCGTTCTTCCCCCAGCACGGCGATCTCTACCGGCCGATGGGCCTCCACGGGGCCGATCACGGCTGGCTGAGCCGTGGCAATCACGAGGGCGCGAGCGTCCTCGCCCGGTTGAGCCCGTTGCTGGTGGCCGCAGTCGTTCTCGCCGCCTGCGTCTTCCCGGCGCGCAACGCACTGCGCGTCGATCCAAACACTGTCCTGCGCGACCGAGGCAAACGATGATCCAGCTCAAGAACCTCGAAAAGAGCTTCTCGACCCGCGCCGGCCAGTCCTTCGTGCTGCGCCGAATCGAGCTCGCGATCGCGCCGGGAGAGTTCGTGACCATCATGGGCCCGTCCGGCGCGGGCAAGTCCACCCTCCTGTCGATCCTCGGGATGCTGGACCACGACTGGGCCGGCGAGTACCGCCTGCTCGAGCACGACGTCCATCGCCTGAAGCCGAGGGACCGCATCGAGCTCAACAAGAAGTACGTGGGCTTCGTCTTCCAGCAGTACCACCTGCTCGACAACCTGACGGTCGCCGAGAACCTGGACATCCCCCTCTCCTACCGGAACGTGAAGGGCGCGGAGCGGGCCGCCATCGTGGCCGACACGCTCGACCGCTTCCAGATTGTCGGCAAAAAGGACCTGTTCCCGAGTCAGCTCTCGGGCGGCCAGCAGCAGCTCGTGGGCGTCGCCCGCGCCCTGATCGCGAAGCCCAGGCTGCTTTTGGCGGACGAGCCCACGGGCAACCTCCACTCGGACCAGGGCCGCGAAATCATGCGGCTCTTTCAGAAGCTCAACTTCGAAGGCATGACGATCATCCAGGTCACGCACTCGGAGGAGAACGCCACCTACGGCAACCGCATCGTGCGCCTGCGCGACGGCTGGGTCGAGACCGACTGAGAGGAATCCGATGACGTCCTGGCTTCGCGATCTTCGCTACGCCGTCCGCATGCTCCGGAAGAGTCCCGCGTTCTCGGCACTCGTGGTGCTGACGCTGGGGCTCGGGATCGGTGCCAACACGGCCATCTTCAGTCTCGTCCACGCCGTGCTCTTGAGACCGCTCCCGTTTCGCGACCCGAGCCGCGTCCTCTTCGTCAGCGAGTCCTGGAAGGGCTTCCAGGGAGACGTTTCCGCGGGAAATTTCGCCGAACTCCGCCTGGCCAATCGCACCTTCGAGCGGCTCGCGGCGGTCCGCTACTCCAGCTTCAATCTTTCCCACGACCGAGAGCCCGAGCGCGTCGCCGGGGCACGCGTGACGGAGGACTTCTTCGGCGTCTTCGGCGTCCCACCCGAGCGGGGACGCGTGTTCCTGCCCCAGGAGGATCGTACGGGCGCTCCACCGGTCGTCGTGCTCAGCCACCGCCTCTGGACGGCGCGCTTGGCGAGCGATCCAAACGTCGTGGGCCGGAGTGTTCTCCTCGACGGCCAGCTCCACACGGTCGTCGGCATCATGCCCGCCGCTTTCGACTACACGCGGGGCAACGAAGAGTTGTGGGTGCCCGCCGCGCTGCCGGCCTCTGTCCTGGCCAGCCACGACGATCACGACCTCTCGGTCTACGGGCTGCGGAAGGCCGGAATCGACCTGGCGGCGGTCCGACAGGACGCCTCCGAGATCATGCGCGGACTGGAGCGCCGGTTCCCCAAGGACGACGCCGGGCGCGGCTTTCGCGTCGATCCTCTCCGGGACGTGCTCGTCCAGAACTATCGAGAACGTCTGTGGATCCTCTTCGGGGCCGTCGGTCTGGTGTTGCTCATCGCCTGCACGAACGTGTCGAACATGCTCCTCGCTCGCAGCGCCGGGCGGTCGCGGGAGATCGCGATTCGAGCCGCGTTGGGGGCGTCCCGCGGACGCATCGCCCGCCAGCTGCTGGCGGAGTGCCTCGTCCTCGGTCTCGCGGGAGGCGCCCTCGGAGCGCTCGTTGCCGCGGGCGCCCTGGGCGCGCTGGTGTCCCTGGGACCGAGCGGCGTGCCCCGCATCGAGCAGGCCGCGATCGACGGTGGGGCCCTGGCCTTCGCCCTCTTGCTCGCGATCGCGAGCAGCCTGTTGTTTGGCCTCTTGCCCCTCGCTCGCATGGCGCGCGGCGATCTGCAAACGGCGCTGCGGCAGGGAGGGCGCGGATCGCGCCAGGGCGGGCGCCGAGATCGAGTTCGAACCGCGCTCGTGGCCGGTCAGATCGCAGTGGCTCTGACCCTGCTCGTGGGCGCGGGACTTCTCATTCGCACGGCCATCCACCTGCAGCGCGTTCCGCCCGGCTTCCGCGCCTCCGGAGTTCTCACGGCCTCGATCACCCTGCCGCGAATGACGCAGGGGGATTCCCTGGTGACGAAGCGGACTCTCGAGGACATCGTCCAGCGTCTCGAGCGCTTGCCGAACGTCGCATCGGCCGCCGTGACCACGCAGATCCCCCTCGGCTCGACCGGCAACTCGAACGGCCTGATCGCCGAGGCCGCCTCGATCGACGTGACGAAAGCCGTCGACGCACGCCTCCACGTGGTGACGTCCCACTACTTCCGCGCAATGGGAATTCCCGTCTTTCGCGGACGCGGCTTCGGATCGCAGGACATCGCCGGGAGCCCGAGGAGCATGATCGTTTCCCGAGCGCTCGCCGAGAAACTCTGGCCGGGGCACGATCCCCTGGGCCGCCGCGTGGCCTGCTGCGAGGGTTCGCCCGAAGACCCGAGGTGGAAGACGGTCATCGGGATCGCGGGCGACGTGCGGTCCCGGGGAGTAGGGCAAGAAGCCTATCCGGCGTTCTATCTCCCGATCGGCCAGGAGCCGCTCGAGTCGTGGGACTGGTTTCAGCGCACGGTCACCCTGACCGCCCGAGCGGCCGACGGGCGCGCGGACACTCTGACCGCAGCCGTCCGCGAGGCGGTTCGAAACGCCGCGCCCGGCATTCCCCTTTACGACATCCAGACGATGGAGGGGCGGCTGCGCGGGTCCTCGAGCGAGGAGCGATTCCACACGCTGCTGCTGGTGACTTTGGGCGGCATCGGCCTGTTGCTGGCCGCCGTCGGGATCTACGGCATCATCGCGTTTTTCGTGGCCCAGCGCACCGCCGAGTTCGGCGTCCGAATCGCCCTGGGCGCGACGCCGCGAGACATCTTCCTCGTCACCGTGCGGCATAGCCTGGTACCGATCGGTACGGGGCTCGGCGTCGGCGTCCTTGCCGCTCTGGCGGCGACTCGGCTCCTCGGCGCGGCGCTGAGGGGAGTGGGCCCGCGAGACCCCCTCACGTTCCTGGCCGTGGTCCTGGTGCTCGCGGCCGCCGCGGCGTTGGCGACCTATCTGCCGGCGCGGCGGGCCACGCGAATCGATCCGATGACCGCCCTGCGCAACGACTGATGGAGAGCTCCCGATGACCCTTCTCTGGCACGACCTTCGTTACGCCCTGCGCACCCTGCGGCAGAGCCCGGGCTTCGCCGCCGCGGCGATCGGAACGCTCGCGCTCGGAATCGGCGCAAACACGGCGATTTTCAGCGTGATGGACGCGGTCCTGCTGCGGCCGCTCCCCTACCCCGCCCGCGAACGGGATCCTGTTCGGCGTGCGCGCCTCCGACCCGTCGATCTTCGCCGTGGGACTCGGGTTGATGGCCGCCGTTGCGCTTCTGGCCGGGTACGTCCCCGCCCGGCGCCTCTCGGATCGACCCCCTGGAGGCTCTCCGGAGCGACTGAGGAAGGAGAGAGCATGAACTTCTCGGGCGGGGTCGACCGGTAGTCTTTGAATCCCACCGGCTCCGGCATGAATCCCCCCGGCTCCGGTGGTAGATTCGCCCCGGTGGACGACGCCCGGACCGACCGATCCGACCGAGTCGATCGCGTCGAGAAGACCGACGAGGAATGGCGCTCGTCGCTGACTCCCGAGCGCTATCGAATCCTGCGCCAGAAGGGGACCGAACGGGCGTTCACGGGGAAGTTCTGGAACCATCACGACGAGGGAACCTACGTCTGCGGCGCGTGCGCCCATCCGCTCTTCGACTCCGGGTCCAAGTTCGAATCGGGCACGGGCTGGCCGAGCTTCTGGACGCCGATCTCCGAGGCGAGCGTGAAGACGGAGGAGGACCGCAGCTTCTTCTCCTCGCGCACGGAGATCTTGTGCCGGCGCTGCGGCTCCCACCTGGGCCACGTCTTCGACGATGGCCCGGAGCCCACGGGCCTACGCTATTGCATGAATTCCGCGGCGCTGGACTTCCAGCCGCGCTAGCGGCGACGGACGCCGTGCGGCGGCTCGATCGGACGATTCTCCCCGGCTCCTTCGCCGCCCGCCAATCCTCGGCATCGGCCTCGCACGGATCATGACGCGAGCGCCCCGCGTCCTCATTGGAGACGACCAGCGCGACGTCCTGGAGGCGCTGCGGCTCCTGCTGAAAGGCGAGGGGCTGGAGTGCGAGACCTCGTCCTCGCCGGCCGGGGTTCTGGCCGCGCTCGAGGCCCGGGACTACGACGCCGTCCTGATCGACCTGAACTACACGCGCGACACGACGTCGGGCCAGGAGGGACTCGATCTCCTGGCGCGCGTTCGCGAGGTCGACTCCAGCCTGCCGGTCCTGGTCATGACCGCGTGGGGGACGGTGGACGTCGCCGTCGAGGCGATGCGCCGCGGGGCGCGCGACTTCGTGCAGAAGCCGTGGGACAACACGCGTCTCCTGACCACGCTGCGCACCCAGATCGCGCTGGGCCGCGCCCTCAAGCAGGGCCAGCGCCTCGAGGCCGAAAACCGCCTGCTGCGCCACGAGAGCGAGCCCTCCATGATCGCGGCGTCCCCGGCGATGGGCCCCGTCCTTGAGGTCATCGCGCGCGTCGGCCCCTCCGACGCCAACGTGCTCATCGAGGGCGAGAACGGGAGCGGCAAGGGGGTCGTCGCGCGCGCCCTGCATGCGGTCTCTCGCCGGTCCGGAAAGCCCTTCGTCACGCTCAACGCCGGCGGAATCTCCGAGGGCGTCTTCGAGAGCGAGCTGTTCGGCCACGTGCGCGGAGCCTTCACGGACGCCCGCGCGGATCGCGTCGGGCGCTTCGAGCTGGCCGAGGGCGGAACGCTCTTCCTCGACGAGATCGGCAACGTCCCGCCCGCCCAGCAGGGAAAGCTCCTGCGGGTCCTCGAGACCGGAGAGTTCGAGCGCGTCGGATCCTCGCGCACGGTGCGCGCCGACGTGCGCATCCTCTCCGCGACCAACGTGGACCTCCACGCCGCGGTCGCGGCGGGCCGTTTCCGCCAGGACCTCCTCTTCCGGCTGAACACGATCGAGATCCGGGTCCCTCCCCTGCGCGAGCGTCCCGAGGACATTCCCCTCCTCGCCCGCCAGTTCCTGGACGCCCACGCGCGCCGCTACGGCAAGCACTTCGTGGGATTCGACGGCGGCGCGCTCGATACGCTGATGGCGCATCCGTGGCCCGGAAACGTCCGCGAGCTCGACCACGCGGTCGAGCGGGCCGTCCTCATGGCCGCGGCCGACCGGATTCGCCCGTCGGATCTGGGCCTGCGCCGCGGAGGCGAGCGTCCCCGCCTGGAGGATCTCTCCCTCGAAGAGGTCGAGGGCCTCCTCGTGCGCAAGGCGATGGACCGCTTCGGCGGCAACGTCAGCCAGGCCGCCCGCGCGCTGGGCCTCTCGCGCAGCGCGCTGTACCGCAGGCTCGAGAAGTACGGGCCCTAGCGTGGCCGCCGCCAGCCGGCTGACGCACGAGCGTCGGGTCCTCCTCCTGGCGGCCGCCGCGGCGCTTCCGGCCGTGGCCGTGGCGATAGGCCTGCTGTGGGTCGGCGACTACAGCTCCAAGCTGCGATGGACCCTGATGGTGGTCGTGCTGCTCTCCTGGATCCTGTTCACGCAGGCGCTGCGCGAGCGCGTGGTGCGGCCGCTCCAGACCGTCTCGAACCTGCTGGCCGCGATGCGCGAGGAGGACTTCTCGATCCGCGCGCGCGGCTCGAGGCACGACGACCCGCTGGGCGAGGTGCTCCTGGAGGTCAACGCACTCGCCGAGACGCTGCGCGAGCAGCGCCTGGGTGCCCTCGAGGCGACGGCGCTGCTGTCGAAGGTGATGGCCGAGATCGCCGTGGCCGTGTTCGCCTTCGATGACGCCGGAGGACTGCGTCTCGTGAACCGGTTCGGCGAGACGTTGCTCGGCCAGCCGGAGCCGAGGCTCCTCGGGCGCTCTGCGGAGGAGCTGGGCCTCGCACCCTTCCTGCTGGAGGAGATCCCGCAGATCCGGGACGCGAGCTTTCCCGGCGGATCCGGCCGCTGGGAGGTCCGGCGCAGCTCGTTTCGCCAGGGCGGCGTTCCGCATCAGCTTCTCGTCCTCGCGGACGTGAGCCGTCCCCTCCGCGAGGAAGAGCGCCAGGCGTGGCAGCGCCTGATCCGGGTCCTGGGCCACGAGCTGAACAACTCGCTCGCGCCGATCCAGTCGATCGCGGGGAGCCTCCAGCGGCTGGCCGGAGAGCCTGACCCGCCCGCGGACTGGCGGGATGACCTCGGGCGCGGCCTCGCCATCATCGGATCGCGCGCCGAGTCGCTGTCTCGGTTCACGACCGCCTACGCCCGGCTCGCCCGCCTTCCGCCGCCCCGCCCGGCTCCGCTCGCGCTCGATCCGCTGCTGCGCCGAGTGATCGGCCTCGAGACGCGCCTTTCCGTCGGCCTGATTCCGGGCCCGGCCGTGACGATCTCCGCCGACGCCGACCAGCTCGAGCAGCTCCTCATCAACCTCGTGCGCAACGCCGCCGACGCGGCCGCGGAAACGCAAGGAGGGGTCGCCGTGGGCTGGAGGCGCGCCCGCCGCGCGGTCGAGATCTGGGTCGCCGACGATGGTCCGGGGCTTCCGAACACGGCCAATCTCTTCGTGCCCTTCTTCACGACCAAGCCCGGCGGATCCGGCATCGGCCTGGTCCTCTCGCGTCAGATCGCGGAGGCCCACGGGGGAAGCCTGACCCTGGAGAATCGCCGCGGGCACCGGGGCTGTATCGCGCGCCTGAGGATCCCGCTGTAACTCGGCGGTCGGCGCCGCCCGGCGAGTCCCGAGAACCGGGGACTTCGTCCCGATTCCGGCCGTTTCCGTCCGCCCGCCATTGAAGCCGCCGCCCCTCCGGGAGTCTTCTGGCTCATGATCCGCGGTTTCCTCGCCCTTCTGGCCGCCAGCTCCCTGCTCGCGGCCGCGCCGCGATTGCTCGCGCTCGATCCCGCGGTGCCGCTTTCCCAGTACGCGCACGACACCTGGACGAGCGACTCCGGGCTGCCCCAGAACTCGGTCACCGCGATCCTCCAGAGCGGCGACGGCTACCTCTGGCTGGGCACCCAGGAGGGGCTGGCGCGCTTCGACGGCGCGCGCTTCACCGTCTTCGACACGCGCAATACTCCGGCCTTGGGCGACGACTGGGTACAGTCGCTCCTTCAGACCCGCGACGGCACGCTCTGGATCGGCACGCTCGCCGGCCTGGTCGGACTCAAGGACGGCGTGTTCTCGCCGCGCTTTCCCGACAGGCTGGGGCGCGAAAGCATCGAATCGCTCTTCGAGAGCCGCGACGGCGCGCTTTGGCTGGGCTCGGACGCGGGCGTGTCCCGGATCCTCGGCGGCGCGATCGCGACGTTCACCGCGGCGGACGGGCTCCCCGGCCCGAGGGTGAGGGCGATCGCCGAGGACTCCTCCGGCGCAATATGGGTCGGCGGGAACTGGGGCCTCGCGCGCCGCGACGGGAACCGCTTCTTCGCGAGGCCGGCCTCGGGGGGCGAGGCTCCCATGGTGCTGTCGCTGCTCGGCGACGGAGGCGGAGGCGTCTGGGCCGGCACGCTCCAGGGACTCATGCACTCGGGGGGCTCATCCACGTCCATGTCCTCGTCCACCCGCCTCCTCGGCGAGGACGAGGATCTCGCGGGAGCCGCCGTAAAGGCTCTCGATCGGGACCGCGATGGCAACCTCTGGCTGGGCACGGACCGGGGCCTCTACCGTTATCGGGACGGAACGTTCGTCCGCCACGGCCGCGCCGAGGGACTCTCCAGCAACCGAATCCTCGCCGTGCGAGAGGACCGCGAGGGAAGTCTCTGGGTCGGCACATCCGACGGCGGACTCGACCGGATCCGCGGCCAGCGAATCGCGATGTACACGGCGCGGGACGGGCTGTCCGACGATTCCCTGTGGACCGTGCTCGAAGACCGCGCGGGAAATCTCTGGGCCGGAACCGCGGAGGGCGTCCTCAATCGCCGGGCCCCCGGCCAGGACCGCTTCGAGCCCTGGGCCCGGTTGGGCGCGTCCGTGATGGCGATCGCGGAGGCCCCAGACGGCAGCCTCTGGATCGGCACCTACGGAGCGGGCCTCGCGAACGTCCGCGGCCGACGGGTCTCTCGTTACACGCAGGCGGACGGGCTGTCGAGCGACTGGATCACCTCGGTGCTCGTGGACCGGCGGGGAGCGGTGTGGGCGGGCACGAAGGGAACGGGCGTCGATCGTCTCGAGAAGGGAACCTTCGTCAACTACCGGGCGCGCGACGGCCTCGGATCCGACGCCACCTTCTCCCTCTTCGAGGACCGCGACGGGTCGATCTGGATCGGCACGTTCGGGGGCGGCGTCAGCCGGCTCCGGGACGGGAGCTTCCGCACCTTCACCATCCGGGACGGTCTCGCGCACGACGTCGTGATGTCGACTTACCAGGACGCCGAGGGCGCATATTGGTTCGCGACGCGCGGCGGCCTGTGCCGGTACCGCGACGGGCGCTTCACGACCTACCGCCAGAGGGACGGGCTCTTTCACGACGCGGCGCAGCGGGTCCTCGAGGACGGCCGAGGATACTTCTGGCTCACCAGCAACCGCGGCGTGTTCCGCGTCAGCGCGCACGAGCTCGCCGCGGCGGCCCCGGTCGCCGGGCGCATCGCAGATCGAGTTACGTTTTCGACCGCCACGGGAATGATCCGGGCGGAGTGCAACAACGCGCAACACGGCGCGTGGCGCGGACGCGACGGGCGACTCTGGTTCGCGACGGTCAAGGGCCTCGCGATGGCGGACCCCGCGCGCATCGAGCTCAATCGCGTGGCACCCCCCGTGGTCGTCGAAGGCGTGACGGCCGACGGGCAGTCCCTCTCTTTGTCGGAACCGCTCCGGCTGGCTCCCGGGAACCGCAAGCTCGAGTTCGCGTACACCGCGCTGTCCTTCCGGAACCCCCTCGCGGTGCGCTTCCGGTACCGACTGGAGGGATTCGAGAAGGAGTGGGTGGACGCGGGGCCTCGGCGGGCGGCCTTCTACACCAACCTGCCGCCGGGCCGCTATCGATTCCGCGTACGCGCCGCCAACGAGGACGGCGTGTGGAACGAGGCCGGCGCGTCCGTCGACGTGCTGCTCCGGCGCCACTTCTTCGAGACCGTCTGGTTCCGCTGCCTCGCGATTCTCGCGGCCGCCGGCCTAGCGGCGCTGGGCTATCGGCTGCGCGTGCGGCGGCTGGAGGCAAGGGAGCGTCTCCGGACCGCGCTCGTCGAGGCGCAGCTCGACGCGCTCCAGTTCCAGCTCCGGCCCCACTTCCTGTTCAACACGCTCAACAGCATCCTGCCGCTGGTCGGCAACGACCCGGAGCGGGCGCGGCAGATGGTCGTGCGCCTGGGAGAGCTGCTGCGCCTGTCGCTCCAGTCGGAGGAGACGCCCCAGGTCACGCTCTCCGAGGAGATGGCCATCCTCGAGAAATATCTATCGATCGAGAGAGTCCGGTTCCGGGACCGGCTGGACGTCACGATCGCCGTCCCTCCCGCGATCGCGGGCGCGAGAGTCCCCTGCTTCCTCCTTCAGCCGATCGTCGAGAACGCGATCAAGCACGGCCTATCGAGGCGCTCGGAACGCGGGCGCATCGCGATCTCCGCGGCCGCGGAGAAGGACCGCCTGGTCCTGCTCGTGCACGACAACGGGCCGGGCCTCCGCGACGACGCCTCGGGAGACGCCGCGGGCATCGGCCTGCGCAACACACGCCGTCGGCTCGAGGCGCTCTATCCGGGAAACCACTCGCTGGAGCTGGCGACGGCGGCCGCGGGCGGGTGCGAGGTGCGGATCCGGCTTCCGCTCGTCCTGGCCCGGCGGCCGCCCCGCCGCGCCTCCGCCGCGACCACTGCGGCGCGGGTCGCGCGCGCCTCCTAGCGGGCCTCCTCGGACGAGGCGGAGCCTGGCGGACCGGGCACGCTCCGTTCGCGCACTTCCTCGGAGGTCAGCCCGTAGATCGGCGGCGTCGCGACTCCGAGCATTCCCAGCGCCACGTAGATCTGGCCGCGGTGGTGGATCTCGTGCTCGATCATCAGGCGAAGCCACTTGCCGATCGGGATCGAAGCGCCTCCCGGAGTCTCGCACCGCTCTTCGAGGTCTGCGTCCGAGAGTTTCCGGAATATCTCCATCGACTCCGCGTGCTGCGTCTCGAAGAAGGCGAGCACGGCGTCCCAGCCCTCGGCGAGCTCGCGTCCGTGGCCCGCGTAGCGCGAGGTCCGGCGAAGGGCGTTCTCGGCGTACATGGATCGCTCGATCGCCGCGAGGTGACGCACGAGGTCGCCCAGGGTGAACTTGCCCGGTTGCCACGTCCACTCGAGCCGCTCGGGCGGGATGCAGTCCACCACCCGTTTCGTGCGGCCGCGGACCTTCTCCCAGTAGTCGAAGAGCTCGGCGGCGCGGGGGTTCTCCATGCGGGAACCCGACTCTAGATCAGATCCTCGGCCCGGGATCCCGGGAGACGACCCTCTATCGCGCCCGCGACACGGTCATCGTGACCAGGTACCCGGGAACTCCGCGCTCGAGCCGGTCCACGCGCGTCGATTCGGCCCATCTCGAGCCGTCGTCGCCGGAAAGCCTCCAAGAACCGGACCCCTCGCGCGTCGCGCCGCTCCCCTGGAAGGCGCGGTCCAGGCGCTCCCGGACCGAGGCCTCGGTGGCGTCGGTCCGAATTCTCCAGCTCGTCTCCCATCGGTCGCGGGTGCCCTCGTGGCGCACCACCGTGCGGGAGTACTCGCGGATCGCGTCGAAGCCGGGAGACAGACGCCGGTCGGCCAGGCTCGCCCGCGCGTATCCGGATTCCGGGCGCCAGTCGTACTCGAGCGACACCGCGGCCACCTGGGCGGTTCCCTTGCCGAAGAGCTTCTCGATCACGTGAAGCGCGCCGTCGATCCCGGAGGAGAGGCCGGCCGCGGTAACGATCTTTCCGTTGTCGACGAATCGCCTGTCCGAGACGACCCGGGTCTTCGGCGCCGCGGCCTTCAACTCGTCGATCAAGCCCGCGAACGTGGTCGCCTCGAGCCCGTCGAGGAGGCCCGCCTTCGCCAGGAAGAACGCGCCGTTGCAAACGGAGAGGACGAGCTCGGCGCTCCGGGCGTTCTCTCGCAGCCAGCCGATGACGGCCGGGTTGTCGAGCTGCGGATCGACGTTGCCGCCCGGGACGACGATCAGGTCGGGCTTCGGCGCGGTCGCGAACGAGAACGTCGGGTTCACGCTCATGCCCATCGAGGTCGTGATGGCCCGGGTGGACTCGGCCACCGTGTAGATCCGGAAGGCCGGCCGGTTGTCGACGAACGCGTGCCCCAGCACCTCCCAGGGCCCCGTGTAGTCGATGATCTGAACGCCCGGAAAGATCAGGATCGCGACGCTTCGCCCGCCGGAGGGCCGCGGCCCCACGGCCTGCGCGGCGCAGACCCAGCCCCAGAGGATGACGGCGACGACGATCGAGCGTTTCATCATCCTCCCTCCTACGCGCTGCGGAGAGCCACCATGGGGTCCACCGCGGTCGCGCGGCGGGCCGGAACGAGGCAGGCGATCGCCGCGACGACGCCGAGCATCAGCGCCACGACCAGGAAGGTGGGGGGATCGGTCGGGGACACCTCGTAGAGGAGGCTGGCCCAGAGCCGCGACACCGCCAGCGCGCCCCCGAGCCCGATCGCGAGGCCGACGGCTACCGAGCGCATCCCCTGCCGCAGCACCATGCGGAGCACCGTCGCCGGCAGCGCGCCGAGCGCCATTCGAATCCCGAACTCCTGACGGCGCTGGCCCACCGAGAAGGCGATGACCCCGGCGATGCCGGTGGCCGTGATGACGAGCGCCAGCGCCGCGAAGAGAAGGAGGAGCGTCGCCGTCAGCCGCGGCGAGTCGAGGGCGCCCGAGCGGACCTCCTCGAGCGTGCGGAAGTGATCGACCGGCTGCTCGGGCCCGATCGCATGGACCGTCTGCCGCACCGTGCGCTCCATCCGCCGCGGGTCGCTGGCCGTGCGGATGAGGCAGGTCAGCGCCAGCCCCGGGAACTGGCGGATCGAGAGGTACACCTGGTCGAGCGGCGGATCGGCGATCGCGTACTGGCGAACGTCGCCGATGACGCCCACGATCGGAAGCCAGGTCACCTTGCCCGGATCCGTCTCGATCCCGATCCGTCGGCCCAGCGGGTCCTCGCCCGGCCAGACGTGGTTGGCCATGTGCCGGTTGATCACCGCGACGGCCTGG
Organism: Thermoanaerobaculia bacterium; assembly: GCA_038224325.1. Classification (GTDB taxonomy): domain Bacteria; phylum Acidobacteriota; class Thermoanaerobaculia; order UBA5066; family Gp7-AA6; genus DAHUXD01. The sequence continues at coordinate 138,702 of JBBRFL010000001.1, read as the reverse complement.
GTTTCGACGCGGTCGCTCGCGGCGATCCCTCGCCCGCGCAGGAGCGGAACGCCGATCGTCCGGAGGTAATCGGCGCTCACGCGCTGGAAGTCGGCGCGCGGCAGCTGGTCCAGAGACAGGGCGGGGCGCCCCTCGATCCGGTACCGCCCGTTGCCGGGACCACCCTCGTTCAAGGGGAAGGTGCCGGCGAGCGCCACGCTCTGTATGCCCGGCTCGGAGGACAGGCGCTCCAGGATCCGATCCTGGAACTGGCGCCGCGCGTCCGCGGTCGGATAGCGCGTGAAATTCATGCTCATCCGGGCGGTCAAAACGCGTTCGCCATGGAACCCGGTGTCGACGTCGGAGAGCTTCCAGAGCGTGCGGAGCATCAGGCCGGCGCCCGCGAGGAGCACGAAGGAGATCGCCACCTGCCCGGCGATCAGCAGGTTGCGGGCGCGAAGGCGCCCGGGCGTCGCACCCGAGGTGTCGCGGCCGTCCTGGAGCGCCGTGACCAGGCTCTGGCGGCGCGAGAAGGCGGGGATCAGGCCGAGCACGACCCCCACCGCGAGCGAGACCGCCAGCGAGAAGAGGAGCACCGGCGCATCGACCGAGATCTCCGAGGCGCGCGGCGTGAATCGGCGCGCGAAGTGGACCAGCAGGCCGCGGCCGGCTGCCGCGAACGCCACGCCGACGAGGCCCCCGGTGAGCGAGATCAAGAGGCTCTCGGTCAGCAGCTGGCGGCTCAGGCGGCCGCGCGCCGCTCCCAGGGCGGCTCGCAGCGCCATCTCCTTCTCGCGGCGGACCAGCCGAGCGAGAGAGAGGTTGGCGACGTTGGCGCAGGAGAGCAGCAGCACCAGTCCGACCGTGCCGAACAGTAGAAGGAACGTCGGCCGCGCCGCTCGCGTCAACTCCTCCCTCAGGGGGACGGGCGCGATCGACAGCCGCATGGAGGTCGGATAGGTCTCGGGGTGATCGTGGGCGACCCGCGCGGCGACGTTGGCCAGATCGGATCGCGCCGCGTCGACGGTCGTGCCGGGCCTCAGCCGGGCAAACGCGGCCAGCATTCCCATCCCGCGGTCGGTCTCCATTTCCGGAGCGGAGCGGAACGGACAGGCCGAGACGGGCATGTAGACGTCGTTGTTCTCCGGGTAGCCGGGGATCGGGGGCAAGACCCCGATCACCGTGTGGGGGCGGTCGTTCATCTGGAAGACCCGCCCGACGACCCTCGGGTCGCCGCCGAAGCTGCGCATCCAGTAGTCGTGGGAGAGGACCAGGACCGCCTCCGCGCCCTTGCGATCCTCCCCGGGCAGGAACGTCCGCCCGTGGATCGGGCGGACTCCCAGCACGTCGAAGAAGTTGGCGGAAACGACGCCGGTCTGGACGCGCTCGGCCTCCGCCTTCCCCAGGAGAACGAAGTACATCGAGTGGTACTCGACGAGCCCGTCGAGGCTGTGGGCCAGAGTGCGCAGGTCGTTGATCTCCGGGACTGAGAAGGCACCGTCCTGAATCCCCGCGCCGGGGGCGTCCACTCGGATTCGCACGAGCCGGTCCCCACCGCCGTAGGGCAAGGACTGCAGGAGCACGCCGTGCACGACGGAGAAGATCGCGGTGTTCGCGCCGATCCCGAGCGCCAGGGTCAGGATCGCGGCCGCCGCGTAGCCCGGATTCTTCCGCAGCGAGCGCAGGCCGTACCGTGCGTCCTGCAGGACGTTCTCGAGTAGAACGGCCCGGCTCGCGTCCCGGCATTCCTCCTTGAACTTCTCCACTCCCCCGAACTTGCGGAGCGAATCGGTGCGCGCGTCCTCCGGGGTCATTCCCCTGCGGAGGTTCTTCTCGGTTTCCGCCTCGACGTGGAACCGGAGCTCCTCGTCGAGGTCGGACTCCATCCTCCTCCGAGAGAACAGAGACCGCAGGCTCCCCACGACTCTTTTGACCATGGCCGGCCTCCTTACGTCGCCGCGAGAACGCGGCCGACCGCCGCCGCGAAGCGTTCCCAGCTCTGGGTCTCGTCCGCCAGCTGGCGCCGCCCCGAGCGGGTCAGGGTGTAGAAGCGCGCCCGGCGATTGTTCTCGGAGGCGCCCCACTGCGCGGAGATCCAGCCCTGCTCCTCCAGCCGGTGAAGCGCCGGGTAGAGCGAGCCCTGATTGACCGCCAGGACGTCCTCCGACAGCTGCTGGATGCGCTGCGCGATTCCCCAGCCGTGCATGCTGCCCGGGGACAGGGTCTTCAGGATCAGCACGTCGAGCGTCCCCTGGAGCAGTTCGCTTTTTTCGGGAGCCATGAGCCTCCTCTCGATCATCTACAGGAGCATACGCGGTCTCTTGTAGTTTGTTTAGGGGAAGATCCCCTTTTTCGCGGCCGCGATAGGCTTGCCCGAAAATGGAGAACGTGTGACCAAACGACGCACTGGCCTCGCCCTCGCCATACTGGCCGCCGGCGGCCTTAACCTGTCTCTGAGCGCCCAGGAGCCCACCCCGCCGCGGGTCGCCCTGAAGGCCGCGCGCCTGCTCGACGTTCGGAACGGCCGGTACCTCGATCACCCGGTGGTAGTCGTCCGGGGCGACCGGATCGAGAGCGTGGGATCCGCGGCGCCCGCGGGCGTGCGGGTCGTCGATCTGGGCGAGCGCGTCCTCCTCCCGGGCTTGATCGACGCCCACACCCACATCCTGCTGCAGGGAGACGCCACGCAGGTCGAATACGACGAGCAGATCCTGAGGGAGTACCCGGCTCACCGGGTCGCGCGCGCCGTCCGGGCCCTCCGGATCGCCCTCGACCACGGGTTCACGACGATGCGGGACCTGGAGACGGAGGGCGCCGGTTACGACGACGTGGCCCTGCGAGACGCCGTCAACGAGGGCGTCATCCCGGGCCCCCGCCTCAAGGTCGTGGGACCGGCCCTCTCGACGACCGGCACCTACCCGATCCTCCACTTTCGTCCGGACTGGAAGTTCCCGACGGGTGTCATGGTCTGCGACGGGGCCGACGGATGCCGGAAGGCGGTCCGCGAACAGCTCTCCTACGGCACCGACTGGGTGAAGGTCTACGCGAACACGGGCGGCCTGCGGCTGACTCCCGATGGATACATCGACTCTCCGCCCAACTGGACCCGGGAGGAGATCGAGGCCGTCGTCTCGGAGGCGCACTCCCGCGGGGCGAAGGTCGCGGCACACGCCACCTCGGACACGGGAGTCCGGCTGGCGGTCGCGGCCGGGGTGGACTCGATCGAGCACGGCGACTCGATCCGCCCGGAGGTCGCGGCGGAGATGGCGCGCAAGGGAATCTTTCTCTCCCCCACGCTCACCGTCGCGTTCTATGTGGCGGACCCGCGCGCGAAAGAGGGACGGGGAATCTGGGCCGAGATGCCAAAGATTCTCGCGAAGTCCTTCGAGAATTGCCGGAAGGCAGGCGTCAAGATCGCCTTCGGGACGGACGCCGGCGGCTTCCCGTGGACGGAGATCAATCAGGCGTCGGAGTTCGGCCACGAGGTGCGCCTGGGCATGAAGCCGATCGAGGCGATCCGCACGGCGACCACCGGCGCGGCGGAGCTGCTGGGGCTCTCCGGGCAGGTCGGATCGATCGAGCCGGGCGCCTTCGCGGACATCGTGGCGGTCCCAGGAGATCCCCTGGTGGACGTGGCGACGCTCACGAAGGTGGACTTCGTCATGAAGGGCGGCGAGATCATCAAGAATCCAACGCCCTAGATGCTGCGCGTCGGGCTGACGGGGGGCCTGGCCTCCGGAAAATCCACCGTGGCCGCGATGTTTCGCGAGCTCGGCGCGTTCGTCTTCGACGCCGATCGGATCGTCCGCGACCTGTATGCCGAGGGCGGGCCCGGAGAGGCGGCCGCCCGCGAGCTGTTCGGGGAATCCGCGCTCCGGCCGGACGGGAGCGTGGACCGGTCCCGCATCGCCGACATCGTCTTCTCCGATCCCGCCCGCCGCCATGCCCTCGAGGCCCGGATCCATCCCCTCGTCCGGGCGGAGCGCGCGAAGTTGTTCGAGGAGGCCCGGAGAGCGGGAGCCCGGGTGGCGGTCGCCGAGGCGTCTCAGCTCTTCGAATCGCGGACGGAGGGGGACTACGACCGCGTCCTGCTGGTCGTGGCGCCCGACGACGTTCGCTTGAGGCGCTGGCGGGACGGCGGCGGGGACGGCGAGGATGCGCGACGGCGAATCGCGGTCCAACTCCCCCCGGAGGCCGCGCGACTGCGCGCTCACGACGTGATCGTCAATGATGGGACACTGTCGGAGTTGCGCGAGCGGGTGGACGCGCTCTGGCTGAGCTGGATGGCCGGCCCGGCGGGAAACAGGACCGGGAATTTCACGTAGACTTCGGACATGCCCGCCCCGAAACGGAAGATTCCGGAGCCCGATCCGCTCTCGCCCGGACCCGGCCACGTGGTCCTGCTCGTCGGAACCGTCAAGGGACTGTTCCTCCTGGAGTCCTCGCCGGCTCGCCGCCGATGGAAGGCCTCCGGGCCCTACTTCCGGGGAAGCTCGGTGTACGCGGCGGCGTGGGACGGGCGCGACGGGAGGCGGCGCATCTGGGCGGGGCCGTCGAGCATGCACTTCGGCGCCGAGCTCTGCTGGACCGACGACTTCGGCGCGAAGTGGAAGCGTCCGGCGACTCCGCTCCTGCGTTTCCCGCAGCCGTCGGGCGCGGCGCTCAAGCACATCTGGCAGATCTCGCCGGGCCGCGATGATCGGCCGGAGTCGCTGTATTGCGGGGTCGAGCCCTCCGCGCTGTTCGAGTCGCGCGACGCCGGAAAGAGCTGGGAGCTGAACGACGGCCTCTGGAACCATCCCCATCGCGCGAAGTGGATGCCGGGCGGAGGAGGGCTCTGCCTCCACACCGTGCTCGTGGATCCGGCGCGCGCCGGTCGGCTGACGGTGGCGAGCTCGACCGGCGGCGTCTACCGCACGGACGACGGCGGGAAGTCCTGGCGCGCCCGGAACCAGGGCGTGCGGGCCGAGTTCCTTCCGGATCCGTTTCCCGAGTTCGGCCAGTGCGTCCACAAGATCGTTCAGCACGGCGCCCGGCCCGGCCGCCTCTACCTGCAGAACCACTGGGGCCTGTATCGCAGCGACGACTCCGGGGATTCGTGGCAGGACATGGCCAACGGCGTTCCCTCGGACTTCGGCTTCTGCATGGGGATCCACCCGCGGGATCCGGACAGGGTCTTCATCGTTCCCCTCCATTCCGACGGGTTCCGCTGCGTGCCCGAGGGCAAGCTCCGCGTGTACGCGACGCGCGACGGCGGAGAGTCCTGGTCGCCGCTCTCGCGCGGGCTGCCCCAGAGGGACGCGTTCGAGACCATCGTGCGCGACGCATTCGCCGTGGATTCCCTCGATCCCGCCGGCGTGTACTTCGGCACCCGCAGCGGCAAGCTCTTCGGGTCGCGCGACGAGGGAAGCAGATGGGAGCTGCTGCGCGACGGTCTTCCCGCGATCGTCTGCGTCCGGGCCGCCGTGGTCGGCGCGCGGCCGAGCGTACGGAAGCGCGCGGCCCGGAAGCGGCAAAGCCGGAAGGCGGCGTGATGCCCGTCATGATCCTCATCCCCGGACCGCTGCGGCCGTTTTCGGCGGGAAGGGACCGGCTCCGGCTCGAGCGCTCGCCCGGCACCGTCGGCGAGGCGCTGGCGGAGCTCGCCGCCGTCTATCCCGGCGTCCGCGACCGCGTCGTGACCGAGCAGGGAGAGGTGCGGCCGCACATCAACGTGTTCGTGTCCGGTGAGAACATTCGCGACGATTCGGGTCTCTCCACGGACGTGCCGGAGGGCTCCGAGATCGCGATCCTGCCCGCCGTCAGCGGCGGTTAAGCGCTCGAAGTGCGGCTCAAGGTCGCGACCTCGCCGGACTGGGCGGCCGCGGTGCTCCGGGATCTCGACGCTTTCCTGCTCGACCATGCCGCGTGCGAACGAAAGGCCTCGTCCTCGGCCATGGCGCTCGTCGCGCACTATCCCGACCGGCCGGAGCTCGTCGCGGCCTGCATCGAGCTCGCGCGGGAGGAGCTGGAGCACTTCCAGAGGGTCGCGACGTGCATCGCGGAGCGAGGGCTCGTCCTGGCTCCCGACCGCAAGGACGCCTACATGGGCGCGATGGCGCGCGCGTTCCGGAAGGGAGGCGAGGCCTACTTCCTGGATCGGCTCGTGACGGCCGCGGTTGCGGAGGCGCGCGGGTGCGAGCGCTTCGGCCTCGTCGCGGCGGCCCTTCCTCCGGGGCCGCTGCGGGATCTCTATCGCGACCTGGCACGATCGGAGGTCCGTCACCACGAGCTCTACCTAAGTCTCGCGCGGCGGTACTTCGGCGAGGACACGGTCTCCTCGCGGCTCGAGGAAGTCCTCGCGCTGGAGGCGACCGTCATCGCGGAGCTGCCCGTCCGGGCGGCGCTCTACGGGTGAAACGGATGGCCGGGATTCACGCAAGGGCGGCCGACAAGGCCGTCTCGAAGTACCTGGCGCGCCATGCGGAGCCCGAGGCGACGGCCGCCGACTCGGTGCCGGGCGACTTCGCCCACGCCCTCGTCATCCCCGCGTACGGGGAGGGCCAGAGCCTCTTCGACGCGCTGGGCTCCGTGCCCCGCGGCCCCGGCGGGGAGACCCTCGTGATCGTGGTGCTGAACGCGCGGGAAGACTCGCCGGCGGACAAGCACCTCGCCAACGAGGCCGCGCGTTCGCGCCTCCTCGGCGCCGCGACCGCCACCCGGGAGATCGCCGGGCCGCATCCCGCGACCGTTCTCGATTATCCCAACGGCCGCGTGGCGCTGGTGGACCGCGCGCGGCCCGGCCACTATCTTCCGGAGGGCCAGGGCGTCGGCCTCGCGCGAAAGATCGGCAACGATCTCGCCCTGGCCCTCCACGCCTCGGGGCGCCTCGCCTCGCCGTGGCTCCACAACACCGACGCCGACACGCTCCTGACCAACGACTACTTCGACCAGACCGCGGCCATCGAGCCGGCAGGGAACGCCGCGGCCCTGTACTTCTTCGAGCACCGGTTCGGCGACGAGCAGGAGCTCGGCCTCGCCGGCCGCCTCTATGAGATCTCCCTGCGTTACTACACCCTGGGCCTCGCCTGGGCCGGATCGCCCTACGCCTACGAGGCCATGGGAAGCTGCATCGCCGTGCGCCCCGGCGCATACGCCCGGGTGCGCGGCTTTCCGCGGAAGAACGCCGCGGAGGACTTCTACGTCCTGAACAAGCTCGCGAAGACCGGCACGGTCGTCCGGCTGGCGGGCGCCCCGCTGACGCTCGAGGGGCGCATCTCCGATCGCGTCCCCTTCGGCACCGGCAAGGCGCTGACGGGGCTGCTGTCGAAGCGGCGCGCCCTCGCGGGTTTTCGCCTCTACCATCCCGCCGTCTTCGGTCACCTCGCGGCGTGGATCTCGGTCCTCGCCGCCACGGCGCGTTCGGGAGGACGCGTCGATCAGGCCGTCGAGCAGCTGCCGCGGGAGAATCCGTTCTTCCGCGCCGACCTCCTGGTCGGGACGCTGGAGAAGATGGGAGCCTTCCCCGCGATGCGCGGCGCGATCGAACGATCGGGGGACGCCGCCTCGATGCTCCGCGCGTTCCACACCTGGTTCGACGCCTTCCGGACTCTCAAACTGGTGCACGCCCTGCGCGACGGCGGCCTGGCCTCGATCCCCTACCGCACGGCCCTCGCCGAGGCCCCCTTCACCGGCCTGACCGCCTCCTCGCGGGACGACGTCGAGTGGGCGCGCCGGACGCTCGGCCGAGGAGCGGAAGCTGGCGAGGACTCCCGCCGGACTGCCGGCGCTGTCCGCCGCGGCGGACGCCTGAGGCGGAGCGGGTGCGAGAGGCTCAGTTCGTCGAACAGGAGCCGGGGCCCCGCGGGTCGCCGCAGGAGCCGCACGAGGACGCCGATTCGGAGGCGCGCGCCGAGCCGCCGCTTCCGCCGCCGACCGCGAAGACCGACAGCAGCTTGCGCAGCTTGCGGCTCCGGCAGGACGGGCACCGCGGCGCGGCGTCGCCGAGGACGAACTCCTCGAATCGCTTCTCGCAGGAGCGGCACTGGTATTCGAAGAGCGGCATCTCGCGATTCTATCCTTGAGAACGGGAGCCCTCTAGAACGGATAGCCGATCGAGAGGAAGACGCGGCCCGTCTCCTTGACGGCGAGCCCGGTCTTGAGCGTGCACGGCGGCTGCGCGCAGACGTTCTCGGTCGTCGTGACCTCGAAGTCGATCGTCCGCCGCTGAACCGGGAGGCCGTACTCGAGACGCAGCGGGCCGATTGGAGTCAGATAGTGCACCCCGGCTCCGATTGACTGCCGCATCCCGCTCGGGCCCTCGATCGCGAACCGGATGTCCGAAGGGTTCTCCCACACCTGGGCCAGGTCGTAGAAGATCGACGCGCCGAAGTTCCCGAGGATCGGAACCCGGTACTCCAGGCTCCACGCCATGAATCCGTTGCCTCCGATGATCCGCGGGCCGACGTTGCAGGCGTACTGCGGCAGATCCGGATAGAGCGACGCGCAGTTGCCGGGTTGCCCCGAGGCGGGAGGCGTGGCCTGCGTGTTGTAGTCGACCGTGACGCCCGGGATGCCCAGGAGATCCGTGTCGAAGCCGCGGCCCGTCGCCGAACCGCCGGAGAAGAACCGCTCCGCGATGGGAACGCCCGCGCCGGTCTTCGGCCCATACGGAAAGATCGCGCCGACTCGGGCGGACGCACCGAACACTCCGCCGAGAACCCGCGTGAACCAGGCGCTCTGGGCCGAGACCTTCCCGTACCGCGCGTCGGCGCTCAGGAATGGGAACGCGTACTTGCCCGCGAACGTCCAGTAGTACCCCGCGTGGGGATCGAGGATGTCGTCGCGGCGGTCGTAGAGCAGGCTCGGCCCGATCGCCGACTGCTTGATCGGGAGGTCCGACTTGGGAAATTTCTCGAGCTCGATCGTCGAAAGGTCGCCGGGGTTGCGCGGCGCGATCTGCTGGTACTCGTAGCGCGCCCCGACGCGCAGGTGGGGCCCGATCAGCCGCACGGACTCCACGTACCCTCCGATCCGCTCGATGTCGATGTCCTGGATCGGTTCGCGGCTGGCAAAGCCCACGAACGTCAGGGGGATGTTGGTGTTGAAGAGATACGGCTCGACGAAATTGGCGAAGATATGCCCCCGCTGGGAAAACGGCGCGTATTGGACCTCCAACGAGGCCGTGCGCATCGACCCGAACAGGTTGCGATACGTGGCGCCCACGATCGCGAATCCGTCGTTACGGTTCTGGGTGGCGCCCGGCGCGTTCTGATAGCCGAAGCCGTAGAGCAGCGAGAGACGGCGCGCCTCCGATACCTGAATGTCGACGTTGCGCTCCTGGTTCTGGGGATCGGGCGGCTGGGGCCGGACCTCGATCGAGCGAAACGCGCCCGTGCGGGCCAGATTCTGCTGGGTGTCGGCGATCTTTCCCTGCGAGAAGGGGTCGCCCTCCTTCCACGCGACCTGCCGGGCGATTCGCGCCGGGTCGGTCACGGCGTTTCCACGGATGATCGTCTTCCCGAAGAAGGAACGCATCCCCTCGACCACGTGGTACCGGACGTCGGCCTGCGACCGGTCCTGCGAGATCGTGGTGGCGTCGGAGACGGTGGCCTCCCGCCAGCCGTTGTTCCAGTAGTAGGTCGTCAGCGAGCCGATGTCCTGGCGCAGCGCCGTCGGATTCAGAGGGTTCCCCACCTTGACCGCCACCAGCTTGTCGAGCTCCTCCGGAGACAGGTGCTCCGCGCCCTCGATGCGCCGATCCGCGACGTAGGTGCGCTTGCCCTCCACGATCGGGATCGTGACGTCGAGCCGGCCGGGGCGGGACCCTTCCGTGACGGCGGGCTTGTCCACGCGCGCGTCGATCCACCCGCTCGTCTGGTAGTAGCCGAGGATCGCGCTGACGTCTCCCTCGAGATCGGAGTCGATCAGGTGCCCCTTCCGAACGAGCGGAAGGCCCTTCGGACGCGTGACCATCAGGGTGCGAAGGGTCTTCGCGTCGACCGACGCATTGCCGGAGAACACGATCCGCTCGACGGCGTACTCGGGGCCCGGTTGGATCGAGAGCGTCACGATCACGGGATCCGTGTCCGCCGACATCGTCGCCGAGACGACGGCGCGGTAATGCCCGGACCGCTGCAGCTCCTCCTTCCGGTTCTCCACCCAGAGATCCAGAAGGTCCTGGTCGAAGCTCTGTCCCGCGAGCAGGGTCTGCATCTCGCGCCGCGCGGGTTTGGGCTTGATCCCGACGCTCCGAATCTCGAACCGCGGGCCCACGGAGATGCGGAAGACTGGCCGGATCCGGTCTCCGTCCGCCGGCTCGGCCGCGATCAGCTCGACGCTGGACTTGAAATACCCCTGCTCCACCAGGAACTTCCGGATGCGTTCGGCGGAGGCGCGCGCCCGGGACTCGCGGTAGGGCTTGTTCACCCGGACCTTTCCCTTTCGCGCGAGGACCTCGGCCGTCCACGAGCCGGTCGCGCCGTCGAAGAGGGGTTCGGCCACGAGGGCGCGCCGGCCGGCGTCGATCGCGTACGTGACCCGGACGGAGGATGCGGGGAGGTCGTAGGTCACGTCGGGGTTCACGGTCGGATGCAGGTAGCCTTCCGTCACGAGCCGCCTCTGGATGCCCGCGGCGCCGGCGGCCAGGGGCCCGGGAGAGAAGGGATTGCCCTCCGCGAACGGGACCGCGCGGCGAAGGTCCTCGCGGGACAGCGACGACTTGCCGTCGAACCGGATGGCCTCGACTCGCAGCGCCTTCCACAGGTGCACCGTCACGGAGACGCCGGTGTCGGAGGAGGGCGCCGCCTCGACGAGGATGTCGGAGAACTGGAGCGTCCCGTACAGGTTGCGGATCGTCTCGGCGCTGGCGGCCTCGGTGAGCGGTCGGCCCACCTCGAGCGCGATCAGGCTCCGGATCTCCTTCATCTCGATCGGCCCGTCGGTCGTCAGGGCGACGGATTCGATCGTTCGCCCGAGGAGCCCGCCCGGAACCTCCGCCGCCGGCTGGGCACTCGCGGCGCGCGAGAGCGAAAGGGCGAAGAGGAGCGGGAGCGCCGGGTGTCGCATCAGAAGCGCTGGCGCCGCCGGAAGCTCAGTGTCAGGATGCCGTTCTCGTCGCGGACCAGCTGCACGAGGATCGAATCCGTCGCCTGCCACTCGATGCGGATGAGGGGCTGCTTGCTCGAATCGAGCGCGATCGAGGACACGACGGAAAGGTCCTGGGTGATCTGCTTGCCGATCGTCGTGCGAAACGTTGTGAGCGTGCTGCCCTCGAACACGGGGTCGATCTGGAAGCGGTCGAGGCGGAAGATGCGCTGCGTTCGCCGGGTCAGGCCGCCGGTGACTGCCCCCGAGACGACGCCGCCGGCCGCGGAGACGAGCTGGCTCGATCCCGCCGTGGGGTTGCGGGTGTCGGGGGGCGATCCGCTCAGCACGAGACCCAGGATCTGGTCGTTGGTCAGCGGAGGGTTCGACGTGAAGTTCGCGGTCACGCGGGGCCATGTCCCCACCAGCGTCACAACCAGGTCGTATCCCTTGATGTCCGCGCGCGCGCGCAGGTCGATGAAGGGCGCGATCTGGCCCGTGTTCGAGAAGGTGATCGTTCCCGCCTCGATCTCGTAGCGAACGTCGCTGAAGACCACGCGTCCGCCCTCGTCGAGCAGAATCTGACCCAGCAGCATCGGGTCCGCCAGCGTCCCGCGCGCGGTCAGGTCGACCGTTCCCGAGAGGCGGGCGAGGTTGTTGCGGACCTCGAGGGCCGCGGCGGAGACGATGTGAACGTCGAGCGCCGTCCGCTCCTTCCACGGCTCGCGTGCCGCCAGCGCGCCCCCCGGCCGGCTGCGCGCCAGCAGATCCGAGATCGTCAGCTCCACGTCCTTGGAGTAAGTCCCGCGCAGGAGCGTAATCTCGCCGCGAAGCTCGTTGCCGGAGTCCGAACCGGAGGCCACGAGGTCCGCGTCGACGGTCAGGCGAAGCGCCGGAATCGCGCGCACCGGGATCCGGCGTCCCTGCAGCGTCAGCCGGAAGTCCTGGAGCTTCCGCGATGCGATGCGGAAGGTGCCCGCCACGAAGACTTCTCCCTCTCCCACCTTGGCGCGCAGGCCCTCGATCTCGCCCGCCGAGCCGGCCAGACGGACCCCGCCCTCGATCTCCTCGAAGGAGTATCCGGTCGTCCGATAGCGGCCGTTCTCGATGCGCAGCGTTCCCCCGAGGCTCGGGTTCTCGAGCGCGCCGCTGGCGGTGACGTCGAGCGAGAACTTTCCGGCGAGCCCGAGGTCGGGCGCGAGCAGCCCGAGGATGCCCGCGTCCGCGCTGCCCGAGAGCCGCGCGTCCAGGGAGGGCTTCTCCCCGGAGGCGTCGAACGATCCCTTGAGCCGGAGGTCGACCCCGTCGCCGACCGCGTTGAGCTCCTCGACGCGGATCTTCCCTCCGTCGAATCGGACCCGCACGTCGGCCCCGCTGTGGAGCAGGTCGGCACGGTCTCGCGCGTCCACGCGCAGCGCCGTGACGACGATCTCGCCGGAGGGCTTCTCACCCGCCGCGGACGGAACCCTCACCTTCCCCCGCGCCGTGAGCGATCCGCCGGCCCCGGCCGGGAGCTCGATCGGCGTGAACCGGAGGAGCGACGCGAGGTCGGCGACCTCCGCGGTGACCTCCATCGACGGCGCCGTAGCCGACGCGTCTCCGCGAGCGGCAAGGGTCCATTTCTCCGGGACCGAGACGGTCCCATCGACCACGCCGCCCTCGACCCGCAGGGCGATTCGGGGATTGGAATCCGCCGGAATCGGGTGGCCGAAGAATTTCGCGTCGTTGAGCGAAGCCGAGATCGTGAGATTGGGCTTGTCGAGCCGCCCCGAGCCCGAGATCTCGAAGGAGAGCTTTCCGGAGATCTCGGATGAGACCTCCCGGACCGGCTCGAGCGACTCCAGCGCGACGCCGTCGCCGGCCGCGCGCATCTCGAAGGTCCCCTCCTTGTACGCCAGAGACGCCCGGCCACCCGCCGCGCCCCCGTTCAGGTCCGCGCGGATGTCCTCGAACGCGACGCGTCCGGGCGCCAGCACGAGCCGGCCCGCGATCGACCGGACCTTCTGGCCCCAGAGCACGGCATCCTCCACCGCCGCGAGACCGCCCCCGGACATCGCATCGGGCGGATTTCCGACCAGGGGGAAGCTTCCGGTGACTCGGCCCGTCGCCGGGTATTTCAGATGGAGGTACTCCAGAAACCGCTCGAGTGGGTAGGCGCGGGTCGTGATCGTCAGGTCGATCCGCGGGCGCTCGCGGTCTGCTCGAAATCGGGCCTCGCCCTCCAGGGCGAGGCTCGCGTCGGCGTCGTACACCCGGAGGGGATGGAAGAGGAACGCGCCCGCGTGCATGTCGACGGACCCACGCACGCTGCCGAAGCCCACGTTCGCGAAACGCGCATTCTCCGCGGACACCTGCGCCGTGACTTCCGGATCGCTCCAGGACTTGGCCAGATGCCCTGCGACCTCCCCGCTGCCGCCGAGTCCCAGCGGATCGGCCCGCTCCCCGCCGGCCGCCACGAAATTCTGGAAGATCCGATCGAGCTCCGACAGGTCCCGGGAGCGGATGCGAAAATCGAAGTCGGGCATCCACTCGCCGACCCGGAGTCCGCCCGTCAGCTCCAGCGTCGAGGCGGGGAACCGGAACGTCGTGCCGTCGAACCCGATGCGCCCGTCGACGACGGACAATGTGCCGCCCCCGCCGGTCGGGACGCCGAAGCGGCCGCGGATTCGCGAGGAGGGCGGGCCCGGCTGGACGGCGACGATCGCGGCTCCGCTGGCGCGTTCGATGCCGCCCTCGGCCCACCGAAGCGCCACCGACAGAGCGGCGCTTCCCGACAGGCCCGTGCCCGTGAGCTTGAGGTCGCCGAAGAATCCCTCGAGCGACACGCCGCGCAACTCGACCGCGAGCGTCATCGGCTTCGCCTGGCGCGCCGGCCCTGCGAGGTTCTCGATTCGGAAGGCGCCGGTCCCTTCTCCGCCCTGGTAGCGAGCCTTCTCGATCTGTGCGATCAGCGCCTCCGGCCCCGCGCGGAAACCGATCTCGAGATTCTCGATCGGAAACCCCTTGGCGTCGATGCGCGGCGCCGAGACGTGTCCCGCCGCGCGGAAGCCGCCGGACGGGGGAATCCGCAGATTCGCCCGAAGGGTCGCATCGCCCGCGAACCCGAGCGGGAGCCGGAAGAGCCGCTCGACCTCGGCGACGTGAATCCGGCCGGAGACCGCCAGCAGCGTGAGCGGGCTGCGCAGGTCCTCTGCCGATCCCGTCAACGAAACCTCTCCGAAGTCGCCCGCGGCGTGAAACGAGTCGAGGCCGAGGCCGCGTTCGACCTCGAGATGGAATCTCAGGTCGAGCTGGAACACGAGCGGCTCGACGTCCGGAAGATCCAGCGTGACCTTGCGACACCCGAGCACTCCCCGATACCGGTTTCCCGTGAAGGACACGAGCTCGGTCGTGAAGTCCTCGAGGCGGCCGTCCAGCCCGGCCTGGCGGCCCTCGAACTGGAACACGCCCCTCTGGACCGCGAGCTCTCCGACCCGGATCTTGAGCCCCGGGCCCTTACCGGGCGGGCCCGTGAGCCCCGGCGGAAGGTTCCAGCTCCCGTCGGGAAACTGGACGAGTGAGAGGCGTGGCCGCAGGGCGCGCACCCGCCCCAACCGCAGCTCTCCTCCCGTGACCGAGAGGCCTCCCCCGATCGTGACCTGGTCCGCCGTAAAGAGCGGCTCCCCCGGAATCCGCGGATCGTTGGCGATCGTGACCTCGGCGAGCTGGATCGAGGGCGGGAAGACCCGGAAGTCGACCTTGCGGAAGTGCACGGGGCGCTCGAGGAGCTCGGAGAGCCGCTGCTCGGAGACGCCCTGGAAGAGGGACTGGAAACGGTCGGAGTTCCAGATCGAGTACGCCGCGAGCACCAGGAACAGGCACACGATGACGAACAGACGCGAGGCCGACAGGCGCTGCGTCTGGTGACGCGCCTGCCGGGGATCCTCGGGGACCGGGTCCGCCATCCGCTACGCCGCCGGGGCGGTCAACGTCAGACTCCCCAGGACAGCTTCCCCGCCAGCTGATCGAAGTGATCGGACTCGCGCGGGCGCAGCAGGGTCACCGAGGAGGCGCTCGACTTCACGTCGACCGGCGTGCCGGAGACGATCGGGAATCCCTCCTGCCCGTCCAGAGTCAGGTACACGCCGCCGTCGCGCCTCTCCGGGCCGACGACCCGCACGCGGATCGCGGTGGAGGCGGGAACGACCAGGGGACGCTGCGCCAGCGTGTGGGGGCAGATCGGCGTCACCACGATGGCGGGAAGCGCCGGATGGAGGATCGGCCCTCCCGCCGAGAGGTTGTACGCCGTCGAGCCCGTTGGGGTCGAGACGACGACCCCGTCCGCGCGGAACTCCGCCACTCGCCGACCGTCCAGGGCGATCGAGAACGTCGAGATGCGGGCGAGCGCCTCGCGGTTGAGGACGGCGTCGTTCAGTACCCGATACGTCCCCCGGTACGGGCCACGCCCGACGGTCACGTCGAGACGCCGGCGCCGGTCCTCGCGAAAGTCTCCCCGCAGGACCTCGTCCAAGCGGCGGAGGACGTCCTTCTGGTTGAGCCCTGAGAGGAATCCGAGCAGACCCACGTTGATGCCGAGGAGCGGCGTCGAGGAGGGGGCCGCGCGCGCCACCGACAGCAGCGTTCCGTCTCCGCCGAGCACCAGCACGAGGTCGCACAGGCGGGCGATCCGGGCCCGCGGCACGCCTCCCGGGCGCCCCAGCGCCTCCGCGGTTCGGTCCTCGAACAGGACCCGCCGGCCGCGGCGCTTCAGCGCCCTCTCGAGAGACACGGCGAGGCGGAGGGCGCGCGAGGAGCCCGCCTTGGCCACGACGCCGATCCTGCGGAACTTGGCGGCGGCGCGGGACCCCTTCATCTCGCTCAATCTACACGAAATCCGAGCAGAAACTCCGCGTTGCCGCGCGCGCCCCGGATCGGAGATTCGAGCGATCCGAGGACTTCCAGATGGAGATCCCGACCGGCCGCCTCGATCTCGGCGAGAACTCGCCGGCGCGTCTCTTCGGACCGAACGACGCCGCCCCGCGGAACCTCGCGGCGTCCCGCCTCGAACTGCGGCTTGACGAGAGCCACCGCGAGCCCCCCCGGCTTCACCCGCGCCGCCACGGACGGCAGGATCAGGCGCAGTGAGATGAAGGACACGTCGACGACCGCGAGATCGACCCGCTCGGGCACATGCGCCTCCGAAAGGGCGCGCGCGTTGACGCGCTCTCGCACGACGACGCGGGGATCGCCGCGCAGTCTCGAGTCGATCTGGCCGTGGCCGACGTCCACGGCGTAAACCCGCGCCGCCCCGCGCTGGAGGAGGCAGTCGGTGAAGCCGCCCGTCGAGGCTCCGACGTCCAGACAGACGAGCCCTGCCGGATCGATCCGGAAATGGTCCAGGGCGGCCGCGAGCTTGAGCCCTCCACGCGAGACGTAGGGATGCGGCGGGCCGGTCACGGTGATCTCGGCCTCGCGGAGAACGGCCTCTCCGGCCTTCTCGGCGCGGCGGCCCGACACGTGCACGAGCCCCGCGAGGATCATCGCCTGCGCCTTCGCCCGCGTCTCCGCGAGTCCCCGCTCGACGAGGAGGACGTCCAGTCGCGCGCGCGGGATCATGAGGCCGCGGTCAGCGGGGCGATCCGGATCCGGCGGGCCGGAACACGACCTTCATCGAACCTTCGAGCTGGCGGGCGCGCGCGAAGGCGGCCGCGGCTTCCTCCAGAGGAAAGCGGTGCGTCACCAGATCGGCCACGCGGACGGTCCCGTCGGCCAGCAGGTCCAGGGACTCGCGCGTGTCGTCCGGCCCGCAGGAGTACGACGGGACGACGGCGATCTCCCGGAAGTAGAGATCGTGCAGCGGCGCGGTCCACTCCTCGCCCGGCGGAGCCATCGTGAACAGCAGGAGTGTGCCGCCTGGCGCCACGCACTCCGACGCCTCGCGCACGACCTCGCCCCTGCCGGGGCCGACGAACACGAAGTCGAATCCACGGCCCGACGACAGGCGCCGCGCGCCCTCCCCGAGCCCTTCGCGCTCGACGTCGATGGCCTCGACGGCGCCACCCTCCCGGGCGCGGGCGAGGCGCGAGGCGACCCGGTCGGCTCCCGCGACGCGCAAGGCGCCGCGCGCGACCGCGAGCCGGATCGCGAGCTGGCCGGCCGGGCCGAGGCCCACGCACAGCATCGACTGGCCCCGGGCGAATCCGCCGCGGCGGAAGGCCTTGACGACCGTGGCGAGCGGCTCCGTGAAGCTCGCCTCCTCGTCCGAGAGAGAGTCGGGGATGCGATGCGTGTCCGTCGCGAGGTTGGAGGACGGGATCCGGACGAGCTCGGCCATCCCGCCCGGATCGAGGCGCGACGCGCGCCACGCCTCGCAGTGCACGTACCGGCCGGCGGCGCACAGCGCGCACGACAGGCAGGGGGCGTGGTGATGGGGGACGACCCGGTCGCCGGCGGAGAACCCCGTCCCGGCGCCCGAGACGGCCAGGAGCTCGCCCGCGACCTCGTGGCCCAGGATCGATCCGGCCTTCCGCCGCGCGTACCACTCCAGGAGGTCCGACCCGCAGATGCCGGACACGCGCGTTCGCATCAGGGCGTCTCCGGGGGACAGCTCCGGTTCCGGAACCTCCACGGTCTCCACGTTCCCGCTTCCGTCGACGCGAACGGCTTTCACGGTCCGATTATCGGCCAACCGTCGGGGACGCGCCGTGAGCGTCCCACCCCCGCGTTAGCGGCGAGCCGCGATCTCCTCGACGCCCGCGAGCAGCCGCTCGATCTCCTCGGCCGTCGTGTAGCAGGAGCAGCCCGCGCGGACGACCCCGTCGGACCCGTGGCCCAGCCGCTGCACCACGGTCCACGCGTAGAAGTCGCCGCTCGAGACGAAGACGCCGCGGCGGGCGAGGTCCTCCGCGACGGCGTCGGACGTTCTGCCCGCCACAGCGAAGGAGACCGTCGGGGTCCGGGGCGAGCCCGGAGGCGGGCCATAGCGCGTGACCCCGGCGATCCCGCCGAGCCCCGTCCAGAGCCGCGAAAAGAGAGTCTCTGCCCTCTCGTGGAGGGCGGCGTACACGCGAGCGAGCTCTCCGCGCCGCGGGGCGTCGGGGGCTCCGGCGAGCGAGGCGAGGAAATTCACGGCCGCGGCCGCCCCGACGATCCCCTCGTGCGAGAGCGTGCCGGTCTCGAGCCTCTCGGGGGAATCGTTCGGCGCGGGTACGAGGCGGGGGACGTCCAGCGACTCGATCAGATCCCGGCGGCCCCAAAGGACGCCGAGGTGCGGGCCGTAGAACTTGTATGGCGAGCACGCGAGGAAGTCGCAGCCGATGCGCTCGACGTCGATCAGGACGTGGGGAGCGTAGTGAACCGCGTCCACGAAGCTCAGCGCGCCGGCGTCCCGCGCCATCGCGCAGATCCGGGCGACGTCGTTGATCGTGCCGAGCGCATTCGAGGCGGCCCCGATCGCGACGAGGCGCGTGCCGGGCGTGATGGCGCGTTCCAGGTCCTCCCCGTCGAGCTGCCCTGTCTCCGGGCGCATCGCGACGGTCCGAATCGAGACGCCGTAGTCACGCTCGAGCTCGCGCCACGGATCCACGTTGGCGTGGTGGTCGAGCTCCGTGACCACGATCTCGTCCCCCGAGCCCCAGCGTCGCCCCAGGGCCCGCGAGAGGTGGAACGTCAGCGTCGTCATGTTCTGGCCGAAGGCGATCTCGGAGGGGACGGCGTGGATGAAGTCCGCGAGCGCCTCCCGGGCGTCGGCGATCGCCTCGTCCGTCTCCGCCGAGGAGGGGTACCGCCAGTGCGTGTTGGCGTTGTGGGCGTACAGGTAGTCGGCCATCGCCTCGACAACCGCGCGGGGCACCTGCGTGCCGCCCGGCCCGTCGAAGTAAGCCACCGGATACGCGCCCTCGCGCCGCTCGAGCGCCGGAAAGTGCGAGCGAATCGCCCCGACGTCGGCCACGGGGACATCGACGGGAGTGGACGGGACCGCGCGCGTTTCCATGGGCCGGAGAGAATACCCCACGTCGCCCTTCGCGCGTCGCGCTGCTGCGCGATCGCTGCGGGCTCCCGCGGCGCGAACCTCTCCCTCCTTCGCCGGGAGACCATTCGCGCCGCGATCTGGAGTACGAGAGAGGCGAACGAGTCCGGGATCCTCAGGATGACATCGTAAGAGGCGATCGTCCTACAGTTCGCAACGCGACCAAGTTTCGCGAGCCCGGGCGAGCGAAATGACTCGCGTTGCGGGAGCCGGAGCGAAGCGAGGGGGCCAGGCTCGTGGCCGAGGCCGCATCCGGCCGAGCCACGCGCCGGTGCCGAAGTCAGGCCCCAGAGCGCAGCGGAGGCGACGTGGCGTTGCGTGAGCCGGAGCGGAGCGAGGGGCCAGGCTCGTGGTCGAGGCCGCATCCGGCCGAGCCACGAGCCGGTGCCGAAGGCAGGCCCCAGAGCGCAGCGGAGGCGACGGCAGCTTGATGCGTCGCCCCTTCTGCCATAGCGTGCGCCTCGATGACGACGGCCGCCCCGACCCGCCGACGTTTCCGGGAGGCGGACGCGGAGCGCCTCGCGCGCGAGCTCTACGGGCGCGCGGGATCCGCCCGGCCGCTCCCGGGCGAGAGGGACGAGAACTTCCTCCTCGCGACGGAGGGAGGGAGCTTCGTCCTCAAGATCGCGGAGGAGTCCGAGCGGGAGGAGGTCCTCGACCTTCAGAACGCCGCCCTCCGCTGGCTCGCCGACCGTGCGTCGTCGCTGCCGCTGCCGCGCGTGGTGCCTTCCGCCGGCGGCCTGGCGATCGCGGTGGCCGCGGCGCCCGACGGCGCGAGCCGGCTCGTTCGCCTGCTCACGTACCTGCCGGGTACCGTGATCGCCGAAGCGAATCCCCGGACCCCGGCGATGCTCGAGGACGTCGGCCGCTTCCTCGGGGAGCTCGACGCCGCGCTCGACGGCTTCGCGCATCCGGCGGCGGCAGGCCGCGACCTCGCCTGGGATCCGGCGCGCGCTCTCGACGTGATCGCGCTCTACTCCTCCGCGATCGCGGATCCGAGACGGCGCGCTCTCCTCGAGGGGTTCGTCGAGCTCTCGCAGGGCACGCTCCCGCGTCTGCGACCCCACCTCCGGACGGGCGTGATCCACAACGACGCCAACGACTACAACGTGCTGGTCGGAGAGCCCTCCCGCGAGCCCCGGAGGGTGACCGGCCTCCTGGACTTCGGCGACATGCTGGAAGGCTGGATTGCCTGCGAGCCGGCGGTCGCCATCGCCTACGCGATGTTCGGGAAGGCCGATCCCTTAGCCGCGGCGGCGCGGGTCGCCGCTGGATACCACCGGGCGCACCCGCTCACCAACGCCGAGATCGAGGCGCTCTGGATGCTCGCCGCGATCCGGCTGTGCACCAGCGTGTGCCTGTCCGCGCACCGGCGAGTCTCCCAGCCGGACAATCCCTACCTGAGGATCAGCGAGGAGCCCGCGTGGCGGACTCTCGAGGCCATGCGGGCGATCCACCCGCGACTGGCCCACTACACGCTCCGCGCGGCGTGCGAGCTTCCCCCCTGCCCGCAGGCCCTTCTCGTCGAGCGGTGGCTGCGGACCCATTTCGGCGAAGTGGGTCCGGTGGTCGAGGCGGATCTGGACCGCGCCGCGGTCTTCGATCTGTCAGTGGACAGTCCCGAGTTCGAGTCTCCCGCGCAGGCGTCGGACGTGGCCGCGATGACCACTCGCCTCTTCGGCCGGATGCGAGAGGCGGGAGCGACGGCCGGGATCGGGCGCTACGACGAGGCCCGCCTCATGTACGCGAGCGACGCCTTCGCGGGCTCCGCTGGCGAGTATCCGGAGCGGCGGACCGTCCACATCGCCGTCGATCTGTTCCTCGAGGCCGGCTCCGCCGTGCTCGCTCCGCTGCCCGGGATCGTCCACTCGCTCCGGGACAACGCGCAGCGCCTCGACTACGGGCCGACCGTCATCCTCGAGCACCGCCCCGAGGGGGCGCCCGCCTTCTGGACGCTCTACGGGCATCTCTCGGGGGACTCGCTCGAGGGCCTGTCCGTCGGCGCCTCCGTCGACCGCGGCCAGCGCATCGGGAGGATCGGCTCTCCGCCCGGCAACGGCGACTGGCCTCCCCACGTCCACTTCCAGATCGTCACCGACATGCTCGATCGCGACGGGGAATTTCCGGGCGT
This sequence comes from Thermoanaerobaculia bacterium, assembly GCA_038224325.1. Lineage (GTDB taxonomy): Bacteria > Acidobacteriota > Thermoanaerobaculia > UBA5066 > Gp7-AA6 > DAHUXD01. The sequence goes on along the minus strand of JBBRFL010000001.1, from coordinate 117,520 downwards.
CGCGGCGGCGAGCCAGCGCGAGGTGTGGGAGTCGCTCTCGCCGGATCCCAACGCGATCCTGCGGATCTCCCCCGCTCGCCTGGCTCCGCGGAGCGCGCCCGATCCGGAGGCGCTCCTCGCGGCGCGGCGCGAGAGGCTCGGCGCGTCGCTCTCCCTGGCCTACCGCGCACCGCTCACGATCGTCCGCGGCGCGGGTCAGTTTCTCTACGACCCGATGGGACGCGCCCACCTCGACATGGTCAACAACGTGGCGCACGTGGGCCACTGCCATCCCCGGGTGGTCCGCGCGGGCGCGGAGCAGATGGCGGTGTTGAACACCAATACCCGCTACCTGAACGAAGCAATCGTCCGATACGCGGAGCGGCTGACCGCGACGCTCCCAGCGCCGCTCTCCGTCTGCTTCTTCGTCTGCTCCGGCAGCGAGGCCAACGAGCTCGCGCTGAGGATGGCCCGCGCGCACTCGGGCGGCGCCGACGTCATCGCCGTCTGGGGCTCGTACCACGGGAACACCCAGGGCCTGATCGACGTCAGCTCCTACAAGTTCGACGGTCCCGGCGGGAAGGGAGCTCCTTTCGGAGTCCACGTGGTTCCGATGCCCGACGACTATCGCGGCCTCCATCGCCGCGACGATCCGTCGCGCGGCGAGAAGTACGCCGCGCACGTGGGGGACGCGGCAAATGCCGCCCGGGCGCGCGGCCGCCGGCCGTCGGCCTTTCTCTGCGAAAGCCTGCTCTCCTGCGGCGGCCAGATCGAGCTTCCGCCGGGCTACCTGGCCGCGGCGTACGGGCACGCGCGGGAGGCGGGCGCGGTCTGCATCGCCGACGAGGTGCAGGTCGGCTTCGGGAGGGTGGGCACGCACTTCTGGGGCTTCGAGACCCAGGGAGTGATCCCCGACATCGTCACGATGGGCAAGCCGATCGGAAACGGGCATCCGCTCGCCGCGGTCGTGACCACGCCGGAGATCGCCGCCTCGTTCGCCAACGGCATGGAGTACTTCAACACGTTCGGCGGAAACCCCGTCTCCTGCCGGATCGGCCTCGCCGTCCTCGATGTCCTGCGCGACGAGCGCCTGCAGGAGCGCGCGCGGCGTGTCGGCGCGCGGCTGGCCGCGGGCCTCGCGGGACTCTCGGAGCGGCACGAGATCGTGGGAGACGTGCGGGGTCGGGGCCTCTTCCTGGGAATCGAGCTGAGCCTCGACCGCGAGTCCCGAGCGCCCGCGGCGGAGCAGGCCGCCTACGCCGTCGAGCGCATGAAGGATCACGGCATCCTGCTCTCGACGGACGGGCCGGATCACAACGTGATCAAGATCAAGCCCCCGCTGTGCGTGGACGAAGCCGACGCGGACCGCGTGGTCGCCGAGTTCGATCGCGTCCTGTCCGAGGACTTCGTCGCGCGGCGGTGAGAAGCGACGCCCCTACAGCTCGACGACCGACGGCCCCGGACGCGTCGTGAAGAATCGCGACCGCTGCGTCGGGTGGGGAAACTCCGCCGTGTAGCTCTCGGCCCACCGCCGCCGGAAGGACTCAGAATCGTCGCGCCGGACGAGCGCCCAGACGCTGCCGCCGAAGCCGCCGCCGAAGGCCGACGCGGCCGCGGCTCCCAGGCGCCGGGCCGAGGTCGCGAGCGAGACGGTCTCCGGGATCTGATTCGCCAGGAACCGCTGCCCCATCTCCTGGGATCGGTCCACGGGCGCGCCCGTCAACACCAACTCCCGCCGGGCAAGCAGGTCTCCCACGGCGGGGACGATCTCGAGAGACTCCGCCAGGAACTGGTCGAGCCGGCCGACGAGCGCCTCGGAGGAGAAGCCGGGGACCGGTATAACCCGGAGGAGATTGCGAATCCTCTCGCCCGCCTCCGGAAACGCGGTCGCCGCGGCGAAGAGGGTCGCGTCCGACCGGTTCGCCGAGCGGTTCCAGAGGTCGCGGATCGCGGCGGCGGCGAGCGGCAGGCGGTTGAAGCGTTCGCGCGCGTCGCCGCTCTTGTCCGCGGGTATCCCGCTCGACGCCACGACGAAGATCCAGTCCTTGTCCAGCGGGATGGCGCGCTCCCGCCGCGTCGGGCAGAAGAGGTACTGGACGATCTGGCCCGCGCTCGCACACAGGATCGCCGTGTGGTCCTCGCTGCCTCCCAGGGTCCCGACTCCCCGCCCGCCCTCGAGGCTTCCGAAGCTGCGGCCGTTCTCCACTCCGCCGAGGTAGGCGCCCAGATCCTCCCGGCTGCGGATGTTCGCGGTGTACGCGGGATGCCCTTCGAGCGAGTTGACGTCGGCGAGAGCGGTGAACAGGGACACGACCAGGGCGCTCGAGCTCGAGAGCCCGGACGCGCGGGGCAGATCGCTCGCGAGCGCGATGTCGGCGCCTCGAAGCTCGCCGGGGAAATTCTGCGCGATCCGGGACGCGACCGTTCGCGCGTACACCGCCCATCCCTCGCCTTCCGGCTCGGCCCGCGCGTCGAGCGGAACCTCGCAGGTCAGGCCGCGGCCCACGTCCACGATGCGGACGGTGCGATCGGCGCGAGGAGCGGCCGCGACGCAGAATCCCCGCCCGACCGCGCAGAGGAGGCTGCGGCCCCCCGCATAGGCGGTGTGCTTGCCGACCACCTCGATGCGGCCCGGCACGAACCAGCGCCGAGCCGGCCCCGAGGGTGTCGCCGGCGAGGCGGAGAGCGCGGCGTCGATCGAGACGAAGAGCTCGCCCTTCCGGCGGGCCTCCGCCGCGCTCAGCCCGGCGGCGGTCAGGCGCTCCTCGATGGCGCTCAAGGGACGCTCATCCGAAGCGGTCCGACCGGGGATCCCAGAAGTCCCCCTCGAGGCCGATCCGCGCGAAGATGTCCCGCATCTCGTGAGGCTGCGGACGCCGCGAATCGGGCGACAGCCGGGTCGAATACCACGCCGACGCCAACGCCCAGAGCTGATCCATGCGCACGAGCGGCCGGACCGGAAGCCCGTTCTCCCGGCACCACTCGCGCACCCGTTCTTCCGACCGGAAGAAGAGCATGCGGCTTCACGTGAGGACGATGTCGTCCCACCAGTGCGCGGCGGGCACGGCGCAGTGAAAAAGCCAGTCCGACGGCTCCGGGCCGGATGTCTCGACGCGGAGACGGAGCGGCTCGCCGGATTGCTCGCAGCGGGACTCCACGGACGCGGCGCTGCCGAGCGCGGCCGGGATGCCCAGGGAGTCCCACGCGCAGTTGGCGAAGTAGCGCTTCTCGCCGGCGGTCACGACGTGCTGCGTCGCGACGCCCGAGAAGGGAGGCGCCATCCGGATCGAGGCTCCGTCGTCCTCCAACACCAGGACCCTCTGCGCCCGAAGCCTCGCGTATGAACCGAGGACGTCCGCGACGCGAGCTCCGATACTTCCCGCGACGTCTTCGGGCGCAGGCCGTAGGGCCGTCTGCGCGAAGTGCGCGTACACCGCCCGCTTCACCTCGGAATCGAAGTCCATGGATCCTCCGTCGCGCCTCGGCGCGCCCGCTTCATTCCGCGAAGTGCCAGCACACGCCGGCCGGGTCGATGAGATGGATCTCCCTTTGGCCCCAGGGATAGGCCGTCGGTTCCTTCGCGCGGACCCCCGGATACCGGCCCTCGACGCCCGTCGCGACGAGGTGCCGCCACCAGTCGTCGAGGCGTTCGACCGTCACGAACATCATGAGATTGCGCTGCATCTCGGGGTTGTGAAAGTCCTGGAGCAGAAACGCGGCTCCGCCGAGTTGGAGCTCCGCGAGGCCCTCGACCTCCCAGATCACGGCGAAGCCGAGGTCCCGGAAGAAGGACTTCGCGGCCGCGTAGTCGGGGCCGGAGGGAATGAACGGCTTCAACGCGCGGATCGATGCGAGAGGGGGCGACTCGGGCATCGGTTCGTCCCTCTCCGGCGTTCGTCTCACCGGTGCAGGCTGGCGGCTCCGCCGTACATCACGATCGAGTCTCCGCTGACGACGGGTCGGGTGAAGTCACCGATGGTCATGACGATCGCCGATCCGTTCAGGGTTCCCGAGACGGCGCCGCCCGAGCAGCCCGGCATCTCGACGCGCCCCGTCAGCGCGTTGCCCGCGACCGTCCCGTGGAAGGCGCCCCGGATGCCGCACGCGTCGGCGGCGAAGAGGCCGGTGACTTCGGAACCGTTTTGCTCAAAGCGCGCGGATACGGAAGATCCGGCGCAGGACTGCGAGTAAGGCTGAAAGTCCCCGGTCCACGAGCCCGCGACGCTGGCGCCCGCCGGAGCGGCAGCCGGAGCCGTGACCGCATCCGAGCGGCTGCACGCGACCGACGCCATCGCGAGGGCCGCCGCGACGGCGACGCCCCGGATCGCGAGCGTTCTCTCGGATACCTGCATCGGCCAATTCTCTTTCCGCGCGCGGAACAAAGCAAGCGACCAGACTCCCGCCGTCCGCCGCTAGACCGCGACCTCGTACTCGCTCTGCACGAGGCCGCTCGCATACTGCCGAGTCGCGACGTGCCTGAGGGCGATGTCCCGGTCGACGACGCCGAAGAGCGGGATCCCGGCGCCGATCAGAACCGGCACGCGGGTGACGACGAGCCGCTGGATCAGTCCCGCCCGCAGAAACCCCTGAATGGTGACCCCGCCGTCCACGTAGGCGTGGCGGATGCCGCGGGCGTCCAGCCGCGACACGATGTCCGCGGGAGGCCCCGACATCCTCTCCACCACCGCCTCCGGCGGAGCCGGGGCCAGCGGGTGCGTGCTCAGCACGAAGACCGGTTTCGCGCCGTAGTGCCAGCCGCCGAACGACAGGACCGTCTCGTAGGTCTTGCGGCCGATGACGAGCGCGTCCACGGACGCCATGAACTCGTTGTAGCCGTGGGGCTCGCCGCCGCCGATCGGCAGCCAGTCGAGACCTCCGTCGACCCGGGCGATGAAGCCGTCGACGCTGGCGCCGACGAAGACCGATGCTTTCATGGTGGACTCCCCTCGGATTGCGCATCGAACAGCGGCGCTCGAATCCGCCGGCGGGGAAGGCCTCTTCGCGCGGTACGCGTCATCGGGGTTTCATCCGTTCGCAGAGTGCATCGATCATCGGCTTCGACGACGGGTCCGGCACTGGGGATCGCACCGCAGGAAGGCGTAGAGCTCCGGCGAGCGTCGGACGATCGCCTCGACCTCGGCGGGTCCCCCGGGGAACAGGGGATCGACCTTCCGAGTACCCGATACCCGGGGACCATCCTCGCCGTCCACTGCGTCCACGAGGACCACGTTCGAGCCTTCCAACGCGAGGTCGTGCCCTTGAATGCGGACGCCGCGCCTGCTCCGATCGTACTCGAGATCGTGGCGAATGCCTCCGAAGGAAAGCCGCTCGAGCAGGGCCTCCCGATCGTCGGCGGAACCGCTCGCAGCGCTCCCGGAAGATCCGCTGGAGTCCCCTCGTAGGAACCAACCCGGCGTTCCGCGCCAGAGCACCAGCAGCTCCAGCCTCGAGGTCCCATCGGGCTCGCCGCGGGCGATCCACGTCGCCACCACCGCCGGCGACAGGACGCGACTTCCCTGGGATCCCTCGACGCGACTCGGCGATTCCGCCGGCCGGCACGGCGCCGCGACGAGGAGGGCCGCCGCGACGAAGGCAAACGTCGGAAGGGGACTCAGCGGCACTCGAGAAGCCTACCTTCATCCACGGAGGGTCAGCCGAACAGCCGGCGCGACGCTACGCCAGGAGCGCGTAGCGGACGCCATCGCCTCTCTGCTGGGCGGCGAGAAGGCGCGGGAGGTCGGCGAGCCCCCCTCGCGCGGAGATGAGACGCCGGGGATCGATCTCGCCGGCGGAGAGCGCCTGCAGCGCCTCGCCCGCCTCGGCGGGGGTGTAGTGAAAGGAGCCGACCAGGGCGATCTCGGAGTAGTGGAGCCGCGCCGCGTCGAAGGAGACCGAAGCCCCCGGCGCGCAGCCGCCGAAGAGGAGCACCTGGCCGCCCGGCCGCACGAGCGCCGGAAGCGCCTCCCACACCCTCGGGTCGCCGGTGCAATCGACGGCGGATTCGAAGTCGCGCTCCGCCGCTTCGGGAAAGCCGGACGCGACGTCTACGAACCGCGCGCCGAAGCCCTCGGCCATGGCGGCGCGCTCCGGGCGGCGGCCCGCGACGACGGCCTCGACCCCGTGGCGGTGCGCCAGCGCGGCCCAGAGGAACGCGAGCGCGCCGGCGCCGTAGACGAGCATCGTTCCGGTCGGCTCGCGCAGGCGACTCCAGCCGTGGATCACGGACGCGAGCGGATCGAGGAATGCCGCGACCTCGTCGGGGAGGTCCTCGGAAACGCGATGCAGGTTGGCGCGGACGACGCCCGCTGGGAGCCGCACGAACTCGGCGAACGTGCCCCACATCCAGTCCGCGGGCCCGTTGCAAAGGTTGCCGCGGCCGGCGGCGCAATCCGCGCAGCGTCCGCAGGGCCCCGAGACGCCGGGCACGGCGCGGTCGCCGATCCTCCAGCCGGAGACGCCCTCGCCCAACTGTGCGACCTCGCCGCACATCTCGTGGCCCATCGTGACCGGCAGCTTCACCTTCGAGTGGCCGCGGTTCAGGATCTTGACGTCGGTTCCGCAGGTGAGCGCCGCCCGCATGCGCAGCACGATCTCCCCGGGACCCGCGACCGGTGTCGGCAGGTCCTGCTCTTCGAAGCGCCCGATGCCGGTCTGGACGAACGCCCTCAATGGGTCCGCGATCCCACGAATCGCGCGAGCCCGGGCAGCACTCCCCCGCCGCCGGGCAACCCCGACGCGGCCGCGACGGCCTCCTCGACGTTCTCGGCGAGGAGGTGGCGCGAGCGCTCGACGCCCCACACTCCGGGGAAGGTTGCCTTGCCATGAGCCGAATCCTTGCCCGCCGCCTTGCCGAGAGTGGCCGCGTCGGACTCGACGTCCAGCAGGTCGTCCTTGATCTGGAACGCGAGGCCGATCCTCTTCCCGTAGAGGTCCACGCGCGTGAGCATCCCGTCGTCCGCGCCCGCGAGGATCGCGCCCGCGAGAAGCGACGCGCGCATGAGCCGGCCCGTCTTGTTCTCGTGGATCTTCGCCACGAGCTCGGCGGTGGGTGCCGCCTCCTTCTCCGCCTCGAGGTCCGCGGCCTGGCCGCCGATCATGCCCTGCGTCCCGATGGCCTCGACGACCGTCTGGAGGACCCTTACCTTGGCCGCCGCGAACCTCTCGCCCCGGGGATAGAGCGCGAAGACGCCGAGGCCGTGCGTCAGCAGGGAGTCGCCCGCGAGAATCGCCGTGGCCTCGCCGAACACGACGTGACAGGTCGGGACGCCGCGGCGCAGATCGTCGTCGTCGAGCGCGGGAAGGTCGTCGTGGATCAGCGAGTAAGTGTGGATCATTTCGAGGCCGCAGGCGGGCTCGATCACGTCCTCCCGGGGCGCGTCGAAGACCTCCGCCGCCGCCAGGCAGAGGATCGGCCGGAGCCGCTTGCCGCCCGCGAAGACCGAGTGGCGGATGGCCCGGTGGAGCTGCGAGGGCCACGCGTCCGGGCCCGGGAGCAGCCGCTCGAGCGCGGCGTCGACGTCCTGCCTCCGGGCCGCGAGGTACCCGGCGATTCCCTGGGCGGATTCAGTTCCGGTCGTCATCGTCGGAGCCGGCCGGCGATTCGGCTTCGAACGGCGCGGTCTTCCACTCCTCGGCCGATTCCTTCAGCACGACCTCGACGGACTTCTCGACCTCCGCGAGCTTCTTGTCGCAGAAGCGCGCGAGTTGCATGCCCTCCTGGAAGAGCGCGAACTGGCGCTCGAGCCCGCGGTCCTCGCCTTCGAGCTCGGCGACGATCGCCTCCAGGCGCGTCATCGCGTCCTCGAAGCTGAGCTCCTTCCTGGCACGGGTCGTCACCGCTCCTCCTTCACCGGCTCGGCGAAGAGCGGCCCGGGATCGAGCCACCGCCCGCCGTCCCGGACGATCACGCCGAGCTCCCCCTCGTGGAGCCGGACGCGGAGCCGCTCCCCGACCGCGACGCTCGCGGCGGAGAGGATCGGCGCCTTGGCGCCGTCGCGATACGCCACCGCGTATCCGCGCGCCAGCACGGCGAGCGGGGAGAGGCCGTCGAGCCGCCGCGAGTATTCCCCGAGCCCGGCGCGGCGCCGCTCGATCCGCCGACCGATGCGCTCGCGAAGCAAGTCGCGGCAGCTGCCGATCGCATCGCGGCGCCGCTCCACCTGGACGACGCGCAGGAACGACTCGAGAACGCGGCGCGCGGCGGCGACCCGGGCGCCGTACTCGGCCGGCCGTCTCCTCAGGTGCGAAAGGAGGGACTCGCGGCTCTCGTCGACAAACTCTCGGGCCGACTCCAGCCGGCGTGGGAATCCGGCCACCGCGTCGCTGCGGGCGAGGCCGGAGAGCCGGGAGCGCTCGAGCGCGAGCCGCGAGCGCATCCCGCGCAGAAGCTGCGCGCCGACCTGGCCCAGGCGGCGCTCGATCTCCTCCTTGCACGCGCACACGAGCTCCGCCGCGGCCGACGGCGTCGGCGCCCTCAGGTCGGACACGAGGTCGGCGATCGTCACATCGGTCTCGTGCCCGACGCCGCAGATGGTCGGGATCCCCGAGGCGGAGAGGGCGCGCGCCAGGGACTCGTCGTTGAACGGCGCGAGGTCCTCCGGAGAACCCCCTCCGCGCGCCAGGATCATCACGTCGAATCCCCCGCGCCGGTTCAGGTGCCGGATCGCCGCGACGATCTCCCGCGCCGCCTGATCGCCCTGGACGCGGACCGGGTAGATCGTGACCGCGAGACCGTCGTAGCGCCGCGCGAGGACGTTCAGGATGTCGCGGATGACGGAGCCCGTCGGCGAGGTGACGATGGCGATCGAGCGCGGCAGGCGCGGAATCGCCCGCTTGCGGAGAGGATCGAAGAGCCCTTCCTCCGCGAGCCTCGCCTTGAGCTGCTCGAAGGCGAGCTGCAACGCGCCCCGGCCGACCGGCTCGACCGCGAAGGCCTTGATCTGGAACTTCCCCTGCGGCGCGTAGAGGTCGAGGGACCCGCGCACGACGACCTCGAGACCCGGCTCCAGGCGAAAAGGGATGCGGCGCAGGTCCGAGGCGAAGATGATCGCGGGCAGCGACGCCGTCTTGTCCTTCAGGAGGAAGTACCCGTGCCCCCCGCGCTCGTCGAAGCGGGCGATCTCGCCGACCACGGCGATCTCGCGCCAGTTCGTGCGGAGCACGGAGGCGACCTCGGCCGCCAGCTCCGAGACGGTATAGGGCCGGGGCGGGGCGGCCGCGGGGACAGGGCGCGGAAACATCAGCGCGATTCTAGCTCGACCCGGCGCCCGGAGCCCGCCGCCCTCGCGAACGGAACGGCCAGGACGAGCAGAGTCGCCATCTCGACCTCCGTGTCGCCGAAGTTGTACTCGAAGAGCCCGGCGACGGTGATCGCGGCGCCGGCCAGAAGCGCGCCCGCCCAGATCGCGGCCCGCTCCGGATCCCCCTCGGCCCGCAGGAGGCGGATCGCGCGGACCAGGAACATTCCGACGAGCGCCAGATAGGCGGCGGCGGCGAAGAGCCCGTTGGCCGCCGCGATCTGCATCGCGTTGTCGTGGAGGTGGGGCACGCGCCACCGGGGCGCGTCGGGATCGCGGTAGAGCGGGTAGTGCGGATCGACGAGGTCGGGTCCGAGCCCGAAGACCGGATAGTCCGCCACGATCCGCGCGCCCGCGTGCAGCATCGCGATGCGGTCGCGGTTCGCGCGGTCCGAGAGGTCGGCGATCGAGCGGATCCGATCCCGGATCTCCAGAGGGACGGCGAGGAAGACCGCGACCACCGCCGGCACGAGCCACAGGAGCCCGCGGGGCCTGCGGACCGCTACGAAGAGCAGCAGCGTCCCGACGAGCCCGACGTAGGCGTTGCGCGTGAAGGTCAGGGTGACGGCGGCCAGGGGCAGCGCGGCGAGGAGGCCGAGCGCGCGCATCCGCCCGCGTCCCTCCAGCGCGAAGCCGAGCAGCAGGCAGGCGGCGATCAGCACGAGCCCGGAGAAGGTCATGTAGTGCGACAGCGTGCCCCGGATTCGGTTCTCGAGATCATCGCCGCCGTGGAGGAACTGCCAGATCCCGAGAACGGCAAGGGCGCATCCGCTGGCCGAGATCGTCAGGAAGAGCATTCGCGCCCGCGGCATCGAATCGACGAGATCCATCGTGATCGGGAGCAGGAGGAGAAGGGACAGCCCCCCCAGGTGCCTCGCGCTGACCGCGGGATCGAGCGAGAAGACCGCGGAGAGGATCGTCAACGCGGCGAGCACGCCCGCGACGAACACGAACGGCGAGCTCAGAGCGCGCCCGAGCCGCCCCTCGCGAAACGCCTCCGTCCCCCACGCCGCGAGCAGGAGGCCGAACACGACGTACGCGGGGGAGATGGCCGGGGTCAGGAACCCGAACAGGAGCAGGAGGAAAAACGAGAGGCGTGGCCCCGTCACACCGCGCCGACCGCTCAGCGCCCGGACGCTTCCGATCCGGGCAGGGCCTCGTCGATCAGCATCACCGGGATGTCCGACACGATCGGGTAGACGAGATCCGCCTGCTTCGAGTACAGACCCTGCGTCACCACCGGCTCCTCGTCCCGGAACTTCTCGCGGTACTTCTCGACGAGCGCCTGGCGGGTCGCCTCCTTCAACTCGACGAGCTCCAGCGGGCCCTTCGTCTTGGGGCACACGAGAATCGCGAGAAGCTCCGGATCGACGGCCATGGCATCCCCCTTCGGGCCGGAGTCTATGACAGCACGCGACTCTAAAGGGCCGCCAGCACCTCGTCCGGATGATCCTTGGGAGACACCTTCGGGTACGCGTGCGTGATTTTCCCGTCGGGCCCGATGACGTAGCTGATGCGGCTGGCGTTCCCGCTTTCCGGCGAGCTTGCCGCGCCGTACGCCATCCCGATTTCCCGCTTCACGTCGCAGAGGAGCGGAAACGGATAACCCTGCTTCCTGGCGAACGCGGCGTTGTCCTCGGTGGTGTCGAATGACGCTCCGAGGATCTCGGCGTTCTTCGCCTGGAACTCGGCGTAATGGTCGCGGAACCCGCGACCCTCCATCGTTCAACCGGGTGTGTCGGCCTTCGGATAGAACCAGAGCACCACGTTCTTGCCCCGGTAATCCGAAAGACGGCGGGTCTTTCCGTTGTGATCCGAAACCTCGAAATCGGGCGCGACATCTCCGACCTTGAGCATCCTGGGCCTCCGAAGCATCGATTGGATCATTCCGAGCATCGTCAAGTCCCCGGAGACCCTTCCCACGTCTCCCGGGACTCGTCGAATGCCGGTAACTCGACGGGCAATCCTCTCTCCCGAAACTGCTCCCACTCCCAGACCCGGGCCCACTTGAGAAATACCCCGTAGGCCTGGAGTCCGCACAGAACCAGACCGTGCCGGCCGTCTAAGAAGCCGGCCTGAATCCCGTACATGCGAAAGAAGCGCCAAAGCGGGCGGAAGACGAGCTCGAGGACGCCGGCATGCCGGCCCGCCCGGTACAGGTCCGCCGCCGCCCAGACTGCGTAACGGTGCAGCTTCTCGAGCCCCTGATCCAGGGACCGGTAGGTCTCGTGGACCATCGCCTCCCTGAAGGTCGGCGTCGCGCCCCGGGTGACGAGATCCGCGTGGACGCGGCGGTTGGGATACCGCGCCGATCCCCGCTTGAAGAGGCGAACAACCTTGTCCGTGGACCAGCCGGAATGCCGGATCAGGCGCCCGAGGAAGAAGTTCCGGCGGCGGATGAAGAAGTGTTCGGCCGGAGGGCCCTTCTCGAGGAGACCCAGGATCTCTCGAGCCAGGGGCTCGGGAACGCGCTCGTCTGCGTCCACGATCAGGATCCACGGGGCGGTCACCTGGTCCATCGCCCAGTTCTTCTGGGCCGCCGAGCCGAAGTACTCGCGCTGGACGATCCGAACCCTAACCCCCGGAAACGACCGCGCGATCGCGAGCGTGCCGTCCGTCGAGAACGAATCCACCAGCAGCACCTCGTCGGCGAACGCCAGGCTCTCGAGGCACTCGCGGATGTTGGTCTCCTCGTTGAAGGTGGTGACGATTGCGGTGAGGCGTGGTCTCAAGAAGCCGCCTAATCCACCCTCACCTGCACGCGCTCGATCTTGCGCGCACGGCCGGTCGCCTCGTCCACGTCGATCACGGCGCCGGAGAGCCGGATGTCCTTCTTCGCCGTCTCGAAGGCGCGCGGCGTCTGGGACAGGAACTTCTCGATGATCCGGTCCTTCGAGAACCCGATGATCCCTTCGTAGGCCCCGGTCATGCCGGCATCCGAGAGAAACGCAGTGCCTCCCGGCCGGATCGTCTCGTCGGCGGTTGGGACGTGCGTGTGCGTCCCGACCACGGCCGAGACCCGGCCATCGAGGTACCAGCCGATCGCCGCCTTCTCCGAAGTCGCCTCGGCATGGATGTCGACGAAGATCACCTTCACGTCGCCGGCGCGCGCGAGCTCCTCGTCCGCGACGCGGAAGGGCGAGTCGGCGTTGGCGGGCATGAACACCTGTCCCTGGAGATTCAGGACCCCCACGGGAATCCCGGAAGCCGTCGACTGGACGGTCCAACCCCGGCCGGGATTGCCGGGAGGGTAGTTGGCGGGCCGCAGCAGGCGGTCCGAGGAGTTCAGGCTGTCGTAGATCTCCTTCTTGTCCCAGATGTGGTTGCCGGAGGAAAACACGTCGATCGGCATGCGGGAGAGGTCGTGGAAGAGCTCGACCGTCAACCCGAACCCGCCCGCGGCGTTCTCGATGTTGACGATGGTGAAGTCGATCCGGTGCCGGTCGATGACCCCCGTCAACGCCTCGACGAGCGCGCGGCGGCCGGGCGCGCCCACGACGTCGCCGACAAAGAGAATCTTCAAGCGCGGGTCGTCATCGAGCGTACTCGACCGCGCGCGTCTCCCGGATCACCGTGACCTTGATCTGGCCGGGGTACTGCAGCTCCGCCTCGATCTTCTTCGCCACGTCCCGAGAGAGCCACAGGGCCTCGTCGTCGGTGACCCGGTTGGCCTCCACGACGATTCGCAGCTCGCGGCCCGCCTGGATGGCGAAGGCCTTCTGGACTCCCTTGAAGCCGTCGGCGATATGTTCCAGCTTCTCCAGTCGCTTGACGTAGGTCTCCAGGATCTCGCGGCGGGCGCCGGGGCGGGCCGCGGAGAGCGCGTCGGCTCCGTTGACGAGAACCGCCTCCAGGGACCGCGGCTCGTAGTCCCCGTGGTGGCACTCCATCGCGTGGATGACGTCGTTGGACTCCCCGAATTTCTTGAGGACCTCCCGCCCGAGCTCGAGGTGCGTCCCCTCCATCTCGCGGTCGATCGCCTTGCCGATGTCGTGGAGGAGCCCCGCGCGGCGGACGACCTCGACGTTGGCTCCAAGCTCCGCCGCCATGTTCATGGCGAGCCAGCCGACTTCCTTGGAGTGCTGGAGCACGTTCTGGCCGTAGGACGTTCGGTACTTGAGGCGGCCCAGCATCTTGATGAGCTCGGGATGGAGGTCGGGGATGCCGAACTCGAGCGCCGTGGCTTCCCCCTCCTGGCGGATCTTCTCCCAGAGCTCGGAGCGGACCTTCTCGACGACCTCCTCGATGCGCGCCGGGTGGATGCGGCCGTCCACGATCAGCTTCTCGAGGGCGTGGCGCGCGACCTCCCGGCGCAGCGGCTCGAAGGCGGAGATGACGATCGCCTCCGGCGTGTCGTCGATGATCAGGTCCACACCGGTGGCGGCCTCGAGGGCCCGGATGTTGCGGCCCTCGCGCCCGATGATGCGGCCCTTCAGGTCGTCCGAGGGCAGCTCGACCACGGAGACCGTGGCCTCGACCACCGTGTCGGAGGCGAGCCGCTGGATCGCCATCCCGATGATCCGCCGCGCCTTCTGGCTGGCCTGCTCGTTGGCTTCCTCCTCGATGCGCCGGATCAGGCCGGCGGACTCGATCCGGGCCTCGTTCTCGACGGACTTGACGAGATCCCGCTTGGCGTCGACCGCGGTCAGGCCCGAGATCTGCTCGAGTCGCTTGCGCTGGTCGTCGATGACCTGCTGAACCTCGGCGTGGCTCTCGACGAGCTTCCTCTGCGCGTCGGAGACCGCCTTTTCCTTGTTGGCGTACTCCTCCTCGCGCCTCTCCTGCTGGGTGAGCTTGCGGTCCAGGTTCTCTTCCTTCTGCTGGACCCGCTTCTCCAGGGCGGCGATCTCCTGCCGCCGGGCCTGCACGGTCTTGTCGAACTCGACGCGGGCGGCGAGGACCTTCTCCTTGGCCTCGATGTCCGCTTCGCGAATCTTGGATTCGCCCTGCTTCTTGGCGTCGGCCAGCGCCCGCTCGGCCTCGCCGTGAATGCCCGCGCGCTCCCGCTCGACCTTCTGGCGAAGGAAGGCATAGCCCACGGCGAGCAGCACGGCGGCCACGACGAGGCCCGCCGCGACCGCGATCGCGATGGATGTGTTCATTCCGAGCCCCCTAAAAGCCCGGGGGCGCCGAGGACGGAGCGCGGCTTACACGATGGACCGGAAGCGATTCTCCGGACGAGAGTTAGAGATCAATCGAGACGGCTTCCCAGTAACGATCACTCGTATTCCTTCGTGTGTCCCCGATCCTTATCGGGGTGCCGACGCCTCGTCTTCAGACGCCGAGGGCGTCGTCCAGTTTTCGAATCAGGCGCTCCGCGCGGGCCCTTGCGTCCGTCGGGTCGCCCTGCTTGCGTTTCTCGACCTGATGAAGATCATCCGAAATGTTCAGGGCGGCGAGTATGGCGATTTTCGTGGTGTCCACGGTCGCCGTCTTTTCCGCCACTTCTTTCATGCGGGAATCGACGAAGCGAGCCAGATCATGAATGTAGCCGCTTTCTCCCTCGGCGCGGACGCTGTACGTCTGCCCGAAGATTTCGACTTGAGTCACGCTGCCCCGCTTGTCCAATGGGAACACTGACTCCTTTCGGAGGCGAGTCTAGTCCGGCTGAACCAAAGGAGTCAATAGGTTACGGGAGAGGCCGCCGCGCCCGCACGAACATGTTGTCCCCCCATCCGAGACGGTCCCAGAACGCCAGCCGGCTGGGCTCGGACGCCGCGTCCGAGGAGGCCCGCGTGTAGGTTGCGACCTCCTCGACCTCAAGGCCCTCCGACTCCACGAGACGGGGCAAGTTCCCCCGGTGGAAGAGCACGACGTGCTTGGGGTAGTCGAGGTGGCGGAAGGGCCGCGACTTGAGACGGAGCCGGCTCGCGAACGTCTTCCAGCGCATGGCCGCGCCCCGCAGATTCGGGGTGGCGATCAGCACATGGCCGCCCGGTCGAACGAGGTCCCGGAGCTGCCGGACCAGGGCGGCCGGATCGTAGCAGTGCTCGATGACGTGGTTGGCCACCGCGACGTCGAACCCGGCGGCCATTCCGGGGCGCTCGAGAAACGCGGACACCGGCTCGCTGTAGATCTCGAGCCCGAGCGCCCGGCGGCCCGTGGGATTTCCGGACGGCTCCACTCCGACGCTCGCGGTCCACCCGAGGGAGGCGAGGTGGCGCTGGAGCAGCCCGTTCCCGCAGCCGACGTCGACCAGACGCCCCGAGAGATCCCGGGCCGCCAGAGCCTGCCCGACGATCCAGTACTTGAACCGCGAGTGCGGGTCCGCCGACGCCGCGCTCCAGGAGTCCGCCGGCTCGCCCTCGGCGTGACCGGGAGAAAACCCGTACTGCCTCTGCGTCACCGAGGCCGGCTCGGGATCCACCTGCCGAACGAGGCCGCACGCACGGCAGCGGGCCCAGGACCCGGGCGGCGTCCGCGCGAACGGCGCGAAGTCTTCCGAGCCGCAGACGAAGCAGCGCGCGCCGAACGCTTCCGACGACGCTCGCGGCGCTACGACTTGCGCGACTCCTCGGCGGCCTCGAGCGACTGGATGAGCTTCTCCAGCCTCTCCCGCACGAGGCCCTGCTCGCGCTCCATCTTCTCGACGACGCCCCGGGATTCCCCCGCGTCCTTCTCGGCCTTCCGCGCCGACGACAGGTCGGACTTGAGCTTGTCGTTCTCGGATTCGAGCGACTTCAGCCGCGCCAGAAGCCGCTCGATCTTTCGATCCAGAGTGTCGAATACCTTGACCGTGTCCATAGCTATTTCTCCCAACCGCTCAAAGTGATGCCCGGCCGCGAGCGCAGGACTCCGGCGAGGCGTTGAATTTGACGATTCACTTCCTCCTGCTCGAGCGTCCGCTCGCGCGAGCGGAAGCGCAGACGGATCGTGGTCTTCACCTGGCCCTCGGGCACTCCCGGCCCCTCGTACCGATCGTGGCACCACAGCGATTCGAGGTTCTCGATTCCCGCCTCCTCGACGAGCGCCTCAATCGACTCCCAGCTCACGTCCTTGGATTGCGCGAACGAGAGGTCCGCCGTGATGCAGGGTAGCGTCGAGTAATCGCGGTAGACGAACGGGACCTCCTCCGACGGGAGCCGGTCGACGAGTATCTCTCCCGCGAACGAGGCGACCGGCAGATCCCGTTTCAGGCGCTCGGAGCCGCCCACCTGGCCGGCGATTCCGAGCAGGCGCCCCGACCGGGAGTGGACCGTCGACGAAGCGCCGGCCGACAGCGCGAGAACCTGGACGGGCTTCCACACCAGCGCGGAGGCCGGCAGCCACGGCGCGAGCAGGGCCTCGATCAACCCCCGGGCGTCGAAGAAGTCCGCGATCCGCAGCTTCTCGGGCAGGCTCCAGTGGCTCCGGAGCTCGCCGCCGAGCGCGAACGCGAACCGCCGCGACTCGTAGGACTCGGGGCGGTCGGGCTCGCCGGCTTGGCCGAAGGAGCGGCCGACTTCGAAGAGCGCGGCCCCCGTCGTGCCGCGGCGGATGTTTCGCGCGAGCGTGTCCAGGAGCCCTGGCAGGAGGGTCGCCCGCAGGTGGCGCCGCGAGAAGTCCAGCGGATTCCGGATCGCGAGCGGCTCGAGCGCCGTGTCGGTGATTCGCAGCCAGTCTCCCCAGGCGGCCTCGTCGGAGTCGCGATCGACGAAGGGATACTGGATCGTCTCGAAGAGTCCCGAGGCCGCCGCGACGTCCGACAACCGGTCCTCGATTCTCCGCAGGGGCTCTCGATACTCGCCCGGGGACGCGGCCGCAGGAAGCCGGCTCGGAAGCCGGTCGTAGCCGTAGACGCGCAGGACCTCTTCGATCAGGTCGTCCTCCCGGCGGACATCCGGGCGGAAGTTCGGGATCTTCACGGCGAGGCGCTTGCCCTTTCGCTCGCTCACGAAGCTCAGCCGGCTCAGCGCCTCCTCCGCGAAGTCGAGGCTGATGCGCGTGTCTCCCGACAGGAGCCGGATTCGCGACAGGCGCAGCGAGGTCGTGCGGCGGCGAAAGACGCTGCCCTGCGCGTCCAGGAATCCGGGCGCGACGGCTCCGCCCCCGGCCTCGGTCAGGAGGCGGGCGGCCAGATTCAGCGCGGCGGGGATCGCGTCGAAGTCGGAGCCCCGCTCGAACCGGTGCGAAGCGTCCGTGTGCATTCCCAGCCGCCGCGCGGTCCTGCGGACGGTGACGGGGTCCCACCACGCGGCCTCCAGAAGGACGTTGCGCGTCTCTCCGGTGACCGCGGTGTCGAGCCCGCCCATGATCCCGGCCAGCGAAACGGCGCGCTCCGCGTCGGCGACCACGACGTCGGAAGGCTCGAGCGCCCGCTCGACGCCGTCCAGGGTCACGAGGGTCTCCCCGCGCGTCGCCTTGCGCACGATCAGGACTCCTCCCGCCAGCTTGTCCAGGTCGAAGGCGTGCAGCGGTTGGCCCGTGTCCCACAACACGTAGTTCGTCGCGTCCACTGCCGCGGAGATCGACTTGGCCCCGATCGCGTGGAGGCGCCGCCGCATCCACTCGGGCGACGGGCCGGTCCCGATCCCGCGCACGACCCGGGCGCCAAACCGGCGGCACAGCTTGGGAACGCGGATCACGACGGAGGCCCAGTGCTCGGTCGAGGGTCCCTCGGCGACCGGATCCGCGTAGCGGGCCGAGAGGTCCGTCATCGGCAAGCCGGCCATCGCCGCGACCTCGCGGGCCAGCCCGCGGTGACCCATGGCGTCGGGCCGATTGGGCGTGATCTCCACGTCGAGGATCGTGTCGTCGGAGAGCGGCTGGAGCGATTCCACGGGAAATCCCGCCTGGTCCAGCAGCCGGCGGACTTCCGCCGCGCCCCCCGCGCGGGCGACGTCGGCGAAATCCGACAGCCACTCGAGGGAAAACTTCATGCGCGGCCGGCGAACTGGCGGAGGAAGCGCTCGTCTCCCTCGAAAAGGAGGCGCAGATCGGGGAACCCGTAGAGCAACAGCGCGACGCGATCGATCCCCAGGCCGAAGGCGAAGCCCGTGTATTCCTCCGGATCGATGGCCACTCCCTGGAGCACGCGCGGGTGCACCATCCCGGCGCCCATGATCTCGATCCAGCCCGAGCCCTTGCACTTCGGGCAGCCGGAGCCCTTGCAGAAGATGCAGCTCATGGCGACGTCGACGCCCGGCTCCACGAACGGGAAGAACGTGGGGATGAAACGCGCCTGGGTGCCGCGGCCGAAGAGCTCCTCGAGGAAGGTCGACACCGTCCCCTTCAGATCCGCCATGGAGATCCCGTGGTCCACGACCAGGCCCTCGACCTGGTGAAAGACCGGGGAGTGGGTCGCGTCGACCTCGTCCTTGCGATATACCCGGCCGGGAACCAGGATCCGCAGCGGCGCGCCGTGCCGGCGCATCTCGCGGATCTGCACGGGCGAGGTGTGGGTGCGCAGCAGGAGCGGCGATTTCGCCTGCGCCTCCAGCAGGAGGGTGTCCTGCGTGTCGCGCGCAGGATGCTCCGCGGGAAAGTTCAGAGCCTCGAAGTTGTGGAAGTCGCTCTCGACCTCAGGGCCGTCGGCGATCGCGTATCCCATCCGCAGGAAGATGTCCTCGATTCGCCGCCGGACGATCGTCAGAGGGTGCAGCCCGCCCGCGCGCGGCCGACGCCCTGGCAGGGTCGTGTCGACGGCGGCGGCGCGGTCCCGCTTCTCCCCCTCCGCGCGCTCGAGCTCCGCGCCGAGGCGGAGCACCTCGGCCTCGATCTCGGCCTTCGCGGCGTTGGCGCGCACTCCGAAGGAGGCCCGCTTTTCCGGAGGCAGGCTCTTCAGTTGAACGAAGAGTGCCGGGACGAGCCCCTTTTCGCGCCCGAGAAACCGCCCCTTGACGCGCTCGAACTCGGCTCGCGACGGCATGCCGCGGGCCGCCTCGTCGCGAAAGGCCGCGACGACTCGCTCGACGGCGTCATCGGATGGGCGCTCGGGCACGAGAGGCCGCTAGGCGGGCTGGAGCGCCTGTTTGGCGACGCCGACCAGGTGCGTGAAGGCCGCGGGATCGGAGACGGCCAGGTCCGCCAGCATCTTGCGATTGATCTCGCTGCCCGCCTTCTTGAGTCCGTCCATCAGCTTGCTGTACGAGATCTCGTGCTCCCGCGCGGCGGCGTTGATGCGAACGATCCAGAGGCCGCGGAAGTCCCGCTTGCGCGCCTTGCGGTCGCGGTAGGCGTAGACGAGCGACTTCTCCACCTGGAGCTTCGCCATCCGGTAGGACTTCGATTTGGTTCCGTAGTAGCCCTTGGCCAGCGCCAGGGTCTTGGCCCGGCGATTCTTTCTCTTGGGTCCCCGTTTGACTCGAGGCATTGTGCTGTCTCCTGTGCGTCAGTCGTCAGTTTCGGCCGCCGCGCGATCAGGCGTAGGGCAGCATCTCGCGGACACTTCGGGTGTCGGCGGCCGAGACGGTGGTGGATTGCGCCAGCCCTCGCTTGCGGCCCGGCGCCTTCTTGGTGAGGATGTGGCTCTTGAACGCCTTGGACCGTTTGAACCGGCCCGAGGCGGTCTTCTTGAAGCGCTTCGCGGCGCCCCGGTGAGTCTTCAGCTTCGGCATGGGTTTCCTTTCGTGTCGGCGGCGGACTAGGCCTCGGCCTTGCCCACCTTCTCGTGCTTGACGGGCGAGAGGATCTGATAGAGCCGGTTCCCCAGCATCTCGGAGCGCGACTCGGCGATCGCCTTGCCGACGAGGTCCTTCAAGAGGCGGTCGAGCACTCTCTGTCCGTTCTCGCGGCGCGCCATCTCGCGGCCTCGGAACTGGACCGTCGCCTTGACCTTGTCGCCGTGCGACAGGAACTTGAGGATGTTTTTCATCTTGAAGTCGTAGTCGTGGTCGTCGATGTTGGGCCGGAACTTCACTTCCTTGACCTGCGTCGTCTTCTGCTTCTTCTTGGAGTCCTGCTGCTTCTTCTTCTGCTGATAGATGAACTTCCCGAAGTTCATGATCCGGCAGACCGGGGGATTGGCCGTCGGGGCGATCTCGACCAGGTCGAGCGCCGCCTCCCGCGCCTTCAGGAGCGCCTCGGCCATCGGCACGACGCCGATCGGCTCTCCCTCCGCCCCGATCAGGCGGACTTCCTTCCAGCGGATCTGTTCGTTGACACGGATACTCTTCTTATCGATCTTTCACCTCCGAAATCATTTCCTTCCTCTTCTCGGCGACCGCCTGCCGGGCGGCCCCGATGAACTCCACGAGCCCCATGGTCCCCGCATCCCCGCCGTGGCGCAGCCGGACCGCGACGGAATCCGCCGCCGCTTCCTTCTCCCCCACGACCAGCATGCACGGAGACTTCTGCATCTCGGCCTTGCGGATGCGCGCGCCGAGCTTCTCGTTGCGGTCGTCGACCTCGACGCGGAGCCCCGCCTCCACGAGCCGCGCGCCGATCTCCCGGGCCTTCTCGGCGAATCGGTCGGACACGGGGAGCACGACCGCCTGCACGGGGGAGATCCAGAACGGGAAGTTCCCGCCCGTGTGCTCGACTAAGATCCCGAGGAACCGTTCGAGCGACCCGAGGATCGCCCGATGCAGCACGGCCGGTCGGTGGGGCTTGCCGTCCTCGCCGATGTAGGACAGGTCGAAGAGCTCGGGCTGCGTCAGGTCGCACTGGATCGTGCCGAGCTGCCAGGGCCGCCCGATCGCGTCCTTGACCCGAAAGTCGATCTTGGATCCGTAGAACGCGCCGTCGCCCGGAGACACGACGTAGGGTCGGCCCGCCTTCTTCAGCGCGGCCTCGAGCGCGGCCTCGCCGCGGTCCCACTGCTCGTCGGTGCCCGCGCGTTGGGGCGGCCGAAGTCCGAGCGAGATCTCGACGTCGGTGAAGTCGAACGCGCCGTACACGGCGTCGAGGAAGTCGAGGAACGCGAAGATCTCGCTCTCGACCCTCTCGAAGGGCGAGTAGATGTGCGCGTCGTCCTGGGAGAACGTGCGCACCCGCGTCAGCCCCGCCGTGACGCCCGACCGCTCGTACCGGTGGAGACGGCCGAAGTCGGCGAATCGCACAGGGAGCTCCCGGTAGGACCAGAGTCGCTCCCTGAACAGGAGATGGTGGCCCGGGCAGTTCATCGGCTTCACGCCGAACTCCCGCTCCTCGATCTCCGTGAAGTACATGTTCTCTTTGTAGTTGGTGTAGTGCCCGGAGATCTTGAAGAGCTCGGCGTCGAAGATCTGCGGCGTGATGACCTCCTCGTAGCCGCGCCGGACATACTCCCCGCGCAGGTAGGAGACGAGGCCGTTGTAGAGGATCGCGCCCTTCGGGTAGAAGAAGGGGGACGCGGGCGCGAGCGGATGGAACGAGAAGAGATCGAGCTCCTTTCCGAGCTTCCGGTGGTCGCGGGCCTTCGCGTCCTCGAGGCGCTTCAGGTGCTCCTCGAGCTCCCGCTGCGTCAGGAAGCAGGCGCCGTAGATCCGCTGCAGCATCGGATTGCGCTCGTCGCCCTTCCAGTACGCGCCGGCCGTGTGCGTGAGCTTGAAGACGCCGAGCTTGCCGGTCGACGGCACGTGGGGCCCGCGGCAGAGATCGATGAAGTCCTTCTGCCGATAGCAGGAGACGAAGGCGTCCGGAATTCCCTGGATGATCTCCACCTTCAGCGGATCGTTCTGTCCCTCGAAGAGGCGAACGGCCTCTTCCTTGCTCATCTCCACGCGCTCGACGGGGTCGTCCTCGGCGACGATCTTCTTCATCTCCGCCTCGATCGCCGTGAGGTCCTCCGGAGTGAACGGCCGCTCGGGCCGGAAGTCGTAGTAGTAGCCGTTCTCGATCGCGGGACCGATTCCGATCTGCACCGTCGGGAAGAGGCGCTTCACCGCGTGCGCCGTCAGGTGGGCCGTCGAGTGGCGGTAGAGGCCGAGCGCGTCCGGCGACTTCGCCGTCACGATCTCGACCGAGCCGTCCCTCTCGACGCGCGTCGATAGGTCCACGAGCCGGCCGTCGAACCGAGCCGCAAGCGCGTCCTTGGCCAGCCGCGGTCCGATCCCCTCGGCGATCTCGCGCAGGCTCGTGCCCGCCGCGACCTTGCGCGCCGTCCCGTCGGGGAGCGTGATCGTGATCGTTTGTGCCGCGGCTTCCATTTTCATTCCGTCCAAAAAGCAAAAACGCGGGCGACCCCGCGTTGATGGTTTCACTGGTAGGCGCTAACGGGATCGAACCGTTGACCTCTTCCGTGTGAAGGAAGCGCTCTCCCAGCTGAGCTAAGCGCCTGCGTTTCGAAGAAGTTGGTAGGCTCGAGCGGATTTGAACCGCTGACCCCCACAGTGTCAATGTGGTGCTCTCCCCCTGAGCTACGAGCCTTCTCTTCGTCCCGGGAGATTCCCGGGGGGCTACGGGCCGGAAGCCCGCGGGGGCGTTTTCATCCCGGCCTTCGTCCCTGATTGTGAAAGATCCGAGCCCGGAGGGTTGCTCCGGGGATCGCGAAATGTACCAGATGGAGCCGGAGAGCCGCAATCCGGAGGCGCCGTGCGGGCGCGGCCGGCCCGCCTCCGGCTCCTGCTATATTGATCGGCAACTCCGAAATGGCATCCGCGATCCGCGCCTCGATGTCCTCCCTCGCCAGGCGCTGGAACGCCCTGCGCGCGGCCCGCGCCGAGGCTTCGGCCGCCCGGGAGTTCTGGGACGCCGGAGCCCCCGGGGAGCCCGAGGACCGATACTGGGGCGCCCAGCCCCTGGTGCGCCGCGCGATCAACCGCCGGGTCACCGGCGACCCCAATCTCTGGCCGATGGAGTGGTTCGCGAAAAACTACGCCCCGAAGCCGCTGGAGCTCGGACTGTCCGTGGGCTGCGGAACGGGCCTCCTCGAGCGGGACCTCTTCGCCAAGGGTGTCTGCGCGCGCGTCGAGGGGGTGGACTTCTCCCCGGAGTCGATCGCGGAGGCGCGCCGGGGCGCGGAGGAGGCGGGCCTGGCGAGGAGCCTGGACTACCGGCTCGCGGACATCAACGCGATCCGCCTGCCGCGGGCCCGGTACGACATCGTCTTCTTCCACGGATCGCTCCACCACATCCGCAACGTCGAGGGGGTCATGGAGGAGGTCCGGGGGGCCCTGCGGCCCGGCGGGCTCCTGTTCCTGGACGAGTACATGGGGCCGTCGCGCTCGGAGTGGAGCGATGCGCAGTGGGGGTTCGCCCGCAGCGCGTTCGACGCGCTGCCTCCCGAGCTGAAGAACCGCGCCGAGCTCGCGATTCCTCTCCCGATGGACGATCCCTCCGAGTCCGTCCGGTCGAGCGCCATTCTTCCGGCGGCCCGGCGGCTGTTCGAGATCGTCGAGGACCGCCCGTACGGCGGGAACATCCTCTGGTTCGTCTTCCCCTGCATGGACATCGCGCGGCTTCGCGAGGACGAGACCCGCGCCCTGTCGCGCCTGATCGCGCTCGAGGACCACCTCCTCGAGATGGGATGGGTCGAGTCGTACTTTCGCGTGATCGTCGCCCGAAACAGGTGATCAGCCGCTTCGGCGCAGCGACCCTCCTCGTCTTCGACCTCGTCCTCTTCGCTCCCCTCCTCTGGACCGGCGGCGTCTTCTCGTCGCACGACTTCGTCCGCGCGCACCACCCGTGGCGAATGAGCCCTTCCGGTGTGCTCGAGTCCGAGAACCGGCTCCTGTCCGATCCCGCCGCCTCGGGTCAGACGACGCTCGTGCGATACCGCCGCTTTCCCGAGGGCTTCTTCTGGAATCCGTGGGTCTCGTCGGGCGCGATCGGACCATTCCACCTGGCCCAGGGATTCCTGTCGCCGTTTGCGGCGCTTCCGGCGCTCCTTCTTCCGGAGGCGGGAATCGAGACCGGGATCCTGTTTCTCAAGTTCCAGTTCGCGTTCGTAGCCGCCTACGCGTTCCTGCGCAGCCGCCGCTTCTCCGACCTCGCCGCGTCGGTCGGGGCGGCGGCCTGGGCGTTCTCGACGGGACAGGCGGTGTGGGGCCTCTGGATGCAGAGCGCGGTGTCGGTGACGTACCCGCTTCTGCTCATGGCCGTGGACCGCGCCTTCGATGCGCCGCGATTCTCCCGCGCCGTCGCCTTCGCCTCCGTGTCCTTCCTTCTCTGCCTGGCGGGCGGGTTTCCGCACTGGATCCTGTACGGCGCGGGAGCCGCCGCGCTGCTGTTCCTGTTTCGCCTGGCGGAGGGGCGCGGCGAGCGCGCCGGCCGCGCGCTCCTGGTGCTGGCCGCCGCGGCCGCGATCGCCGTCGCCGTTCTGCTGCCGTCGATCCTCGGCACGGCGCGGTTCCTCCGCGAGTCCGGCTACGGCACCCTGCGCCGGGGAATGGGCGGCTCGCACGCCCTGCCCCTCCGCCACCTCCGCCTCTACGCCGTCCCGGAGTACGCGGGCACGCCGCGGAGAGACGACTACCGGGGAGTGGGGTGGATCGCGGGAGATAACTTCATCGAGACGTCGGTGGGAGTCGGCGCCGCCTGCGTCGCGCTCGCGGCCATCGGATCGACCGCCCTGCGCCGCCGCCGCGACGCCCGTTTCGCTCTTCTCCTGGGCGGCCTCGTCGCGGTCCCCCTCTACGCAGGCGGGCGGCTCCTGTCCGCGGTCGGAGGGCTGCCCCTCCTGGACATCAGCCTGTTCGCCAGGGCCAAGATCCTCATCGTGCTCGCGCTCGCCATCCTGGCCGCGTGCGGGATGGAGGCGCTGGAGAATCTGGCGCGCCACGGCGCCCTCCGCCGGGTCGCGCTCCAGACGGTGCCCTTCCTGATCGCCGTGCCGCTCGCCTTCCTCGCGCTCGACTTCTACCCGATCTGCGCGCCGGCCGACGCCGTGTTCCGCGACACTCCGGGGATCGCGAGACTGCGGGACGCGACCCGCGGCGGCGCCCGTTTCGCCGCGGCCGGGTGGACGCTGATCCCCAACGTCTCGGAGGCGCTTGCGATCGAGGATGTCCGGGGCCACTTCCTTCTCGACGCCCCCTACCGGCGCCTCGTCTCCGCGGCTGACCCGGATTCCTTCGGTCGCTACGGTACCTACCTCGTGTTCGACCCCTTCTCGCTCGATCCCCGGTCGTCCGTGCTCGATCTGCTGGGCGTCCGCGTGCTCGCGGCGCCGCCCGGCGTCCGGCGGCCGGTGGGACCTGAGGTCGAGGCGCGGGACGCCGCTCCCTTCCACGACTCGGACGCATCGGACATTGCCGCGCGCCCGGCGCCTTCGCCGGACCCTCGCGAAGCCCCCCCGCGCCGCATCTATTCGGGGCCCGACCTGACGCTCTTCTCCCGAGACGGTGCCCTCCCCCGCTTCTTCTCGGTCGCGCGAACGCTGCCGGGCGGCGTCGAGGAGGTCCGGCGAGCCGACCGCGCGGCCCTGTCCGCCTCCGCCTTCGTCGAGCCCGCGGTCCACGCGCGGCTGATCCGGAACGAAAAGGAGCGGGGAATCTCGGCGGTGACGATCCGGGAGCTGCGGCCGGAGCGTTTCGTCCTGGACGTCGAGGGCGCGAAGCCGACGCTCCTCGTCGGCTCGCAGAAGCGATTCGCTCCCTACTGGCGCACGTTTCTCGACGGATCCGAGGTCGAGAGCTTCGCGGCGGACGGAATCTTCGTCGGGGTCGAGGTTCCGGCCGGCAGGCACCGTGTCGCGGGACGCTTCCTCGTGCCGCGGGGCGAACTCGCGGTCTGCGTGGCGGGACTGCTGGCGCTCGCCGGCGTTCTCCTCGGGGCCCGAAAGCTGCGAGAATCCCCCCCTCCGGCATGAAGCTCGTCATCCAGATTCCCGCGTTCAACGAGGAAGCCACGATCTCCCGCGCGCTCGCGGCGCTTCCCCGGACCGTCGCCGGATTCTCCGAGCTCGAGGTCCTCGTCGTCGACGACGGCTCGACGGACCGCACGGCGGAGCTCGCGGAGGCGGGCGGAGCGCGGCGGGTCGTGCGTCTGACGACCAACCGCGGGCTCGCCGAGGCGTTCTCGGTGGGCCTGTCCGAATCGCTCCGGATGGGCGCCGACGTCATCGTCAACTTCGACGCGGATCTCCAGTACGATCCCGCGGACATCCCGGCGCTGACCGCTCCGATTCTCGAGGGGCGCGCCGACTTCGCCATCGGCGACCGCGGCCCGGGCGAGCTGGCGCACTTCTCCCCCGCCAAGCGCGCGCTCCAGCGGCTCGGGAGCTGGGTCGTCCGCCAGGCCTCCGGCGTCCAGGTGACCGACGCCGTCTCCGGCTTCCGGGCCATCTCCCGCGACGCGGCGCTTCGGCTCAACGTGTTCTCCAAGCTGACCTACACGCTGGAGACGCTGATCCAGGCGGGGTACAAGGGGCTCCGCGTCGTCTCGGTCCCCGTACGCGCGCATCCGCCCGTCCGTCCCTCGCGTCTCTTCACGTCGACGGCCAAGTACGTCCTGCTTCAGGGCTCGAACGTCCTGCGGATCACCGCCCTCTACAAGCCGCTCAAGACCTTCTCCATCGCGGCGGGCGTCTTCGTGCTCGCGGGCGCGGCGCTGGGGATCCGGTTCGCGCTCTACTTCCTCTTCGGCGCCAACCCCGGCGGACACGTCCAGAGCCTGATCCTCTCGGCGGTGCTCATCGTGATCGGGTTCCAGACCTTCCTGATCGCGCTCCTGGCGGACCTCGTCGCGATCAACCGGAGGCTGCTGGAGGAGATGAAGCTGCGGGACCGCGTCGAACGGGGGACGTGAGCGCGCCTCGAGTCACGGCTCCGGAGGCCTCTCCCAGACCGACAGGTCCTGGTAACCGCCCAGCCCGAACCGCCGGAAGAGCCGCAACGAAAGTGCCGGGGCCCAGGCGCGACGCAGGTATTCCTCCGACTGGAAGGTCGAGCTGTCGTTGAACGGTCCGGCCGCCCGCGCGAACAGGAATCCCGCCTCCGACAGGTCCCGGTGCTCCGCGTCGGTCAGGTCCGGGCGCGTCCATGTCAGATCCGGGGAGTGCGTCGTGATGATCAGGAGCCCGCCGACGCGGAGCAGGCGCCGGAGCTCGGCGATCCACGCGCGCTGCGCCGGCTCGTCCATGTGCGTGAAGACGGAGACGGCGGAGATCCGATCGAACGAGCCGGGGAGATCGGACAGCGGCGGCTCAGGCCCGATCGCGCGGAAGTCGCCCGGAAGACGCCGGCTGCACCAGGCGATCGCGCCGCGATCGACGTCCACGCCGGTCAGCCGCCGGGATCCGGACGCTTCGAGCAGATGCCGCGCGACCCGGCCGGAGCCGCAGCCGAAGTCCAGCCAGCGGTCGGATTCCCTCTCGCCGCCGACGACCTCGGCGATCGCCCCGTGGATGTCGCGGGCCGCGCTGCGTCCAATCTCGAGGAACTCCCGGCGGGAGCTGTTGAGCGCCAGCGCGCGCGTAGCCGCGCCGGGGGCAGTGGGATCGCGCCGGTCAGCCGTTCGCGGAGGTCCGGGATCGCATCGCGGAGTCGGTGCGGAAGGTCCCTCGCCCGCCGCCGGAGGGCGGCCCGGACCGCGGGCGGGAGCGTGTGACGCCAGAGCCAGCGCGCGGCGTCCAACGTTCCCTCTCGCCTGGACTCAGGCCCAGTCTCCCGACTTGCGCGACAGAACCGGCGCCCCCTCGAGAAAAGTCAGAATCGCCCGAGTCGTGTCGGCGACCGCGAAGAGGATGCGGTCCTCCGTGCGGGCGTACTTCTTCTGGACCGCGAGCTCGAATTGCTGCAGGAGCGGCTGGAAGTATCCGTCGATGTTCGCGATCACGATCGGCTTGCCGTGGATGCCCAGCTGCTTCCAGGTGATCATCTCGATGATCTCCTCGAGCGTACCGAAGCCCCCGGGAAAGGCGACGAAGGCGTCGGAGAGATCGAACATGAGCTGCTCGCGGGCGTGCATCGAGTCCACGACCTTCAGCTCCGTCAGGCCGCGATGGGCGGACTCGCGCCCCTCGAGAGCGCGCGGGATCACCCCGGTGACGTGGCCACCCGCCGACAAGACCTCGTCCGCCACCGCGCCCATGTGGCCGCGCGCGGAGCCGCCGTAGATGAGGCGGATCCCCCGCTTCGCGATCTCCCGTCCGAACGCTCGGATCTCGGTCTCGACGGCCTTCTCGGCCGTGGCGCTCGAGCCGCAATAGACGCAGATGCTTCGGATCTCCATGCGGAGATCTTACGTCTTCGCGCCGGAGAAGCGGCTCCCGGGCGCGTCGAGCGGGACCCCGGCGCGGCACAGCGGGCACTCGGACTCCGGCCAGGAAGGAATCGCGAGCGCGAGCAGGGAGCGAGAGGGCACCGGGAACGCTCCCGCCGGCACGCCGCGATCCACGATCGAGCCGACCGCCCGCACTCGCCCTCCCGCCCCCTCGACGGCCGCGGAGGCCTCGCGGGTGGACTGACCGGTCGTGAAGACGTCCTCGACGAGGACCACGGGCTCTCCCGCGCGGATCGAGAAGCCGCGGCGCAGCGAGAAGGCGCCATCCTTGCGCTCGACGAACATCGCGGGGACTCCCAGGGCCCGTGCCGTCTCGTGCCCGATGATCAGCCCCCCCAGGGCCGGGGAGACGACCGCCGCCGGGGAGAACTCCCGGAGCCGCTCCGCCAGCTCGCGGCCGGCGCTCTCCGCCCGAGCGGGCCACATCAAGAGCCGGGCGCACTGGAGGTAGCGGTCGGAGTGGAGGCCCGAGGAGAGCCGAAAGTGGCCTCCAAGCAGCGCCCCGGTGTCTTCGAAGTCTTTCAGCGTAAGCAATGATTTTAGATTTTCGATTTTGGATTTTAGATTATGAAGAGCCCCGGTCAATCCAAAATCCGAAATCCAAAATCTAAAATCGCGGCTCAAGCATCGCTCTCCCTGCTGATCTTGTGGTGCTCGATCTTCTTGTAGAGGTTGGACCGCGGCGTCTGGATCATCTCGGCGGTGCGGCTGATGTTCCAGCCGTTCTCGCGCAGCTTCGTGATCAGGAACTCGCGCTCGGCGAACTCCTTGAAAGCCGACAGCGTCGGCAGGTCGAGAGCGCGGTTCGCGATCTCGCTCGGCGCGACCCGCGCCTCCGGCGGTAGGTCGCGCGCCTCGACGGGCTCGGCGTCGGTCATGATCAACACCCGCTCGATCAGGTTGCGCAGCTCGCGCACGTTCCCCGGCCAGCTCCGTGCGGCGAGCATCGCCAGGGCACTTCCCGCGAAGCGCCGGGGCTTGCGGTGCTCGCGCTCGGAGAGGCGGCGGATGAAGTGCTCGGTCAGGATCGGGACGTCCTCGGGCCGCTCGCGCAGCGGCGGCGTGCGCAGGGGCACCACGTTCAGGCGAAAGAAGAGGTCCTCGCGGAAGCGTCCCTCCTGGATGGACTCGGTGAGGTCCCGGTTGGTGGCGGCGATGACCCGGACGGTGACGCGGCCCACCCGCGCCGCCCCGACCGGCTCGACCTCCCCGGCCTCGAGGACGCGCAGCACCTTGGCCTGGGCCCGCGACGACATGTCTCCGACCTCGTCCAAGAAGATCGTGCCGCCGTCGGCCTCGACGAACTTCCCGATCTGCTTGCGCACGGCGCCCGTGAAGGAGCCCTTCTCGTGCCCGAAGAGCTCGGACTCGATGAGCTCCTCGGGGATCGCCGCGCAGTTGACCTGGATGAAGGGGCCGCTGGCGACGCGTGAGCTGCGGTGGATCTCGCGGGCGACGAGCTCCTTGCCCGTCCCGCTCTCCCCGAGGATCAGCACGGTCGCCGTGGTCGGGGCCGCGCGCGCCACCTCCGCCCGCAGCCGCCGCATCGGATCGCTGTCGCCGACCAAGACCGTGTCCTCTTCGATTCGCTGACGCAGGCGCTCGTTCTCGGCGCGCAGGCGGTTTCCCGACAGGGCGTTTTTGATGGAGACCAGGACGCGCTCGCGCTGCAGGGGCTTCTCGAGGAAGTCCGCGGCCCCGCGCCGCGTGCACTCGATGGCGGTCGCGATGTCGCCGTGGCCCGAGATCATCAGGACGGGCGGCGCTCCCCCGCGCGCGACGATGCGGTCCAGGGTCTCGAGGCCGTCCATGCCGGGCATCTTGATGTCGAGGAGCACGGCGTCCGCCGGCGCAGTCTCGAGCTCCGACAGGGCGGCGCGGCCGTCGGCGACCGTGGCGACCTCGTAGCCCTCGAACTCGAGGACCATCCGGAGCGTGTCGCGGATCGCCGCTTCGTCGTCGACGACGAGAATCTTCTGTGCCATCGCTCTCCCCTACAGCGGACGCCCCGAGCTTATTCCCCCCGGGCCAAAAACAACTACGCCCGCCTCGGGGGCGGGCGTAGCCTGGAAACCTGCGAAAATCGCTCAGTCGATCTTGACGAGCGCGAACCGCGAGACGTTGGCCCGGGGGTTGAAGACGTAGAGCTTGAGGTATTCCCCCTTCTTCGCCCGGGCGACGAGCTTGCCGAACTCGTCGGCGGTCGTGACCTTCTGCCCGTTGACCGCCGTGATGACGTCGCCCTCCTGGATGGCCGCGTCGGCCGCCGGAGAGACCTCCTTGACGCGGACGACGAGCAGACCGTCGACGTCGGCCTTCACGCGCTGCATCTGCCGCACTTGCGGCGTCAGCTCCATGACCGAGACGCCGATCTTGTCGCGGGAGTCGTCGGACGCGACCTTCTCCGGATCGCCGTTCTCTCCGGCCTCCGCCTGGCGCTCGGCCAGGGTGGCGGTCAGAGTCGTCTCCTTGCCCTCCCGCACCACGCCGAGCTTGACCTTGCTGCCGGGCGCCTTCCCGGAGACGTAGCCGATGAGGTCCCGCGTGTCCTTGACGGGCACGTCGTCGACGCGGACGATCGTGTCGCCCGGCCGAACGCCGGCCTTCTCGGCGGGCTTGCCGGTCTCGACGGACTCGATGAACGCGCCGTCCTCCGACTTCAGGCCGAAGGCCGCTGCGCGATCCGAGTCCACGTTGACGATGTTGATCCCCAGGAATCCGCGAACGACCTTGCCCTTCTCGCGAAGCTGGGGAAGCACCTGCTTGAGGGTGTTGACGGGAATCGCGAAGCCGATGTTCTGCGCGGGCCGGAACATCGCCGTGTTGATGCCGATCACCTCTCCGTTGACGTTGATGAGCGGCCCGCCCGAGTTCCCGAAGTTGATCGCTGCGTCGGTCTGGATGTAGTTCTCGAAGCTCCGCGTCGCGGCGTCGGCGGTCAGCCCGGAGCGGTCCTTGGCGGACACGACCCCGACGGTGACGGTCTTGTCGAAGTTCAGGGGATCGCCGATCGCCATGACCCACTCGCCGACGCGCAGCTTGTCGGAGTCGCCGAGGGAGAGCGGGGTCAGACGCTGCTTGACCTCGATCTTCAGGAGCGCCAGATCGGTCGCGGGATCCTTGCCGATCAGCTTCGCGGTGTACTTCTCCTTGTTGTTGACGCGGACCTCGATCTTGTCGGCGCCGTCGATCACGTGATTGTTCGTGATGATGTAGCCGTCCTCCGAGATGACGAAGCCGGTCCCGCCCTGGACCTCCTTGTGCTCCTCGTCGTCCCGTGGCTGGCCGCGCCGGGATCCGCCGGGAGGTCCGAAGAAGAACTCGAAGGGGTCGCCCTCGCCCCCGAAGGGATTCGCCTGATGGCGGCCGCGATTGCCCTTGACGATGTCGGTCGAGGTGATCGACACCAGCGACGGCATGACCTCCTGCGCGACGTCGGCGAAGGAAGGCAGGAGGACTCCGCCCGTATGGGCCGGGCGCGCGGCCGGTGTCGCACGCTGGGCTTCCGACTTGGGAGTCACGTTGATCGAGCTCGCCACCACCATGCCGAATACGACGGCGGCGGCGATCAAGCCGGAAAAGGAAAGCGCTCGTTTGGTGGTTCGTTCCATAGAGATCGTCTCGCTCCTATGTTGGGGGTCCGTGTCGGACCATTCAGGAAACGTCGATCGGCGCGCCCGCATTCCTCGATTTGGGGGGAATCCGCAGGCGCTCGTGCTCGACCAGGATGCACCGGTCCATGGCCACTCCGATCCCGGCCGCCTCGAGGAGCCGGGCGGACGGCTCGTCGACCACTCCCTGCTGCATGAAGAAAAACGGGACCCGGCGCTCGAGGGCCTCCCGCGCCACCGGGGCAACGTGTCGCGAGGAGCGGAACACGTCCACGATGTCCACGGACACGTCCGGCGGGATCTCGGAGAGCGAGGGAAAGCTTCGGAGACCCAGGATCTCCCGGTGGCCGGGGTTGACCGGAATCACCCGATAACCCTGCTCGATCAGGAACCGCGCGATCGCGTGCGAGGCCCGCGCGGGGTTGGGCGAGCAGCCCACCACCGCTACGGTCTCCGCGCTTTCCAGCGCGCGGCGGATCCGGTCGGGCTCGTTCATCGCGCGGTCGCCTCCTCCGATTCAGGACGCATGTTGTAGAAAAAGGTTACGGTCACGCCCTCGCGAGTCGAGCCGAGGTCGGCCGGCAGGGGGCGGAACGGGGACGACTTGACGATGGCCTGGAACGCCGCGAAATCGAACGGCGGGATGCTCGATCCCCGCAGGATCTTGGCGTCGGCAACCCGTCCGTCGGCCAGGATGAAGAAGCGCACCGTGAGGCTTCCCTTCCAGCCCAGCTTGGCGAGCTCCGGGACGTCCCAGTGGAGCTTGATGCGGCGGATCATCTCGGCCGCATACGGCCCCCAGTCGTACCAGGTCGTGTCGAAGGATAGCGGACCGTTGTCCACGAATCCTCCCCCGGGGTTGCCCGCCGGGGCGCCGTCCTCGCCTCCGACCGCGCCCCGGGCCGCCTCGCGGATCGCGCTGTCCAGGCCGGCGAGCCGGGTCCTCTCGCCCCCCGTGGTCGCCGGGGGCCTCTGATTGGACGGAAACTCGGAGGGCTTGGACTCCGCCGTCGCCTGCTGTTCGGCGGGGCGGCGCTCCGCCTCAGACTTCGCTCCGGGTCGGGCGGGAACCGCGCTGCCGGCGACTCGCGGGGCTCGGGGCCCCGGCGCGAGCCCCGTCACTCCCGTCGAGGGCGGGATGAAGGGCGCCTCCGCCTTCGGGCGAGAGCGGTCCCCGCCTCCGGCCCGGCGATCCGCGTCGGAGAGAGGCGAGCGCTTCGGGTTGGGTCGCGCGGGGCCCGGGGCGTCCTGGAAGATGACCGGGATCGGGGTGTCGTCTTTCGGCTCGGGGACAAGGGCCGCGAAGAGGTCCCCCTTGGAATTGGCCGGGATCCGAGTCGGAACGATCATCAGCAGGATGATGAGGACGACGTGGGCGACGAGCGAGATCAGGATCGCACGCTCGATCGGAAAGGCACTCGTCGGATGCTCCTCGAGGCCGGCGAGCTCACCCAGGATGCTGTGGGCGGCCAGAGGCGAGACGGGCTCCGACGGATCCTCCGAAGGCGTCGGGCTCGCCGTCGCCGTCTCCGTCCCCGACAAGTACAGGAGCGAGCGGCGATCGGGCTCGGCGGCGATCTCCCGACCACTCCGGCCGGCGAGGGATCCGAGCATGCTGGGGCGGGGCGCGTCCTCATCGTCGACCTCGCGGGAGCCGGACGCTTCCGCCGCCTCGCTCTCCGCTTCTGCTTTCCGTCTTCCGAACGGCCACCGGCCTCGACGCTCCCCCATCGAGGCAAGCATGCCCCGGTCGGACGAGAACGGGCTCGGGGGATCGGGCTCAGACACGCAGTTCTCCCTTTGCGACGGTGGCGCTCTTGCTAGGTAACACGCTCCCGCCGCCGCGGATTCTCGGGAATGTAGACTTTACCCATTGACCTCCTCCGACAATGCCCGGCGCCTGGCGGTCCTGATCCACACGGCGCTGGCCGCGTCGATCGGGGTCTACGCGGTCCTGCTTATCTTCGTGCGGTCCGAGACGCTGGGCACGTCGAGACCCGCGCCCGCTCCTGCGCGCCTCTTCCTGATCCTGGCGGCCGTCGGGGCTGCTCAGTTCGGGACCGCCTCCTGGGCGGGCCGGCGCCTCCTGCGGTCGCGGCGGGCCGGCGCCGTCGAGCGGGTGCGGCTCTATTTCCTTCTCCGCGCCGCGGCGGCCGAAGCCATCGGGATCTTCGGGCTCCTGGCGGGATTCCTCGGGGCGCCCCTCACGCACGTGGTCGGGCTCTTCGCGCTCTCGGCGGCCGCGATGTTGGCGAGCGCCCCCTCCCGGCTCGCGTGGGCTAAAGCCTTTCGGCTGGCGGAATCCGTCGGCACTCAAACGGGTTAACGGCGAAAACGGCGCGCCGTTACTCGCGCCCCGGGCCGTGGAGACCGCTCCGGCCCATCTGATATAGAGTGGGCCGTTTTCGGGTAACGCGGGCTTGGCCCGCTTTTTTGTTCGATGAAGAAGCCTTTGAGCGACAAAACGACCGGCGAAATCGAGGCGATCGCGAGAGAAAAAGGGTGTCGACTGTTGGCGGTGGAGACGGCGGGCGCGGGGCGCTTCACCGTCCTGCGCCTCGTGCTGGAGCGTTCCGACGGGTCGGCGGTCACCGTCGACGACTGCGAGTCCGTCTCCCGCGACGCGTCCGCGGTCCTCGACGCATCCGACGAGATCGGCCACCGTTACACGCTGGAAGTGTCCTCGGCCGGCCTGGACCGAAAGCTCTACTCCCTGGAGGACGCGGAGCGGTTCCTGGGCCGCAGAGTCCGCGTCAAGACCGAATCCCCCGTGACCCCCGAGCCTCTGGCCGGAGGGACGGGGAAGCCGCCCGCCCTCTCGCCTGCTCGAAATTTCGGCGGAACTCTCTCCGGAGTCGACGGGGATCGCCTGACCGTCGTTGATGAGGCCGACCGCAAAATCTATAATGTCCGTTTCGGCGATATTCGACTCGCCCGGCTCGACTTCGAGTGGCCGGAGCGAGGGCGATAGGAGAGCGGGTTTTGCCATGATTATCGATCCGTCGGTCATCCGCCAGGTTTCGCGCGAAAAGGACATCGACGCCGAGAAAATGTTCGGCGCGCTCGAGGAAGCCATGTCCTCGGCCGCCCGGAAGTACTACCACGACAAGGCGATGGTCACCCTGATCGATCGTCAATCCGGCGAGATGACGGTGTACTCCCCCCGGACCGTCGTCGCCGAGCTCGACACGGAGTCGGAGGAGCCGCCGCCGCAGGTGCTTCTGGACGAGGCGCAGACGCTGATCGCCCAGAAGGGGACGAAGGGCGAGGTGCGCGTCCTGCGTCCCGGCGCGGAAGGCCAGCCGGCCGCGGAGGTTCACGACGTGGCCCTCGGCGACGAGGTGCGGATCTACCGCGAGACCATCGGCCTCGGCCGCATCGCCGCCCAGACGGCGAAGCAGGTGCTCTACCAGAAGGTCCGGGAGGCCGAGCGCGACAACGTCTACAACGAGTACTTCCCCAAGGTCGGCGAGCTGATGAACGGCACGGTCAAGCGCTTCGAGCGAGGCGACATGATCGTTGATCTCGGGCGCTCCGAGGCGATCATTCCGCGCGATCAGCAGTCCCGCGCGGAGCGGTACGGCCAGGGCGAGCGCATCCGCGCGATCCTCTACGACGTCCACCGCAACCCCAAGGGCCCGCAGCTGGTGCTCTCGCGGACCGACCCGCGGCTCCTGATCCGGCTCTTCGAGATGGAGGTGCCCGAGATCTACGACGGCACCGTCGTGATCAAGGGCGCCGTGCGCCAGCCGGGCGAGCGCGCCAAGGTCGCGGTGCGATCCCGGGAGCGGGACGTGGATCCGGTCGGCGCGTGCGTCGGCATGAGGGGCAGCCGCGTACAGTCGATCATGCGCGAGCTGCATGGCGAGAAGATCGACGTCATCCTCTATTCGGACGACCTCATCACCTTCGCGCAACAGGCACTCGCTCCCGCCAAGATCACGCGTGTGTCCCCGATCCATCACGAGGACGGCGGCATGAGCCTCGACTGCGTGGTCGAGGACGATCAGCTCTCGCTCGCCATCGGCAAGAAGGGCCAGAACGTCCGCCTCGCCTCCGCGCTGATCGGGATGAAGATCGAGATCAAGGGCGAGACCGAGGTCAAGGGAGAAGTCGCCCAGGCGCTCTCGCGCATGCTGCAGGCTTCCCGCCGGCGCCAGACGGCGATCGCCGAGATCCCCGGCGTGGGAGAGAAGACGTCCGAGCGCCTCGCCGAAGCGGGGATTCAGACCCTGGGCGACTTGCTGGACAAGACGGCCGAGGAGCTGGCGCAGCTGCCAGGCATCGGAGAGAAGTCGGCGGAGAAGATCCTCGAGGCCGCGCGGTCCGCCGAGGAGAGCCTCCTCTCGAGCGACGAGAACGACGAGAACGACGAGCAGGGCGAAGAGGGCGACGAACAGGAATCGCAGGCAGAGGCACCCGAAGAGACGGGCGTGAGGGAGTAGACCGAGCACGATGGGAAAGATCCGAGTCGAAGAGCTCGCCGCCCAGATGGGGATCGGCAGCAAGGAAGTTCTGTTTCTCCTGCAATCGATCGGCGTGGACGTCCAGTCGCCGCAGGCGGCACTCGACGAGTCCACCGTCCTCGCCATTCTCCAGGGCAAGACGCACGCTCCCAAGCAGCTGATCGTCCGCGACCACGAGGCGCGGGCCGCGCGTCCGCAGAAGAGCGCCCTCAACCGCATCAAGATCGTCGAGAAGACCGCGCCGAGCAAGGAGACGTCCGAGCCGGCCATCGCCGAGCCGGAGGCCCCGCGACGCGCCGCCGCGGACTCCCGGTCCGCCGCCAAGCCGGCCGAGCCCGCGCGCACCGCGGTCTTGCCCGAGGAGCCGGAGGCGGAAGCGCCGAAGCCCGTCGTTCCGCGCCGCATCGTTCTGCCGCCGCGGCCCGTGCCTCGCCCGCCCGGCGCGCCGCCTCCCATGCGCCCCATGGGACCGGCGAGCAGCGCCCCGCGCCCCGGCTTCGGAGTCGGCGGCGCCCCCATCCGCAGGCCCATGGGACCGGCGAGCGGTCCCTCCGGACCGCGCCCGACCGGGCCCTCCGTGTATCGCCCCGTCCCCGGCGGCCCCGGCGCGCGGCCCCTCGGCGGTCCCCCGCGTCCGGGCGTTCCCCTCGGCCGCACGACGCCCGCGACTCCGGAACGCGGCCCCGCCAAGCGCAAGAAGGACGACAAGGAAGAGGCCAAGAAGACGGCCGCGGGCAAGCGCGGCGCGCGGCCCAAAATCACCGTCGCGGATGAGGTCGATCTGCGAGAGTTCGTCGGGACCTACAAGGAAGACACCTACTCCGATATCTCGCTGCCGCTGATCGAGAAGACCGCGTCCGACGAGGCCGAGGC
Source organism: Thermoanaerobaculia bacterium (assembly GCA_038224325.1). Lineage (GTDB taxonomy): Bacteria > Acidobacteriota > Thermoanaerobaculia > UBA5066 > Gp7-AA6 > DAHUXD01. The sequence goes on along the minus strand of JBBRFL010000001.1, from coordinate 80,233 downwards.
GGGCGGAGCGGCTCGTCCCGTCTCCAAGTCCGCGATCCGTCGCGCCGCCAAGGAGACGCGAGCCCACGATTCGGGCAAGGTGCTCGAGTTCAAGAAGCCGGCTCCGACCGGACCCGTCTTCTTCACCGAGGGCGTCACGGTCAAGGAACTCTCCGAGAAGCTCGGAGTCCTCTCCCGCGACATCCAGCGGCTCCTGATGCAGCGCGGGGTGTTGGCGACGGTCAACCAGACGCTCGACGCGAACACCGCGGTGCAGCTCGCGCGCGAGATCGGCGTGGAAGCCGCCGTCGTCTCCTTCGAAGAGGAGATGGAGCTTTCGCGAGCGATCCCCGAGGGCACCGAGGGAACGGCCCCGCGGGTGCCGCGGGCTCCGGTCGTGACCGTCATGGGCCACGTCGACCACGGCAAGACGTCGCTCCTCGACGCGATCCGGCAGACCAACGTCGCGGGGGGCGAGGCCGGCGGTATCACCCAGCACATCGGAGCGTATCGAGTCGAGACGCACGGCAAGCCGATCGTGTTCCTGGACACGCCGGGCCACGAGGCCTTCACGTCGATGCGCGCCCGGGGCGCCAAGGCGACGGACATCGTCGTCCTCGTCGTCGCGGCCGACGACGGCGTCATGCCGCAGACCATCGAGGCCATCGACCACGCGCGCGCGGCCAAGGTGCCGATCGTGGTCGCCATCAACAAGGTCGACAAGGCCAACGCGAACCTGGAGCGGGTCAAGAAGGACCTCGCCGACCACAACGTTCTCCTGGAGTCGTGGGGCGGCGACGTGCCGTCCGCCGAGGTCTCTGCCACGAAGAAGCAGGGGATCGACCATCTCCTCGAGCTCATCCTCCTCGTCGCGGAGATGCAGGAGCTGTCGGCGCCCGCCGACGCGCAGGCGCGGGGAGTCGTGCTCGAGGCGCGGCGCGAGGCCGGCCGGGGCAACCTCGCCACGGTCCTGGTGCAGGCCGGAACGCTGCGCGTGGGCGACGTGTTCTTCGCGGGATCGGTATTCGGCCGCGTCCGTTCGATGCAGGACGATCGCGCCGCCCGGGTGACCGAGGCGGGCCCGGCGACGCCCGTGGAGGTCACGGGCTTCGAGGATCTGCCGCAGGCCGGCGACACGTTCCAGGTCGTCGAGGACGAGACCCGGGCGCGTTCAATCGTGACTTTTCGCCAGCTGAAGGACCGCGAGAAGGCGATGGGTTCCTCCTCCCGCCTGTCTCTCGAGCAGCTCTTCAGCAAGATCCAGGAGGGAAAGATCAAGGATCTCCCCCTGATCCTCAAGGCGGACGTGTCCGGCTCCGTCGAGGTGCTGGCGCAGTCGCTGCGCGCGCTGTCCAACGAGAAGGTCAAGATCTCCCTGCTCCACTCGGGCGTCGGCGCGATCAACATCAACGACGTTTTGCTCGCGTCGGCCTCCGGCGCGATCATCGTCGGCTTCAACGTCCGGCCCGAGAAGAAAGCGGCCGAGGAGGCCGAGAAGGTCGGCGTCGAGATCCGGCTCCACACGGTCATCTACAACGTGACGGACGAGATCAAGAAGGCCATGGAGGGACTCCTCGATCCGACGTTGAAGGAGGTCGTCCGGGGCCGCGCCGAGGTCCGCAACACCTTCAAGGTTCCCAAGTTCGGCGTCGTCGCCGGATGCTACGTCACCGAGGGTACGATTCCCCGGTCGTCCCAGCTCCGGCTGCTGCGCGACAATCGCGTGATCTACGAGGGTAAGGTGGGATCGCTGCGCCGGTTCAAGGACGACGTCTCGGAGGTCAAGCAGGGCTTCGAGTGCGGCATCGGACTCGACCGGTACCAGGACGTCAAGGTCGGCGACATCATCGAGTCGTTCCAGATCGAGAAGGTCGCCGGGGTGCTGGGGTAGGTCTCGGTCCTCGGTCTTCAGTTCTCAGTTTTCCGTTCCGCCCGTCCAACTGATGACTGATCGCCGGGAATGGGTGACTTCTTCATGGTGATCGCCTACGCCATCTTCGACCTCCACCTGCCGGGCTGCCGGGGGCTGAAGGAGAAGCGAATGATCGTCAAGAGCCTGAAGAGCCGGGTCCGCAACGAGTTCGAGATCTCCGCGGCCGAGATCGGCTCTCAGGATCTCCTGCAGCGGGCGCAGCTTGGTGTCGCGGTCGTCGGCGCCGACCAGGCGCCCCTGGACGCGCTGCTCCAGCACGTTCTGCGGTTCGTAGAAGAGAATCTCGACGGGGAGCTTCTGGAGTATCGCAACGAGTTCATCCATGTCTAAGCCCCCGGGGATCCCGCGCGCATGAAGAAAGACTCGCGCCGCAGCCAGCGTGTCTCGGACCTCGTGCGCGCGGAGCTCGCGCGCCTCGTCCTGATCGAGGCCCACGATCCCGACCTTCGAGGAGTCACGATCACCGACGTGGAGATGCCCCCGGACCTGAGATCCGCCCGCGTCTACTTCTCCTGCCTCGGCGGAGAGGACGCGCGCGCGCGGGGTGGCGAGGCTCTCGAACGAGCGGCGGGCTACCTGCGCCGCGAGGTCGGCCAACGGTGCCGCCTGCGGTACGCGCCGGAGCTCGTGTTCCTCTCGGACCTCTCCCTCGAGCGCGGCGCCCGCATCGAGGAGCTCCTGCAGCAGGTCCTGCCCGTTCCGGAGGAAGAGGAGCCATGAAGCCGGACTCCCTGCGCCGCGGCTACCTGTTCCTCCTGGACAAGCCGGAGGGCATCACCTCGCACGACGTGGTCGAGCGCGTCCGCAAGACGACCGGGCTCGCGCGGATCGGCCACAGCGGGACTCTGGACCCGATGGCAACGGGGCTTCTCCTGCTCTGCGCCGGCGGCGCCGCACGACTGCAGGGGTTCTTCACCCGCATGGACAAGACCTACGAGGGAACCATGCGCCTGGGTCGCGCCACCGCGACGTACGACCGCGAGGGAGAAACGCTCGGCCTCGAGCGCGGCTTTTCCCACGTCACCTCGGAGAGCGTCGAGGAGGCCGCCGGTGCCTTCCGCGGCGAGTTCCAGCAGTCCCCGCCGCCCTACTCGGCGAAGAAGGTCGGAGGCAGGAAGTTCTACGAGATGGCGCGCAAGGGCGAGGCCGTGCCGTCCCTTCCCAAGCGTGTGCGCGTCTCGCGCCTCGAGTTCTCGCCGCTCCTGGAGGGCCGGCTCGGCTTCTCGATCTCCTGCTCCTCGGGCACCTACATCCGCTCGATCGCCAACGAGCTCGGCGAGCGTCTGAGCTGCGGCGCTCACCTGGAGACGCTGCGCCGGACACGGATCGGGGACTTCCTCGTCGCCGACGCGGCTCCCCTCGCCCGATTCGAGCAGCTCTCCGAGGCCGAGCGCCTCGCCGCTCCCCACGCCATCCCGCTCTCGCGCGTCCCCTTTCCGTTTCCGCGCCTCCAGCTCGCGTCGCTCGAGGCCTGGAAGATCCGCCGGGGACAGTCCGTTCCGGCTCGCGGCGTGGAGGACGCCCGGGAGGGCGACTGGATCACCCTGCTGGGCCCCGCCAACGACATGTTGGCCCTGGGGCAGGTCACCCCGATCGGCGATCGGGGTATCAGCCTGATCCGTCCGCGGATCGTTCTGGCGGATTGATGAACAGCCGGCCGGTTATGGTAGGCTGGCGGTTTATAGAAAAAGAGTGAAGATTTCGAGTCGTTTGGGAGGCTGAGTGAACGTTACCGAGTTCGAGTCCGGGAAAGCGGACATCGTCAAACAGTATCGGACGCACGAAAGCGATACGGGCTCACCCGAGGTCCAGGTGGCGCTGCTCACGTCGCGCATCACGTACCTGACCGAGCATTTCAAGATCAACGCCAAGGACCACCATTCGCGGCGAGGACTGTTGCAGATGGTCGGACGGAGGCGCCGGCTCCTGGAGTACCTCCGGAGCGAGGACCCCGACCGTTACCGCAAGCTCATCGAGCGTCTCGGCCTCCGTAAGTAACCGGTCCGGCGTCGGAGCCAAAACGGTCGCGCCCGCGCGGGCGCCCACCGCAGAGACCCGCCATTCAGCGGCCGTCGCCGGACGCCACACAATAGAAGGAAGAAGTCATGATCGACCAGATCTCCGTTCCCCTCGGCGCGAAGAGCATGGAAATCCAGATCGGCAAGCTGGCCAGGCAGGCGGACGGAGCCGCCGTCGTGCGGTACGGCGACACCGTAGTCCTCGCGACCGCCGTCTTCAACAAGGAGCCGAAAGAGAACGCCGAGTTCTTCCCCCTGACGGTCGATTACCGCGAGCCCACCTACGCCGCCGGGCGGATCCCGGGCGGCTGGTTCAAGCGGGAGGGCCGCCCCACCGAGAAGGAGATCCTGACCTCGCGGCTCATCGACCGGCCCATGCGGCCGCTCTTCCCCAAGGGCTTCAACCACGAGACCCAGATCGTCGCCTTCGTCCTCTCGGCCGACGGCCAGAACGATGCGGACATCCTGGCTATCAACGGGGCCTCCGTCGCCCTGACCTGTTCGGCCGTTCCGTTCCACACCCCGGTCGGCGCGGTACGCGTCGGAAGGCTGGACGGAAAGTTCATCCTGAACCCCACCAACGCGGAGCGCGACAAGGCGGAACTCGACCTGATCGTTTGCGGGAGCGATGACGCCGTCGTCATGGTCGAGGGCGGCGCTCGCGAGGTCTCCGAGCAGATGCTGATCGAGGCGATCCTCTTCGGGCACGAGGCCGTGCGCCAGATCGTCGGCGCCCAGGTAACGCTCCAGCGCCGGGGCGGATTCCAGAAGCCCTTCTGGAAGGCACCCGAGGCGTACACCGAGAGCGTCTTCGCCGAGGTCCGCCGCGCGTGGGAGGCGCCCATGCTGGCGGCAATGACCCTTCCCGACAAGATCGCCTCCTACGCCGAGATCAAGGCGGTCAAGAAGGCCGCCGCGTCGATGGTCCCGGAGACCGAGCCCGAGAAGCGCAAGCAGGTCGCCAAGGCCGCCGACGACCTCGTGAAGGTCCTGACGCGGGAGACGATCCTCGCCGGCAAGCGGCTCGACGGCCGCGAGTTCGCGCAGATCCGGCCCATCACGTGCGAAGTCGGCATCCTCCCCCGCACGCACGGCTCGGCCCTCTTCACCCGCGGCGAGACGCAGGCGCTCGTGACCGCGACCCTCGGCACCTCCGACGACGCCCAGATCATCGAGGAGTACGAGGGCGAGAGCGAGCACACGTTCCTGCTCCACTACAACTTCCCACCCTTTTCGGTGGGCGAGACGAAGTTCATGCGCGGCCCCTCGCGCCGCGACATCGGCCATGGCAACCTGGCGCGCCGGTCGCTCTCCCCGATGCTGCCGTCCGAGGACGCCTTTCCGTACACCGTGCGGATCGTCTCGGACATCCTCGAGTCCAACGGCTCCTCCTCCATGGCGACGGTATGCGGCGGCACGCTCGCCCTCATGGACGCGGGGGTGCCGATCAAGTCGCCGGTCGCCGGCGTCGCGATGGGCCTCGTCTCCGACGGGGACCGCTTCGCGATCCTGACCGACATCGCGGGCCAGGAGGACCACTACGGCGACATGGACTTCAAGGTCGCCGGCTCGCGCGAGGGGATCACGGCCCTCCAGATGGACATCAAGATCAAGGGCCTCCGGCGGGACATCCTCGAGCAGGCGCTGGAGCAGGCCCGCGTCGGCCGTCTCCACATCCTCGAGAAGATGACCTCCGCGCTGCAGGCGCCGCGGCCCAACATCTCGCGCTACGCGCCGCGGATCTTCACGATCCAGATTCCGAAGGATCGGATCCGCGACGTGATCGGCTCGGGAGGCAAGACCATCCGATCGATCATCGAGGAGACCGGCTGCAAGATCGACGTCGAGGACTCCGGCAAGGTCTCGATCGCGTCCTCCGACGAGGCGGCCGCGATGAAGGCCATCTCGATCATCGAGGGCCTGACCCAGGAACCCGAGATCGGCAAGGTCTACACGGGTAAGGTGCGGCGCGTCGAGGCCTACGGCGCCTTCGTCGAGATCCTGCCGGGCCAGGACGGTCTCGTGCACATCTCCGAGCTCGCGCCCTACCGCGTGCGCCAGACCACGGACGTCGTCAAGGAAGGCGACGAGGTGACAGTCAAGATCATCGCGGTGGATCCGATGGGCAAGATCAAGCTCTCCCGCAAGCAGGCGCTCTCCAAGGAGGAGCTCGAGAAGGAGCTCGCCATGGCTCCCGTCGGGGCTCCCGGCGAGGACGAGGGGCGCGACGAGTTCCCGCGGGGCGGGCACAGCGCCGGCGAGCAGCGCGGACACTTCAACCGCGACCACCGCGGGCCCCGGGGGCCGCGAAAGTAGAGTCTCCTCTCGGCCGAGTCGACGGAGCGCGCCTCGAGGCGCGCTCTTTCATCTGGCCGGAACCTGAGCCCGACCCGCCCTCTGTCAGAATCCGGGCACCGTGGACCCTCTCCCGGGTAAGACTCTGCTGCCGCGCGGGCTGATCGCGACTCTCGGTCTGCTGGCTGCTTTCGCCGCGGCGTTCATCCTCACGGCACCCTGGCATTTCGCCGGACGCGACATCGGGCGTTTCTCGGCGTGTCTCGAGGTCTTGGAGGCCGCGATCGTTGGGACACTCTTTCCGCGCTCGTGGCGTAGGGCCTGAATCCGTAGGGCTTCTCGTGATCCGACTCGCGGTCAAGGCCCGGCCGTGCGGGCTCCCCCGGGGAGCCCTCTCATTTGAGCCGGAGCTTGACCTCGACCTTCACCCACCAGGACGGCTGCGGCGGGCGCGGATAGATCGCTTCGTGAAACTCCGGCGCCACGCACCGGGCGACGGCGGTCTCGGGCCCGAAGAGGACCTCCTCGGCCTTCCCCTGCGGGCTCACGCGGAGGAGGGCGTCGAAGGAGATCAGCTCTTCCTTCGGGGCGGCGGCGGCGCATCGTACGACCGCGGGGTGCAGCCAGTCCTCGACCTGCGAAACGAGGACGCCCTCGTAGCGGCCTCCCGCCGGCGTCTTCGCGTTGGACTCCGCATCGCTTCTCGCCACCTCGACGCCCGTCTTCGCGGAAGCCAGCGGGGCCGCGGCGACGACGGCCAGGAAAAGGAAGGAGGCTCGGATCCGGACCGGGCGAACGGACATCGGTCGAGACCTAGTCCGGCAGGGGCGTCGCCGCGCGCTTGCGCAGCATCAGAAGCGACGCGACGAGCGCCACCACCATGCCGGTCAGGAGCGCGAGCTCCAGCATCGCGTTGCGAAACGCAGCCTCGCTCGGTTGCTCCAGGAGGGCCGAGAACTGGGCGGTGACGATCAGGATCCTGCGAGTCGCAGCGATCAGGCTCACGATCAGGAAGGGCTCCGGGATCAGGGCGTGCTCGCGAAAGGAGACCTTCACCGTGTAGAGCAGCTCGACGATCATGAGAACGAGCAGGATCCGGTCGAGCACGTTGACGATCTCGATGCGCGCGGCGCCTCCCCGAATGTTCTCCCAGAGGGCGGTGGCGCCATGGGCGAGCGACACGAGCGCGGTCACGGCCAGGAGGACGCCCAGGCACAGATACACGACATCCTCGAAGTGCGTGAACGCTCCGGCCACCGCCATCCGCTGCGGGCTGGGCGGCCTCTCGCTGATCGTCTCCCCGGTTTCGGGGTCCTTGCGTGTGGTCATCGGAGATCCGGCGCCCCGGATCGCGGGCAGTCTACCGTGAGGGCCCCGCCCCCGGGACGCTCAGTAGGGCATCTCGTGGTCCTCGAGCCCCAGCATGTGGCCGACCTCGTGGACGACAGTGTCGCGGATCGCGGCCACGGCCTCGCCGCGGGAACCAAAGCTCCGCAGGATCGGCCCCCGGAAGATCGCGATCTGGGCGGGAAGCGCCGACACCGCTCCCTGACGCTGAAAGAACGGAATCCCGCGAAAGATCCCGAAGAGCTCTTGGTCGGCGGTGGTTCCCGTCTCGGAATAGTCCTCGGGCGACGGCTCCTCCTCGACGGCGACGACGACGTTCTCGAGGTACGTGCGGAAGGGCGAGGGCACGGAGGAAAGGCCCTCCTCGACATAGGCCTCGAACTGTTCCGGGGAGATGCGGCGGGAGCTCAAGGCAGCGCGAAGAGGAGGTCGAAGTTTCCAGTGGTCGCCGACGCAACGGCTTCGAGGCTGGTGTGCTGGACCTCCGCCAGCTTGCGGGCCGTTTCGACGACGAAGGCCGGCTCACACGGCTGCCCGCGGTAGGGCACGGGAGCGAGGAAGGGCGTGTCGGTCTCCACCAGCATCGAGGCCAGGGGCAGCTGCGCCGCCGCAGCGCGGATGTTCTCCGCCGGCTTGAACGTGATCATCCCCGAGAAGGACACGAGGTATCCGAGATCGATCGCGCTCCGGCCGAAGTCCGCGTTCTCCGTGAAGGAGTGAAAGACGCCCGCGAGGTCGGCCGGCCCGCGCCGCGAGAGCGCCGCCAGCATCTCCGCGCCGCTCTCGCGGTTGTGGAGGAGGACCGGCAGGCGGAGCCGGAGCGCGCAGTCCAACATCCACTCGAGGACGTCGATCTGGCGGCCGCGGGGCGAATGGTCGTAATGGAAATCGAGGCCCACCTCGCCTATCGCGACGACGCGATCCCGCCGGGCGAGCGCCTCGAACGCCGGCCCATCCCGCTCGGGATCGAAGTCCTTCGCCTCGTGCGGGTGGATTCCCACTGCGGCCACGACGTCCTCGTGCGCGCAAGCCAGGACGGCGGCGGCCTCGGAATCCGCGAGCGTGGTGCCCGGCACCAGGAACCGCGTCACGCCGGCCGCCCGCGCGCGTTCGATGAGCGCGACGGGATCGTCGGCCATCTGGAGATGGCAGTGACTGTCAGCGAGCATTTTGGATCTTAGATCTTGGATTTCGGATTGGGGGATCCTCCGCGCGCAAATCTAAATCCAAATTTTAAAATCACTTCACCTTGCTCCCCGGCGGGACGTGCTCGGGCAGGTCCAGGAGCACCGGCTCGCCCGCCTCGCCCACGGCGGCCGCCAGGACCATTCCGTCGGACTCGACACCCATCAGCTTCGCCGGTTTCAAGTTCGCGACGACGACGACGTTGCGGCCGACCAGGGCTTCCGGCGCGTACTGCAGCGCGATCCCCGCGACGATCTGGCGCCGCTCTCCCCCGAGGTCCACCTGCAGCGTCATGAGTTTGGTGGATTTGGGAACCCGCTCGGCCGAGAGGATCTTCGCGGTCTTGAGCCGCACCTTCTGGAAATCCTCGATTCCGATTCGATCGTCGGCCGGCGCGGAGGCCGCCGGGGGAGTGGCTTCGGGAACGGGCTCGGTCATGGGCGTGTCCTTTCGTTGAAGGTAGATGTTCGCGTCGACCCGCGGGAAGAGCGCCGGCGCCTCCGGCATTGGCTGCGACAGGGGAAGCCGCCCCCACTCCAGGTCCTCGGGCGAGGGATCGGCGGCGGGCAGCCCGAAGGTCGCCAGGATCGTGCGGGTCGCCGCCGGAGTGAAGGGCGAGAGCATCACCGCGCAGAGCCGAACCCCCTCGGCCGCGGCCGAGAGGACCCCGTGGAGACGCGCCGACGCGGTGCCTTCCTCCTTGCGAATCTTCCAGGGCTCCTGCGCGACGACGTAGCCGTTGATGACGGCCAGGAACTTCCAGATCGCCTCGAGCGCGCGATTGAACTGGCACTCGGCCAGGGCCGCCCGCCACTCCTCCCGCGCGGCGGTGTACGCGGTGCGCACCTCGTTGTCCGGGGACACCGCGTTCGGCGTCGCCCCGAACGACTGGCGGCAGAGAGCGGCCACGCGGGAGACCGTGTTGCCCAGGTCGTTGGCCAGGTCCGCGTTGAAGCGTGTCAGGAACGCCTCGTCCGAGAAGTTCGCGTCCTGCCCGAACGCCATCTCGCGCAGGAGGAAATACCGGAGCGCGTCGGCCCCGAAATCCGCCACGAGCGCATCGGGGCGCACGATGTTGCCGACGGACTTGGAGACCTTCTTCGCGTCGCGAAGCCACCAGCCGTGCGCCCACACCCGGGTCGGCAGCGGGAGCCCGGCCGAGAGCAGAAACGCGGGCCAGTACACGGCGTGGAACCGGAGGATGTCCTTGCCGATGAAGTGCTCGCGCTGCGCGCCGGCGTGGTCCCAGAATTCCCGATAGAGCGCGTCCTGCGGCGCGCCGAAGCCGAGCGCGGTGATGTAGTTGGCGAGCGCGTCGAGCCACACGTAGACGACGTGGCCGGGGTGCCCCGGAAACGGGATTCCCCACTGGACCTTCGAGCGCGAGACCGAGAGGTCGTTCAACCCGCCGCGCACGAAGGAGACGACCTCCGCGAGGCGGCTCTCGGGCCGCACGAATCCCGGATCGCGCTCGTAGTGCGCGAGGAGGGGCAGGGCGTACTTCGAGAGCCGGAAGAAAACGTTCTCCTCGGACTCCCACACCGTCGGCCGGCCGTGCACCGGACAGGCCTTCTCGGAGTCCAGCTCCTTCTCGGTGTAGAACGCCTCGCAGCTCGAGCAGTACCAGCCCTCGTGCTTCGCCGTGTAGAAGTCCCCGGCCGCATCGATCCTGGCAATCAGGGCTTCGACGCCCCGCCGGTGGCGCGGCTCGGTCGTCCGGATGAAGTCGTCGTTGCGGATGGAGAAGGTCTCGTAGAGCGCCCGGTAGCGCTCGACGACCCGGTCGGCCAGCGCGATCGGCGTGATTCCCTGCGCCGCGGCGGCCTTCTCGATGTTCTGCCCGTGTTCGTCGGTCCCCGTCAGGAAGCGGGTCTTCGCCCCCATCAGCCGATGAAAGCGCGTCACGGCGTCCGTGACGACCGTCGAATAGATGTGCCCGATGTGGGGCAGATCGTTCACGTAGTAGATCGGAGTCGTCGCGTAGAAGGTTCGCATGCGGAACGCGAAAGATACCTCAGGGCCCGGCGAGCTTTCTCGATTCGCCCTCAGAGCAGCCCCGCCTCTCGGAACGAGACGCACCCTTCCCGGCCCACGACGATGTGATCGAGCAAGCGGACCCCGATGGACTCGGCGGCCTGCGCCAGCCGGCGCGTGAACTCCCGGTCCTCGCGGGAGGGCGTCGGATCCCCCGAGGGATGGTTGTGGTACAGGATGATGCCGGCCGCCTTCCCGAGCAACGCCCGGCGCAGGATCTCGCGCGGCTCGACCACCGCGCGATCGAGCGTGCCGCGGTAGATCTCGGGATCGTTCTTCAGGAGCCGGTTGCGGGCGTTCAAGAATAGGGCCCCCGTGCGCTCCTGCGCGTCGTCGGCCTGGGAGCCTCGCAAAAACTCCTTGACCAGGCGCGGCTCGTTGAAGAGGTCGCGCCCCGCCATCGTCTCCGCCGGAAGGCGGCGGGCGATCTCGATGGCCGCGGCGATCGCACACGCGCGCGTCGGCCCGACGCCGCGCTCGGCGGCGAGCTCCTCGGGGCCGATTCCGGCGAGGCCCGTGAGCCCGCCGTGCACGGCCAGCAATCCCCGCGCGCGTTCGAGCGCGCTCTCGCCGGGAATCCCCGTGCGCAGAAGGAGGGCCAGCAGCTCCTCGTTCGTCAGGGCGGAAGGCCCCAGGCGGAGGAGGCGTTCGCGGGGCCGCTCCGTCGAGGGGAGATCGTGGATGCGAAAGACGCGCCGCGGTGAGGGTTCGGTCATGGCGAAGTCGCCGGGAAGAACGGCCTCGCAAGACGCGATGAGGAACGGAGATAGTCTCACGAAATGGCCGACCCAGTCGATCCGCCCTGGCGCGCTCTCCTGATCGGCCTGGGCGTCGCCTTCCTCGCGGCCGGACTTCTCTGGCCACTCCTCTCGCGCTTCGTCGGCCGTCTGCCCGGGGACGTCGTCGTGCGCCGAGGGGGATGGACGATCGCCTTCCCGATCGTCACGTGCCTGCTCCTGTCCCTGATCGTCTCCCTGATCCTGTGGCTGCTTCGCCGTTAGGACGGTCAGTCCCCGTCCGGCCAGTCGTGCTCCGAGCCGTCCGGCACCAGAACGATCTTTCCGTGCTGGAGGCCCGCCTCCATTCGCGCGTAGGCGGCGGCGGCCTGCGAGAAGGGGAAGACCCGGTCGATCCGGGGAGTGAGCTTCCCCGACGCGACGGCGTGGAGCACCGCGCGAAACTCCCGATCGTTGGCCATCGTGGACCCCAGGATCGAGATCTGCTTCCAGAACACCAGGCGAATCTCCTCCCTGGGGTTGGGACCGGTCGTCGCGCCGCACGTGACGATGCGCCCACCCCGGGCGACCGCGCGCAGCGAGGTCATCCAGGTCGCCTCCCCCACGGTGTCGACGACCACGTCGGCTCCATGTTTTCCCGTGTGGCGGCGCACCGCCTGCGTCACGTCTTCGCGCGTGTAGTCCACGACCAGCTCGGCGCCAGCCTCGCGGGCCCGGCGCTCTTTCTCCTCCCCGGACGTCGTCGCGATGACGCGCGCGCCGGCCAGTCGCGCGATCTCCAACGCGGCTCCGGCGACTCCACCGCCAGCGCCGTGGATCAGGACGAACTCGCCCGCGCGGACGGCGGCGCGCCCGACGATCATCCGCCAGGCGGTCTGGTACGCGAGGGGAAACGACGCCGCCTGGGCGAAGGACATACCCTCCGGGATCGCGAGCACGTTGGCCGCCGGAACCACGATCTGCTCGGCGAAGGTTCCGGGAAGGTGCTCCCCGAGGATTCGGAACGTCCCGCAGAGGCTCTGCTCCCCGTCCCGGCAGGATTCACAGGCCCCGCAGAAGATCCCGGGCTGCAGCAGGACGCGATCGCCGGGAGTCCACCCCGTCACGCCCTCCCCGACCTGGTCCACGACGCCCGCCCCGTCGGCTCCCGGAATCTGGGGCAGCGGAACGTTCGGGATGCCGTTGCGCACGAAGATGTCCAGCCGGTTGAGCGCCGCCGCCCGGATCGCCACGCGGACCTGCCCGGGGCCGGCCTCCGGCGTCGGACGGTCCCCGTACTCGAGCACCTCGCTGCCGCCGTGCCGCGTGAAGAAGATGGCTTTCATCGCGTCCCTCGCTTCAATTCAGATAACCCAGCGACTTGAGCTTATCGAGATACTCCCGGTCGCTCTCCACTGCGGGAGGAGCGGAGGGCGCGACCCGCGGACCGTACGTCGCGACCGTCGCCGTCTCCAGGCTTCCCACCGCGAAGAGCGACCCGGCCGGACGGCCCGCGAGGTCGCTCGCCGGGGGCACGCCCGCGCGGGCCAGGATCGACGGCGCGACGTCCGCGGCCCGGATCTGAATGGTCCTTGCGGAGAGGTGACCGTCGAAGACCACCATTCGCCCCGCGGGCTGGCGCGAGGCGGGGTGGCTGTCGGCCGCGAGGACGACAAGCGTCAGTTCCCCGCGCCCCGCGCGCGGGATCGAGTCCGCGAGCAGCGCCTCGATGCGCAGCAGGGCCCCCTGGCGGGCGCCGCCGCGATCGCGCTCGATGTCGCACCCGGGGAGGTAGAGGGCCTCGACACCGAAGCCCCGCTGCCGCAGGCCCTCGAAGAGAAAGACCGCGGTTCGATCCGCCGTGACGCCGTCCGCGGAACGGGCGAACACGAACCGATTGTCGATCACGGTCGCGCCCGGCCAGTTCGAAGACGCCCACCAGTTAACCGCCAGGCTCGGGATTCCGGCCGACGCGGAGACCTCCCAGAAGGCGAGGCTCCGTCGGTCCGCCCCGGAGACGGGAGCGTTGGAGACGAGGCCGACGAGCGGCCCGATCGTGCGCAGATACCACGACGTCCCGAGCGGAGGTCGCACGGACAACGAAGAGCCCGACGGCCGCACGCGAGTGAGCGCCCGCACCCCATGAGTCCGCGCCGGTGCGCCCGTGGAGAGGTCCGTCCAGAGCTCCGGCGGCGAGAGCGGCGTCGCCGGCCACCAGCCCGTCGCGCCCCGCGATAGGAGCTCCGCGATCCGCGGAGGCTTCCCCGGACCATCCAGATCGAGCCCGTCGATCGCGATCACGACGACGGGAGCCCCACGGGGGGATGGAGGAGGAGCGGGGACCGGAGGCGTCGCTCGGCGCGAGGAGAAGAGGACGACGGCGCTCAGCATCGCGCAGGCCGCGGCGGCCGCGAAGACCCGCCGCGCGGATCGGCCGGGCAGCGACCCCGACCGAGCGAAGGCGCCCGCGAGAAACGCCAGCCGCACCGCCGCCGCCAGCCAGAACGACGCCGCGGCCACGGGAAACCCCCAGAGGAGGGAGCGCGCGGAGAACTCCCGCGCTAGACCAAAGGTTCCGAGGATCCAGAGCGCGAAGAGCGACGCCGCGGCAGTGAGACCGGCGGCCGTCGCGACCCGGCCCGGCGCGCGGGCGCGTTCGGCGACGAACCGGAGCGCCATCGCCAGGATCGCCGCCGGAAGCAGGTCGGCGATGAAGAGATGCGTGAACAGGACGGCCGCGGAGCCCAGGGAACCGAGGCCTCCCTCCGACGCGTCGACCGCCGCCACGCCGGCCAGCGCGGCCCCCAATGCGCCGATCGCCACGGCGGGCAACCAGGCGCCCCCGCGCCCCTCGAAGATCGGCCGGAACAGTATTCGGTCGACGCCCGCGTCGAGGTACCCGAGCTCCTTGAGGCGGGCGCGCGCCTCCTCCAGGCTGGGGCGCCCGGTCACGACCGCCGGTTCCGAACCACGCGAGCCAGATCCGCGAGGATGGAGGAGCGGGGAGACAGGGGGCGGAGCGCCTCGCAGGCGGCGTCGAGCAGCTCCTCGACGAGCCGGTGCGAGGACTCGGATCCGAGGATCGTCGCGAAGTTGGCGCGGTGCGCGTCCCGCCCGGTGTCCTTGCCCATCGTCGCCGCATCGCCCTCCCGGTCCAGCAGATCGTCCGTGATCTGAAACGCGAGTCCGAGGTTGCGCGCGTAGAGCGTCAGCGCGGCGAGGACGCTCTCACCCGCCGAGCCCGCCAGCGCCCCGCCGCGGACAGCGGCCACGAACAGCGCTCCGGTCTTCTGGGCGTGGATCGACTCGAGGTCGTCGAGGCCGACGGACGCGGGCTGCACCGAGAGGTCCGCGGCCTGTCCCGCGCAGCAGCCCGCGGCGCCAACGGCCGACGCGAGCTCCTGGACGATCCGGGCCCGCGCCGGCGCCGGGATCCCCTCCGCGCCCGCGATTCCCTCGAACGCGCTCGCGACGAGGGCCACCGCGGTCAGCTCCGACGTGGCAACTCCGTGGACCCGATGCAATGCCGGGCGGCCGCGGCGGCTCCGGGCGTCGTCCATGGAGGGCAGGTCGTCGAGCACGAGGGACGCGGCGTGCACGAACTCGACGGCGACCGCGACCGGCATCGCCGCGGCCCGGGGCGCGCGCGCGAGGTCTCCCGCGGCCAGCGCCGCGAGCGGCCGGAGGCGCTTGCCCGGCGAGAGGACCGCGTCCCGGATCGCCTGCGTGAGGTGGGCCGCGCGCCCCGCGGGCGGCGGAAGGCCGCGGGCGAGCGCCTCTTCGAGCGAAGGCCGAAGCTCCTCCGCGAATCGGTCGAAGGCGCCGCCCCCGGGATCCGGTGCTCTCAGCGGGCTACGCGCGGAAGGTCGCCAGCGCCTCCGGCTCCGACTCGTACACGTCGAACACCGTGATGAGCTGCGTGACGGTCAGCACGTCGTTGATCTTCGGCGGCAGGTGTAGCAGCTTGAGCTTTCCGCCCTTGTTCGTCACGGACGTATAGCAGCCGACCAGCTCGCCGATTCCGGACGAGTCGATGGTCGTCACTTCGCGCATGTCGACGAGGATGTTCTTCTTCCCCGAGTCGACGAGCTTGTTGATCGTTTCGCGGAGCTGCACGTCTCCGGACCCGATCGTGATCTTGCCCTTCAGCTCGACGATCTGGACTCCGCCGACGTCTCGCACGTTCGTTTTCATGCTGGATCTCCCTCCTTCTCGTTTGCCGCGCCCAGTTTCTTTTTCAATAGGATCTGCATTCCACCTTCGACATGGCGCTCGAAGCGCACGTCGTCCATGAACGTCTTCATGTAGAAGATGCCACGCCCCGAGGTCTTGAGCCGGTTCTCCGGAGACAACGGGTCACCGACCGCCGCGGGGTCGAATCCCGCGCCTTCGTCCCGGATCGAGATGGCCAGGGTATTCGCGACGATGTCCATCTCGAGGTGGACGTGTTTGGCCACGTCCTGCCGGTTGCCGTGCTTGATCGCGTTGGCGAGGCCTTCGCGAAGCGCCATGAGAATCCAGTGCCGGGTCTCCTCGGGAATGTCGCGCCCCTCGAGAAGCCGGGAGCACAGGTGTTGCGCCATTTCGATGTTCTCGAAGCGGCTGGAGAGGGACATCCGGATCGGGCCGGCTTGGTCGGACGGTCGCAATACGCTCATTCACGGACTTCTGAAGTCCGGCGGATCTTAGCAGGTTGCCGAGAGGGGTTGTAAACCTTCGACTCGCGCGACGAAAGATCGCGCGTCGCTCGAAAATCCCGCGCGGGCACCCGCGTGCTACCCTCGGGCGTGCGCCGGAAACGCCTCGCGAAAGCCCTTCCGATCGCTCTCTCGGCGGTCCTGATCCTGGGCTTCGCCGACCTCCTACCGGACCGCGTCGCCGAGTACTCCCGGCGAGTCGAGGAGGTCCGGGGCCGGAAGTTCAACCGCCCCGTGCCCGCCTCCGAGATCGACAAGACGGAGGTCCGGAAGGTCCTCCGTTCCAAGCTCGTCGAACAGCTCCCCGTGCCCGCCGAGGACTACTTCCGGTCGCTGGCGACCGTCGGATTGATCGACGACCAGCCCGGCCTCCTGGACACCCTGGTCGACTTCTACTCGTCCCAGGTGATCGCCTTCTACGACCCGGAGCCTCGCCGGTTCTTCGTGGTCCGGGGCGCCGAGGGCAGCGACGCGGACGGCGACGCGGCGTCGCAGGGGATGGCGCAGGGCCTCATCTTCTCGCACGAGTTGACGCACGCGCTGCAGGACGAGACCCTCCACCTCGACGATCGGATTCGCCGGCTCAAGGACGACGGGGACCGCGCGCTGGCCCTCCAGTGTCTCCTGGAAGGCGAGGCGACTCTCGTGATGATCCGGGTCGCGCTCAAGGACATCCCGGGCGCGGGGGCGGACGCCGAGGACCAGATCGGGCCGCTGCTCTCAGCCGGCTCGCTCGAGCGCGCCAACGTGCCCAGGGAAGTCCCCGACTACTTTGTCGATCAGCTCTTCTTCCCCTACGTCGATGGAATGGCCTTCGTCCGCGCCGCCGTCAAGCGCGGCGGCTGGGCGGAGGTGGACCGGCTCTGGAAGGACCCGCCCGAGTCGAGCGCGGAGGTCCTGCACGGCGTCCGCCTGCCGCCGCCGCCCCAGGACCTCCTGCCCGCCAACCTGATGTCCCTCGCTCCCCAGCAGCGGTTTCTGTATCTCGATACGTTGGGCGAGTGGACGCTCCGGTTCCTCCTCCAGCGCGCGATCCCCCAGGCCGAGGCCGCTGCCGCCTCGGCGGGATGGCGCGGCGATCGCATCGCCTTCTTCGCCTCCCCCGGATCGATGGGCTTCGTGTGGCGCATCCGCTTCGATGAGCCCGCCTCGGCCGCGCGTTTCGAATCGGCGTTGCGCAAGGCCCGCGCGAAGCGCCCGGTGCGCGGCCCCGAGACGATCCGGCTCGGGGGCAAGGACGTCGTGATCTGGTCGGGCCTCTCGAAGGCGCCCGAGCTTCCGGGGTGGAAGGGCTAGCTCTCCGCGCCGACGGCCGGCGGGTTGAACGTCTCGACGCGATTCCGCCCGGCGCGCTTGGCGGCGTAGAGAGCCTGATCCGCGGCCAGGACCAGGGAATCCGGCGCGAACGCCTCGCCCGGTGTCATGGTGGCGACACCGAGGCTGATCGTCACGACTCCGGCCGGCGACACCGAGTGCCGGGTCGCCATCCGCTCCACCCGCTGCCGCAGGAGCTCCGCGACGGCGATCGCCCCGCGAGAGGGCGTCGACGGCAGGATCGCCGCGAACTCCTCGCCTCCATACCGGGCCACGAGGTCGCCCGTACGCGTGATCGCCTCGCCGATCTCCCCGGCGACGCGCCGCAGGCACTCGTCTCCGACCTGGTGGCCGTAGGCGTCGTTGAAGTCCTTGAAGTAGTCGATGTCGATCATGATGAGCGAGAGCGGCAGAGCGTCGCGCGTGGCGCGGCGCCACTCCCGGGCGAGCGTCTCTTCGAACCGCCGCCGGTTGGCGATCGACGTCAAGGCGTCGAGCTCCGAGAGCTCCTGGAGCTTCGTGTTGGCCTCCTCGAGCTGAATCGTGCGCTCGGCGACCTGCTGCTCGAGCTCGAGCTCGCGCGCTTTCGCCCGGACGGCGCGCAATCGCGCGACCCCGAACCCGAGCAGGACCAGTCCGAGGGCGCACAACGCGAAGAACCAGCCGGTCTGACGGAATCGCGGGCGCAGCGAGAACCGGAACGCGTCGCCCTGCTCGTTCCAGATCCCGTCGTTGTTGCAGGCCCGGACGCGAAAGGTGTACTTGCCGCCGGGGATGTTCGTGTAGAAGGCCACCCGGCGCGAGCCCGCGTCTACCCAGTCCGGGTCGAAGCCCTCGAGCTTGTAGTGGAACAGGACGCGCTCCGGATCGATGAAGGAGAGCGCGGTGTAGTGGAATTCCAGGTCGCCTCGGCCGACCCCCACGTCGGCGAGTCCGCGGAGCGGGAGCTCCCGGTGATCCGCGATCGCTCGCTCGATGACGACCGGAGGCGGGGTCATGTTGGTCTGGATGCGGTCCGGATCGATGACGACGGCTCCCTCGATGGTCGGAAACCACAGGCGGCCGTCGTGCGCCTTCCACCCGGCCGGTTGTGTAAAGCCGCTGCACTCCGCCGAACGCATGCCGTCGGCGCGGCCGAACGACACGGAGTGGACCGCGGAGGACTTGCCCCCGGCCACCTCCTCCAGCTCGCTTCGCCGCACGCGGAAGATCCCGCGGCTGCAGCTCATCCAGAGATTGCCCCGGCCGTCTTCCAGGATCGCGTACTGGACGTCGTCGAAGAGGCCCTCCTTCCGGGTGAAGTGCGTGAACCGGCCGTCCTTGAACCGATTGAGGCCTCCGCCGTCGGTCCCGATCCAGAGGACCCCTTCGGCATCCGCGTGGAGCGCGAGCACCGT
The DNA here is from genome assembly GCA_038224325.1 of Thermoanaerobaculia bacterium. Classification (GTDB taxonomy): domain Bacteria; phylum Acidobacteriota; class Thermoanaerobaculia; order UBA5066; family Gp7-AA6; genus DAHUXD01. Next base: position 61,318 of record JBBRFL010000001.1, on the reverse strand, counting down.
GTCGTCCGAAAGGCCCTCGTTCCGCGTGTACGCCCGGAATCGCCCGTTCGCGAATCGGTCGAGGCCCCCTCCCTCCGTGCCGATCCAGAGGACGCCGTCGCGGTCTTCGACCAGCGCCAGGATGGTTGCCGACGAGAGGCCGTCGCGCGTCCCATAGACGCGGAACTTCCCGTTTCGGACCGCGACGAGCCCTCCCGAGTCCGTCCCGACCCAGAGAGTGTTCGCGCGATCCCGATACATACAGCGAATGATCTCGCTCGGCAGGCCGTCCTTCTCGTGGAAGGCCTGAAATCGGCCGCCGTCCATCCGGTTGAGACCGGCTCCCCACGTTCCGACCCAGAGCTTGCCCTGCACGTCCTCGTAGATGGACCGGACGAATTCTCCGGAGAGTCCCTCCCGGGGGGAGAAGGTCGAGAAGACGCCGTGCTCGAAGCGCGTCAGGCCGCCGCCGCGGGTCCCGAGCCAGACGGTTCCGTTGCGATCCTCGTAGATCGTGCGCACCCGATCGTTCGGCAGGCCCTCCTTCGAAGTGAACGCCGTGAACTTCCCGTCCTTGAGCCGATTCAGGCCGCCCGCGACCGTTCCGAGCCAGAGGCTCCCCTCGCGGTCTTCGCAGATCGACGAAACGGTGGCGTCGGACAGCCCCTGAGCGGGGGTGAACGTCGTGAAGACCCCCTCGGTCAGACGCGCGAGCCCCCTCTGCGTTCCGAGCCAGATGTTTCCGTCGCGGTCCTCCTGGATCGTCTCGATGGTGTCGCTCGGCAGCCCGTCCTTGACTCCGAAGGTGACGAAGCGGCCGTTGCGATACCGGCCGAGGCCCCCTCCATCGGTACCGATCCAGAGGTCGTTGTGGCTATCGACGAACACGGATTGGACGAGGTCTCCCGGCAGGCCGTCCTTCCGGGTGAAGACCGTGAACTTGCCGTTCCGCATCCGATTGAGGCCGCCCCCGTCGGTTCCCAGCCACAGGTTTCCGTCCCGGTCTTCCGCGATCTGCCAGATCTGCAAGTTGGAGAGCCCGTCCCGGGCCCCATAAGTGCGAACCTTCCCGTCCTTCAGCCGGCTCAGCCCGCCTCCGCCCGTCCCGATCCAGAGGGCGCCTTCGTGGTCCTCCAAAAGGCAGAGCACCCGGTTGCTCCCGAGGCCGTCGCCCGTCGTGTACGCCGCCGTGAAGCGCCCGTCCCGGAAGCGGTGGAGGCCGCCCCAGGTCCCCACCCACAGCGTCCCCGCCCGGTCCTGATAGAGGGCCTGGGCGTTGCTGTTGCGCATCCCCGGCGTGTTGCCCTTGTCGAACACGGTGAATCCCACACCGTCGAACCGGACCAGTCCCCGCTCGGTGCCGAGCCAGATGTACCCGTCCTTCGTCTGCAGGATCGCCTGGATGGAGTTCTGGGGAAGGCCCTGATCGGTCTTCCAGACCTGGTGCGCGTACTGCGTGATCGCCTTTCGGGGATCGAGACTCCGGGCGGAGTCCGCCAGGAGGATCCCGGAGAGCGCGAGAGCGGAGGCCGCAGGCCATCCCCGCAGGCGCGAGACCGTGTCGGACCGCCCCATGGAGCGCATGGGGAATCTTAGCAGCGTGGCCGCTAGAGCTTCGGGATCTCCTTGAGCAGCCAGGGGATGACGACAAACATCTGGATCGAGTCGAACACGCCGTGCGCGACGATGCACGGAAGGACATTGCGATACCGCGCGAACGTGATCGAGAGGACCGTGGAGATCACGAGGATGCCGATCAGCATGAGCGGCTGCCCGTAAACGCCGTGCGCGGCGGTGAACATGAGCGTCGCGGCCACGGGGCCCACGCGCGTCTGGAGGAACGAACGGAAGAACAACTCCTCGACCACCATCGCGGAGAGGACGATCGAGATCCGGACCCAGAGGGGTCGGGAGACCAGCCAGACGATCATGGGCGAGACCGCGGCGGTCCCGGACTCGGTCGGACCCCGGCGCGAGACGAGATACCAGAACACGACGATCGCCGTCGCGGTCAGGATCGTCAGGACCCAGCCGGCGGCCCCGATCAGCGCGCCGCGGGAGAGATCCGCGGCCGGATGGCTGCTCTGGACCTTCAGAAACTCGGCGACCGACGTCCGTCCGGACAGCGCGTAGTAGCAGACGAGGAAGAACGAGAGGATCGCGTGGACCGCGAAGACCGAGACCAGGGAGAGCTGGGCGACCTCCGGCCGCGTGCCGGCGGTCCCGGCCGCGAACGGAATCGCGACCGTCAGGAGCAGGACGCCCGCGAGGAGGCCCATCGCGACGGCGCGGCGGCCGGGCTCCGCGAAGCCGTCCTCCTGGAAGACCTCGCGGGAGCGCGCCTGCACAAACGAGAGCAGCATGCCCAGGCTTCCAGCGAGGACGAGCAGCAGGAAGGTCGCCGAGTTCATTCGCGCATTCGGGGAAACGGCGCAGAATAACTCACTTCGCCGGGGCGACCAAGAGGTATCGCGCTTGCGTCCACCGAAGCTCCCGAGGGAGGATGCGCGCGCAAGCCCGATGTCATCCGTGGCGCCTCCCATCGCGGTTCGGAACCTCTCGAAGAGCTTCGGCGGCCGCCGGGCCCTCGACGGTGTGAGCCTCGACCTGTCCCCCGGCGAGATCCTGGGCCTGCTGGGCCCCAACGGGGCCGGCAAGACCACGCTCGTCCGTAGCGTCGCTGGGCGGGTCGCGCCGGACGGCGGAAGCCTCACGGTCCTGGGGCTCGCGCCCGACGAAGACGCCGCTCGCTCGATCCGGGGCTGGGTTCCCCAGGAGATCGCCCTCTATCCCCTGCTGACGGCGTCGGAGAACCTGTGGACCTTCGGCCGTTACCAGGGCCTCGCCGGGGCGGCTCTCGAATCGGGCATCCGCGAGAGCCTCGATTGGATCGGGTTGGCGGACCGCGCCCACGACAAGACCGACAAGCTCTCGGGCGGCATGAAACGGCGGCTGAACATCGCCGCGGGAACCATCCACGCGCCGCGAGTCCTCCTGCTCGACGAGCCGACCGTGGGCGTCGATCCCCAGTCGCGCGAGCGCATCTACGCGATGATCGGCGAGCTCAAGGGCCGGGGCGTGTCCATCCTGTACACGACGCACTACATGGAGGAGGCCGAGCGCCTCTGCGACCGCATCGCGATCATCGACAACGGCAGGATCATCGCGCTCGGCACCACCGAAGACCTCGTGCGAAGCACGATCGGGACCCGTCAGGCCCTGATGATCGAGACGGTGACGCCCGTTCCCGCCGCGCTCACGGAGAAGCTGACCCGCGCGGGCGCCACGGTGGAGGGCGCGAGGGTGCGTGCGTCGGTCCAGGACCCCGCGCTGCAGATCCGGGAGCTCCTGGGGCTCCTCCACTCCGAGGGCGCCGCCGTGAAGGACCTCACGCTGAAGAGCCCGTCTCTCGAGCAGGTGTTCCTGCAGCTGACCGGGCGGGAGCTGCGCGAATGATCTTCGCGGTCGCGAAGAACCGCCTCATGAATCTGCGCCGCGACCGGGCCGCGTTCGTGCTCGCGTTCGTTCTTCCCGTCGCCTTCTTCTCGATCTTCGCGGGGATCTTCGCGGGCAACTCCCGCTCGGCGACGCGCAAGCTCAGCGTCGTCGTGGTCGACGAGGATCAGTCGGCCAGCTCGCGCCGGTTCGTCGCGGGCCTCCAGGGCGAGGCGGGCCTCAGCGTCGGGCTCCGCCCGGGCAAGGAGGACGATCCCGCGGGCCCGCTCTACACCTCCGCGCTGGCCGAGCAGGCGGTGCGCAAAGGCGACGTCCCGGTCGCGCTGATCATCCCGAAGGGCTTCGGCGAGCGGCCGGTCGCCTTCGGGCCGGGGGCGGATCGGGTAAAGCTCCGGATTCTCTCGGACAGCGCGGATCCCGTGGCGCCGCAGGTCCTGAACGGGCTCGTGCAGAAGGTCGCGATGACGTCGATGCCAGCGGCCCTCGCGCGGGGCGGGATGGCGGAGGTGGATCGCTGGAGCGGAGGGCTGACGGAGGAGCAGAAGGCGCGGATGGAGTCGGCGCTGGGCTCCCTGGAGCGCGAGGGCGCCCGCCCGGCGGCGTCGGCCTCGGCGTCTGCGTCTGCGTCGGGGGCTGCCGCGGACGCGGACGCGGGAGGCATCGTCGCGGTGGACGTCCGCGACATCGTCGGCGAGAAGAAGAAGAACCCGACGGTCACCTTCTACGCCGCGGGGCTCGGCGTGATGTTCCTGATGTTCTCGGCCGCGGGTGCGGGAGGCGCCCTGATCGAGGAGGCCGAGAGCGGCACGCTCGACCGGGTCCTCGCGACGCGCGTGTCGATGACGAAGCTCCTGCTCGGCAAGCTCGTGTACCTCGGCGGCATCGGTCTGGCGCAGCTGATCCTCATGTTCACCTGGGGAGCCGTGGTCTTCGGCATCGAGCTGTGGAGCCACATCCCGGGATTCCTCATCATGGCCGTCGCGACGGCCATCGCGTCCTCGACCTTCGGCCTAATGCTCGCCTCCCTCTGCCATTCGCGGATGCAGCTCGTCGCGCTCTCGAACCTCTCGATCCTCGTCATGTCGGCCCTGGGCGGGAGCCTCTTCCCGCGGTTCCTGATGCCGGAGAAGATGCAGAGGTTCGGGCTCGTGACGATCAACGCGTGGGCCTTGGACGGTTTCCAGAAGGTCTTCTGGCGGGACGAGCCCCTCTGGAGCCTCTGGCCGCAGGTCCTCGTGCTGACCGGGCTCGGCGTCGTCTTCTTCCTCGTTGCCCGCCGCTTCGCCCGCCGCTGGGAGGCCGCCTAGGGCCCACTCGGCCGCTCACACGGGCATATACTTCCGCCCAACCGTACAGGGAGGAGACATGAAGCGCTCCGTTTGGGCCAGGCGGCTTCTCTTGTCCGCTGTTGTCGTGTGCTCGATCTTCGCCGGCGGCGCGGCGAAGATCGTCCAGGACCAGTGCGGCCCGTTCACCGACGTGACGCCGGCGTTCTGCCCGTTCGTCTCGGAGCTGTACTACCTCGGCATTACGGCGGGGACCTCCGCGACGACCTTCTCGCCCGACGATCCGCTGACGCGCGGGCAGGCGGCCGTCTTCGTCGCGAAGGGACTCGACCAGTCGCTGGCTCGCTCGAGCCGCCGCGCCGCGCTCGGACAGTGGTGGACCACCACCCCGTACTACGACCTCGGCCTTGGCGTAACCAACCTGAGTCTCGCGATCCGCCACGTCGCCAGCGACGGAACCGACATCTGGGTGGCCGGAGGCTCCGTGGTTTATCGGGTCCGCGCCAGCGATGGAAAGCTGCTCGAGACGTGGACCGGCGCCACGAGCGCCCATAGCATCCTCATCGCGATGGGCCGTGTATTCGTCGTCGGCAGCACGAGCATCGCGAGCCCCGACGTCACACCCGGGGTCCTCTACATGATCGACCCGAGTCAACCGGCGGGTCCGGTGACCACTGTCGCGACGGATCTCGGCAACAACGACATCGACATCGCGTTCGACGGCGGCAGAATCTGGGTGACCGACTCGGGCTCGTCCGTCGCGATCGTGACCCCGGGCTCATCGATTCCCTGGTCGGTCACCAAAGTCTCGACCGGATTCTCGCTGCCGATCGGAATCGTGTTCGACGGCGCGAACATCTGGGTTGCCGATGTCCTGGCCGGAGATCTCCTGAAGCTCGACGCCAACGGTGCGATCCTCCAGGCGGTACACACCGGCGCGTCCCAGTTCATCGCGTTCGACGGCGCGAAGATTTGGGTGCCTGGCCCCACGGCGGTAACGATCGTCCAGGCCTCAACCGGCGCCATCGTTGCGACACTGACAGGCAATGGAATTCAAGGAGGAAACGCGGCGGCCTTCGACGGTCAGCGCGTGATGGTCACGAGTCCCAACGCCGACACGGTGTCGCTCTGGAACGCGGCGGATCTTTCGGCACTGGGCTTTTTCTCGACCGGCGCCGGCAGCCTTCCGTACCACGTCTGCAGCGACGGCATCAATTTCTGGTTGACGCTCGGCGGCCCCGGCCAACTCGCACGCTTCTAAGGAGGACTCCTTGAAGAGACTGTGGATTGCCCCGGTTCTGTTGGCGGCGTTGTTCGCGGGCGGCGCGGTGCGCATCGTCCAAGATCAGTGCGGCCCGTTCACCGACGTGACACCCTCCTTCTGCCCGTTCGTCTCGGAGCTCTACTACCTGGGAATCACCGCCGGCACCTCGCCGACGACCTTCTCGCCCGACGATCCGCTGACGCGCGGCCAGGCGGCGGTCTTCATCGCGAAGGGACTCAACCAGTCCCTCGCGCGCTCCTCCCGCCGCGCCGCGCTCGGGCAGTGGTGGGCGCCCTCCTTCTTCCCGTGGGTCGTCGGCCTCGGAGTCACTCCGCTGCCGGAGGGCCTCGGCCCCCTTGTTTGCGACGGGTTCGACGTTTGGGTCGGGGGAAACAGCCACATCTTTCGAGTCCGCGCGAGCGACGGCAAGCTCCTGGACACCTGGACGATCGCAAACCCTCCGAGCGCGATCCTCGCCGCCATGGGACGCGTCTTCATCGCGGGAGGCGCTTCGCTCTACATGATCGATCCGGCGAGCCCCTCCGGAGGGGCAACGCAGATCGCTGCCTTGCCGAGCTTCACGGCGGGTCTTGCGTTCGATGGGAACCGGCTCTGGACGGCGAACCAGGGCGGCTCCGTCTCGATCATCGACCCCTCTCCGACGACGCCGTGGCCCGTGACGACGGTGAGGTCGGGATTCCAGGCTCCCTTCGGCATCGTCTTCGACGGCCAGCACAACTGGGTCTCGGACACGGGATCCTGTACGCTGCTCGAGCTCGACTCCTCCGCGGCCGTTCTCAGAACGGTCAACTTCGGGATGCCGGACTGCGCGATCTACGCGCCGATCTTCGACGGAAGCAACGTGCTACTGCCGAACGGGAATGCGCTGCAGGTCGTGCGCGCCTCGGACGGATCGCTCGTCGCCACGGTGCCGATCACCACGAACGCCGCGCAGGTTGCGTTCGACGGAGAACGCATTCTCGTCCAGAGCTCGGGAGGAGGTCAGAACACGCCGCGGGGATTGACGCTCCTCCGGGCGGCCGATTTCTCGACGCTTCGGATCGAGGGCTTCCTTCCCATCGGGGGGCCTGGCATCGCGGGCATAGCCGCCGACGGAGTGAACTTCTGGGTCACGTTCCAAACGGGAAACGGAGACGTACTCGCGCGATATTAGAGTCGACCACGGAGAAGCCTCCTACTCGTACACCCGCCGGTTGATCGTGAGCCGCGTCAGGTAGACCGTCTCGCAGGAGTTCGGTCCCTCGTCCTCCCGCGTCGTGCTGGTCGTCCAGCGGAAGCTCGGGTCGCTCACGCCCTCGACGTCGACCAGCCAGCCCTCCAGCCGGATGTCGTCGCCCCTGGAGATGCAGCGGATCGCGGTCCGCAGCCGCGCCGTGGCCGGGATGATGTGCGTGTTCGCCGAGTGCGACACGATCGTGCCGCGGTCGAGCGAGCCGTCGCGCGTGTGCCAGAAGTAGAAGCGGGAGAACTGGCTGTAGGAGATTTTTCCCGAGTACGGCGCCTGCAGGATCGGTCCCCACGCCAGGGCGAGATCCTCCGGCAGCAGGTCCGCGGCTGCGCCAAAGTGATACGCCCGGTCCCCGACCACACGGGCGGACTCGTCCCACCGAAAACGCGGGGTCAGACGATACCTTCGGCCCCCCGCATGGTGTTCGAACGGGCCCTTGTCGTCGGCAACCTGCACCGGCTCAGAGGATGCGTCGGGCCGCGGTGCCGCTCGGTGCCGGAGCACGCGCAGCTCGATCGGGTGCCGGAGCGCGTAGAGCAGCAGCGCTCCAGCCGCGAGGATTCCCAGCGTTCGTCGGCGCAACGTTCCGATTGTCGCCGATCGCACCGGCGCGGCCCAAGAAGTTCCATATTGACAATCGGCGGAGGCGCCAGAGGATAATTCGCTGCTTCTTTTCCCATCAGTCGTTTTGAATCCTTTGCCTCTCGATGGAGGGCTCCATGCGCAAGCCTCTGCTCGGCTTCTTCACGCCTCTCGCGTTCACGCTCGCCCTCCTCGCGGCGGCCCACGCCGGCGCGGCCGACCCCCCGAAGGAAGAGCCAAAGGAGAAGAAGCCCGACGTCGCGGCCGAGATCAACAAGCCGCGTGCCGACGCCCGCAAGATCAGTTTCGAGACGAGCGAAGGAACCTGGATGTCGGTCGACGTCTCGCCGGACGGACAGACGCTGGTCTTCGATCTGCTCGGCGACATCTACGCGCTTCCGATCGCGGGCGGCAACGCGAAGGCCCTGACCTCGGGGCCGGCCTTCGACACGCATCCGCGCTTCTCGCCCGACGGAAAAACGATCGCGTTCACGAGCGACCGCAGCGGGATCGAGAACGTCTGGATGATGGACGCCGACGGAAAGAACCCGCGGGCCGTCACGACCGAGAAGGACGCGTACGTCCGCAGCGCCGCCTGGACCCCGGACGGCAATTACCTGATCGCGCGCAAGGAGGACGGAAAGCGGGCCGGGATCCCGCCCGTCGAGCTCTGGGTCTACCACCGCGAGGGCGGCGGCGGAATCAAGCTGACCTCCTCGGACGACGTCAACAACGCGGGCGGGGCGGCGGTCTCCCGAGACGGCCGCTCGATCTTCTTCTCCGCCCGCCAGCGCAAGTTCAACTACGCGCCCAACCTGACCGACGGCCTCTGGCAGATCTGGCGCTACGACCGCGAGCTCGCCGAGAGCTTTCCGGTCGTCGAGGGATTCGGCGGTGCGGTGCGCCCGGCCGTTTCGCCCGACGGGAAGACGCTGACCTACGTCTCGCGCCGGGACGACGACTCGGTATTGGTCGCGCGCGACCTCACCTCCGGGTCGGAACGCATCCTCGCCCGCGGGATCACCCGCGACGAGGAGGAGGGCTTCGCGCAGATGGACCTCTGGCCCAACTACGCCTTCCTGCCGGACGGGAAGTCGCTCGTCCTCTCGAACAAGGGCAAGCTCGTGCGGCTGGATCTCGCGAGCGGCGCGATGCGGGACATTCCCTTCACCGCGGCCGTAGAGCAGTGGGCCGCGCCGCGGGTGGCGTGGCAAGAGAAGATCGAGACGGGCCCCGTGAAGGCGCGGATCCTGCGGTGGACGAGCCAGTCCGCCGACGGGCGCTCGATCGCGTTCGAAGCCTTCGGTCGCGTGTGGCTGCAGGAGCTCTCGGGCGGAAAGGCCTCGGGCGCGCCGAAGCGGCTGACCCGCGAGGATGCCTCGCTTCCCCGCCGCGAGTACGCGCCCGCCTTCTCGCCCGACGGGAAGTGGATCGCCTACGTGTCCTGGAGCGACGCCGGCGGCGGACACGTGTGGAAGGTTGCCGCGACCCCGGGGGGCTCACCCGTTCGGCTGACGAAGTCCGCGGGCCACTACGCCAATCCCGCCTGGTCCCCGCGCGGGGATCGCATCGCGGTGCTGCGCGGATCCGGCCTCGAGTTCCGCGGCCATCAGCCCGAGGAGGAGGAGTATTTCGAGGTCGGCGTCCTGGACGCGAGCGGCGGAGACCCGCGCCCCGTTCTGGCGGTCAAGCTCGGTGAGGGGATGAAGTTCCATCCGCAGGTCTTCTGGAGCGCGGACGGCGCGCGCCTCTACTACCGCGATCCCATCGAGGCGAAGAAGCCGACGGACGACCCCAAGAACGACCTCGTGTCCGTTCGCCTCGACGGCACGGACCGCCACAAGCTCCTCCGTTTCCCGGCGGTCGACGACATCGTGCCTTCGCCCGACGGCCAGTGGGTGGTGTTCACGTCGCGGGACAACGTGTACGTGACCGCTCTTCCGGGGATCCTGACGAAGGAGCCCCCGGAGGTCAGCCTGAAGGAGGGAGCGGTCCCCGTGTACCGCCTCTCGGACGACGCCGGCGGCTACGTGCGGTGGGCGGACGGCGGGAAGACCATCACCTGGGCGCTCGGCAACACGTTCTACCGGCTTCCGCTGGCCGGGGCGCTGGTCTTCGCGCGCGAGCAGCGGCGCAAGGCCGAGGAGAAGGAGAAGAAGGAGGCCGCGACCAAGGACGCCCCCGCGACCGACAAGGAGAAGGAGCAGAAGGAGAAGGAAAAGCTCCAGGACGTCCGCGTCCCGACGGCCGAGACGATCGCGATCACGCTGACCGCGCCCCGCGCCCGGCCGGAGGGGTCGTTCCTGCTCCGGGGCGCCCGCGTGGTGACCATGAAGGGCGACGAGGTCCTCGAGAAGGCGGACATCCTCGTGACCGGCAATCGCATCGCCTCGCTCGGGCCGGCGGGCAGCGTGTCCGCTCCGGCCGGAGCCCGGACCTTCGAAGCCGCCGGAGAGACCGTCGTCCCCGGGTTCATCGACACCCACGCGCACCTCCACTACTCGGGGTTCGAGCTCTTCCCCGAAACGAAGTGGGAGTACATCGCCAACCTCGCCTACGGGGTAACCACGATCTACGACCCCTCGGCGCCCTCGCTCGACGTGTTCGCGCAGGGAGAGCAGGTCGAGGCCGGAATCATGGCGGGGCCGCGCATCTACTCCTCGGGCGACGTGCTCTACGGGGGCCAGCAGGCTGACGTCTTCGCCGAGGTCAACAACCTCGACGACGCGAAGCACCAGGTGCGCCGCATGAAGGCCTACGGCGCGCGGATGATCAAGGTGTACCAGCAGCCCCGCCGATCGCAGCGGATGTACTTCGCGGAGGCCTGCCGCGAGGAGCACATGCTGCTCACGGCCGAGGGCGCGGGCGAGCTGCAGACGGACCTGACGATGGCGCTGGACGGTTTCACGGCGTGGGAGCACGCACTGCCCGTCGATCTCCAGAACGACGTCGTCCAGCTCGCGGCCAAGACCGGCACGTTCTACACGCCCACCCTCCTCGTCGCGTACGGCGGCCCCTGGGGCGAGCAGTACTTCTGGCAGACGCACAACGCGCATGACGACGCGAAGTTGAATCGATTCACCCCGCACGACATCATCGATGCCAAGTCGCGACGGTATCCCTGGATCTGGCCCTCCGAGTACCACTTCCCCGCCGTCGCGACGGGCGCCGCGGCCGTGCTGCGCGCGGGCGGCAACGTCTCGCTCGGAGCGCACGGGCAGGTGCAGGGCCTGGGACCCCACTGGGAGATCTGGGCGATGGCGGGCGAGGGCGGCCCGGCGAAGGGATCCGCAATGACGCCCATGGAGGCGCTGCGCGCGTCGACCCTGCTCGCGGCCGACAAGATCGGCTTCGCTCCGGACCTCGGCTCGATCGAGGCGGGCAAGCTCGCCGACTTCATCGTCCTCGACGCGAACCCGCTGGACGACATCCACAACACGGCGAAGATCCGGTGGGTCGTGAAGAACGGAGAGCTCTGGGACTCGGAGACGATGAAGAAGCTCTGGCCCCGCGAGGAGGCGCCGCCGAAATTCTTCTGGAAGAACTGACGGGGCGGGGGGCGGGGCCGCTTCGCCCCCCTCGCGAGCGCGAGAGCCCCGTCGGGGCGGCGGGCTACTTCCCCTCGTGCTTGTAGTACTCGTACGCCGACATCGGTTTGCTGTAGTCCACCGTCCAGGGCCGGGCGTCTCCCGTCACCTTGCCGAGCGCCCGGGCCATCTCTCGGACGTGGATCGCGACGGAGCCACAGCAGGAGCCGATGTAGTCGATCCCGAGGTCGCGTGCCTGCTGCGCCCAGCGCGCCATCTCGCGGCGCGTCAGCTGGAGCGGGTCGAGCTCGAAGGGAAAGGCCTCGAGGCTGGTGAAGTCCGGCTTCTCGGCCGGGGTGCGATAGGCGACGGGCTGGCATGCCACGAATCCGGTGACCGCCTTGCGCATCTCCTCGATGAGCGGCAGGGTGTGCTCGGGTCCGCGCAGGCAGTTGATCCCGACGATGTCGGCGCCGGCGTCCTGGAGGGCCTTGCCGACGTCCGCCGGCGACTGGCCGTCGGAGGTGACGGGCTTGTTCTCGAAACACACCGTCACCATGACGGGGAGGCCCGTCTTCTTCGCCCGCTCGACGGCGAGCAGGGCCTCTCCGAGCCATGAGAAGGTCTCGCCGATGACGAAATCGATTCCCTCCTGGACCTGGACGGCGAGCTGCTCATCGAAGGTCTTCCGGACGCGGTCGTACGAGGCGGGGCTGCCGTGTTCGTACATCCACGTGAGCGACAGGTTGCCGGCGACGAGGCATTTCTCGCCCGCGACCTCGCGAGCGATTCGGACCGCCGCCCGGTTGAGCTCCTCGAGGCGGTTCTCCAGCCCGACGGTCGCGAGCTTGTCCCGGCTCGCGTAGAACGTCAGCGCCTGGAGCACGTCGGCGCCGGCCTCGCGAAACTCGACGTGGAGGCTGCGGAGCGCGTCCGGGCGGGTCAGCGCGACCTCCGGCGTGAACGGACCGGCCCGGACCCAGCCGCGCTTCTCCAGCTCCAGAAGGTAGCCTCCGTCGCCCAGGACCGGGCCTTGCGCGAGACGCTCGAGGATTCCCTGTTTCATTCTGACTCCGTTATGAAGAGAAAACTATGTGTAGGTCGAAGAGATCTCCTCGTCGCCGTACTCCCACTGCGCCTGGATCGTCGCGCCCTCCGCGAATCGGCCGGGCCGAAACGCCTCGATGTCGACGGTCGTCGCGCGCCCGTCGAGCAGCCGTTCGGCCATGACGAGCCCCACGGCCGGCGAGATCTTGAATCCCATACCCGAGAAGCCGGCGGCCACGAAGAGTCCCGCGACCCCGGGCACCTCGCCCATCAGTGGGCGCGCGTCCGGGCTCATGTCGTAGACGCCCGTGACGCCCCGCGCGATCCCCGCCTCCGCCAGCGCGGGAATGCGGCGGGACGCCCGTTCCAAGAGGCTCTCGATCGCATCGGAGGAGACAGAGGCCGGATACGCGTCGGGGTCCACGCCGCGGCGGCCGAAGAAGTCCCCCACGAGCGTGAGGCCCCCGGTCTCCGACCGGAAGTAGGTGGTGGTGATCGAATCGATGCACGCGGCGCCGGGGAACTTCATGGCGGGCGGATTCCGGAGGATCGCCACCTGGTGAAACTCGCTCTCGATGGGCAGGTCGAATCCGACCCCCGCGAGGAGCGGCCGGCTCCAGGGGCCGGTCGCGGCGACGACGACCGGCGAGGAGACGTCGCCGCGCGGCGTCGAGACACCCGAGACCCGCCCGGCGTCGCGGAGGAGTCCCGTGGCCTCCGTCTGCGATCTGTAGACGACCCCCATCTCGCGCGCCCGCTCGAGGAAGTCGTTGGCGACCCCGGTCCCGTCGCCGTAGCCCGAGCCCGGCTCCCAGGCCGCCGCCACGACGTCGTCCACGAACCAGTCCGGCTCGATCTCGCGCAGCTCCTCGCGCGTGATCAGGCGGGTGTCGACGCCCCGCGAGCGCTGCATCGCGACGTTCCTCTCGAGTCGGTCGATCTCGCCCTCCGGCACGATCCGCACGAATCCGATCGGGCGGAAGTCTCCCGGCCGGCCGACGTACTCTTTCCAGCGTCGGAAGATCGAGAGGCTGGTGACCGCCAGATCGACCTCCGGGGGAAAGCTGTAGTGCATGCGGACGAGCGCCGAGGAGCGGCCGCTCCCGCCGTGCGCAACGTCGCTGCGATCGAGCACGAGGATGCGTCCGGCGGAGCGTCGGGCGAGGTGGAACGCGATCGACGCGCCCATGACTCCCGCGCCGAGGATCACGACGTCGGCCGTGCGCTCGAGCGACCCGCTCACGCCACCTTCCGCTTCCAGTCCCGGAGGACCTCCCGCGCGGCGTTGTGCCCGGGCGCGCCCGTTACGCCGCCGCCCGGATGCGCCCCTGCCCCGCAGAGGTAGAGGCCGGGGATCGGCGTCCGGTATCGCGAGAAGCCCGCCACCGGCCTCAGAAAGAAGAGCTGCTCGAGGCTCAGGTCGCCGTGAAAGATGTTGCCCTCGGTCAGGCCGTAGGTGCGCTCGAGATCGAGCGGCGTCAGGACCTGCCGCGCGACGACGGAGCCCGGAACGTTCGGGGCGTACTCGCCTATCTTCCGAACTACGCGGTCCCCCAGCTTCTCGCGCATCTCGTCCCACGTGCCCCGGGCCAGCCGGTACGGAACGTACTGCACGAAGCACGTCATGACGTGGCGGCCGGGGGGAGCCAGGGTGTCGTCGACGTTGGACGCGACCACGCAGTCCACCCAGAGCTCCTCCGGGATCTCGCCCAGTTTGCACCGGTCGTAGCAGCGCTCCGCAAACTCGAGCGAAGGCACGAGCGTGAAGAGGGATCGTTGCGACGCCGTGAACCCGCGCGGCATCCCGTGCACGCGCGGCTCTTCCGACAGGACGAGGTTGACCTTCGCGCAGGGCCCGTCCATCTTGATCCCCCGCACGGCCGCCAGGAATTCGCCGGGGAGCGCCTCCTCCTCGATCAGGCCGAGGAAGGTGCGCTTGGGATCCGCGTTCGACACGACGACCGCGGCGTCGATCCGCGTCCCGTCCTCCAGGGTCACGCCGCGCGCCCTCCCGTCGCGCACCTCGATCCGCGCGACGGGCGCCGAGGTCTGGATCCGGGCGCCGAATTCTCGGGCGGCGGAGGCCATCGCCTGGGTGATCGAGCCCATGCCGCCGAGGACGTGCCCGTAGAACCCCTGGAGACCGTGCTCTCCGCCGGAAAGGAGGTGGAAGAGGAGCCCGAGCGCGGACCCGGGCTGGTAGGGGCCGCCGTGTTTGCCGTAGACGTTGTTGGCCAGGAACAGGGTCTTGACCTTCTCGGACTCGTAGTTGCGGTCGAGAAAATCTCCCAGGCTGCCCGTCAGGAACGCGACCATCCGGGAAATCTCGGTTCCCGAGATCCCGCGAAAGCGCCGCCCGACCCGGAGGAGCTCGAGCCAGCCGGCCAGGCCGCGCGCGTGGACGTCTGGCGGAGGCTCGAGGAAGAAGGGCTGGAGGTACCGAGCGAGCTTCTTGAGCTCGTCGTCCACCCTCACGAACGTCCGCGAGTCGGCGGGGGACAGCCTCGCGAGCTCCCCGACCGTGCGCTCCCGGTCCGACCACCACGGGACCGCCGTCCCGTCGGCGAACGGCACCAGCAGGGCCGGGTCGCACGGCACCATCCGGAGGCCGTGGCGGGCCAGGGAGAGGTCGCGGATCACCTCGGGGCGGAGCATGCTCGCGATGTACGAGGTCGTCGAGGCGCGGCATCCGGGGGCGATCTCCTCGGTCACGCACGCGCCGCCCACGATCTCGCGCCGCTCCAGCACCAGCGTCGCGAGGCCCGCGCGCGCGAGGTACGCGGCCGCCGTCAAGCCGTTGTGACCGCCCCCGACGACGATCGCGTCGAAGGCGCGCGTACTTTGACTCGCAGTCATTAATGTGGCATTCGGCCGAGGGAAAATAGCATGGGTTGAGTTCGACGGGCTCCCTCGATAGGATGACCATCAGTCATGAAGAACGTCGAGCCCCGCGCGAGCCTCCCTCCTCCTCCGCTGCTGACCGGACCGCGGTCGGAAGCCAAGCGCGCCCGCATCCTCGACACCGCGATGCGCCACTTCGCCGAGCGCGGCTACGACGCCGCCCGGATCGAGGACATCGCGACCGAGCTGTCGATCGCGAAGGGCTCCGTCTTCCAGCACTTCGGGAGCAAGGAGGGGCTGTTCCTCGTCGCGTACCAGAAGGCGGTCTCCTCGTTCTCCGCCTACCTCGACGCGCCGGCGCCCGTGCTCCAGCAGGGCTTCTTCGGAACCCTGCGCTACTGGCTCGAACGGACGGACCGGCTGGTCCGCGAGAACTGGGTTCCCTACCGCGTGGCGCTGCTCGGCAACTACGGCACCGACCTGCACCTGCGACATGAGATCAATCGCTTCCTCCGGGAACGGGACCCCTACGGCACCGCCGCCTTCGTCCGCATGGGAATCGAGAGGGGCGAGGTGCGGTCGGACGTCGATGAGGAGATGATCGTCTCGCTGCTCGACTGGACGGTCGAGCGCTTCCAGGACGCGCTGCTGACCGAGGAGCTGGATCCGGGTCTCTTCTCGCGCCAGGGCAAGAGCCCCGAGAAGACGGCCGCGAGGATCGAGCAGTTCCTGGCGCTCCTGCGCGGCGCCGTGGCGAGCCCGGCGGGACCGGCGGGCGCCGTGCCGCGTCGGGCCCGCGCCCCGCGGCGCCCCCAGTCGTGAGCGAGCCCGTGACCGGCGCGGTGACCGGCTTCGCTCACGAGGCCGACCTCTCCTCGGCCGCGACCATTCCTGCGACCTGGTACCGCGATCCCGGGCAGCTCGAGCTCGAGGAGGACCGGATCTTCGCGCGCACGTGGCAGCTCGTGGGGCACACCGAACAGGTGCGGCTGCCGGGCGATTACTTCACGTGCATCGTGGCCCGCGAGCCGCTGGTGATCACCCGCGCCGAGGACGGCGCCATCCACGCGTTCTCCAACGTGTGCCGCCACCGCGCCGGGCCCGTCGCGCGCGGATCCGGGCACCGCAAGGCGTTGATGTGCGGTTACCACGGCTGGACCTACGCCCTGGACGGGCGTCTGCTGTCGACGCCCGAGTGGGAGGGCGTGCGCTGCTTCGAGAAGTCGGGGCACTCCCTGCCCGCCGTTCGCGTGGAGACCTGGGGCCCTTTCCTCTTCGCCTGCCTCGACGCATCCGCGCCGCCTCTCCGGGAGGTCCTCGGCTCGATTCCCGAGGAGACCGGGCACCTTCCGCTGGAGCACATGACCCTCTTCAAGAAGATCGACTACGAGGTGGCGTGCAACTGGAAGGTCTACGTGGATAACTACCTCGAGGGGTACCACATCCCGATCGTCCACCCCGAGCTCTTCGGCGAGCTCGATTACCGGGCCTACAAGGTCGAGACCGCCGCGTACCACTCCAAGCAGCACGCGCCCATTCGCTCCAAGTCCGAGGATTCGCTCTACCGGCGCAACCTGCCCCAGGGAGCGCAGCCCGAGGCGCTGTACTACTGGGTGTTCCCCAACATGATGCTCAACCTCTACCCGGACAACCTGCAGACCAACACCATCCTGCCGCTGTCCGCCGAGCGCACCCTCACCCGATTCGAGTGGTACGTGCTCGAGCCCAACAGCCCCGGCGTCGCCGAGGAGTTCGCCCGATCCTTCGCGTTCAGCGATCAGGTCCAGCAGGAGGACATCGCGATCTGCGAGGCGGTGCAGCGCGGACTGCGCTCCCGGAGCTACGATCGCGGGCGGTACTCGGTCCTGCGCGAGAACGGCGTACACCACTTCCACGGACTACTGACCCGCGCGCTCCGCGCGTGACGCCTACGGGGCGTAGAGCGCGAGACCGAACGTGAGGCCGAGAAACGCGGCCATCTCGGCGCGCGTGTTGGGATCGTCGGGGCAGTAGTTTCCTCCGCCGCAGCCCGCGGTGATCCCCGAGCGGAAGAGCTCCTCGATCCAGGGTGCGAACGGACCCGACGCCGGCACGTCGCCGAACACTCCCGAGGCCGGTGGCGGCGTGTACGAGCTGCCCCGGCTCGCCTTCAGGAGGAATGCGGCCATCTGCGCCCTCGTGACCAGGTCGGACGGACAGAAGCGCGCGGGTCCGCACCCGGCCGTGACTCCGCTCGCGTACAGATCCTCGATCCAATCCACGGCGAAAGATCCGGGCGGAACGTCCGCGAAGAGCGTCCCGGAGCCCGGCGGCGGCGCGTATCGGGCTCCGAGCTTGGCTTTCAGGAGGAAGACGGCCATCTGCGCGCGCGTGACGCCGCCGCCCGGACAATAGGTGTCGGGCGCGCACCCGGCGGTCACCCCGTCGTGCAGGAGCGTCTCGATCTCGCGGTAGAAGGGGTCGGCGGGCGCGACGTCCGAGAAGCTCCGCCCGATGTGCACGGTCCAGGTGCGAGACGCCGAGCCGTCGACCGTTTCCGTGAACGTCGCGTCCCAGTGGAGCGCGGGGCGGGTCGCGGGAAGCGACACCGACAGCGAGTAGCAGTCGCCGGTCGCGTCGAAGCAGTCGGCGGGGACGCCGCTCGCGGCCGAGCCGTAGCCCGCGGACGCGTCGTCGAGAGTGTATGTCGCTCCCGGCGGCCCGACCGGATTGGACGCGACGCCGGTGAGCGAAAGTGGGGGTCCCGTCGCCGACCCCTGCCAGGCCGGCTCGACGACGACCGCCGACTCGCCCGGCTCGAGGACGGAATTCTGATTCGACGCGCCTCCCGTGCGCGTGTCCACGGCGAGCCCGGAAGCCAGGGGCGGGGAGTAGCCCCGCTGTACGACTTCGAAGTCGGACGCGGTCAGGGCGTCGAAGGCGGGATTGAGCACGTCGTTGTTCCAGCGGTCATCCCAGGTCCCGCCGATGTACATGTCGGTCCCGTTGTCCGCGACGATCAGGCCGAAGGTTTTCATCGCCCGGAAGATCTTCTGCACCTCCGGCGCGAACCCCGAGATGTCGCGGGACGCCTTCAGGCGCAGCCGCGCCCCCATCGGGAGCGCGCCGGGCGAGGATCCGGCCTGGTGGCTGGCGGGATACACGTACCCGTTCGTGTCCCGCACGGTGAAGCGGAGCGCGTGCCGGATCTCGTCGGGGCCATACACCTCATCGTAGCGGAGGAGTCCCGGGAGGATTGCGAGCCCGGCCGCATCGGCGGACGTCCAGGTGTCGGGCCGCCGCGTGTTCGCGTTCATGTCGAAGAACGCGCCGGAGCCCGCCTGCCATTGCTGCGCGGTCGAGTCGTACCAGACGTTGTAGAGCTCGTACAGGTACCGGTGGTCCCGATCGACGATGAGCATGTGGCGGTCCTGCGAGCCCCGGTCGTCGACGTTGCCGGGATCGCCGCCCTCAATCCAGTGCGGCTGCGTGATGGCCGCGTCCGGAATCGGATAGAAGGGATACGGATTGTTGCCAGGATGACTCACCCCGTCGCTCTCGTCGTAGTACAGGAAGTTCACGGTCTTCTTGGCCTGGCTTCCGTCCACCACGATGAACGGCATCCCGTAGATTCCGACGCCGTCGACCAGGGTGCCCCCCAGGTCGGGGTGGAGATGCTTCACTCCTCCCTGATTGACGTGGGTGATGAACGCCGACGAGCCCGGGTCGAGGGGGGCGACGGAAATCTCCGTGTTCCACCAGTTCGTCGGCGGAAGAACAGGGAACGGCCCGGGCAGGCTCGACTCGAGCCGGGCCGGCATGGAGCCCGGCGCGAGCGGAGCGACCGTCTCGACCCGCGCCGCACTCGCCGCCCGGGCGCTCGTCCCGTGAAGCGCGGACAGGACGGAGAACGCGGCGCAGGCGATGGCGCCGCTCGACGGGCGCCGGCCTGCCCAGGTCAAAGGACGCGTCATTGTCGGGATGGACGGATTATGGGCCGTTGGTTCGGACAAAACACCTGCCCGTCCGGCCAGACTCCCGAGGCGGTAGGGACACTGTCCTTAATCCGCCCCCACGATCAGTCGTTCCCGGGAGGCTAACCGCTTAATCTACGAGCATCTTGCTCCTCTACAACGATGGCGTCGGGCCCAGCCTGCGGACCCGCTTTCCGATGCGCGTCCACCCGGGCGCGGCCAGAGCCTGACGCGCCTGTGTTATATTTGCCGGAACTCCCACAAGCCGGCTTTTTGACGCCAGTAATGGACGTCAGGAAGGACATGCATCGATGAGAGACCCGGATTCCGGCTCTCGCGGGAGGCACTCTCTCGCGCGGCTCGCGAGCGCGGCGGCGCTTGCGGTCGTCCTTGGGTCCGCCGCCCTCGCTCGAGGGGCCACGGCTTACCAGGCGTCCTACCTCTACACGACCTCCGGCCCGGCTTCCGGAGGCTCCGTGGTCCCGATCGTGGGCAATCAGTTTCAAGCCGGAGCGACCGTGACCGTCGGCGGCTCTCCCGTCTCCGTGACGTTTCACAATCCCACCCGTATCGGCGCGACGATGCCATCACTCGCCGCGGGCGCTCTCTACGACGTCGTCGTCACCAATCCGGGTGGACCGTCCGACACGATCCCCTTCGGCTGGCTCGCGGACTTCAACGACGTTCCCGCATCCAATGCGTTCCACGCTTCGGTCGAGCGCATCCTGCGGGATCAGATAACGGCGGGATGCACCGGCGGCAACTACTGCCCGAACGATCCGGTGACCCGCGCGCAAATGGCCGTCTTCCTTCTTCGCGCCGAACACGGAGGCTCCTACGTTCCGCCGGCCGCATCGGGCACAGTCTTCTTCGACGTGCACCAGGCGGACTTCGCGGCGGACTGGATCGAGCAGCTCTACAGCGAGGGCATCACGGGCGGCTGCGCAGGCCCGAGCCCGGGAACGGGAAACTTGCCGCTCTACTGCCCCTCCTCCGCGGTCACTCGCGCCCAGATGGCGGTCTTCCTCCTGAAGGTGTACGAGGGAACGAGCCACGTCCCTCCGCCCGCGACGGGGGTCTTTCTCGACGTCCCGCTGTCGGATCCGTCGCTCGCGCCGCTGGCGCCGTGGATCGAGGAGCTCGCCCGCCTGCAGATCACGGTCGGCTGCGGCAACGGCGGTTTCTGCCCCAACCAGCCGAACACCCGAGGCCAGATGGCGGTGTTCATGACCAAGACCTTCCACCGCTCCGAAGGAATCCGCTTTCTCGAGCAGGCCTCCTGGGGCCCGACCGACGGCGACGTCGGCGCGGTCCTGAGCCAGGGATTTCTGCCGTGGATGGCGAGCCAGTACTCGCTGCAGCCCTCGTTATTCCCGGCCATGGGGCTGTGGCCCGGGACTGCGCCCTCGACGCCGGTGGACTGCACGACCGGCATCTGCCACCGAAACAACTACACGATGTACCCGCTCACCACCGGGTTCTTCCTCCGCGCGATGTACAACCCGGATCAGCTCCGCCAGCGCGTCGCGTGGAGCCTGCACAAGCTGGTGGTCGTGTCGGCCGCGTCGATCTCGCGACCGAGCCAGATGGTCCCGTACCTCAATCTCCTCGACCAGGACGCGTTCGGGAACTACCGCGACATCCTCTACAACGTGACGCTGAACCCGGCCATGGGCAACTTTCTGAACATGGACACGAGCACGGCCTCGGCGCCGAACGAGAACTACGCGCGCGAGATCATGCAGCTCTTCTCGATCGGCACCGAGCTGCTCAGCATGGACGGCGTTCCACAGAACGATCCGAATCCCCCCAACGATCCGCTCCCCTCCTACGACCAGTCGGTCATCGACAACCTGAAGCTCGTGTTCACGGGCTGGTACGTCAAGAACAATGTGCCCTGTGATCCCGCGAGCCAGCAGGGAAGCGTCTGCCAGGACTACCTCAACCCGATGAGCTTCAACTCGAGCAAGCACAACGCCACGGACAAGGTGCTGTTCCAGGGCTTCCTGCCGAACCAGGACGGAGTCGGCGCTCCGGCCATGATCACCGGGGATCCCGCCGGCGTCACCGAGCTCAACGCTTCCATCGACGCCCTGTTCAACCACCCCAACGTCGCTCCGTACGTTGCCCGGGAGCTCATCCACAGCCTGGTGACGTCCAACCCCACCCCCGACTACGTCGAGCGCGTGGCGTGGGCGTTCGAGGACGACGGCAACGGCGTCCGCGGCAGCCTCTGGGCGGTCGTGAAGGCCATCCTCCTCGACCCGGAGGCGCGCAACGCGCCGTCGGACCCGAACTACGGCAAGCTCAAAGAGCCCGAGCAGTACGTGCTCAACGTCCTCAAGGCGTTCGACCCGATGTCGACGAACCGTCTTGTCAACAGCGACGGCAACCTCAACGGCCAACCGTCGGCCATGGGTCAGAACACCTACAAGCCCACGACGGTCTTCAGCTACTTCCCGCAGGACTACTTCGCGCCCCCGGCCTCGCTCGAAATTCTCGGGCCCGAGTTCGGGATCATGGACGCCTCGACCTCGCTCAAGCGCGCCAACTTCGTCTACACGATGACCTTCAACGGCGGCATCCAGCCGAGCGGAACCGACACGCCCAACGGCACATCGATCGACTTCACCGAGCTCCAGCAGCTGGCGCCGAACGCGGCGAATCTGGTCGACCGACTCAATCGTCTGCTCATGCACGGCACGATGTCGGATGAGATGAAAAACTCCGTCATCACGGCCGTCAATTCCGTCACCCCGTCGACGGATAGGTTGAAACGCGCTCGCCAAGCGCTTTATCTGGTCGCGACCTCGTCGCAGTACCAGGCGCAGAGGTAAAGGCCATGTCACACAGTCGAAGGGATTTTCTCGTTCGCTCGACGTGCGCGGCGCTGGGCGCCGCGGCGTTCCAGGGGACCGTGCGTCAGTTCGGTCTCGCCAACCTGCTGGCGCTCGACGCGCCCAACTGCACCGGCGGGTACAAGGCTCTGGTCTGCATCTTCTTGAACGGCGGCAACGACGGCAACAACATGGTCATCCCGTACGATGACACCTACTACAACCCCTACTCGGCGGCGAGGCCGGGGTTGGCCATCCCGAAGTTGGGTGGCGTGCTCGATCCGACCAAGCTCAACGATCCCCCGAGCATGGCGGGCCGCCAGTTCGCCTTTCACCCCAACATGCCGGAGCTGAAGGGGCTGTTCAATTCGAACAAGCTGGCGGTCGTCACCAACGTCGGAACGCTCGTGCATCCCATGACCCAGACGGAGTACATCAACGGCAGCGTCCCCAAGCCCTTCTCCCTCTTCTCCCACTCGGACCAGGTCCAGGCCGGACAGACCGCTCGAGCAGACATCAAGGTTGCGACCGGATGGGGCGGCCGCATGGTCGATTCCGTCGTGGCCTGCAACGCGGGCGCGACGTTCCCCACGATGACCTCCATCGCGGGCTCCACCACGTTCTGCATCGGCCTCGCCCAGCGGCCGCTCTCGATCGGCAGCGGGGCGCTCAACACCGTGCTCGTGCTCAACGGTTACTCGGACACTTCCGCGACCGGGGTGGCGCGCAAGGCCTCGATGGACTACCTGCGCACGATCGACCTGACCGCCACGATGATCGCGGGAGCGAGCTCCACTACTCAGCAGGGCCTCGACACCAGCGCGGCGTTCGCCTCCGATCCAACGATCAACACCGTGTTCCCCAACACCAGCATCTCCAACCAGCTCAAGCAGGTCGCCAAGATCATCAAGCTCAACCAGAGCGGCGGGCTGATCCCCTCATTGACGCGGCAGATCTTCTTCGTATCCCAGGGCGGCTACGACACCCACCAGAACCAGCTCACCGATCAGGGCGCGAACTTCTCGGACCTCTCGGCGGCGATGAACGCCTTCTACAATTCGACCGTGGAGCTCGGGCTCCAGAACAGCATCACCGCATTCACGCTCTCGGACTTCGGGCGGACGCTCTCGCCCTCCGGCACGGGAAACGGCATCGGATCGGATCACGGCTGGGGCAACCACCAGTTCGTGATGGGCGGCTCCGTGATCGGCGGCAATTTCTACGGAAACGTGAACCCCATCTCGGGCTCGCGGTTTCCGGTCCACCAGTTCGGCGGCCCCGACGACACGACCACCAGCCTGAACGGGCGCGGCCGCTGGATCCCCTCGACCCCGGTGGACGAGTACGCAGTGACCCTGGCCAAGTGGCTCGGGGTGACTTCGGGCGACCTCCCGACGGTCTTCCCGCTGATCGGAAACTTCGAATCGTCGCCTTACCCGGGCCTCGGCTTCATCTGATTCGGACACCGGCGGACGGGGGCGGTGAAGGCCGCCCCCGTTTGCTTTTGCCCATCGGACCATGACTTCGAAATTTCGCAGAGTCGCCGCCGTTCCCCTCCTGGCGCTGGTCGCGTGGCTGGCGCGTGCGGCCGGGAACTCTCCCCCGACGATCGAGGTCTCTCCGCCCAATCCCACGGCCGGACAGGCGGCGAGGATCCAGGATCTCGACGCGGACGCGCCGGACGGGCGCTTCTGGTCCTTCGGCGACGGTCAATCCAGCCGATCCGTGTCCGACTCTCATCGCTGGACGGAGCCCGGCATCTACACTGTGCGGCTGACGGCGTCGGGCTCGAGCGCCGAATCGACCGTCGTCGTTTCGCCGGCCGACACGCTCCGCCTGAACGCGGCGCACCCCTTCGAGGTGACCGTCGAGGCGTACGACCCCGACACAGGCGCCGCCACCTCCGGCCGAGCGTTCGCCCAGAACGACCGGTACGGCTTCTTCGGCTTCCCCGAGATCACGGGCGACCCCGAGAGTCCCGAGGTCAACGTGAAGATCGTGGAAGCCGGCTGGGCGGGCCACTACTGGGTATTCTATGGAAGCCTGACGAGCCTCGACTTCACGCTCACCGTGCGCGACGTCGCGACGGGGCAGGTCCAGATTTACCAGAAGCAGGGGACCCCGCCCTGCGGGGGCTTCGACACGGACAGCTTCCCGTTCATCCCGACACCGACCCCCGGAGCGTCCCGGTCCATCGAGCAGGCGTGGACGACCGACCGCATGCCGGTTGTTCGGGTTCCGGATCGGCCCGGGTCGGGGACGCACGTCGTGCGGCGCGGGGTCGGGTCGCCGACGAAGATCGCCACGGCGACACCGACGCCGCATGGGCCCTCTCCCACGCGCACCCACACTCCCCTTCCCAACAGCACGCCCACGATCACTCCGACGCCGACCATCACTCCGACGCCGACCATCACTCCGACGTCGACTATCACCCCGACGCCGACCATCACCCCGACGCCGACCATCACGCCCACGCCCGGACCGGGTTTCATCATTCTGCAGGTCGTGTCGTGGCAATGGGACTTCTGGGCCGACTTCAACGGCGGTCCATGCCCCCTGACTTCACCCTATTCGCCCTGCACGGCCGTCCCCAAGCCGAATCCGCCCTTGACCGAGATCACGCTTCAGGCGGGCAAGACCTACACCCTGTGGATGCTGAACCGAGACGGCTCGGACGTGACGCAGAATCATGAATTCAACGGCATTCCGGCGCTCGGCCTCCCGGACAAGATCCTCGCGCAGGGCCAGACCCGAGGCCCATTCACGTTCACGCCGATGACACCCGGCGACTACACCTTCAACTGCAAGAACACCTCTTGCGGAGACGCCACTCAGCACGAGGGCATGATCGGCATCTTCCACGTCGTGCCCTGACCCGTTTCGCGGGCGGCGGTTTCAGGCGTCGCTTTCCCTCCCGACCCCATTCCGGTATCATGCGCCGTTCTTCGACGCGGGGTCGTAGTTCAGTTGGTTAGAACGCCGGCCTGTCACGCCGGAGGTCGCGGGTTCGAGTCCCGTCGGCCCCGCCATAATCGCCGAATCAGCCGCGCCGACTGGCTCGGTCTCGAGAGGTGCTAACTCTTCGTCTCGTCGGTCTTGGGCCGCGGGCGGCGTCGAGCGGAAGGACGAAAACCCAACGCCCGCTCCGCGAGACTGCCCCGACGCACTCGAAGGCCTGACCGCCGCACATCGCCGATTGGGACATCCAGGGTGACGTCGAGTCCCGGCGACTTTGAGAACCCCAGCTTTTGACTCGCGTAGACGCTGCGGTGCCCGACGATGAGATAGGCCGTGCACGCGCAGAGCGCGGCGTAAACGCCCACGGGTCCGGGCAGCAGCTCAATTCCCATGACGGCAGCGGCAATCGGCGTGTTGGCCGCCGCAGCGAGGACTGAGACCATGCCAAAGGCGGCAAACGCACCGGGCGGCAGGCCGAACAGGGCTGCGATCGCAGCACCACCCGTGGTGCCGATGAAAAAGAGAGGCGTCACGATGCCGCCGCTCCCGCCAGTCTCGAGAGTGACCGACGTCGTGAAGATCTTCGCGGCGAAGGCCAGAGCGGCGACACGCGCCGTCCCGGAGAGCGCCGCCTCGATCGTCGGGGTCCCCAACCCGGCATACGCATCACCAGCCAGGGCGTAGAAGATTGCCAGCGCCGCGCCTCCGGCGGCCGCCAGGCGATAGGGATGTCGCTCGAATCGGCCTAGAAACTTCTCGAGCCCTCGCATCGTCTCGATCAGCAGGAGCGCCATCAGGCCGAACGCGGCTCCGAACCCGACGCAAGCGGGCACGAGGGCCGACTGACCCAGGACTCCGAAGCTCTCGTGGAGGGGAGGAGCCAGCGGCGGTACTCCGCAGACGAGGTGCGCCACGATCCCCGCGATCAGACAGGGGAACAGCACCGGGTACTCGATGCGCCCCAGGTAAAGAACCTCGATCCCGAACAGCGCGCCGGATACGGGCGTTCCGAAGACCGCCGCGAATCCGGCTCCGATTCCGCAGATGACGAGCCTGCGGCGGTCTTCGTCGTTCAAGCGCAGAAGATCTGCAAAGAGACTCGTGATGGCCGCTCCGATCTGCGCGCAGGGACCCTCTTTGCCGACCGATCCCCCGAACGCGAGGGTGGTGACCGTGGCCAGGAGCTTGACGGGCGCTACCTGCCACTCGATCCGCCCCGATCGCTGGTGGATCGCGGCGATGACGGCCTCCGTCCCGTGGCCCTTGGCGGAAGGTGCGAATCTCCGGATCAGCCACACGCAGAACACCATGCCGAACGGGAGAAGGGCGTAGTACGGCACCGGACCCAGCCGCAGATTCCGCACGGCATCGGACGTCAAGCGAAGCGCCGCCAGGAACCCCCGCGTCCCGGCACCCACGCAGACACCCGCGACGGCTCCGAGAAGAGCCCACTTGAGCGTCGTGATGAGGAGCGCCGTATGCTCGGTGTACCAGCGGCTCTCGTCCGCAAGCCGCGGAGGCTCGACTTCGGGCTCCGACATGATCGAACCCGATCATACTTGGGTCACGCTCCTAGGCTATCCGGCGCGGGCCGCGATCTTCGTCGGCGCGACTCTGACCGCCACCTCGATCGGCATCACGGCGCGGGTTCTCTCGGAGCTCAAGATGCTCGAGACGGCGCGAGGGCCAGATCATTCTTGGGGCGCGGTTGCCGACGACGTGCGCGGGCTGGTGGTGCTCTCGGTCGTGAGCCAGGTCGCGGAAAGCGGGCATGTTGAATTCGGGTTGGCCGCCCGAGCCACGGGGTTAGGGATCGGGTTCTTAGCCGTCGCCCTCCTCATCGGCATACCCCTCGGTCGCCGCCTCGTAGGCGGCCGAGGCCCTCGGGATCGTTGAAGACTTCACGGACCCCCTCCAGCTCCTCGCTGACGGACACGGTGATGCCCGGGATCGGCGGACCGGAGTCGGCCGACCGGCTGAGGCGTCCCACCCGGAAACGCGTCCTGTTCATCGGGCTACGCCGGGGACGCGGTCCAGCGGCATGGTTTCCTCGCGCGAAGCGGTCCGTTCCTGCAGAAGCCGTTCACCGCGAGCACCCCTCACGGGAAGGGTGCGGGACGCTCTCGACGGCAGGATTTCCTGAAAACCCTCGAAACGAGGGTCCCGAGCTGTACGCTAACGTACGACGCGGGTACGTTTTTTGCTTACCCCATGTCAGGGCCGACCCCTCGCGGGTCGGAAGGGGGAACCAGTCGATTGGGAACCGCGCCGTTCATCCTCGTCGTCGAAGACGACCTGGATTCCAGTACAGGGCTCATAGAGATCCTCCGTTGCGCCGGCTATGAGGCGGCCGGAGCGGCCAACGGCGCGGTCGCGCTCCAGAAACTTCGCGGCGACGGGCCCCGGCCGGATCTGATCCTCCTGGATCTCAACATGCCGGTTCTGAGCGGGTGGGAGTTTCTTGCACTGCGGGAGGCCGATCCCCGCCTTCTCCTGATCCCCGTGATCATCCTCTCCGGAGAGAGCGCACCCGCTCCAGGAATCGAGCGAGTCGGCTTTCTCTCGAAGCCCGCCACTCCCGATCGCATACTGAGTCTCATCGAGTCCGTGCTCGAAGAGAGGAACCCGGATCCGAGCCGGCTTCCCCGCCCGAGCGAGCCGTGGACGACGGACGCATCCCATGCGCGCGTCATCCGGAACAGCTTCGGCCACGTCGTCGCCTACGTCGGCTCGGAGCGAGAGGCCCGCCGCATCGTCGCGGCCGTCAACGGGGCGAGCAGCCTCTCCACCGAGGCGCTCGAGGACGGGATCATCGACCGGGGATTGGAGTGCCTCTACCAACTCGACTGTTACGATACGGACCCGGAATACCGAAGTCGGATCGACGGCGATTCGTCGATCGAGACCCTCCTGTCGCGACGCGCGGAGCTGGCGGGCCACCTGCGGGGGTCGCCGCTGGGCGGCAAGCGAATCGCGCCGAAGAACTGAGCGCCGTCAGTCGCGGGCCGCGCGGCCCCGCTTCGGCGCGACCGGCCGGAGCACGTCGTTGGCCTCCTTCTGAATCAGGAAGTAACACTCGCAGGAGACCTTCTTGAGCCCCTCGGCGTCCTGGATCCTCATTCGTCCGTTTCGGTAGTCGATCAGTCCCGCCGCCTTCAGCTCGAACGCCGCCTTGCTGACTCCGGCGCGGCGGGCGCCGAGCATCTCGGCGAGAAACTCATGACTCAGCTCGAACTCCCTCTCTCCGACGCGCTCCCAGGTCATCAGCAACCACTTCGCGGACCGATGCTTCACAGTGTGGAAGAGGTTGCAAGCGGCCGAACGGGAGACCTGCTGGAAGACGGTGTACATGTAGCGAAGCAGGAGCCGTTGAGTCCGAGTGTTCGGCTTGAGAAGCCCGAGGAAAATCCGCGACGGGAGGCGGAGCGCGTCTCCCGGCACCTGGATGAACGCCTCCGAGGGGATGGCGGCGACCCCGAGCAGGAGCGGGTGTCATGCCTTCGCGGCCGATGACTCCCACCTCGGCCGTCGACCCATCCTCCATGGTGGAAACCACCGAGACCATGCACGTCTCGGGGAAATAGACGAAGGGAATCGTCGCCGCCGGCTCCCAGACCCGATCCCAGCGCTTCATCTTGAGGCGTTCGAGAGCTGGGGCGATGCGCCGGTAGTCCGCGAGGGGAAACGACTGGAGAAGCAGGTTCCGCGATGCGATGGTCTTCACGTCGCCTCCTGAATCAGGCAGAGACCACAATCCGAATTCCGCAAGCTGTACGAGAGCGTACAGCTCCGCAGGATCGCCGTGTGGCCAGATTGCTCCGAGGGCAATCGGTGGACGACACGATGCTTCGCTGGGAAGCCGTCGAGAACGGCGAGCCCCGCTATCTGACCGACGGCCAGGCGGCGCTGCTGCTACTCGACTGGGGCACCCCGCAGGAGGAAGTCGATCGCATCCTCCGGGCGCGGAGCCCTGGTCGCTGAGACGGGAGACGCAGTCGTTGTTCCGGCTCGATCTGCAGCCCCTCGCCCTGGCCTCGAAGGGCGCGCCGCTCTGCCCCTACTGCCTCGCCGGTCCCGGGGGGCCGGTCCGCATGCGAGGCCCCAACCCGGCGACGCCCGACGACGGCGCGGAACGCGTCTTCATCTGCGACCGCTGCAGTCTGACGATGAAGGACCGCCGTGCTTCGCCCCGAAGGTAGAGACCGCAATCGCGCGCGCAGCGTCGCGCGCTCCAAGAGGACTAGCCCGCGTCCGTCGAAGTCTCGGCCACCTCGTTGAAGACGGCGCGGACCAGCGCCTCGACGGCCGTGTCCTCGAGGCCGTTGGGACCGAAGCCCCGACGCGAAAATTCGACCCACTCGCCCTCGACCTGAACGTGAAGCGTCATCAGGTGGGCCCGCTCCAACCAGCTCACCTTGACCGACATGTTCGGCGACTGGAAGTAGGAGACGCGGTCTCCAGGCGAGTCGGGGGGCTTCTCTTCCTTGACGAAGGCGTAGCTCCTCTGGCGGAGAGCCGAGCCGATACGGTCGAAGGCGGCGTCCACGGTCAGCATCTGAGACCTCGCTTTGATTGCCGCCATTCTATGGCGAGGGGCAACCGCGGGGCGCTCGCGATCAGCCCCGGGAGCGGTGATCCGAGGAGAGCATCAGGAAACGGCCCCGTTCCTCGGGTTCCACCCGTTCCGCGGCCGCCGTCGCCAGAGCCCCGGGGCCCCGCTCCCCCCACCACGCGCGCGCCTCCGCGAGCCCCCAGGATGGCTCGACCCGGCAGGCCTGCAGCATGCCGTCGAGGGTCTCCGCCGAGTCCGGCCGGTCCGCGCGGTCGAACGCGAGGCACCGCTGAATGGCCTCGTCCAGTCCGGCCGGCACGGCATGCCGGGCGGCTTCCGAAAGCGGAGTCGGCGGGCCCTGCCGCTCCTTCTTGAAGACCTCGATCGCCGTCTGGCCGGGAAAAGGAGAGTGCCCCGTGAGGAGAAAGTATCCGACGGCGCCCAGCGCGAACAGGTCGGCGCGCGCGTCGACCCCGGACGGATCCGTCATCCCCTCGGGCGCCATGTAGAGTGGGGTCCCCAGCAGCGAGCCGTCCTGAGAGAGTGCGGCGTCGCCGTGGTCGTTGATCGCGCCTGGCGCGGGGGCGCGCTCGCCGACCCCCACGTCCTTGACGAGCCCGAAATCCAGGACCTTCAGGAAATCGGGAATCCCTCCATAGACGCAGATCATCAGGTTCGCCGGCTTGATGTCGCGGTGGATCAGGCCCGCGGCGTGCGCCTCCGAGAGCGCTCCGCAGGCCTGGCGAAGGAGATGCACCACGCGGCCCGGGGCGAGCGGACCGTCGAAGGCGACCAGCTGCAACAGGTTGATTCCCCGGAGGAGCTCCATCGCGTAGTAGAAGACGCCGTCGGCCGTGCGCCCGTAGTCGTAGATCGCGATGGTGCTCGGGTGGGTCAACCCGGCCGTCAGTTGGACTTCCCGCTCGAAGCGCGCAAGCGAGCGTTCCCCCTCGGTTCCGGGAGCGAGCAGCTTGACGGCGGTCGGCCGCCGCAGGAGCGCATGGCGGGCCTCCCAGACGACGCCCATGGCGCCATGCCCCAGGCGCGCGACCAGGTGGTACGGGCCGACCTTCTCGGCCTGCCGGCGGAGCCTCGAGATCGTGCGAAGCGAAGTCACGGTGATGAGGCCGATGAGCGACGCGAGGATTCCGGCGGACGCCGCCTCGAGGGCGATACGCTTCTGGGGCAGGAACGCCGCGGGGAGCGCGAACACGTCGAGGTGCCAGGTGCGGCTGGCGCACTGCACCGGGAAGGAAAGCTCGAAGCCCGGTCGGCGTGGAAGCGACGCCGCGCCGAGCGGTCTCTCGGCGAGGGGCGGGCCCTTGAGAGCGTCCGGGTCCCGAAGCAGGAGTCCGAGACCCGAGGCGTCGACATCGGAAGCAGCCTTGTTCACGAGGGGCCCCACGCGGAAGACCGCCACGGCGAACCCCCGGATCGCCGTCAGCCGCGCCTCGGGGGAACCCGGATCGCCCGGACGGTAGACCGGCGCATACGCGGCCACGGCCGGCGCCACCTGGCTCTTCCCCGCGTCCCCGACCGGCTCGAATGGCGGCGAGGCCACGATTTCCGCCCGGTCCCGCGCCTTCCCCGCCGTGCCCCACCGCATTTCGTCCGACGTGATGTCGAAGCCGAGCGCGAGGGCGCTCGGCGGCTCCATGTAGTAGATCGGGACGTGGAAGGCCCGCGGGCTCGCCGGCGCGGGCCGACCGTCCGGGCCCCTTTCCCAGATCGCATAGCTCGCCAGGTGCGATGCGCGGACCTGCGCCTCGTAAGCCAGACGCTCCGACTCCCGCACCACGGGCAGCCAGGCGAACGAATGGATGTAAGGGTTGCGCACGAGCATCGGATAGACGAGGAGCCGAAACTGGGATCGGGTCGCGCGGTCCGACGCCTCGATCGAGCTCTGGAGCATCGAGAGATTCTCGAGCGCGGAGGACAGCTTCTCGCTGACCCTCGCCTGGAGGAGCTGTGCGCGCTGGGCGAAGGCCAGGTGCGAGGCGCCCCTCGCGCGGGCAAACACGTAGGCGCCGAGGCCCAAAGACAGAGCCACCAGGAAGATCGCCGCGAGGACGTCGGTGCCCCGAACGGCGGCGCGCCAGAGAAAGAAGGCCGACTTGAGACGCCGGGCGGTGAATCGGCTCGTGTCCGGGCCCGACCCGCTCCTCCCCGTGCCGTTGCTCACGGGGGAATTATGTTGCGGGGCGGGGTGCCTCGGGTGAAATCATTGAGAGGCCACTGGCGGGCCTTTCCAGGGGTGCCCCAGCTCGGCCGGCCGGCCCTTGACACGGGCTCCGCATAGTTCTATAAATCTCGATGTATGGTTGATGATATCGAGATTCGGCCCGCCCGGGAGGCGGACTTCGGACCCGCGGCCCGCCTCCTCGACGAGTCTGGGTTGCCCCGGGAGGGCCTCCGCGAGCATCTGGACGGCGCGCTCGTCGCCTCGAGGGAAGGCGCCATCGCGGGCTGCGTGGCCCTCGAGCTCTACGGCGACCTGGCCCTCCTCCGATCCCTGGTCGTGGCTCCCGCCTTCCGGGGCCGGCGGCTCGGGCGACGGCTGACCGCGGAGGCGCTCGCGCTCGCGGGGCGGAAGGGCGTGACGGACGTCTACCTCCTCACCGAGACGGCAACCGCATTCTTTCCGCGCTTCGGGTTCGCGCGCCGGGAACGGGCCGACGCGCCGGATGCGCTTCTCCGGTCCGAGGAGTTCCGCTCCGCCTGCCCCGCCAGCGCCGTCCTGATGCACGCGCGGGTGTCCGCGCCATGAAGAAGGATCTCGACATCGTCCTCGCGTGCAAGGCCCTCGGCGACCCGACGCGCCTGAAGATCCTGGATCTCCTGAAGTCCCGAGGACGGTCGTGTTGCGACCTGATCCTGAAGGGAGAGAAGGGCCTCTGCGCCTGCGACATCGAAGGCGCCGTGGGCCTGTCGCAGGCCGCGGTGTCCCATCACATGGGCCTCCTGAGGCGCGCGGGCCTCGTTTCCGCCGAGAAACGGGGGCGATGGATGTACTACTCCCGGAACGAGGAGGCTCTCGCGGGCCTCGCGGAACTGGTCGCGAAGTCGGTCTGAAAAAATTTGAGATGATCTATCGACAGTTCTCGATGAATCGAAATGCGGAATGCGAAATGGAGGCCGCGATGTCTTCGGTTCACGTCTCACTCAACGTCTCGGATCTGTCCCGCTCGGTCGAGTTCTATCGAGGAGTGTTCGGCGAGCCCCGGAAGCGGAAGGCGGACTACGCCAAATTCGTGGGCGAGCGCCCCGAGATCCATCTGGCGCTCCAGCCCGGGCTCGAGGGGTCGGCCTCCGGCGGGAGCCTCTCCCACCTCGGGATCCGGGTCGAGTCGAGCGAGGAGGTGCGCCGCTGGCGGGCCGAGCTGAAGGAACGCGGCGTCGTCTCCGACGAGGAGAAGCGCGAGGCGTGCTGCTACGCGCTGCAGGACAAGTTCTGGCTCACTGACCCGGACGGCAATCGCTGGGAGATCTACGCGGTTCTCGAGGATCTCGAGGGGGAAGCCGCCGGAGCGCAGGCCGCCTGCTGCGTCCGTTGATCGCCCGGAGGGGAGGGTCGCCATGCCCTCGACTCGGCCGGGCTACCCGCTACCAGACCTCGCAGCGCTGCTCGGCGGGCCGAACCATGGGCGACCCCGGGGCGCACGAGAACGCCTTCTGAAACTCCAGGAGATTCGAGAGCGGCCCGATGACCCGGTACTTGCCGATCGGGTGCGGGTCGCCCTGCACCATCGTCCGCGCGAACTCCGGGCGGACGGCGTCTCCGCGGAACTGTCCCCACGCGATGTAGAACTGCTGGTCGGGCGTGAATCCGTCGATGGTCGGCAACGGCGGCTTCCCGCGCCGAGAGATCTGGAAGGCGCGGTACGCGATCTTCGCGCCCGCGAGATCGCCGATGGCCTCCCCGAGCACGAGCTTCCCGTTGTGGTGCGTGCCCGGCTCCACGAAATAGTGGTCGAACTGGTCCACCACGCAGGCCGTCTTCGTCTGAAACTTCTTGAGGTCCTCGTCGGTCCACCAATTGTTCAGACGCCCCTGGGCGTCGTACTGCGCGCCCTGGTCGTCGAACCCGTGGCTGATCTCGTGGCCGATGACGACCCCGATCGCTCCGTAGTTGACGGCGTCGTTGGCCGACATCGAGAACGCGGGCGACTGGAGGATGCCCGCGGGAAATACGATCTCGTTCAACAGCGGGTTGTAGTACGCGTCCGAGGTCGGAGGCGTCATGCCCCAGCGGCCGCGGTCGACGGGCTTTCCGATCGTGGCCAGATCGTCCTGCACGTTGAACCGACGTCCCGCGACGACGTCGTCCCAGTACGACGCGCGGGAGATCGCCACGTGGCTGTAGTCCTTCCACTTGTCGGGATAACCCACCTTCGGGTTGAAGGTCGAGAGCTTCTCGAGCGCCCGCTTCTTGGTCTCGGCGCTCATCCAGTCGAGGCCCTCGATCGTCTCGCCCATCGCCAGACGCAGGTTCTTGACCATTTCCTGCATCCTCGCCTTCGCTTCGGGCGGGAAGTTCTTCTCGACATACTTCTTACCCAGCGCTTCGCCGAGGAGGCGGTCGGTGGATTCCACGCAGCGCTTCCAGCGAGGCTTCATCTCCTTCGCGCCGTTCAAGTACGCGCCGTTGAACGCGAAGTGTTCCTTCACGAAGGCGTCGGACAGCGAGGGTGCGGCGGCGGCGAGCAGCTGCCACTTCAGGTACGTTCTCCAGTCGGCGACGGACGTGGATGCCAGCTGGCGGTCGAACTCCTCCAGGAAACGCGGCTCGCCGACGTTGACCGCGGAGGCCTGGAGCCCGGCGGCCCGATCGTAAGCCGTCCAGTCGAAGTGCGGAGTCAGCTTCTGGAGGTCCGCGAACGAGGTCTTGTGGTCGGTCGCCTTCGGGTCCCGCAGCGCGACGTTGTCCAGAGACGCCTTCGCCAGCTCCGTTTCCATTCGCATGACGGTTTCGGCCGCCGCCTTCGATTCCGCCTCGGACGCGCCCGCCTGACGGAAGATGGCCGCGACGTGGTCGCGATACCTCGCTCGCGCCTCCTCGAAGTGGGGATCCGTCTTGACGTAATAGTCGCGGTCCGGCATGCCCAGCCCGCCCGCGAGGATCTGGACGATCACGTCCGTCGGGTTGTGGTTGTCCGAGCCGGACGCCAGGCCGAATGACACGGGAATCGCGATCGCGTGGAACCGCGCGATCATCCGTTGGACGTCCGCTGCGTTCTTCATCGCGGCGATGTCGGAAAGCATGGACGCCAGCGGCTGTACGCCGAGGCGGTTCGCGCGCGCTTCGTCCATGCAGGCGCCGTAGAAATCGCCGATCAACTGATCGATGCTCCCCTTCGGATTGCCCGGGGATGCCGAGACTTCGTCCAGGATCTGCCGCAGCTGATCCTTGCTCGACTCCCCCGCCGCCCAGCGGCGGCTCCAGCGGGGCATCGACGCCGGAATCGGATTGGCGGCCCGCCAGCCGCCGTTGGCGTACTCATAGAAGTCCGTGCACGGCGCGACGTCCCGGCTCATGTCGGAGACCTCGATGCCGCGCCCGGGCGCCGGCCCTCCCGTCTGCCCGGAGCTCCCGGCCGCCCACGACCACAGCACCAGCACTCCCGCCGCTCGAACGAAGGACTTCGACATGAAACCTCCCCTTTGCCGATTTTACGGCCGCAACTGCCCAAGGTTTCCCGGTGGCGCTGCGAACGGCGGCAGCGGCTCGCACGCGCGGGCGGGTGGTATGGTTCGGAGCCTCCACCGTGAGCAGTGGCCATGCTCCCCGCCGCCTTCGCGGGGGCCGAGGGGGGGCAACGGAATGGTCTCTTCCGACACATCGCCGGACGACCGCCAACGATCGGCGATCGAAGACGGCCTCGAGGAGCTCCAGCGCCACGCCTTCGGCTACTTTCTGCGGGAGACCAACCCCGACAACGGATTGGTCGCCGACAACACGCGCGAGGACGCGGTCGCCAGCATCGCCGCGACCGGTTTCGGCCTCGCCACCTACCCGGTCGGGGTCTCGCGGGGATTCATCACTCGCCGCGACGCCGCCGAGCGCGCGCTGACGGCGCTGCGGTTCTTCCGCGGGAGCATCCAGGGCCCGGATCCGGACGCCACCGGTCATCGCGGCTTCTACTACCACTTCCTCGACGTGAAGACGGGAGCGCGCGTGTGGGACTGCGAGCTGTCGGCGATGGACACCGCCCTGCTCCTCGCCGGCGTACTCACGTGCATGATGTATTTCGATCGCGAGGACGCCGGAGAGGGCGAGATCCGGCAGCTCGCCGCGTTCCTCTACGAACGCGTCGACTGGGCGTGGGCCATGCACGAGGGTCCGACGGTGGCGATGGGGTGGAAGCCGAGCCTCGGGTTCCTGCGTTACGGTTGGGAGGGTTACACCGAAGCGACTTTGCTCTACGTGCTGGGCCTCGGCTCGCCCACGCACGCGCTGCCGTCTTCGAGCTACGACGCGTGGACGTCGACGTATCAATGGGAGAACCTCTACGGCTACGACGTTCTCATGGCCGCGCCCCTCTTCATCCACCAGCTCGCGCACGCGTGGATCGACTTTCGCGGCATCCAGGACGCGTTCATGCGAGAGAAGCGATCCGATTACTTCGAGAACAGCCGGCGCGCGACCTACCTCCAAAGGCAATATGCCATTCGCAATCCGCGGCGGTTCCGAGGTTACGGCGAGGATTGCTGGGGATTGACCGCCGGCGACGGTCCCGGTTTCTCGAGGCGATGCGTCGATGGGGTCGAGCGCCAGTTCTTCGGATACGTGGCGCGGGGCATCCCCTACGGGCCGGACGACGGGACCATCTCGCCCTGGGCCGTCGCCGCCTCCCTTCCCTTCGCGGCAGAGATCGTCCTCCCCGCCCTGCGGCATGTCCTGGGCACGTATCCCGGGATCGCCGCCCCCGGTCGTCCGATGAGTAGCTTCAACCCGACGTTCCCAAGCGGTGCGGCGACGAATCGCGCCTGGGTCTGCAACACACAATACGGCCTGGATCAGGGCCCGGTGGTGCTCATGATCGAAAACCATCGGTCGGGACTCCTCTGGCGGTTGATGCGCGAATGTCGGCCCATGGTGGTCGGCTTGCGCCGAGCGGGATTTCGAAACGGGTGGTTGAGGAGGGCTCCACGATGAGCGCGAGACGCGACCCCGGCGCTTCGACCGAGCTGCTGTCGAGCGACCCCCACGACGCCGAGCTCCTCGCCAACTCGCACCCCTCGGATTGGAAGAACCCCGAGCCCGCCGATTCCTACAACCTCGTCGTCATCGGGGCGGGTCCGGCGGGATTGGTTGCCGCGGCCGGCGCCGCGGGGCTCGGCGCCCGGGTCGCCCTGATCGAGAAGAACCTGATGGGGGGCGATTGCCTGAACGTCGGCTGCGTTCCTTCGAAGGCGATCCTGCGGTCCGCGCGGTTCTTCGCGGACGTTCGCAACGCGGCGGAGTTCGGGGGCGACCCGCCCGCCGTCGAGGACATCGACTTCGGCAGGGTCATGGAGCGCATGCGGCGGTTGCGCGCCCGGATCGCACGCCAGGATTCCGCGAAACGGTTTCGCGAGCTCGGTGTCGACCTGTTCTTCGGAGCGGCGGCATTCGCCGGACCCCGCGCCGTCACCGTCGGCGGCGCGACGCTGCGTTTCGCGAAGGCCGTCATCGCGACGGGCGCGCGGGCCGAGAGGCCCTGCATCGACGGCCTGGAGGAGGCGGGCTACCTCACCAACGAAACGGTCTTCAACCTCACGGAGCGCCCGGGGCGACTGCTGGTGATCGGCGGCGGCCCCCTCGGGTGCGAGCTCGCGCAGGCCTTCGCCCGCCTGGGTTCCGAGGTCACGATCGCGCAGCGAGAGGCGTTCTTCCTCCCGGGAGAGGAACGAGACGCCGCCGAGATCCTCTCGCAGGCGCTGGCGCGAGACGGCATCCGCCTGTGGCTCAACACGGAAGTCCGGAAGGTCACGACATCCGGGGGCGAGAAGCGCGTGCATCTCGTCAGCTACGATCAGAAGGCCACGGTGGCCGTGGATGAAATTCTCGTGGGGGTGGGGCGCGCGCCCAACGTCGAGGGCCTGAACCTCGAGGCCGCCGGCGTCGCGTACGACAAAGACGATGGCGTCCGCGTCAACGACTTCCTGCGCACCAGCAACCGCCGCGTCTACGCGGCAGGCGACGTCGCTCTTCGGTACAAGTTCACGCACACGGCCGACGCGACGGCGCGCATCGTGATCCAGAACGCGCTCTTCCTGGGCCGGAAGAAGCTCAGCTCCCTGACGATCCCGTGGTGCACCTACACCGATCCGGAGATCGCCCACGTCGGCATCTACGTCCAGGACGCCCGCGACCGGGGTTTGCCGGTGAAGACCTTCACCGTCCCGATGAGCGACGTGGATCGGGCCGTTGCCGACGGCGAGGAGGAAGGCTTCGTCAAGATCCACGTGCGGGAGGGGACCGACAAGATTCTCGGCGCCACGATCGTCGCGCGCCACGCCGGGGAGATGATCCAAGAGATCACGCTAGCCATGGTGGCGGGTATCGGTTTGAAGACGATCTCGCGCGTGATCCACTCCTACCCGACCCAGGCCGAGGCGATCCGAAAGGCCGCCGACGCCTACCTCGCGACGCGCCTGACTCCGACCCTGAAGCGGCACACCGCGCGCTGGCTCGCGTGGAGCCGTTGATCGGACGCGGGGCCGCCCGAGGCGAGATCCCTTTTCGCCCTTCATAATCTTGTTTGCTCTCAGACCGAGAGGATCGAACGATCACACTTGCTCGCGGGAGCACAGTACGCTGGTCGCGACATCCGCCGGTCCAGAAACACCCTGACAAGGAGAACGTGATCATGAAGAGACTTTCTCGCGGAGTACTCGGAATCGCCGCGCTGCTCGGCCTGATCGGCCTGGTGGCGAGCTGCTCGACGACGCAGCCCGTGGGTCGCCAGGTCAACGACAGCCAGATCCATTCGGTGGTCAAGGCGCGGTTGACCGCGGATCGCTTCTCGAACATCGTCAACGTCGACATCCACGCCACCAACGGCGTCGTGACCCTCGCCGGAGAGGTCCCGAACGCCAAGGTCAAGAGCGACGCCGGCGAGGAAGCCCGCAGCGTGAACGGCGTCACCCTGGTCCACAACAATCTCCAGATCAAGAGCCCGCCCGCCAGCTAGATCTCTCGACAGCCGACTCACTCTCACGGGCCGCGCTTTCACACGAGCCGCGCCCCGTTTCGTTCACGCTCGAAGATCTTCCGCCTGATCGTTCCCGCCTATCAGACTCATCGAATCAAAGAATCACCAGCGCCTTCCTGAGACGGTTACTCTTCCGTTAGGAGACTCCGACCTGAAATCCTTCAGCCGACCTCCGCGAGCGAACGCCCGATTTCGGGCCGACGACAGCTTGCGGATCGAGCGGCGCCTGCTCGACGAGATCTTTCGAGAGCACTCTCCCGCATCGTCGGCGATGGCCGACCGGCTGGAGAAGGCCCGCCGCCAAACCGACTCGCGCCTGGCCGGTGAGCGTCGGAACGTGGACGAGGCCCGGTCCGACTCGTGGAGGGACCTGCTCGAGGAGAGAAAGGCGCATAAAGCGGCCGATGCGGCAGTGGCCGGTCGCGAACGGCTGCTCGCGACCCTCGGACACGACCTGAGAAACCTCCTGAACGTGCTCACGGTGAATGCGGAGCTGTCCTTGCGGCAGGGCGAAGGCAGCGCCCGGAGCCTCGAGAACCTTCAGCGGACCGTCGTCCAAATGGACCGGCTCATCTCCAACGTGCTCGACCTGGCCAGGCTCGGAGCCGGCACGTTTCATGTGGCGTGCGAGTCCCGCGACGCGGCCGACGTGGTGCGGGACGCCGTAGAGATCTTCCGCCCCCTGGCGCTCGCCAAATCGGTCTCCCTGAGCGCGACGCTCCCGGACTCCGCGCTTCCGGCAAGGATCGATCCGGACCGGATCTTCCAGCTGCTTTCGAACCTGTTTTCGAACGCGATCACGGTCACCCCCCGGGGCGGGGACATCCGCGTCACCGCCGTCGAGATCGACGACGTCGTGCAGATCGCGGTTTGCGACTCGGGCCGCGGAATGGCGGAAGCGGACCTCGACCGGATCTTCAACCCCTACTGCCAGCTCGACGGCTCGGGGCGCCAGGGGTTGGGGCTCGGGCTCTTCATCTCGAAATCCATCGTCCAGGCCCACGGGGGGCGGATCTGGGCGGAGAGCCGCCTCGGAGCCGGGAGCACGTTCTTCTTCACCGTTCCGGGGGTCGGGGGCCTCTCACTCTCCGCAGGCTCACCCGTCGCGATCAGCGCTCGGTCTCACTGACTCTCCGGCCGAGTCGGCCCCGCCACCGGACCGAAACCTAGCCGCCCCGTCTTGCGGTTCGAGTCAGGCCGCGCCCCCTCGCCGCCTTCCGGGGCTTCGCAACGGGAACCGTCGCCGCGGAAGCCGCGACCTGCCGAGACGCCGCCCTCAACTCGTGCAGGAAGGCGGCCAGGATCGGCGACGCGTCGTCTCGCCGGTAGACGACCCCGGTCTCGGTAAAGACCCCGGCGCCGGCGAGAGGGAGGAAAACGACTCCGGGCGCGCCCATTTCCCGGAGAGCCGGATCGACGAGCGCGATCGTGAGACCGGCCGCGATCATGCCGAGGACGGTTCGCGTCGAGGGGAGCCCTCCTTCCGTCTCGATCGGGGGCCCGAACCCCGCCCGCCGAAAGACTCCGAGCAGCTGGTCGTAACAGCCGGGCGAGAAATGCCGCGGCCAGAGCATGTACGACTCCTTCGACAGGTCTGCGAGCCGCAGGCGGTCAGCGCGCGCCCGGGGGTGTTTCTCGGGAAGCGCCACCAGGAGCCTCTGGCGGCCGGTCGTCTCGGTGGCGAGGCCCTCCGCCTCCAGCGGAAGGCCGACGAATCCGAGGTCGATTTGCCCCTTTCGGAGGGAATCGATCTGGGCCTCCGGGGTCAGGTTCTGGAAGGCAATCTCGACGACGGGAACGTGCTCGGCGAAGAGACGGAGCGCCCGGCCGAGCGAGAGCCAGTCCGTGTCGGGGGCGATCCCGACGAGCAGTTTCCGGGACGTCCCTCTCGCGGTTTCCCTCGCGACGCCGGCGGCGCGCTCGGCGGCGGCCAGGATGCTGCGTGCCTCCTGGAGGAACCTCTCCCCCGCGATCGTCAGGGCGACGTGGCGCTGGGTTCGGCTGAGGAGCTCGACCTTGAGCTCGCGCTCGAGGTTCTGGATCTGCTGGCTCAGCGACGGCTGGGATGTGTTCAGGCGCCGCGCCGCATGGCCGAAGTGAAGGTCTTCCGCGACCGCTACGAAGTACCGAAGGTGGCGAAGCTCCATGAGAAGCCTCTCGGCTCGCTCGATTCTACGGGAAAACGCCCCGTGCCGGGAGTCGCGGAGTCTCCCGCCCGTTCCTCCGATTGCTCCAACGTCTCAACCCGAACGAAACAAACGATTGGACGCGCCCCGGGAGATACCGGATGCTGGGATGGACGAGAAGACATGCCAAAAAAGAGCCGATCGCGGTCGCTCACCGCCCGGGTTTCCCCGTCGGACCACGTCCGGGGCTCCCCGCTGGCAGAGGTCACCCTCGTCGCCTACGGTGACTTCGCCTGCCCGGCCTGCGCCCGGAGTTATCGGGTCGTCAAGAAGATCCAGGCGAAGATGGGCGCCCGGCTCCGTTACGTCTTTCGCAGCTTCCCTCAGCCCGGGTCGTCGGAGGATGCCGCCGAGGCGGCGGAGTGCGCCTCGAACCAGGGACAGTTCTGGGAGATGCACGACCGGCTGTTCGAGAACCGGGGCGCATCGGACGAGGTGCACCTGGCGCGGTACGCGACGGAGCTCGGGCTGGACCTCGGAAAGTTCCGACGGGATATGACGGGCCACGTGCATGCGGCGCGGGTCCGTGCCCGGCGGCGAGCCGGCGCGCGGAGCGGTGTCCTCGGGACCCCGACCTTTTTCATCAACGCCCTGCGCCACGAGAGCGACTTCGGCCTGGCGACGCTTCTTCCGGCGGTCCAGGCCGCGGCGAGCCCCTCATGATTCGCCGGGCACTCGCCGGTTCCCCCGAAGCGGAGGGGGAAGCGCGTCGGCGCCACACCGAAGTTGCGATTCACACAATCGGGCGTACTCGCGTGACCGCAACGACCTGAGGAGGAACGAGTGCCCCGAGCTAAGCGTTTCCCGATCGTTTCTATCAGTTGGCCATTCCTGCACCGACCCCGCCCACGGGAAGCTTCGATGCGAAGGGAGCGGGACGCGGGATGCTGGTCTTCAACGGCAAGGCGAAGTGTGCGACATGCCACGTCCCGCCGATCTTCACCGAGCCAGGGTGGAACCTGCACACCCCGGCCGAGATCGGATCGACGACTTCCAGGCGAATCGTGGGCCCGACCGTCGGTACCGCACGGCACCCCTCCAGGGTCTCTTCGCGCACGCCAAGGGAGGTTTTTTCCACGACGGACGCTTCCCGACTCTGGGAGATGTCGTGAATCACTACGACACCTTCTTTAAGCTCGGCCTAAGCGAGCCGGAAAAGAAAGACCTCGTCGAGTACCTGAAATCGCTCTAAAGAATCTCGGATCACCGATCACAAAGGAGAACCAGCATGAAGAGATTCGCCCTTCGGACCTTACTTGTCACGGTGGCCGTGATCGGGATTGCCGCTCCGCCAGCGCGGGCGCAGGTCGGCGTCGATGTAACGATCGGCGGGTTCTACGAGGAGCTGGCGCCCTACGGCCGGTGGGTCGACTGCAGCTACGGCCAGTGCTGGGTGCCCGAGCGAGTCGCGGCGGACTGGCAGCCCTACAGCAACGGTCAGTGGATCTACACGGAGTACGGCTGGACCTGGGTGTCCAACGATCCGTGGGGCGGCAGCCCCTACCACTACGGGACCTGGACCTCGATCCGGGGCCATCGCTGGGCCTGGGTTCCCGGGACCGTCTGGGCGCCCGCGTGGGTGACTTGGAACTACAGCAATAGCTACGTCGGCTGGGCGCCCCTGCCGCCCAGCGTCGTCTTCGGCGCCTCCGGCTATTCCGGGAGGCCCGTCGTCGTGAGCCGGGCCCAGTACGTGTTCGTGCCCACGCGCCACTTCGTAGGCAGGAACGTGGCCACGGTGCGAATGCCGGCGGGGCGGAGCGCGGAGATTTTCCGGCATACCCGGCCCGTGACCGGTTTTGCGGTATCGGGAGGCATCGTGCGGAACACGGCCCTTCCGGTGGCGACCATCGAGCGCGCAGGCGGGGGCAGGATCGAAACGCGGAGCATCCAGACGGCCGGGACGGCGCCGCGCCCGGTGTCGGCCGGCACCGCTCACCTGGCTGTCGTCGCGCCCGCGCGCGAGGTCCGGGCCGCCGCGGCCGCCCGGCCGCAATCGCCTTCCCGTCCGCCCGAGCAGTCGCGAGAAGGAGCGCGCGCCAACGAGCCCGCCACCCGGAGGCCCGGGGGCGCGAGGGCTTCGCGGGCCGACGAGAGGCCCCTCCCCCATTCGCAGAACGGGCCGGCCGAGGCCACCGCGGAGCGCCGCCACGGACCACCGCGCAAAGCCGCGAGCGGGCCGTCCGAGCACGGCGCGAAATCGAAGCCGCAATCCGGAAGAGAGCCGATCGAAAAGAGGGCGAAGCCCGACGGAGAAAAACCCTGAGAACTGCCGAGTCGACCCCCGCCGCGCAGGTCACCGGCGAAGCGGAACCACCCGAGGCCTCTCCTTCCGTCCTCCGGGCGGCGGCTCAGGTGATGCTTCTCCTGTTCGGCTCGGCCCTTGCGCTTTGGGTCATGTACCGCCTGCGAAGCGTCCTGCTCCTGCTCGTCCTGGCGGTGTTCTTCGCCTACCTGGTCGCTCCTCTGGTTCGCGTGCTTCGCCGGCCGATCACGCGGAGGAGCCGCGCCGCCCTTCCGCTGCCCGTCGCGATCGGCCTGACCTACGTAGTGATCCTCGGGTCCCTCGCGGCAGCCGCCGCCCTGCTCCTTCCCGTACTGAATCGGGAAATCGACGAGCTCTCCCGGGAGACCCCGGGCTATCTCGCGCGGATGCAGGACCAGTGGCGGGTCTGGCAGGCGAACTACCAGATCCGGGTTCTTCCGGGCGAGCTGCGCCTCGCCGTCGATCACGCCGTGGATTCCGGAGTGGCCGCCGGC
Organism: Thermoanaerobaculia bacterium; assembly: GCA_038224325.1. Classification (GTDB taxonomy): domain Bacteria; phylum Acidobacteriota; class Thermoanaerobaculia; order UBA5066; family Gp7-AA6; genus DAHUXD01. The sequence goes on along the minus strand of JBBRFL010000001.1, from coordinate 17,641 downwards.
GAAGCCTGGGTGACCGGCGATCTTCTTCCGCGCATCGGAGGATGGTTGACGTCCCTGCCGTGGCTCATGCTCATTCCGATTCTGGCGTTCTTCCTTCTCAAGGACGCGCGAGCCCTGAGGGATCTCGCCCTTCGGGTCCTCCCGAGGGGACGCCTCCGATCGCGCGGGGGCGACTTCCTGGGGGAGCTCGACCAGACGATGGCCGCCTACATCCGGGCGCAGCTCTTGGCCTGCCTGCTCATCGGCGCCGCCTGCACCGTTGCGTTCCTGGCGATCGGCGTCCCCTACGCGATGGTGCTCGGCATCGCCGCCGGCGTGCTGGAATTCATTCCGCTAGCCGGGCCACTGGCCGTGGGTTTCGTGGCAGTGACATTCGCCTCGTTTCATTCATTCGGGCAGGTCCTGTCCGTCGGGATCTTCCTCGTCGTGCTCCGGGTCCTGCAGGATTACGTCGTGTACCCGAAGATCGTCGGCCGCGGCATTCCCCTCCATCCCCTCGCCGTCATCCTCGCCATCCTGTGCGGCGCGGAGCTCGGAGGCCTGACGGGAATCTTCCTCGCGATCCCGGCCGTCGCCGTCCTGACGGTGACCTACCGGCACTATCGGGAGCATCGGGCCGACGTGGCTCTCACCGCCCCGTCATAGGACGCGGCGGCGCGCCGCGCGACGACCCATCGCTTCGGCGTCTGGGACGCCATCGAATCAAACAATCAATCGGGGCCGCGAGACTCGCGGTACGCTTCGACTCTCCACGACAAAGGATGCAAATGCATCGAAGGGCGGCGCCGGGCGCGGCACACAATCGAAGTCCGGAGGCAAGATATGACCACCCGGATCAATCTGAGGTGGGGTCTTTCTGGCCGCAGCGTCGTTGGTTCTGTTGTCGTTCGGTGCCGACCGCACGAGACCTGCTTCCGTTAGGCGCTCGCCTCCGAGCTCCGGACCGAAACGCCGCCCCATCGGCAGGATTCGGACTGGTGGGAGGTGCAGGGATCGAACCTGCGACCACCTGCGTGTAAAGCAGGCGCTCTACCGCTGAGCTAACCTCCCCGCGCGCGGCATGTCGGATTCTAAGCCGCTCGCGATATCGTTGCGGAAACGCGTCCCCGTTTACGCGAGGAGGTGTCGATGGTTTCCCTGACGTCCCTCTGGGCTCCCATCCTGATCTCGGCGGTGGTGGTGTTTCTTGCGAGCTCCTTGGTCCACATGGTGCTGCCTTATCACCGGAGCGACTATCGAAAGGTTCCGTCGGAGGACGCGGTGATGGATGCGCTCCGGAAGTTCGGCATCCCACCGGGCGATTACCACATGCCCCGACCCGAGAATGCCGCGGCCATGAAGTCGCCCGAATTCCAGGAGAAGTTGAAGAAGGGCCCCGTCGTCATGATGACGGTCATGTCGGGCCAGTTCGCGATGGGAAAGAAGTTCGCGCAATGGTTCCTCTACATCCTGGTAGTGAGCACCGTCGCAGCGGCCGTCGCCTGCCACACCATGGCGCCCGGCGCCTCGCACCGGCATGTCTTCCACGTCGTGGGCGTCGTGGCGTTCGCCGCATACGGCCTCGCGCTCTGGCCGATCTCGATCTGGTACGAGCGCTCGTGGAGCACGACGTTGAAATCGAACATCGACGCCCTGATCTACGCGGCCTTGACCGGATCGGTCTTCGGATGGCTGTGGCCCCGATGAGCCAATCCCGCCGCAAGTTCCTCGCGCGGACCGCGGCCGGGGTCGTCGGCGCGGCGGCCGCGGGCCGGGGCGTCGCCCACGCGCGGACCGCCGCCCCGGAGCCCCAGGTCACGCCCGTCGCGGGCACTCCGCCGGCGTTCGGGACGGCGCCGCCCGTCGGGCCCGAGGTGAGCGCCGCGACCTTCGCGGAGGCGGAGAAACTGGCTCGGGTCGAGCTGACGCCGTCCGAGAGGGCTCAGGCCGCGGGCAACTGGAGCCGGGCGATGGCGCCGGTGTACGAGCGGCGAACGGGCCCCCGCAAGGTGCGCATCGAAGACTCGATCGCTCCCGCCACTCGATGGGACCCGATGATCCCCGGGGTCGCCGACTCGAGGCCGTCGCGGGACCGATTCCTCCGGAGCACCGGAAGGGTCGCCGCCCTGCCGAAGAGCGACGAGGGCATCGCCTTCGCGCGCGTCTGCGACCTGTCGCGCTGGATCGAGTCCCGGGCCCTGACCTCCGAGCGCCTGACCCGCATCTACCTCGACCGGATCGAGCGCTTCGATCCGAAGCTGAAGTGCGTGATCACGGTGACGCGGGATCTCGCGCTCGAGCAGGCGAAGCGCGCGGACGCGGAGATCGCGTCGGGGAAATACCGGGGGCCGCTGCACGGCATTCCGTGGGGCACGAAGGATCTTCTCGACACGAAAGGAATCCGCACCACCTGGGGCGCCGAGCCGTATCGGAACCGGATCCCCGACGCCGACGCGGCGGTCGTCGAGCGGCTCCACCGCGCCGGGGCCGTGCTGGTCGCGAAGCTTTCGCTCGGCGCCCTCGCGCTGAACGACGTGTGGTTCGGCGGCCAGACCATGAATCCATGGCTGCCCGAGGAGGGCTCCGGAGGCAGCAGCGCGGGTCCCGGCTCGGCGACGGCGGCGGCGCTCGTGGGCTTCTCGATCGGCAGCGAGACCGAGGGGTCGATCGTCGATCCATCGATGCGCTGCGGCGTCGACGGCCTGCGTCCGACGTTCGGTCGCGTGCCGCGGACGGGAGCCATGACGCTCTGCTGGTCCATGGACAAGCTCGGCCCGATGGCCCGCGGCGTCGAGGACACGCTCCTCGTCCTCGCGGCGATCTCCGGCCCCGATGCGGGTGACCTGTCGAGCGTGCCGAGCCGCCTCGACTTCGAAGCGGACGGGCCCGTGAAGGGCCTCCGGGTGGGCTACTTCCCCGCGTGGATGCGCGAGAGCCCTGCGACGGAGGTCGACCGCGCGGCGCTCGAGGCGCTCCGCGGCCTCGGGATGATCCCCGTCGAGGCGACCCTTCCCGACTGGCCGTACGGGTCGCTGAACACGATCCTCTTCGCGGAAGCGGCCGCCGCGTTCGAGGAGCTCACGCTCTCCCGCGGACTCGATCAGCTCGCGATGCAGGTGCCGGACGCATGGCCGAACACCTTCCGCCAGTCGCGTTTCCTGTCCGCGGTCGACTTCGTCCAGGCGGATCGCCTCCGTCGAAAGGTCGCTCTCGAGATGGCAAGGGTCTTCGAGAAGGTCGACCTCCTACTCGTGCCCGCGCTGCGCGACGAGATCCTCACGATCACCAACTTCACGGGGCATCCCGCGCTCACCCTGCGCGCGGGTTTCGTGGAAGTGGATCAGGCTCGAAGCGACTGGGCGCCGGACCCCTCCCGCCTGCTGCCGAAGTTTTCGCCCAGGCGCCGCGTGCCCCACGGAGTGACCCTCGTGGGCCGCCTCTTCGACGAGGGAACCATCGGCCGCGCCGGCATCGCGCTCGAGCACGCGCTTAGGGTCTGGGAGGAGCGGCCACCGGGTTTTTGAACGTCGCCCTTCGCGCGTCGCGCTGCTGCGCTATCGCTGCGGGCTCCCGCGGCGCGAACCTCCTCCCTCCTTCGTCGGGAGACTTTTCGCGCCGCGAGCTTGAGTACGAGAGAGGCTGACGAGTCCGGGATCCTTCGTCGCTGCGCTCCTCAGGATGACAGCGTAAGCAGCGATGGCTCATTGGCTCGCAACGCGACCAAGTTTCTCGAGTCAGGACGAGCGAAACGACTCGCATTGCGGGAGGAGTAGCGTAGGGAGGGGATCAGGCTCGCGGTCGAGCCCGCATCCGGGCGAGCCGCGAGCCGGTGCCGAAGGCAGATCCCTGAGCGAAGCGGAGGCGACGGTTAGATTGCGATCGAGGCGAAGCGCTCGATCTCGTGGACGGGCATGGGTCGCGCGAGCAGGAATCCCTGCCCGTACGGAACGCCGAGCGACTGCAGGACCCTCAGCTCCTCGCGCGTCTCGATGCCCTCCGCGATGACCTTCGTGTGCATCTTGCGCGCGAAGCTCATGAGCGCCTCGAGCAGGTCCTGCTTGACCTGCCGCCGGTCGATTCCGCGCACGAAGACGTTGTCGAACTTCAGGTAGTCGGGCTCGATGTCGGCCAGTGACGACAGGTTGCTGTAGCCGGTCCCGACGTCGTCGACCGCGATGCGGAAATTCTGCGAACGGAACTTGGACAGCACTTCCCGGAAGAGACCCTCGTACACCGCGTAGGTGCGCTCCGTGATCTCGAGGACGATCCGGTCGGGTTCGAGCCCGAGCGCGAGGACCTGGTCGCGGAAAATGGGCCCGAGGAACTCGGGGTCCGACGCCGCAGCGGGCGAGAGGTTCAGGAAGATCTGCCGCCGATTGTGCCCGAGCGCCGCCGCCTCCAGCGAGCGCTGCCGGCAGACGCGCTCCAGAGGGACCAGGAGCTCGGTGCGCTCCGCCAGCGAGAACAGCGTCTCGCCGCTCTCGAACTCGCTCCCCCGCGGCCCTCGCGAGAGCGCCTCCATTCCGATCATGTTTCCGGTCGCGAGATCGAAGACCGGCTGAAAAACGGGAGAGATGTCCCGGCGCTGGATCGCGTCCTGGAGCAGTTCGCCCCCCCGGATCTCCTGCCGCACCGTCTGCCGGGTGACCTGATCGCGCGCCTCCTGGATCCCGCGATAGACCAGCCGCTCGACGCGGTGCTTCGGGTCCTTCAGGATGCGCGCCGCCCCGACGAACGACCGGAAGCGCCCGGAGACGTCGGCGCGCTCCGCCAGGTATCCGCGGATCAGCTGGTCGAGCTCCGCCGCCTTCTGGCCGAGCGCCGTGGGCCCCTCGGGCATCCCGCTGTCGGCGCTGACGAAGAGGATAATCTCGTCTGATCGCACGTACGGGACGCAGAAGGTTCCCCCCGGAACGATGCCGTCCGTCTGGAACGCCTTGAGGCGGCGGACGAAGTCGAGAAGGAGGTCGTCATACGCCTCCCATCCCCAGACCCCCTCCACCTGGCCCTCGGTCGAGGGACGGAAGACGAGAACGGAGATGTTGCCGCGCTCCTCGAGCATGGTGCGCAAGTCGTCCACCAGAACGGCGACGGTCGGAAGCCCGGTCTCGCGGTCGTAGAGCCGAGTGCGCTCTTTGAACCACTTCCCGCGCAGCGCGACCAGCTCGCTCTGCTTGTCCTTGGTGCTCGGGGGCGGTGGGATCTTGTCCAGCGTGGTCTGAGGATAGCACCGCGCAGCGGGTTGCGCGACAGGAAGTGCCGGCTACGGGGCGGCCGTCACGGGATGCGCGCGTTCCTGCTGGAAGCTTGCGAGTGCATCGTCGGTGCCCAGCAACACGAGAACGTCTCCGTGCTCGAACCGGTCCGACGGCGCCGGCACGAATCTCCGTTCGACGCCGTCCTTGCCCATTCGCTTGACCGCGAGCACCGAGACTCCGTAGCGGGATCGCAGCGCCGCCTCGGCGACGGTCCGGCCCTCGATCGTTCGCGTCACGGGCAGCTCGAGCAGGCGATGGTTCTGCGGAAGCTCCAGGTAGTCGATCTCGCCGCCCTCCTCGCCGACCGTGCGCACGCGCGTCACGAGCCGGCTGCGGCGCAGGACCTCGCTATCGAACGCGCCCAGGAGGTCCCGCTGCGTCACGATCCCGAGGAACTTGCGCTGCTCGGCCGAATCGACGACCGGAAGCTGCCCCACGTCCCGGAACCACAGCTTCTCGTTGACGCTGGTCAGGGGCTCCTCGGGGGTCGCGAAGGGAATCTCCGTCGCGAGGTCCTCGGCGACGACGAGACCCGAGAGATCGCGCTCCCGAAAGGATTCCTTGACCTCGTGGATGTCGACGACGCCCACGAGACGCCCCTCCTCGTCCCCGACGTAGAGAAAGAGGCTGCGAGAGCGCAGGAATGCCGACACGATCTCCTTGAGGGGCATCGTGCGCGGGATGAGCGCCACGTCGCGGCGCATGACATCGGAGACCTTCAGGCTCGCGAGCGCCGTCGCCTCCGGGGTCTTCTCCCACACGATGCCCGCGGAGCGCAGACTCGCGATGTACATCGACTCCTTCTGGAGGATCCGGGCGCTCGTGACCGCGAGGATCGATACGACCATCATGGGGAGGAGGACGGCGGTGTTCTGCGTCAGCTCGAAGATCATGATCACGGCGAGAAGCGGGGCGCGGGTCACGCCCGCCATCAGGCTTCCCATCCCCAGGAGCGCATACCCGCCCACCGGCGCCGCCAGGTGGGGCATGACTCCGTGCACCACGTGCGCCACGATCCCGCCGACCGTTGCGCCCACCAGGAGCGATGGCGTGAAGACGCCGCCGACTCCGCCCGACCCGATTGTCGCCGCGGTGGCGACGATTTTTCCGAGGAACAGCAACCCGAGGAACAGCATCGTGGGATTGCCGTGGAGGATCCGATCCGTGGCCTCGAACCCGTTGCCGTACACCTGCGGCAAGCCGATCGCGATGAATCCCACGAGCGCGCCTCCGAGCGTCATCGTCGCCCAGATCGGAAGGCGCGAGGCCGCGAAGAGCTTCTTGCCGGTCGCGAGCGCGCGGACGAAGAGGGCTGAGGCGCATCCTCCGGCGATCCCGATCGCCGTGAAGGGAAGGAGCTCCAGGATCGATTCGGGCCGGAACGGAGCGACCTGGTAGACCGGCTCGTCTCCCAGCACCGAGCGCACGAGCAGTGTCGAAACGACGGCGGACACGACCGCCGGGCCGAACAGCGCCATCGAGAACGAGCCCACCACGACCTCGAGCACGAAGAGCGTCGCCGCGATCGGGGTGTTGTAGGCCCCCGCCACGCCCGCGGCCATGCCGCACGCGGTCAGGATGCGCACGCGCTCGGGCGAGACCTTCCACAACCGCGCGATCGAGGAGGCGCACGCGGCGCCGATCTGGATGATCGGGCCCTCCCGGCCCTCGGAACCGCCGGAGGAGATCACCGCGATCGAAGACGCTCCGCGCGCGAGCGACGGGCGCAGGCGCACGCTGCGCCGCCCGAGCGAAACGACCTCAATCATGTGGGAGATGCCGGAGAGCCCGCGCTCGCCGTAGAAGAACCGGGCGATCAGCCCTCCCACGAGCCCGCCCGCGGCCGGGAGAAGCACCCGGACGATGGGTTCCAGGGATTCCGAGCCACGGAGGATGTCGTCGGACCCGACGAGCAGCGCCGTCAAGCGGCGCGTCAGGAACCGAAAGGCGATCGCGCCGAGTCCACCGAACAAGCCCGCGAGGGCGGCGAGAATCAGGAACTGGGTGTTGGGGTCGCGCCAGAAGAAGCGGCCGAAGCGCGAGGGCCGCGTCGGAGATTCAGGCGAGCTCATTCACCATCTTCGGAGTTCGCCGCCCCGGATTCGTCGACCTCGTCGTCGCCGCCGAAGAAGAACGCGTGGGCGCAATCGGTCCCGCAGAACGTGCTCCCGCCCATGCGCACCGCGCAGTCCTCGCAGACGGACTTGTGGCAGATCGGGCAGCGCGGCAGGGCGTACGGAAACTCCAGGTTGCAGCTCCCGCAATTGTCGGAGAGGCCGGACACGCCCCGAGTATAAAGCGATCCCCGATCCTGCTAATATTCGCGCCCTTTGGCGGTGTAGCTCAGCTGGTCAGAGCAAGCGGCTCATATCCGCTGTGTCCGGGGTTCAAATCCCTGCACCGCCACCAACTTTCCTTAGGAAATTCCTCGTTTCTTTCTGCGTCGGAGGGCTTTCTTTCTGCGAGTCGATTCGCCAGGTACTCGTCGCGCTTCCTCACGCTCGCCCCGTGTCGCTTCGCGGTCTTCGCCCGGTAGCGGTGAAGCATCGACGGGTCCATAGCATCGGCGTCGGAGAAGCCGGAGTCGAGCAACAGGCCAACAGCCGCGATGTCGAGCCCTGGGGTAACCGAGACTCCGCCGCGGGCCAGCGCCTAGCGCGGCAGGGATGCCGTCCAGTTCAGAACGACCGTCAGCGGCTGCTCGTCGGCGGTGGTTTCGGGGACGACGGCGAGGAATCTCTTCCCGTCCCGCGAGATCTCGAAATTGAGCCAGGGCTTGCCGGAGATCGCGAAGAGGGGCGCGGGCGAGCCGGTCTGAAGCGAAGGGCTCGTCCGCACCGGAACCGACATCATGCGGCCGTCCCCGGAAACATAGAGAAGCTCCTTCCCGTCGCGGCTCCACTGTAGGGCACTCGCTCCTTCCGATGACAAGCGGACCCTCTGGCCGGGCCCCGGAAACGGCGTCACATACGCTTCGGCGCGGCCCGACTCGGTTGACACGAATGCCAGGAAGTGGCCGTCCGGCGAGAAGCGCACCCCTTTCTTGTCGAACGGCGACTGCAGAAACGGGGTGGGCTTGCTGGCGCCGGTCAGCGACAGGGTCCAGATGTCGAAGGTGCGCTGGTCCGTCCGTTCGATGTAGACGAGCGTGCTCCCGTCGTCCGAGAGGTCCTCGGCTTTCTGGAACGCCCTCTGCGTCTCCGTGAGCCGGACGTCGCTTCCGGTCTCCAGATCTCGGAGGAAGAGCTCGGGGGCCGAGCCGCGATTGGCCGAGTAGACAATTCTCTTCCCGCCGGGGAGCCCAATCCCCCCGAACTCGGTCTCGGAGTCCGTCGTGATCGGCGTTTCGACTCCCCGTTCGAGATCGAAGCTCCAGACGTCGAACGTGCCGATTCCTGGCCGCGTCCGATCGTAGAAAACCTTCCGCCCGTCGGAGGCGAGTGAGACGTTGAGGTAGTTGCCCGGCGGCCCGATCGTCTCGAGCGCCCGGCCCGAGCGATCGAACCAGACCAGATGGCTCACGTCGTCGTGAGATTGAAAGGCCAGCAGTCCCGAGGGCGATACGGCAAACGAAGCGTGGCCGGTCGAGAGAAAATAGTTGACGTGCTCGGCGATCGAGAACGGCTCTCCGGTCAGGCGCCCGGCATCCGCATTGAACCGCTGGCCAAGCAGCGCCCCCTCCCTTACGAACACGACGAAGCCCGGCTCGGCGTACTGGACGGACGACGCCATCGGCGCTACGACGCGCGGCGGTTTCCCGACCTCGGCGAGCATCAGCCGGGCGCTGTGGTCTCTCAACCGGGCGAGGTACAGGAACCGCTTCCCGTCCGGGAGAAACCAGGGCCAGCCGAATCGGAGCTCCTCGCGCGAGGCCTGGACTTCGACCTCGTTGACCGGCACGCCTCCCGACGCGGGGACCCGTTGGATCGCCGGCGCCTGGATGCCCGAAAACAGAATGTTGCCGCCCGCTCCCCACGTTCCGGTGCTGCCGGGTCCTGGCGGCAGATCGCAAATCGGAACGGGCGCGCCCCCGGACAGCAGAATGCGCTTCAACTTTCCTGGCGTGAAGAATCCGAGCGCGCCTCCGTCGGGAGACCAGAAGATCGAAGTCGCGTCTTCGGTCCCGGGGACGGGCCGCGCCTCGAGGGCCGACAGCTCCCGGATCCAGATCCCGCGCGCTCCTGGCGGATCGAGCGAGGCGATGCCGCGACGCGCGGCGGAGGCGGCGTAAGGCGACGCAACGTATGCGATGCGCGCTCCGTCGGGCGATATGGCGACGGTCTTGGTATCGAAGGTCGAGACGTACGAGCGGCCCGGGGGAGGCGGGAGGACGAAACGCATGGACGGCGCCGGCGGCGCGGTCTGCCGGTGAAGCAACGCGGCCGCCGTGAGGGCGGCGAAGGCTGCCGCGATCGACCACGGCAGCCATCGAGCGCTTGCCCGCGGGGGTTTCGCGGCGGCAAGCTGCGGATGAGACGAGCTCGCGCCGATCGCCTCGAGCTGCAAGTCGACGTCATGCGCGCTCTGCCAGCGGCGATCCCGGTCCTTCGCAAGACATAGGGAAACAAGCGGCTCGAGCGCGGGCGGCAGCTCGGGACGGACGGAGAGAATCGGGGGCGGCGCGATTGTCAGGACCGCCGAGAGCGTCGCCGCTCGGCTTCCGCCTTCGAATGCGCGCCGGCCCGTCGCCATTTCATAGAGCACGGCGCCCAGCGCGAAGATGTCGCTGCGCGCGTCGATCTCCTTGCCCTCAGCCTGCTCGGGCGACATGTAACCGACCGTCCCCAGGATGAAACCGTCCTGCGTCAGGCCCGAGGCCGCCGTCGCCGCCTGTGTGAGGTGCTCCTCCGACGTGGGAGCGAGCGCCCGCGCCAGGCCGAAGTCGAGGAGCTTGACACCCGATCTTGTAAGCATCACGTTGGCGGGCTTCAGGTCCCGGTGGACGATTGCGCGGCGGTGCGCGGCGTCGAGGGCCTGCGCAATCTGCCGCCCGAACCGCAGCAGGTCCTCGGACGGGAGCGGGCCGGCGGCGAGCTTGTCGCGGAGCGTCTGTCCCTCGAGGTATTCCATCACCAGGTACTCGACGCCGCCCTGGCTGCCCACATCGTGTACCGCGCAGATGTGCGGATGAGAGAGCTGCGAGATGGTCTTCGCCTCTCGCTCAAACCGCTGCCGCACCTCGGGCGACGCCGACATCTGCGAGGGCAGAACTTTGACCGCAACCGTCCGCTCAAGCCGCGTGTCCCGCGCCCGGTACACCTCTCCCATCCCGCCCGCGCCTAGCGGCGACAGGATCTCGTAGGGTCCGAGACGGGTACCGGGGGCGAGTGTCATTTCGCAGGCAACCCGGCGGTCCAGTCGAGCACTGCCGTGACGAGCGACGGGCCCTTCTCCCCCATGACCTTCCGCAGGAGAAAGCGCTGACCATCCGGCGTAACGACGTAGTGGTTGCGGTCGCCGCTGACGCCGAGGTTCGGAACCGGAGCCGCAAACAGCGCTTTCGGAGCTCCGGGCTCCAGGGTCTGTCCCGAAGTCAGGGTGACGGACATCATCTTTCTGTCCAGCGAGACGAAGAAGAGCTCCTTCCCGTCGCGCCGCCAGGACGGCTGGTCTCCCCCTCCCTTCGAGATCTGCCACTTTCCGCCTGAGGCCGTCGGAAAAGGCTGGACGAAAATCTCTGGCTGGCCGGCCTCGTCGGAGACGTACGCAACCCATCTGCCGTCGGGAGAGAAATGCCCGTGAGTTTCGTTGAACGGCGTTTTCAGGTACGGAAAGGGCTTCCGGTCTCCCGAGAGAGGAAGGACCCAGAGGTCCAAATAGCTCTTCGGGTCGGCCCTTTCATACAGGATGTACTTCCCGTCCAGAGACCAGTCGTCCGCGTAGGCGGCGGCGTCCTCCTGGAGAAGCAGGCGTTCCTCGGACCCTCCGCTCGCCGGTTTCTCGTAAAGGTCGGAGTTGCCTTTTCGCGTGGAGGAAAACACGAGGCGCGTGCCATCGGGCGACCAGATCGGGCTCACATCGTCCGCCGGATTGAAAGTGAATCGAGACGAAGTATTCCGCGTGAGATCCATGAGCCAGATGTCATCGGACCCGACTTGCGGGTCCTGACGATGCCAGGCGATGCGCTTGCCGTCGGGAGACAGAGACGGCTCGGCCATGTCGTCCGAATCCGCGACCGCGCCGACCTCGTTGCCGGTCCGATCGAGCCAGACGTATTTCGTCGGCTCGTTCGCGCCGGCCTTGTAGGCGAGAACACCCGACGCCGAAACGGAGAACACCGCCAGGCCCGTGATGGCCGGGTCTGCCTGAACGGTTTCTGCCACGATGAGAGGCTCGCCGTCTGCCACTTCCCGCTCCGGGTCGAACCGCTGAGCCATCAAGGCCGCCTGCCGTCGAAACAGCAGGTACCCAGGCGGCGAATACTCGGCACGAGACACGTCCGGCAGGACCCGCCGGCTCGCCGAAGAGCCGAGCGTTCCCAGGAAGATCCCTCGCGAATCCGGCCTTCCCGATACGACGAGAAAAACGAACCGCTTCCCGCCCGGAAGAAACAGCGGCCAACGGTGACTGCTCTCCTGCTTCATTCCATCGAGCTTCGTGATGGGAACGGCCTTGCCGCCGCCTGCGGGAACCCGGAGGAGCCCCGCCACGGCGCTTGGAGAAAACACGATTTGCCCGTCGGCTCCCCAGGTCCCGCCGCGCGGGTCGCCAGCCTCGGTCACGATCTGAGGAGGGCTTCCCGATACATCGACCTTCTTCAATTTTCCAACGGCGAAGAATGCGATCTGTTTCCCGTCGGGGGACCAGAAGGGATACCGGGCACCTTCGGTTCCGGCGAGCCTCCTCGAACTACCGGACTCGAAGGAGTAAACCCACAGGGACGAGGACGTGTCCGAGCCGCCTCCGACGCGACCCGTGCTGAACGCGAGCGAACGGCCATCGGGCGAGACCGCAAGCGACGAAAAGAAGGCTTCTCCAGCTGGGGGGAGAACGCTGAACCGGGTCACGCCCCGCCGCGCGGGACCGGCGCCGCGCAGATGCAAAATGACCACGCCCACTAGCCCCGCGGCGAGGATGGCCGCGAGCATCCACGCGATCCGTTCGCGGCTGCGGCGGCGGACGGCGCCCGGCGCGGCGATGCCGGCGGCCGAGCCCTCGCCGATCCACTCAAGCTCGCTTCCGAGATCCGCGGCGTTCTGCCAGCGGTCCTCGGGGTCCTTCGCCAAACACTTCCGGACGACTCGGTCGAGCGCCGGCGGCGACATCGGCTGGACGCTCGAGATCGGCGGCGGATCGTTCTGCATGATCGCCGAGATCAGTGACGCCTGGCTGGCGCCCGAAAAAGCCTTCTTTCCCGTCGCCATCTCGTACAGCACGCAACCGAATGCAAAGATATCGGTTCGCCCGTCGGCCTCCCGGCCTTCGAGCTGCTCCGGCGCCATGTACTGAAACGTCCCCAGAATCGTTCCTTCCTGCGTTAGGTTGTTCGCCGTGCCCATCATCGTCGGCAGCGACGTCAGTCCTGATTGCGGCGCCGGCGCCGCCATCGCCTTCGCGAGGCCGAAGTCGAGCAGCTTCACACCGGACTTCGTCAGCATCACGTTGCCCGGCTTCAAGTCTCGATGGACGATCCCCTGCCGGTGCGCCTTGTCGAGCGCGTCGGCGATCTCGATGCCGTAGCGCAGCGTCTGCTCCAGAGGCAACGCCCCCTTGGCGAGCCGGTCCGACAGCGTCTCTCCCTCGAGCAGCTCCATCACCAGGTATTCGATCCCGTCCTGATTCCCCACGTCGTACAGCGCGCAGATGTGCGCGTGCGAGAGCTGCGAGATCGTCCTGGCCTCTCGCTCGAATCGCTGCCGCGTTTCGGGCGACCCCGCCATGTGCGACGGCAGCACTTTTACCGCCACCGCTCGCTCCAGCCGCGTGTCCCGCGCCCGGTACACCTCCCCCATCCCGCCCGCGCCAAGTGGGGACAGGATCTCGTAGGGGCCGAGGCGAGTACCGGCGGAGAGTGTCATCGGATGACCGCGGCGAGGATTCTATTCTCTAGCCGTTGTAAGGTCGCGCGGGACTAGCGACTCCGCTGCACGCGCTCGTTGGGACCCGCGCATGTCTGCGAGATGTCCGCGCTTGTCAGCGAGCCGCCTCTCGAAGTATTCGTCACGCTTCCGGATCGCCGCACAGTGACGGTCAGCATTCTTGACGTGATACCGCTGGACCATCCGGGGAAGTTTTGTGGCCCCTGAAGTGCTCGACTTCGGCCTCGGAGAGTCCGGCATCGAAGAAGGAGCCGATCGCGGTGCGCTTGATGTCGTACAGCACGAAGCCACCCTTGCCGGTGCACCCCCAGGCGCCAGTCTCCCTCCGTGGGGTCGCCAGTCCAGCTAGTGACGGTAAAGGCGCTCCTGATCGGCGACGGTCTGAGGCGTCTCGACGGAGAGGCGTACCGCTTCTGCCCCGACCCTGACTGGAGATCGTCTACTTCGACCGCGCGAACTCGACCTTCCGCAAGAGCGACCTCCTCGTTAGGGTCGGGCAGAAGGAGAAGGCCGACCCCATCCCGATCTGCTACTGCTTCGGCTACGTCGAGGAGGATCTCCGAAGGGATCTCGCAGCCCGTGGAGAAACCGATATTCCCTCGGTCATCACAGCCGAGGTCAGGGCAGGTCATTGCGCCTGCGAAGTGAAGAATCCTGCCGGGATCTGCTGCCTCCGCAACATATCGAGGATCGTCCGGCGGCTGTCAAGCGCAACCGGAGCAGGCTCGTAGGCTAGTTCTCCGTCAGCTTGAATTCTTCGCCCGACGCCAGCGGGCGACCGCCACGACCGACCAAATGACCTCGACGACCCCGAAGGGCCAAGCTCCTTGAAGGAAACCGTAGACCGACGCCAACACGCAAGCTACGGCAAAGGCCAAGATGAACCACGCGCTCCGGTCCTCCATCGCGTAGCAGACCAGCATCGCTGTGACCGAGAAAACCCCAAACAGCGTAAGCGCGCTCATCGTGCTTCTCTCCGTCCTCCTCGGCGGTGCGGGCTCGCTAACAGAATTGACGCAAGTGCCCCCGCCGCCCGGTACAAGCGTAGCGGCCAATCTCGCGCCCCTTACGCTGCCAATTCATTTGGAGTTCGTTTCTCCCAACCGCCTCTACCCGGCGACGGCTGGCGACCCGCTCCTCGCCGACGCAGTTGCACCGGGAAAATTGTCAGCGAGATTGTCAGCGACCTGCCCGCCGCTAACCGCCTTCTGCCTGATCGGGACGCCCTCAGCCCACCAAAAGCAAGCGCCGATTTCTCAGGCGCTTGCGGCGGACCGTGGCGGACGGAGGCTAGTCCTGCGGGGGTTCAAATCCCTGCACCGCCACCAACCTTATGCCTCACGTTCCGACGATTTCCGAGCGCCCGCGTTCTCTCGTGCCGGAGTAGGGAAATTGCCCTTCTGGATCATTGCCTGCGCATAGCCGCGAAGCCAACCAGGGCCAAGAGGGCAGTGAGCATGATCATCGCCCACCCGGAAAGCGTGGGGACGGGCGCGACGCCGCCGCGAGGGGTTGAAGTCGGTGTTGGGCCCCCCTGCGTTGGAGTCGGGGTGGCAGGAGGCGTTGGAGTCGGTGTTGGAGGCGGTGGCAGGAAGGCGCACCCTCCGATCGAGTTGCCGCCGGCGCCGGCCATGGTCACCGAGCCAGCTGGCCCTGTTCCCGCTATGGACCTACCGGTCACATTCGAACCGGACCCCACGGTGATGCTCGCATCCGCGAAGACGTTTCCCCGAAAGGCGATTCCGTTCAGAGTCGCCGAGGTACCGATCCGCCAGAACACGTTGCAGGGATCCGCCGTACCCACGACATTGGAGCCGACGTTCGCCGTGAGCCCGCTATCCACTTGGAAGACGAACACGCCGGGCCCGTTGAGAGTCAGAGTTCCCAGGGCGGCCAGGTCAGCCGCTCCTCCCGTAAAAGAATAGATGCCGGTGGTGAGCACGGCTCCGTCCAGTTGAGCGGCGAGCACCGTCCCGGGCCCCTCGGCGGCCAGAAAGCCATAGGCTGCGATGGCGTCCGTGCGAGCCTGCTGCACGGTCAAGTCATTCGTGAGGTGGAGGGCAAATGGAGGAGAGACGGTCGAGGGTGGAAAGTTCGAAATGGAGGCGGTTGGAGAAGAGCCGACGTCTCCGGTGACGACGGTGCCCAAACCGGTCGAGCCCGTCACTCCCGAGTTACCCAGGACCGAAAACTGCTGCACCACGCCCAGCGGGGGCGCGGTCTGGGCGAGCGCCGGAGCCGAGAACGAAAGAAACCCGAAGAAGCCCAAGCACGCCACCAGCCGAAAGAGATTGCGTTTCATTCTTGAGTTCTCCTTCTCGATTACCAATCGCCAAATCTGGAAAGATTCATCGGCGGCGCTTGGAGTCTGGGATTTTAATTATACGTTGAGTGCCCAGCGCCGATACGGTCCCACCAGGCCTCGTGCGATTCCTCCGATCTGTTCTCGTGGTGCACCAGTCGCCGAAGAAGCCCCGGGCAGTTGCCCGCCCGGCGCTCAGGAAAAGATGCCCTACGCGGGCTTGCAGCAGCAGGTCTCGACCCGCTCGCCGGTCAGGGCGCAGATCATCGCTCCGTCCTTGACGACGCAGCAGCAGGAATCGACGACCGTTCCCGTTTTCTCACAGACCATCCGGGAGCCCGTCGAGGCGAGTGCCGAGCCCGCGATCACGAGAGCGAGAGCCAGGCTTCCGAGAATCTTCTTCATTTTTCCTCCAAGAGTTGGGGTTTCGAAGTCGAACTGAGGATCCGGGAGGACGGATCGATCAGTTTCGCAGCGGGTGTCGGTACTCCGGAGATCGGAAGGCGGAGAGCGGGGCCGACTCGTGGCGGATCGCATATCCGGAGATCATGAGGGAAAGGCCGCTCGTGAGCGCGAGCGGCGGAACGAGGTCCGCCCTGAGTGACGCGCTCGCCGCGTTCCCATTGCAGAACGTCGCGGGGCAGCGTTCGCATGACGCCGAGCAGCAGGGTGTAGGCACCAGTCCGGATGACCAGGAGGTCACCGCGAGAAACCCGATGAGGGCTGCCAGGCCGACGGCTCTCCGACTCACGCGCATTTCAGCGGTCATAACGCGAAGGGCGCGGGGAATTCCGGCGATCAGCTGTCCCTGCGGGCTCCCCGCGGCGCGATTCTGCGGTCCCGAAGGGTGCTGTTGCAGCGCTCACAGACGAAGAAGAGCGTGGGCGTCTTGTCCTGCGGATGCTTGACGGGGCCCTTCATCGGGATGCGCACGCCGCGGGTCTGGTCGCAGGTCTGGCAGATGGGGTTCGGGCCCATCGCCTCCGACCGCTCGCCCTCCGACGGAGTGTTGATGGGGCGGACTGTACCGCAGCCGCCCAGAGCTCCGCACCTGCTCGTTTGGACGGGCTCTACCAGCGCGGTGGGGCCTCCCGGGGGCGCTTTCGCCTGTCCCGCATCGTCGTCCCGCACCGCTCGCAGACGAAGAAGAGGTCGGACGACTTCTCCTTCTCCGCCGGGTCGGGCCCGGGACCCTTCATGCGGACCTTGAGGTTTCGAGCCTGCGTGCAGTTCGGGCAGATCGGCCCCGCTCCGTGAGGTGAGGACGAGTCGTGCATCGGAGCCCGCCTGATGCACGCGGCCTGCCAGCTGCCGGCTCAGACGGCCACCCGAACGTTGACCAGCCCCCCGACCAACACGACCACCAATACGCCCACGAGCACTCCGACACTCACTCCCACTGCCACCGTGAGTCCGACTCAGAGCCCGAGCTCGACTCCGACGCTGACGAACACGGTCGCCCGCACTCCGACCACGACGCCGACGGCCGCGCCCGGCACGCCGACCGCGGCAACGAGCCGGACCCCAATGGTTCCAACGATTCCTCGACCGCGATCACGGCGATCGAGGGGTCCAGCATCCCGACGCTCTCGGGCCTGGGGACTCCTGGCCCTCGGGATCGGACTGCTCGCGACCGCCCGCGCCGTCCTGCGCGGCGACTCCTAAGGGCCTTCCCGAAACTAGAGACGTGCCCTAAGGCGTCTCCCGGAGGCGGCTCCCGGTCCGACGGACCACGTAAGATCATCCAGGCTCGCTCCATGCCGTTGCAGTTCGGAGACCGACTCGGTCCGTACGAAATCCAGGATCTCCTCGGGATCGGGGGGATGGGAGAGGTCTATCGGGGTCGCGACACGCGCCTGGGTCGCGACGTGGCGCTGAAGGTCATTTCCCCCAGGCTCGTGGGCGACGCCTCGCTGCGCAGCCGGTTCCAGGTCGAAGCGCGGGCCGCGTCGGTCCTCAACCATCCGTCGATCGTCACGATCTACGACGTCGGCGACACGGGAGACGTGTCCTGGATCGCGATGGAGTGGGTCGACGGGCGGACTCTGCGGGAGGTGCTCGTG